>JBCCTO010000029.1:0-46921 GCA_039198355.1 Pseudomonadota bacterium
AATTCGCGAGAAATCCAAGCAGCTGGCGATCGTGTTGGAGTCTGTTCAGCTGGCTGAGCGCGATGTGCCCGAGTACATTTCCGCAGACCACAGCAAAATGACCGCATCGCTGGTGAATGTTCCCGCATTTTCGGACGTGCCTTATCCGGTGATGATGGAACCTAACTTGACGGTGGAATTCTACTCCCGCTAGAGCATTTCCATTTGCGATGGAAACTCTCTAGCCTTTGTTTGCGCTCACGCTGTCGGCCTATGGGCCTTCGCCACGCCCCTGTCGGACAGCGGAGTGCGGCAAACGATTGCCGAGCGGCTCTTCGCCGCTTTCACCTCACCAATATGAGACCCGAGAGGCCGCTCCGATGGAGCGGCCTTTCTTGTTTTTGCTCTTAGAGCACTGCGCATTCAACCTGAATCAAAAATTGCTGTCTCTCAAACATCAAGGTGCTGTTTTCGAACGCATTTTTTGATGCATCACTGTTTTGTATAGAATGCGAGATGCCCTAACGACAAGAATAATAGAACGTGCCTGTGGCTTTGCCCGCAGGGCGGTCGCACACGCCTTTTTGCCACGATGTGTTGCGGATGGCGCGGCCGCCGGAGCCGTGGGAGCGCCTGCAATGGCGTTGTGCTTGGTCCCGTGCGATGCGCTTGGCGCGGCGATACATTTTTCCGCAATTGGACTGGGCAAAGTTCAGGCTCTCCCCCACTTGGGTGTGAAAGCCATCGCTGGCATGGGCGGGCGGCATGGAAAAGACTGTGGCGGTAATCAGTGTGGCGGAGATTGTCTTAGCGAGATTCTTCATATGGCTAACCCTTCATTAAACAGCGCCGGACCTGTTTCCTGCGCTTGTTTGAAGGGTAGTTCGCTTATTCGAATTCCATCGTGTCATTAGGCACATCCTTGTGGTGCACTCCTATGTTCCACAATTATGCTGCACAGGGCGGACACATTGATTTGAGCGGCAAGGGGAGGGTGTTGTGATAGGGTCAAGCCGATCCGAAAATCCGCCGAGACCACACCCATGACCTTAGCCCGCTTCGCTCTACTTCCGTTTATAGCCCTTGCGTCTCCTGCAATTGCCGGGGAAGTGACGGTGGAAAAGGTGACGTTTAAGCAGCAGGCTGACGGCACCTATAATTTTCGCGTCACGCTCTCCCACGGCGATACGGGCTGGGATCACTATGCGGACGCATGGGAAGTGGTCCTGCCCGATGGCACCGTGGCTGGCACACGGGTTCTGCTGCACCCGCATGTGGAGGAACAGCCTTTCACGCGCTCCAAAACTGGCATTGTGATTCCGGAAGGGGTGAGCGAGGTGACCGTTCGCGGGCGTGATAGCGTGCACGGTTTGGGGAAGCCTGTGGTGGTGAAACTCATGAAGTGAGGTTTAGCCCTGCGCCATGGTCAACACGCCATCGGCGATGAATTGGATGGAGAGGGCGGCGAGGATAATGCCGAGCAGGCGGGTGAGGACGATCTGGCCTGTCTCGCCCATGTATTTGTTGAGCCTGTCGGCCAGCCAAAGACCGATATACAGCATCAGCCCCACCAGCAGCAAAATGGCGATGAGAACGATGCGCTCATAGGGCCACGGAAAGTCATTGGCCAGAAGGATAGCGGCTGAGATGGCTCCCGGGCCTGCGATCAACGGGATTGCGAGGGGGAAAACGGCGAGGGATTGAATTTCAGACTTGGAGAGTGCCCGTTTCGCCGTCTCCTCTTTGCGCTCCTTGCGCTTTTCAAATACCATTTCAAAGGCCGTGTAGAAAAGCAAAAGCCCACCCGCCACGCGGAAGGCGGGCATGGATATGCCCAGCAGGTCCAAAAGCGCACCGCCCACCAGCATGAAGCCCAAAATGATGGCGAGGCCGATGAGCGTACCGCGTAACGCAACTTGTTT
The DNA here is from genome assembly GCA_039198355.1 of Pseudomonadota bacterium. Lineage (GTDB taxonomy): Bacteria > Pseudomonadota > Alphaproteobacteria > Rhizobiales > Rhizobiaceae > Pseudahrensia. The sequence goes on from JBCCTO010000029.1 coordinate 1,902, forward strand.
GCGCTCAGCGCTGGACATGCCAGCGGTGAGGGCGAGGAAAATGGCGATCTGACCGGGCGGGTCGATGGTCACAAAGAATGTGGCAAAGGCATTGAGCATTGCGTCAGTGGTCATGCTGCGGGCCTTGGCTGAGAGAGTTGAATAAATACTCTTAAGGGGCCGTCCATCGCTTGACCAGCCGCGCGGTGAGCAGGCTGAATGTGAGGTGTATCCACAGAACAAATTGAGTCAAACGACGCTTTTATCCATCTGAATTTATTTGCGTTTTGTTGAATTGCGTCATGGGCACTTATTTGGCTTTAGGGGCCCGATGGGGTAGCTTATGGCACTTGATTTTGAGCGATTCTAACAACGCCAAGGGTTAAATATTGTCCGAAGAAGAAACCCCAGCTGAAGACCCGAACACGCCTGAGACGCAGGGCGATGGTAGTGGGGTTGATAAGACCGACCAAAATACCGGCGACGACCAAGGTGGTGGCGAAGCCAGTAGCGATGGCGGCAATGGCGATAATGGCAATGGTGATGGCGGTGCGCTGACGCCTTCCGAGCACGAGCCGGTTTCCATCGTGGAGGAAATGCGGCGCTCCTATCTTGATTACGCCATGAGCGTGATCGTCTCCCGCGCGTTGCCGGATGTGCGGGACGGGCTGAAGCCTGTGCACCGTCGTATTCTCTACGCCATGCACGAAATGGGGCTGGACAGTTCCAAGGGCTATCGTAAATCCGCCGGTGTGGTGGGGGAAGTCATCGGTAAGTACCACCCCCACGGGGATGCTTCCATTTATGACGCCCTCGTGCGCATGACGCAGGATTTTGCCATGCGCGTGCCGCTGATCGACGGGCAGGGCAATTTTGGCTCTGTGGATGGCGATAAGGCGGCGGCTTTCCGCTATACCGAATGTCGGTTGGAGAAAGTGTCCAACATGATGTTGGGCGACATCGACAAGGAGACGGTGGATTTTCAGGCCAATTATGATGGCCGTGAGCGGGAGCCCATGGTGCTGCCCGCGCGCTTCCCCAACCTATTGGTCAACGGCGCTGGCGGTATTGCGGTGGGCATGGCCACCAACATTCCGCCTCACAATCTGGGCGAGGTGATTGATGGGTGCTTAGCCTTGATCGATCAGCCTGGTATGCCGTTGATCGAATTGATGGATATTATTCCTGGGCCGGACTTCCCCACGGGGGGGCTGATTTTGGGCCGAGCGGGCATCAAGGCGGCCTATGAGACCGGGCGGGGCAGTATCATGACCCGGGGGCGCACGGAAATTGAAGAGGGGCGCGGCGACCGGCAGACCATCGCCATTTCCGAGATTCCCTATCAGGTCAACAAGGCCGCCATGGTGGAGAAGATTGGCGAATTGGTGCGTGAAAAGCGCATTGAGGGCATTGCCGCGGTGCGGGACGAAAGCGACCGCCATGGCTATCGCGTGGCCATCGATTTAAAGCGGGATGCGGTGGCGGACGTGGTGCTGAACCAGCTCTATCGCTACACCAATTTGCAGACGTCTTTCGGCTGCAATCTTGTCGCGCTGAATGGCGGTAAGCCGGAACAGCTGACGCTCATCGACATGCTCAAGGCGTTTATCAGCTTCCGTGAGGAAGTGGTGACGCGACGCACGAAATTCTTGCTGAATAAAGCCCGCAACCGGGCCCACGTCTTGGTGGGTCTGGCCATTGCAGTGGCTAATATTGACGAAGTGATTGCGCTGATCCGAAATGCCCCCGACCCGGCGACAGCCCGGGCTGGGTTGATGGAGCGGCGCTGGCCAGCCAAAGACGTGGCACCGCTCATTCAATTGATAGACGATCCGCGCCACCGCCTGAACGACGATGGCACCTATAATCTTTCCGAAGAACAGGCGCGCGCAAGTTTGGACCTACGGCTACAGCGCCTTACCGCGCTGGGCCGTGATGAGATTGCTGATGAACTCAACGCCATTGGTGAAGAGATCAAGGACTATCTGGATATTCTGTCGTCCCGCGCGCGGGTGCTGACCATCGTCAAAGAAGAACTGGCTGAGGTGAAAGAGGAATTCGCCACGCCGCGCCGCACGGAGATCATCGACGCGGGCTATGAGCACGACGATGAAGACCTGATCGCCCGCGAAGACATGGTGGTTACGGTGAGCCATGGCGGCTATATCAAGCGTGTGCCGCTGGCTACCTATCGCGCCCAGCGCCGTGGCGGCAAGGGCCGGTCTGGCATGGCCACGAAGGACGAGGATTTCGTCACGCGCCTGTTCGTGGTGAACACTCATACGCCCGTGGTGTTCTTTTCCTCTCGCGGCATCGCATATAAACTGAAAGTCTGGAAACTGCCTTTGGCGCAGCCCCAAAGCCGGGGCAAGGCGCTGGTGAACCTGCTGCCGCTGGAAGCAGGGGAGACGATCACCACCATCATGCCGCTGCCGGAGGACGAGGACAGCTGGGACACGCTGGACGTGATGTTTGCCACCAAAAAGGGCACTGTGCGGCGCAATAAGCTCTCCGATTTCGTGCAGGTGAACCGCAACGGCAAGATCGCCATGAAGCTGGATGATGATGACGGCATTGTTGGTGTGGAAACCTGCCAAGCCAGCGACGATGTACTGCTCACATCTTCAGGCGGCTATTCCATCCGCTTCAAGGTGGATGATGTGCGCGTGTTCAACAGCCGTAACTCTGTTGGTGTGCGGGGCATCAAAATGGCGGATGGCGAAGAGGTGATATCCATGGCCATCGTTCACGGGTTTGAAGCTACAGCAGAAGAACGGTCCGCCTATCTCAAACAGGCCGCCGCCGCCCGCCGTGCCCTTGGTGCAGAATTGGCGGACGATGCTGATGCGCCCGCCGATGACGAAGAGGAGGCCGTTGGCGATAATGTTTCGCTGGATACGGAACGCTATGCCGCCATGGGCGCTGCCGAGCAATTTATCCTGACGCTGACAGACCAAGGTTTCGGCAAACGCTCCTCCAGCTATGAATTCCGGGTCTCTGGCCGCGGCGGCAAGGGGCTGAAGGCCAGCGATCTCTCTAAGACCGACGAGATCGGCCGCTTGGTTTCCGCCTTCCCCGTGGAAGACAGCGACCAGATCATGTTGGTCTCCAATGCCGGTCAGTTGATCCGTGTCCCCGTAGACAACATCCGCTTCGCCAGCCGCGCCAGCAAGGGTGTGCGCGTGTTTCGCACGGCGGAGGGCGAGAGTGTTGTTTCCGTGGAACGGGTGAGTGAAACGGAGGAGGAAGAGGACTAAGGGCTGCCAGAGCGCGTCCATCTGCGATGGGATCGCTCTCGGTTTTTTGCGCTTACGCTGTCGGTCTTCGCTGCTCAAATCCAACGGGAGAGGGCGCGGCAAACTCTTGCCGGGTGGCTCTTCGCCAGTAGAGCGTTTCAAGCGAAGGGTGACATCATCTAATGAATGTCCAGCGCCTGTTTTTCTTCCTCTGTGAAAAGCCGTGATCTCGTCAGAAACCGCTTCTCGCGCCCGTTATCCAGGCTGAACATGCCGCCCCTGCCGGGCACCACGTCGAGAATGAGTTGGGTGTGCTTCCAGGCTTCAAATTGGGGGCCGGAAATCCATACCTCTGTGCCGTCGATATCTCCCAGGCACACATCGCCGGAACCCAGGTGGAATTCGCCCTTTGCATAGCACATGGGCGAGGAGCCGTCGCAGCAGCCGCCGGACTGGTGGAACATGATGTCGCCGTGGTCGGCCTTGATCTCTTCAATGAAGTCCCGCGCGGCTTGCGTGGCAGTCACGCGCACTGCCTGATCGGTGCCGGGGACGGGCGCGTCGTCGGTGGCACAGCTAATCGCTTGTTCTGACATGGATGGCCTCCCAAAAAATGACAGCGGGGTCTTTCGACCCCGCCATCGTAACTCTGCTTGAGGCTTAAAAGAAGCCCAGCTTGTTGGGGCTGTAGCTCACCAGCATGTTTTTGGTTTGCTGGTAGTGGTCCAGCATCATTTTGTGGGTCTCCCGCCCAATGCCGGACTGTTTGTATCCGCCAAAGGCCGCGTGGGCGGGATAGGCGTGATAGCAATTGGTCCACACGCGACCGGCTTGGATGGCGCGGCCGAAACGGTAGCACTTGTTCACATCGCGGGACCACACACCTGCGCCGAGGCCGTAGAGCGTGTCATTGGCGATCTCAAGCGCTTCATCATCGTCCTTAAAGGTGGTGACGGAGACAACGGGCCCGAAGATTTCCTCTTGGAACACGCGCATCTTATTGTGCCCCTTCAAGATGGTGGGCTGGATGTAATAGCCGGAGGCCAGTTCACCGCCCAGATCAGCGGCAGCACCGCCGGTGAGCACTTCCGCGCCTTCCTGACGCCCAATATCGAAATAGCTCATGATTTTCTCATGCTGTTCCGACGAGGCCTGTGCGCCCATCATCGTTGTGTCTGCACGGGGGTCGCCCATGATGATGGCGTTGGTGCGCTCAATGGCGCGTTCCATGAACTGGTCGTAAATGTCTTCATGGATCAGTGCGCGGCTGGGGCATGTGCACACTTCACCCTGGTTCAGGGCAAACATGACGAAGCCTTCAATGGCTTTGTCGAAGAAAGCATCATCCTCCAGCGCCACGTCTTTGTGGAATACGTTTGGCGACTTGCCGCCCAGTTCCAGCGTTACCGGAATGAGATTTTCCGTGGCGTATTGCATAATCATGCGGCCGGTGGTGGTTTCGCCGGTGAAGGCGATTTTGGCGATGCGGTTGCTGGTGGCCAGTGGCTTACCCGCTTCCAGGCCAAACCCGTTGACGATGTTCAAGACACCGGCGGGCAATACGTCCGCGATCAGTTCGGCAAACACCATGATGGTTGCCGGCGTTTGTTCTGCTGGCTTGATGACCACGCAATTGCCGGCGGCGAGGGCAGGGGCCAATTTCCATGCAGCCATCAGCAGTGGGAAGTTCCACGGAATGATCTGGCCCACGACACCCAGCGGCTCATGGAAGTGATAGGCGACGGTATCGTCATCAATTTCCCCCATTGTGCCCTCTTGCGAGCGCACGCAGGATGCAAAATACCGGAAATGGTCTACAGCCAGCGGCAGATCGGCGGCCTTGGTTTCGCGGATCGCTTTACCATTGTCCCAGGTCTCGCAGGTGGCCAGCAATTCCAGATTGTCTTCCAGAATGTCAGCAATTTTGAGCAGCATGTTGGAGCGCTCGGTCACCGACGTGCGGGCCCAGGCGTCCTTTGCTGCATGGGCAGCGTCCAGCGCCAGATTGATATCCGCTTCATCGGAACGGGCAATTTGGTTCATCACGGCGCCGGTGAGGGGCGTTGTGTTGTCAAAATACTTGCCGTTGACGGGCGCGACGAATTTGCCGCCAATAAAATTGTTATAAAGGCTTTTGAAAGGGCACGTTACGTCCACTTTCACTTCGGTCATGATGTTCATGGCTCTCCTCCATTCGTTTGAACATGTCCAGGCCCGCCTAAGGGCCGGTCTTGGCAACCTAAGGGGAGAGGTAAAAAAGGGGAGGGTGTGGCAAAGGGCCGTTAGGGATACTGTCTCACGAGTGAGACAGTTTTCATGCCGTGGACAGTTTCATGCCGTGGATAGGCCCAGCTTTCCAATGCGGCGGTAAAGGGTGGCTCTTCCAATGCCCAACTGCCGCGCAGCCTTGGATACATTGCCATTGGTTCTGCTTAAGGCGCGTTTGATGGCCGCTTTTTCGCCCCGCTCAAAACCGCGCAAGCTGGTTTCATTTGAGTGGGGATGGAATAGATCCCCATAGGGTATGGGGTCGAAATCTCCCTCTTGGGGAAGGTTGGCCAGGCGACGGGCCGCCCGCGTTGCGCCAACGACAAGATCATCCTCATCAACGGCGTAAAGGGCGCTGGTCTCGTTGCCGGGTGTCTCCGGCAACAAAATTCGGTTCTTTGCAAAGGCGGTTCTAAACAATTCCGTTTCGATCTGCTTTGCCGTTTGAGCAACGGAAGCGCACAACAAATCGTTCATGCGGGCATCATGGTCCAGCCGCGCTGTGGAAACGTCTAGCGCTCCGGCAAGCCTGCCTGAAGAATCAAAAATGGGCGCATCAATGCAACTCATGGCCGTGTGGCAGGCGAAAAAGTGCTGGTCTCGGTGAATGATAACCGGCCGTTGTTCCACCAAACAGGTGCCGATGCCATTTGTGCCTTCGGTGGCCTCGCTCCAATTGGCTCCTGTGGAAAGGTTGCAATGCTCAAACATGGTCGCATCTGAGGTGGCGTAGCGGGTCTCCAATACTGTTCCTTCAGCATCGGTGAGAAATACACCGCATCCGGAGCTTCCCACGAGTTTGTAAAGACCATCCAAAGGGCTTTCAGCCGCTTTCAGAAGAAGGGAATTTTTATCCCGCTCGCGGTTGAAGACGTGACTGTCTAAGCGCTCCTGATTTTGGCGCTGCGCCGGGTGGAGGCAATATTTTGTAAGAGAGCGCCGCCAAGAGGCGGCAAGGGCAGACACGGCAGAGGGTGATGACGCATGCGTCAACACCCGCTCGACGTGCGCAACCCGCATGTTGCTCATGCTGTTTTCTTTCCCTCCCGGCCTTTGCCGAAGCGGAGTTGCACCACATTCGTCAAATCAGCATCCTCTATGCGGCAGTTTGGCGCAGAGCCAGCGACGGTGTCAACAAGACCGGGCAGGGGCGTGACGTTCTTTTGCTGTTCGGCGTGAGCAATTTTGCGTTCCCGTTCTTTTTGCAAAAGGGCGCGCATTTTGTCGGTAAAGCCGTCACCGCGTTTGTTCGCGATGCCGTCGAAATCTTGCCAATTCATGGTGTGACCAATCCTGCTTTGCGACCGAGCGGGGAGGAACTCGGCCTTTGAAATTTAGCTGACTATAAAAGTCATCTTTCATTTCAGCAACAGCAGGTGCGGGTCAATTGACCCAAAAGTCTAATGGAATAGACACGATTTGATGCTCTGCCCGCCTTACACGGGCGCAGCATGTCGTAAATTGAACGCTCGGGTGCAGCTATAAGGATCGAACGACCATCGGGCAAACGCTTGGGAAATGGAAACGCATTGCCCCGCTGGGTTGTGCGAAAGCGTAGATTGGTAGCGCTAAGTTAGGTGGACAATTCCTCAGCCTTTTTTATCTGAACCCCTGCGATCCGCCAGGTCCCGTCCGGCATTTGGCGCATGGTGTAGAGGGCTACCCAGTCGCGGCCCTGGGGGCCGGTGAGGCGCACTTCCTGCCACACTTCGCTGGACCCGTTTTGGCGGGAACGGCCGAAATTCCAATTGCGGGCCCCGTAAATGGCTCCATAACCGTTTTTCACCATGCCGATGAAGCGTTCGGTGGAGCCGAAAATCCGTTGCAAGCGGGGGGCGGCATAGCTGAAAGCCTGATCATGCTTTTGCGTGCGAAAGGCGGTGATTTGATTATCAATGACCATCTGCAATTGCTGCAATTTTGCTGCGGGCACATCTTGCGCGGAGGCCATAGATGGCGTGAAGAGAATGCTGGTGGCCAACAGCGCGGTGGCAAAGAGGGGTTTGAGCGCCATGATCGTCTCCTTTTCTGCAACCGCAGGCTGCGGCTTGTGCCAATGAGGCATGATAGGAGAGCTACGGCACAATGTGACAAAAAGTTTGCCGCAGTGCGAAAGAGGGCGAAGCGCTAGCCTGGCCAAAGCAGGGATGAGTCGCCGTAGCTGTAAAAGCGGTATTTGTTTTCAATGGCGTGGGCGTAGGCCGCTTTCATCTGCACTGTTCCGGCCAAGGCGCTGACCAGCATGAAAAGGGTGGAGCGCGGCAGGTGAAAATTGGTCATCAGCGCGTCTATGGCTTTGAACCGGTAGCCGGGCGTGATGAAAATTTCAGTGCCGCCTTCCCAATTTGAAAACGTCCCATTATCAGCCACGGCGCTTTCCAGCAGACGCAGGGAGGTGGTGCCCACGGCGATGATCCTTCCTCCATTTGCGCGCACTTGATTGAGTGCTTTTGCCGTTTCTTCGGATATGGAGCCGCGCTCTTCGTGCATTTTATGGTCGTCTGTGTCATCCGCCTTCACGGGCAAAAACGTGCCAGCGCCCACGTGGAGGGTCACAAAATGGCGTTGGATGTCGCGCGCGTCTAAGGCGGCAAAAAGTTCATCGGTAAAATGAAGCCCGGCTGTAGCGGCGGCCACGGCACCGTCTTCGCGGGCATAGATGGTTTGATAATCCGTCCTGTCCCGTTCATCTTCCCCCCGTTTGAGCGCAATGTAGGGGGGCAGGGGGATGTGGCCACATTGAACGAGTGCCGCATCCAGATCAGAGCCGCTACGATTGAATTGAAAGGTGATTTCACCGCCGTCGGCCTTGTCCAAAACGCTGCCGTTCAAATCGTTACTGAAAACCACCGCCTCGCCCATTTTCAGCTTTTTGGCACCGCGCACAAAGGCTTTCCAGGTGTCCGGCGCGGTTCGCATGTGCAGCGTGACGCCGATTTTGGCTAATGCATCACCCCGGCTGCGCGTACCTTCCAGTTGGGCGGGGATGACGCGGGTATCGTTGAAGACGAGGGCATCGCCGGGTTGCAGAAGGTTGGGCAGGTCCAGAACCGTTCGGTCCTCCAGGGCACCGCCCGGGCCATTCACATGCAGCAGTTTGGCGCTGTGGCGGGGGGAGACGGGACGCAATGCGATGCGTTCTTCCGGCAACTCAAAATCGAATTCATCGACTTTCATGGCTTTCTTACCTCACAAAAAAGGCGGGCTCTTGGGTGGAAGAGCCCGCCTTTTTAGATCTGTTTGGCCTAACCTATGCGTCGGCGGCGACCTTCATGGAGATGATTTTGTCGGGGTTGCGCACAGGCTCGCCCCGCTCAAACTTGTCCACATTCTCCATGCCTTCCAGCACTTTGCCCCAGGCCGTGTATTGGCGGTCCAGGAAACGGGCATCGTCAAAGCAGATAAAAAACTGGCTGTTGGCACTATCCGGGTTGGCGGAACGGGCCATGGAACACACGCCACGCACGTGCTCCACATCGTTAAACTCGGCCTTCAGGTTGGGCTTGTCGGAGCCGCCTGTGCCCGTGCCCGTGGGGTCACCGCCCTGAGCCATGAAACCGTCGATGACACGGTGGAAAACAACACCGTCATAGAAGCCTTCACGGGCCAGCTCTTTGATGTGCTTGACGTGGCCTGGGGCTTTGTCAGGCATGCATTCGATGACAACCGTGCCTTTGGACGTTTCCATCAGCAGGGTATTTTCGGGGTCTTTATAGTCGGCCATGGGCTTTTCCTTCAGGCAATGAATGGGGCGCTATTGATCGGCAGTGCGCATTTTGACAATTTTGTCCGGCTCACCGGATATGGCACCGTTGGCGGCGCGGCTGCCCTTTTTGATCGCATCCACAACTTCCATACCGTCTGTGACTTGGCCAACGACGGTGTATTGGCCGTTCAGGTGTGGTGCTGGGGCGAACATGATGAAAAATTGGCTGTTGGCGCTGTTTGGGTTTTGCGCTCGCGCCATACCCACGGTACCGCGCTGGAAGGGGGTGTCGGTGAACTCTGCCTTCAAGTCCGGCAGGCTGGAGCCGCCAGTGCCGTTGCCATTGGGGTCACCCGTCTGGGCCATGAAACCGGGGATGACGCGGTGGAAGTTCAAGCCATCGTAAAACCCTTCATTGGCCAAGCGCTTGAGGCGCTGGGCGTGGTTTGGCGCGCCCTTTGTGTTCAGTTCGATGGTGATCTGCCCATCTTTTGTGTCCATGAGCAGAATATTGGCTTTGTCTTCGGCCCAGGCAGTGGTGGCAGCAACAGCAAGGGTTGTGGCAAGGGCAAGGGTTCTTAAAAGGCGCATCGTTTCTTCCAAAACTGGGTTTCTATTGGTGCTTTTCAGTGAGGGCTTCGGCCACCGCTTCCGGTACGAAGGGCGCAACATCACCCCCCATAGCCGCAATTTGGCGCACGAGTGTGGCGGTGATTGGTCGCGTGTCCACGGAGGCGGGCAGAAAGATGGTTTGCAAACCCCCATCCATGGCGCTGTTCATGCCCGCCAGTTGCATTTCATAGTCCAAATCACTGCTATCGCGCAGGCCCCGCACCATCATGGTGCAGGTGTTGGCACGGGCGGCTTCAATGGTGAGGTTGTTGAAAGAGACAACGGAAACCCGCTCACGCAGTCCCTCTGGCAAGACTTTTTCGATCAGCGCTTTGCGCTGCTCAAACGTAAAAAGGCCAGCTTTAGCGGAGTGAACACCCACAGCGGCCACCACATGGTCTGCAAAGCCCAGTGTTTGCAAAAGAATGTCCAAATGCCCGTTGGTGAACGGGTCAAAAGAACCGGGATAAAAGGCACGCTTTTCCATGGCAGGGGCATAATCGGCTTGGCCGCTCACCGCAACTCTTCACCGAATGCTCTGGGTTCTAATTTCGTGAAAGGGCCATCCACAGGCCGCCCCCCACCAACAGGCTGCCGCCTCCCACTTCCACAGCCCGCACATTGCGACGGGTCAGTAAGCCACCTGCGCGGCCTGCGGCGACGGCGTAGGCGCCATCCAGCACTGTGGCCAGCGCCATGAAGAGAAAGCCGAAGAACAGGGTTTGCAATGCAGCGCTGCCAGCAGGATCGATGAACTGGGGCAAAAACGCGCCGAAGAAGAACAGCATTTTAGGGTTCGAAATGATGACCCCAAACCCCTGCATGAAAAAGCCCCGGTTTGAACGGGTTTTGACGGGGCCGTCATGGGCGCCCATCGTGCCATCAGACTTGAGCAGCTTATAGCCAAGCCAGATGAGGTATGCGGCACCGACGAGGCGCAGCCACTCGAATATCTCTGCCAGGAAAGTGGCTACGGCTTCAAAGCCAAGGGCCAAGACCACGATCATCAGCGTGATGCCAAACTGCGTGCCGGCGATATTGAACAGCCCCGCTTTGGTGCCAAAGCGCAGGCTGTTAGCCACGATGAGTGTGACGGTGGGCCCGGGTACAACGAGAATCGCCACACTGGCGGCGATGAAGGTGAGGAGCGTGGTGAGGTCGGTCATAAAGCAGGCTTAATGGAAGTTGAGAGCGGTCGGCAGCAAAGACTTATCTCCGCAACACGGTCAATGCCTGCCTCACAGAATATGTGCTGTTTGCCCGCCTTTGGCATTTAAGCGTCTAGGGCGTGGGTGTCTGACTTTGAAAAATGCTGAAATTTCAATGAAATGCCCCATATCGCATTGCCTTTTGTTCCCTTTGGGTTAGGGTCACGAGGCCCGCATGTTTTCTTGGTTTGCGGGCGTATCTGACCAGACTGGCGGCTGTGGGGGCGGTATCCAGTCGATTTAACCAGCTTGGGTGATGGAGCTGGGGCATAATTCATCATCGGGTTGAAATTCAACTTGGCGCACTTGCGGCCACAATCGGCCCTGCGTCATCACTTGGGGAGGGATCAGCCATGGCTGTTGACCTAAGCATTACTAATATAAGTATTAGCTCCAACTGGACTACCACATTTGCCGGTGGCGGTGAATTGAGATTTGAGATTAACGTTCTCAATAGTGGCGATGACCCTGCCACCGACACCCGCACATTTTACTATGTATCGGAGGACGATGTTCTTGATGCCGGCGATACGCTTGTTTCTGAAGAGTATCTCAGTCCCATATCCGCCGGTAACACGCGAAGCGACAGCTTCACCATTCGCCCCAGCGAGGCCATTGTGCAGGGCGATTACTACCTCTTTGCTGTGGTAGACGGCGAAAATAAAATCATGGAGAGCGATGAGACCAATAATGCCTCTGAAGGTGTGCAGTTTACCATCAACAACAATCCCGCGCTTTACGGTGATCTGCAGCTGGATAGTGTCGTTTATGACTATTCAAATTTCGAGAGCGATGGGGAAATTGGCTACACAATAGATTACACCAATATCGGGAATGTTGCCATTGTGGGAAGCGCCGGTGTGAGAGTTGGCGATGGGACCTTTGGAAGCAATAGGAGCAACTCTAACAACTTTGGTGAGGTTGAGGCCGGGGAAAGCGGTACTTATTCCGGCACTATTTCTCTTTCAGACAGTTATTTGGGCGACACATTTTATATCACGGCCTATCTGTTCGGTGAAAATGAACAGAATAGATCTAACAACGAGGCCGAGCCGGAACAGTATGTCGATCAAGGCAGTGTGAACGACCCCTATGACCAGGGTGTTTTTGTCGGCTGGTATTACGACGTCGAAGTCATCGAAATGGAGATGAGCACTTTTGCCGTCGGCTGGTACAATGGCTGGCACCTGGAAAGTGGCTGGCATGTGGGCTGGAACGTGGGGTGGTATCTCGACGACGGCGCATGGACCCTTGGCTGGAATGTGGGCTGGACCAACGGTTGGTACTATGAGTCCGGCTGGTACTACGGCTGGGGTGAGGTGAGCTATACGACCTACCACGCTCAACTGGGCGATCTCATGTTCGCTGATGGCACTGGCGCTGGTGGCTGGGGTTGGAGCCCCAATAGCTACTACGGGTGGAGCAATACCGGCCTTGGTGTTGGCATCGGTCAAACCAACGGCGGTTGGGGTTACCAAGGGGGAATTTCGATTCGTGGGTCGGAACTCACAAGCGTCAGCACAGGCTGGCACTTCGACTTTGGTTGGTCCGTGGGCTGGAACATGGGCTGGTATCTCGATGCGATGGGCGCGTGGGCCATGGGCTGGAATGTCGGATGGTACTATGGCTGGTATGAGGACTTCGGTGCCTTCGCCACGTTCAATATCAACACCGAGTCCGAATGGCTTGGCGGCTACGGAGGCTGGGGCTGGATCAGTTAGAGCTGATCTCGTCCATTAAGGTAAAAAGCCGCGTTGGTCTTGCTCAGCGCGGCTTTTTTCATGTTGGAGCTGGTATTCAAGCTGTATGGGAGATGCGCATGGCTAGAGCGCGGCTAGATCACCGCGCTCCCATCCAGCCGTAGTGTCTGCCATGTAATCTGGATATCGCCCAGCCTCGATGGCCATGCGTGCGCCATCCATCAGGTCTTGGTAATAGGCGAGGTTCACCCAAGTGAGCAACATGCCGCCCAGCGCTTCGTTGGCGCGCACCAAATGGTGGATATAGGCACGGCTGTAGTCTCGCGCGGCGGGGCAGGTGGAGGTTTCGTCCAGCGGGCGATGGTCTTCCGCGTGGCGCGCGTTGCGCAGGTTGATTTTGCCAAAGCGGGTGAAGGCTTGCCCATGGCGGCCCGCACGGGTGGGCATGACGCAATCGAACATGTCCACCCCCCTTGCGATGGATTTGAGCATGTCATCGGGCGTGCCTACACCCATGAGATAGCGGGGCTTTTCTTGCGGCAGTTCGGGGCAGGTGGCGGCAAGCATGTCGAGCATGACATCTTGAGGCTCCCCCACAGCCAGGCCACCGATGGAATATCCCTTCAAGTCCATGGCTTCTAGCGCCTTCGCAGATTCGACACGAAGATCAATCTGGTCACCCCCTTGCACAATGCCGAACAGCGCGCGGGCATGGTGGTCGCTCTGGGTTTGAAACGCGCTTTTGCAGCGTTCCGCCCAGCGCAGGGACAGCTCCATGGCACGCTTTTGTTCATCGCGGGGGGCGGGAAGGGCGATGCATTCGTCCAACTGCATTTGGATGTCACTGTCCAGCAGCGCCTGGATTTCGATGGACCGCTCCGGCGACATTTCAAATTTCGCGCCGTCGATATGGCTTTTGAAGGTCACGCCCTTCTCGCTCATCTTGCGCAAAGCAGAGAGGGACATGACCTGAAACCCGCCAGAATCGGTTAGGATCGGGTGGGGCCAACGGGCAAAATCATGCAAGCCGCCCAGCTTGGTCACTCGCTCTGCGCCGGGGCGTAGCATAAGGTGGTATGTATTGCCCAAGATCACATCGGCACCCAGGTCGCGCACCTGATCCATATACATGGCTTTCACCGTGCCAGCTGTGCCAACTGGCATATAGGCGGGCGTGCGAATGGTGCCCCGCGGCATGGAAAGCGCGCCGCGCCGGGCTGCGCCGTCGGTGGCATGGACCGAAAATGAGAAGTCCTCAGACGTGCGCTCTCGTTCCGGCGAAATTACCACCATGATGATCGCAGCCCAAATTGTGAGAAAGTGGTGAGCCCTCACGGACTCGAACCGTGGACATCCTCATTAAAAGTTTGAGTCAGACCACAATCCATGAACGAAGGTGTTTCTGTATGAACACCAAAAACTGATTGAGGGCAACAGCTTACGAAATTATTTTAGTGCATCGGTGTTCATTGGGAATTTTCCGAATTCGCGCAATTTGGAACCCCCACGGAACCCCGAGATTTTCAACCTCTCAAAAAATGAGGATGTCGAGCAAATGGGACAGATGAACCTTACTAACCGATTTCTGGAGTCGGTCCAGGTGAAGAGCCGCACTGACTTTTGGGACGCACTGGTCAACGGTTTGGTGTGCCGTGTTACGCCAACGGGCGTGAAGACTTGGAACCTGGTCTATACGCGCCGTGACGATGGAAAGAAGCGCCGGTTCACCATGGGCCGGTTTCCGGTTGTGACGCTGGCAGCCGCCCGCGAACGTGCTATGAAAGAGATGGCGAGGATCTTTGACGGTGCCGATCCCGCCGACCGGCGCCCGTCTGATATGACAGTAGAACAGCTCGGGGAACTATTCATCGAGCGGTATGCGAAACTCAACAAGCGAACGTGGCAAGAGGACCAGCGGATCCTCCGTGCCGATGTCTATCCAATGCTTGGGCAGATGGATATCAAGAAGGTGAAGCGGCGGCACATTCTCGACGTGCTGGATGCAAAGGTGGATGCGGGTTCTGCCGCGATGTCCACCAAATTGTTGGCAGTGGTTCGGAAGGCATTCAACTGGGCAGAAGAAGAGTGTTATCTCGAGATCAGCCCCGCCGGTCGCATTAAGCCCAGGGTCAAATCGACCGCTCGAGATCGCTTCCTCACAAATGTGGAAATAGAGCAGGTTTGGACGCGCCTGGACGGCGCGGCCATGAGCGATGAAGTGAGGGCCATTCTCACCCTGTTGCTACTAACAGGCCAGCGTAATGGCGAAGTGAGCGGTATGCGCAAGGGCGAGATCGACCTGCTAAGGCAGGAATGGCATCTACCTCGAGAGCGCACAAAGAACGGGCTTCCCCATATCGTGCCTCTCTCACAAGCGGCTATGATCGTGCTGCGTCCATATCTTGACGCGGCGGAGCATTGTCCCGCCGATCAGCCGCTATTCGCCCGAACCGGCGATGCAATCAAGCACCTTGCGGTGAGCAACAGTGTCCGGCGGAACCAAGATTATTTTGGGTTAGAGAAGTGGGTGCCGCACGATTTGCGGAGAACAGCCGCCACGGGGATGGTGGAGCTCGGTGTTCAACCGCATGTGGTGGAAGCGGTGTTGAACCATATCTCCGGCCATAGAGCCGGTGTCGCAGGCATCTACAACAGATCATCCTATCGAGACGAAAAGAGGGTCGCGCTGGATTTGTGGGCAGCCCATCTTGAGCGTGTCTGGGCCGGAAAACAGGCCAATGTGGTGTCATTTGGAAGCGTATCGGCGAAGCTGGCATCCTAATTCGGCATGTGGATAACACCTCAATACTAACCCAATTTGTATCAACATCGATGAATACTGATAAAATCTGGGTTAGTTATTGACCTATTTTGTCTTTTTATGAATTATTTTGTTGATTAACGCTTGCGCCCTTTGTTGTTTGCGCATAGCTCGTTCGAGGGCGCACACAGTCCGAGCGCTCAACAACCGCAATTATGCAATCCAGGACCGATTTCGTGAACCGGCTATATTGGCCGGCTTAACCACGCTAACGACCAAAGGAGATTGTCATGGCGGATGCTGCAAACGAGGAATATTGGACCATCAATATGGTTCTCGAGAACCTGCCGATCGGTAGAACCAGCCTTTACAAACTCAGACAACAAGGCGACTTCCCGCCGTGTTACAGCCGGAAACTGGTGACGCGGATGTTGCGCGTTTACAAGCGTTCCGAAGTCGAGGCGTGGTGGCATAGTCGTATAGGAGACGGGTTGCCCGAGCCAACGCTGGAAGCGCCTCAGGTCGAGCCTGGCGCCGGTGAGTGAAGCGGATAAGCCGTTCACCATCCACGAGCTGCGAGATCGAGCGTTATTTGATACGGCTCTCAGCGACCGCGATTTCCGCGTCCTTTGCGCTTTACTGAGCCATCGAAACGCGAAGTCTCGGTTGTGTTGTCCAGGCCATGATAGGCTCGCAAGCGAATTAGGGACCAGCGAATCCTCACTGCGGCGCGGTCTGAAATGTTTGCGCCGGATGGGTTATGTCGACTGGGTGAAAGGTGCTTCCGGCCGGTCCAATCGATACTGGTTCCGGAAGCTGGGCGATAAGGATATCACTCCAAATCGGGCAATCGCTGACCGGTCAAATATGAACGGTCTGGATGATGACAGACCAGTCAAAAATGAACAGTCTGGCGAAGTCCTGACCGGTCAAATTTGCACGCCAGACCAGTCAAATTTGACCGTCCTGACCGGTCAAATTTGCACGACTAACTCTAGAAGTAACTCGGGAAGCAACTCTGGCTCGGCCCCGCCCCCAGCGGGGCCTCACCGTGTTGAGATCGAAACCGGACGTAAGATTGAAGGCATCTCAGATCACGAGATGATGGAGATGGAAATTCTAAACTCTGGCATCGAACCCGACGAGGCGGACGCGCTTTTGAGCGCGACCGCTTGTGACGCATGAACGCGGCTGCGGAGTTGATCGAAACAACAGCAGGAGATCGTGAGTTGAGCATCGATGGCTGGATGGCACTCGTCGCTCTGAACTTGGACCAGCCAGCACTCCCCCGCCAGCCTGAAAATATGGATCGGCAAGAAGCAATTCTGCGCTTGGCGCTAATCAGAGAAATCGTCGGTCCGAACGCTGCTCAACGGCGGTTCCGCAAACTGGTGGCCAAGGGCAAAGGGCGTGCTGAGTTGGACGCGCTGTGGGATGCTTGGCTCGAGTATAGGTCGAGCTTCGATGCACCCAGGCCGGACGGGCGCTAGGGGGTGGGGGGACCCCCGGCATGCAGGTTCTTTCCAGCTTGGGCGGACCCTCGCGGGCACGGAGCAGCCCTGATAAGGGCTTCGTATCAGCATTTCAAAACCCCGTTTCCGACAAACCCCAAGCCCAGAATCACTCACGCTCAAACCGTGCCGATACTGCACTCGACCGGCGAAAACACTCCGAATTGTGGAAAACCCGAAACATACTGAAATAGTGCTTCTATGGTTGTGTTTGTTCACCTTGGGTCGCCGATTAAATTCACTCTTGCAGTAGTGTCTGCGTCATGCGTTTGCTCGCTGGAACGATGCGAGGAACAACATGTTACTTACCGATCATCTTGCGCAATCCACAGGGCTTAGCGCCCGTGCCGTGATTGAGTGGTCCAGCCGCATTCCGAGTGGGGCCACTCACAAGAAATCATTCCAGACCGAGTTCACGCTTGAGGAAGCGGCCGTGATTGACATTGCCGCTGCTATCTCCCGCCGTGGTTTTCCCCGGTCGCTGGCTTGGGGTATTGCCCGCTATCTGAAGGCTGACTTCATCAAATTGATCGCCGACGAGAAGTTTGGCGTTTACGTGTTCGCCCAGCCCAAAGACAATGAGCATGATGATTGGACCTTCTGCGTGACGGAAGACCCGTCTGAAGCCTTGAAGATCGCCGATGAGCTGGAAGGCGTGGCGCTTTTCTCTGGCCGTGTACTACTTCAGCAATCGCTTGAACGGTTGACCGCCGCCCAGCGGGAGTTGGATGCATGAAACCTTCTGACCCCCAACAACCGGATGGAATTTTCATCGGCGACAATGGGTGCGTGACGATGCGGCACCAAGGCCGCTGCATTCACGCAATTCTTGAGCCGGAAGACTTGCGGTCGTTTGCGGCGGCAATGGTCGACATTGCGGACGATATGGAAGCCCGCGCGTCTGGACCGGCGGCGGACGCTATCGGAAGGGCGATGGGCCATGCGTGACCGGCAAGCCCACACCGCCCAGGTTCGCTCCCAGACAGTGGACGCGGAAGCGCGTACTTTCGAGGTGATCTTTGCCACCGAGGAACCAGTGGAGCGCAACACCGCTTGGGATGGCCGGTTCCTCGAGGTGCTGGCCTGTCACCATGATGCGGTGGACATGACCCGCCTTGAAGCGGGTCTGTCTTTTCTCAACTCACATAAGAGCTGGGACATGGCGAACCGCCTAGGTGGTGTGGTGCCTGGTTCCGTGCGCTTCGAAAGCAACACTCTGGCCGCCACCATCAAACTGAGCCGGACGGAACAGGCCGACCAGCTTCTTTCAGATCTTCAAGATGGCATCCCGGTGCCAATTTCCGTGGGCTATAAAACGCTCGAAACCCAGACCATCGACGGCGAAAACGGCGGACCTCCCACCATTGTGGCGACCCGCTGGCAGCCACATGAGATCAGCGCCGTGCCGGTGCCAGCCGACCCCCGCAGCAAGGCCCGCAACAAGCCCAAGAACAAAGGTAAAAAAATGAGCATTCTCGACCGTCTTCCTTCGTCAAGAGCCAAACGGGAACGAGCCGAAACGGCAGCGGCTGAAGCCGAACGACAGGCACAGCTCGCTGAGGAAGCCGAACAGCGGGCGCAGATCGCCGCTGCGGAGGACCGGCGTGTCTCACTTATCCGAACGCTCAGCCTTCAGCATGAACAAAGCGATGCTTTTGCCAAACGGCACATTGAGGGTGGTTCGACCGAGGCGCAGTTTCGTGAGGCTTTGCTGGACGTTTTGGCTACCGAACAAGAGAGGAATGATACCATGGGCAACGCCCAAGTGACAGGTCATGGTTTTGCTGACGGCCCAGGCTCCCAGATCGAGGCAGCTTCCACGGCGCTTGCGGCCCGCATGAACCCGTCCATTGAGCTCGATCACACCTCTCGCCATTGGCAGGGTGCCAGCCTTTACGATCATGCTCGCGCATCGCTGGAACGCTCTGGCGAAACAGGATTTGGCTTCAGCCGCAACGACATAATCAAACGTGCCCTGCACTCCACCAGTGACTTCCCCATCTTGCTGGCAAACACGGCGGGCAAGCACCTTAAAGCGCTTTACGATCAACAAGCCGCGCCCCTCGCTCCGGTCTTTGCCCCCCGGACAGCGCCGGACTTTAAGACGATCACGACCATCGACGTGTCCGACCTTCCAGCGCTTCAGCGTCTGAACGAGGGTGGCGAGTATAAGCGCGGGACTTTGAAAGAATCCGGAGAAACCTACTCCATTGCCACTTACGGCCAGATTATCGGTCTCACCCGCCAAGCCATCGTCAACGACGATCTTGGGGCGTTTGATCGGATTCCCCGCTTGTTTTCCAATGTCTGCACGCGGCTAGAAAACGACCTGCGAGCAAACCTTTTCGTGGCAAACGCTCTCATGGCGGATGGTGAAGCATTCTTCTCTGCGGCCCACGGCAACCTTGCCCCAGGCGCCCAATTGAACGCGGATGCACTCAGTACCGCTACGACGATGATGCGCAAGCAAACCACTTTGCAGGGCGAATATATCGATCTTGTTCCGAAGTTCCTTGTCGTGGGAAGCGAAAACGAGGCCCGCGCCCGCAAGGCGCTGGCTCAGATCAGCCCGGCCAAAACGGAAGATGTAAACATCCATGCCGGTCAACTCGAGCTGCTAGTGGATCCCCGCATTGATCATATTTCCGACACCGCTTGGTTTATCGCCGCCGATCCCGCCTCATTAGCGGGTGTGGAGTTCGCCAATCTCGAGGGCGAAGAGGCGCCCTATATCGATCAAAAAGTGGGCTGGGATGTGGACGGCATTGAATTCAAAGTCCGCCATGACGTAGGCGCGGGCGTTGTAGATTTCCGGCCGTTCGTCATGAATCCTGGCCTCTAATTCGCGTGGCGCTACAGGCGCCCGCGCAACGGTTTCGGCGGTCCAAATGGCTTTGTCGCCGAAAACGGGGTTTGAACCAACCCCGGCCATTGGGGGAGGCGGTTCCCAAAGGCCGTCTCCCCTTTTTCCAAAACTCCAACCGGCGGCGGATATCACAATGTTTGAACCATTCCCCAAACCACCCAACACAAAGACGATGGAGGAAGCTGAAAAGCTCCAACAGTTCTGCACCTTTTTGGAAGATCGGCTGGAAAGCTACATCGAGAGATATGAGGCATCCTTTTGCAAGACCTCAGACTTTGCTTATGAGTTACAGGCTTGGGCGAGAGGCATCAAAGATGCACAGCCCGAGGCTGTGGTGGAAGAGCTCGACCCAGAACCCGAGGCCGCATAAACCATGGCAAACAGAGAGAGCCGTCTTACACTTCGCCTCATCGATGGTGTATCCGGCGTTGCACCGAAGATTCTGGGCTCTCTCAATCGGCTCACCAGCGCGTCCAAAGCGTTCACGGCAGGCGGTGCATTATCGACCGGCTTGAAGAAAATGGGCCGCCGCGCCCGGTACGCGGCGGCGGATACCGGCGCTCTTTCCACCGGCTTTGCAATGGGCGGCGCTGCCGCCGCTCGGACGGTTTTCGAGTTCACGAAAGTCGGAAATGCCATGCAGGCGGTCGGCAATCTGTCCGATGTCCAGCGCGGAAAACTGACCAGTTACGCGAAGGAATTGAACAGCCAATTCAGCTTCACCAATACCGATATCCTGAAAGGCGCTTCAGAGTTGGGACGCGCCGGCCAAAGTTTCGAACAGATCATGGGGTCTCTGAGATCGACCCTCAACGTGTCGTTAGCCGGCGACTTGGACCTCGGCAAAACTGCGGACATCATCACAAACGTCACACAGGCCATGCGCCTTCCGGCCGATACGGCGAAGAGCGTAGCGGAGTCGACCGCCCGTGTGGGCGATGCGTTGGCCTACGCCGCGACGAACGCCAACGCCGATATTTCCGACATGGCGGTGACGTTCAAGTATGTCGCGCCGTTGGCGGCGGCGACTGGTATGTCCATGGAGCGCATGGCGGCGTCCACGATGGAGCTTGCCAACAACGGCATCAAAGGCTCCAACGCCGGGACCGGATTGCGGTTCATGTTGGCGCGGATGCTCAGCCCAACTAAAAAGATGAATAAGGCTCTTGCCCGTCTGAATATCGACCTGGGGGATTTCATCAAAGGGGCCCAGACGATCACGGCGGAGGATTTCACCCGTGTGATGGCCGCCGATGGCATCGACGCAGCTCCCTTCAAAAAGCAAATCGACAAGGTGTTCAGCGATAAGAGCCTGAACAAAAGCCCCGCGAAAATGACGGCGGCGCTCACTCGGATAATCAGCGAGGGGTTGGGTAAAGACAGCATAATTGATCGCGCCACACTGGCGGAAAAGATCAACGAGACCGTCTCCGCCCTTGGCACCCAGGTCGATTTCGGCGGCTTCATAAACGCTCTCCGAAAGAACCCACTTTCCGAAGCTCTTATGGGCGATATCTTTGGCAAGATGCATGTCGCCAAGGCCCTGGCACTCATGGCCGGTGATGTGGAATCCACCCTGGCGAAACTCGAGCGCGATTATCGTGGCGCTGCGGACCGCATGTCCAAGATCAGGATGAAGGGTGTTGTTGGTGACTGGTACCGGCTCAAGGCGGCAGTGGAAAATTTCACTCTCACCCTATCCGATACGGGCATTCTGAGTGACTTCACGGCGGGCATCAAATCGTTCACGTCCAGCCTGACAGCGCTCAGCAAGGCGAACCCCGATCTATTGAAGACCGGCGCCTATGCGGCGCTGGCACTGGCAGCCATCGCGCCCCTGGGTTTTGCCCTTTCTGGCATGGCCTCGGCTCTCTCCCTGCTGGTTAACCCGCTGGCACTGGTGGCAGGCGGCATTGCCTATCTAGCGTTCCAAAACTGGGGCCTCATCAAGCGGGGCTTCTCTGCCCTCAAGGCGGGCATCTCTGATGCGATTGACCCCGCGACCATCGAAACCTTGAAGCGTTGGAAAGAGGGCCTGAAGGCGTTCTTTGCGGGGTTGCTGGGACTGGAAGGCAGCGCCGTCGAGTTCACCGCCATGATGCGCCGGTTTGGGCGCAATCTGGCGAATGGCGTTGATTGGGTGGTTTCCAAGCTGGACGCGCTGGGCGGGGCTGTCAGCTCCTTCTCCGCGCTGACGGGCATTGACCTGTCATGGATGGGCAAGATGGCTGCCTGGGCGGCCATTGGTGCTATGGGGCTTGGGCTGATTATCGGGCCCTTGAAGTTCTTCACCAAGACGATGCTTGTCCTGTCCGGTATCAAGCCCGCCTGGGCTATCCTGAAGTTTCTGGGCAAGTTGGCCGGGTTTGGGAAGAGCGCCGCGAAGATCGGGGCGCTGGCCGAAGCTGTTGCCGATGTTGGCGATGCGACCGGCGGTGGGAAGCGTAAACGCAAGCCGCGCGGCCGTATCAGCAAGATCATGCGCGCGGCAGGTCCACTGGCCGCTGTTGCGGCCGGTGTCGCTGGTGTTTCCTACATTGCAGGCAAGCGGGGAGAGTCCAACAACCAGAACCGTATCCGGGCGGAAGACAATCTCCACGCCATGGCTATTCCGGACAACTCCGCAAACCTGCCAAAGGGCGGGACGATGGGCCCGTCTGGTGCGCAACTGGACAAGCTGAACGCCATTGCAGCGCGGTGGAAGGAAGGTGCTGTCGAGGTCAAATCTGCCATGCAGCTTATGGCGGAGGCCCGCAACAAAGACGGTAGCTTTGACGACTTCCTAAATCCCCGCGTGCTTCCCGTCATTGACCAGGTAAAGCATGGGCTGGACGCAATCAGCAAAACGCCGGTGACCACCAAGCTGGACAGTGCGCCTATGGTTGCGGAAGGCATCCGCGCGGCGGCAGAGCTTCGCTCTAAGCTGGATATCAACACGCGCCCCGCGGTTGATACCTTGTTCATCGATGCGGCTCTGGTGAAGGCGACACAGCTTCAGGGAGCGCTGTCGCAGGTCAAAGGCGGCGGGATTGCCTTTCGTCCAAAGTCTGTTCCGAAGATCAGCAAGGCTACGCCAGGAAACACATCGGGCTTAGAGTTAAGCCAACAGACGATCAAGATCACGCCAAAGCTGGACCAAGGGCCTATCGTAACGGAGGGGGCTGCGGCGGCAACAGCACTGCGCTCTCAGCTCAGTGTGACCGCTCAGCCAATTGTGGATGCGTCCAGCATTGATCGCGCTCTCAGCAAGGCCACGCAGCTTAGGGGCGTACTTTCCGGTCTTGGGGGCAACGTAGGTGTTTCCAGCCCGAGCGCAGCTCTCAAGCCCAACACCGCACCATTGCCCAAAAAGGCAGCAGGCGGTGCGTTGCGCCGGGGCATGACCTATGAGATCAACGAGCGCGGCGTTGAGACGGTCACCATGGGCGTCAACGGCATGATGGCTCCCGCCGGGCGCGGTGGGGGCGGAACGATACACGCCACGTTCAACGTGCAAAGCACGGACCCCCAAGGCGCGGCGCGGGAGATTGAACGGGCGCTGGCCGGTGTGCTGGACAGATCCAGTGAAGTGGCAATCGATGGAAGGGTCGGGTGATTTCGCTAGAAGCAACTAGTTGTTCTGTTGTGGGAGCATATCTTGCAATTCCCAAGTCTCAATCGTGCGAGACAGTTCAATCTCCTTGCAATCAAGGGCCTGAATTCTGGCGTTAAGCGCAATTCTATCGAACCTCTCAAAACGGATGTTAAACGGCGAGGGTTGACCAACCCAATCATTGCTGAGGCCACTGTTTTTCTTCAAGTTGCAAGAAAATGTAAATATGACGGCGTTTGAACCGGGGTGCAAAATCGTCCTGTCATTCAAAGTGTAATGACGCCATCCATCGGAACCCGTCACAAAATGGTTCCTGTAAGCGTCTGGCAGTTGTAACGGGAATAACGGTTCTTTGAGCGATACCACTATGTTGGTCGCGGTCTTGTTGCCGCTATTTTCAACATTCAAATCTATCGACAAACTTAAATCCTTCGAACCGACATTCGTCGGCCTCATATTGAGACTCGCATCTAGACGAACGCCGTCTGTTCTGAGCATCTGATCGCGAACGATGTTGTGGGCCATAACCACCGATGACGAGCCAGCCCGAAGAAAGTAAATTTCATCTTTGGCTGTCGCAGTGCCTCGGTGCGGACGATTGTCTGAATGGGGTACGTCGATAATCAGATACCCTGAATCACGGTCTTGTTCTGTGGGTATGGAGGTGACAGTCAGGCCTGATACGGGTGGGTCGACAAGCTGTGCAATCTGTTCGTTCACCGAGCCTTCCGCCACCGCGATTTCTTTCAAAGGCAATGCCTCTGTTGGAATGTCAATTCCGTCCTCTGCCTTGCATCGCACACCGATTAGAATTGTTCCGCCGCTTGTGTTTGCAAAGGCGCTGATGGCCTTTGCAATCGATCTCCTGCCATCTTTGGTAAGGCGCCCCCTGGAATCGAACAATGGTTGCCGCCCATTTTGGGCATTCTCTTTGTAGTCAAGGCGCAATCCTTCGGATCGTGCTTCATCAATGAGGCGGAGAACGCCTGCCTCACCCTCACTGGAAAGCGCTTCGCTTATTGGGTTCATCTCTAAATTCCGATTGCGCCTTGGGTTGAATCACGAAGCAGAGTTCAGTCTAAAATCAGATTGTTGCACAAAAACCATGGAGGTCGCGGAAAACCACGACTCTATCCACGGGGTTCATCCGAAACCCCAGCGGAACCCCGAGGCACAAAACGAGCGTGCATCGCGTGGGGTGCGTTGCCAAAAATCGTTATATTTTAAAGGGTTAGGTGGTGAGCCCTCACGGACTCGAACCGTGGACATCCTCATTAAAAGTGAGGCGCTCTACCAACTGAGCTAAGGGCTCCCAAGGCACTTGCCTTGGACAGCGTGGAGTTACGCAAACTGTTGCGGCACGTCAACGGTTTGGGGTGCTGGAAGGCGGGTTTTTTTGCCTCCGTGCGTCACTTTTATCCAGAAGCGTTGTGGAGGCTGTCACTAAGTTGGTCGTGAGCGCCGCGCGCAACATTTTGGCGGGGTTTTCTGGCGCTGATCGCAGCATCTAACAGAGCCGTGACAGGGTGTGAGTGGGTTTGACCGGCTTTTGCGCGTAGGGCTAGAACACGCAAAAGGCGCACGGCGCGAAAGAGAGAGTTCATATGGGCGAAGAGCTGACATTGGCAGCTATATTTTTTGCGGGGCTTCTTTCCTTTGTGTCGCCCTGTGTGCTGCCCCTTGTGCCGCCCTATTTGACCTATTTGGCGGGCGTTTCGCTGGACGAGATGACTGTCAATCGTGACGGCACGGCGGTCGTTCAGTCGAGCGTTCGGCGCAAAGCGCTGGTCAATGCCGCTTTCTTTGTGGCCGGTTTCACTGTGGTCTTCGTGGCGCTGGGGGCCGGGGCTTCCAGCATTTCGCAAGTGGTGCGCCAGAATCAGCAGATCCTCTCCATGGTGGCCGGGGGCGTTATCATCGCCATGGGGCTGCATTTTTTGGGCGTTTTCCGCATTGGTTTGCTCTATCGCGAGGCGCGCTTTCAAGTCTCCGACAATCTTGTGCGCGGGGCAAGCGTTGCGAGCTCGTTCGTCATGGGCCTTGCTTTCGCGTTTGGTTGGACACCCTGTATCGGGCCCATTCTGGGCGTGATCTTGGGCCTTGCCAGCGCCAAGGATACCGTTGGGCAGGGCGCAACCATGTTGGGCGTTTATTCGCTGGGGCTGGGCGTGCCGTTTATGATTGCGGCACTCTTTGCCAGCCAGTTTATGGAATTTCTGTCCCGCTTTCGCCGCCATTTGGGCTCTGTGGAAAAACTCATGGGCGGGTTGCTGGTGTTGACCGGTATTCTGTTTCTAACCGGCGGCATGGAGCGGTTTGCGTTCTTCCTGCTGGAAACCTTCCCAGCCTTGCAAAATGTCGGTTAGCGCTTTTTGAGCAGGTTAACCGGTAGCGTTGCCAACACGACCCCACCGAGAACGAGTGCGATTCCCCAGATGTGGAATGCGAACAGTTCCTCACCTAAAAAGAGGATGGCCAGGGCAACGCCATAGACGGGCAAGAGGTACAAAAACACGCCTGCTAGTGATGCCCCCAGCACCTTAACCCCGTACTGGAAGGCGCTGAAGGCCAGTAGCGATGCGAGCAAGATGATGCCGGTGATGTTGAACCAAGCCGTGCCCGTGCTTGGAAAATTGCCCGTGTAAATGATCTCTGCCGCGGCAAAGGGGGCTAGGAGGAAGGCACCGCTGGCGGCAATGGCCATGAAAAGGGGCAGCGAGCCAAGGCTTTGCAGCCCGTTTGATTTCAAACCCACCGAATAGATGGCCCAACTGAGCGCTGTGCCCACAAAGATCAGATCGCCAAGGTTGAATTGCAGCGCCAGAAGGTTCTCCCAAGAGCCGCGCACGACGATGGCGACAATGCCCAGGAATGCGATCGTTACGCCCAGCCCCTCCCGCCAACGGATGGCGCGGCCCCTAAACAGCCATTCGATCAGGATGATGAGCACGGGTGATGACGTGTAAATGAGCGTGCCATTGGTGGCGGACGTGTATTTGAGCGCCAGATAGACCAGTGCGCCACAAATCCACATGCCGAGAAAGCCCATCACTAAGAGTGTTGGTGTCATGGTGCGCAGCAGCGCTGTTTGGCCCTTCAGCAATGGTATGGCAAACGGAGCCAGTAGCAGCGCCGTAAATCCCCATCGCAGAAAGGCCAGGGTGAAGGGCTCCACCTCATCTACGGCAGCGCGGCCAAAGATGATGTTGGAGGAAAAGAACAGCGGCATGATGAACAGGATGGCAAGCGCCTTGCCCCGTTCGCCGGATGCTGTCTGGTCTGGTGATGAGATCAAAAACGCAGCTTTCGTGCAAAAGTGCCGGTGGGCTTTGCCGGGGTCTTAGCCGCTTTGCTTGTGCGCGTCAGCCCGCTTTGCAGTCGAGCGTGAGGGAGAGTTTGACGGTGCGACAGAAGCGGGCAATTTCGGACGGCGTGCTGAATGGACCAACGGTCAAACTGTCCCCCGTCTCATCAGCCTCCATAAATTTCGCATCAAACAAGCCGGGCGCACGGCGTTTGAGTGCGTTTAATTGCAAGTCCATATTCACAGCGCTTTCGGGCAGGGGAATGGACACGGTGAGGCCGTCTTCAACCAAAACCGGATTGCTTGCCACCTGATCCAAAACACTCGCGGGGCTGACGACCGTTTCCGACGGGCGGATCGCGGCAACTGTGGTTTTGTCAAACGGTTCTGCTGCGGTTGTCTTTAACTCAACCCGCATGGGAGCGGTTGGCTCTGGTACAGTGGCTGCCAGCTCTTCGAGTGCCGGTTCATCGCTGTCCAACAGGTCGTCAGTGATTGACGGGTCAAGATTTGTTGGTTCGATTGTTGCGTCGGTCGGGGCGGCTTCAAGGCTGGAGGTTTCGTTTTTGGCCAGTTTATTGCTGCCGATCCAATCATCATCAACTAAGGGCAGGGCGATCGTTACCGCTGCTGCCAAGGAACAGGCCATAGCCATGGCGCCCCAGGTGAGGACTGCAAGGCCGTTGCCGGGGGCGTTGGATTTTTCCGATTCATCCAGTGCGTTGAGGTGGGCTTGCGCAGCATGCCTGGCGGCGAGGCGGGCGCGCTCCAGGCTCATTTCATGGGTGCGGGCAGGTGTGTGCATCATGTCCGGCTCTCCTGCGTCCTGTGGCTTGAGACAGCAACGGTCTTGTGGAAAGGGCGGGTGGCGATTAACCCGCTTGTAACCCTGTTGGCACATTACGGTCGCAGGCATTACGAAATGGTTAGCAGAACCTTTAACGATTTGGGCAGTAGTGATTTGGGCAATGGCGCATGACCAGTGATTCTTCCAACAGGTCGGCCGGTGAACGCACCTGCCTTACCGTTATTTTGGCGGCGGGCGAGGGCAAGCGCATGGCCTCTGATATGCCAAAGGTGCTGCACCCGGTGGCGGGCCTGCCCATGGTGAACCATGTGTTGGCCACTTGCATGGAGGCTGGTGGCAACGCCCGTGCGGTGGTTGTTGGCAATCAGGCGGAAAGGGTTTCCGCGGCTGTGCAAGGGTTTGACCCCGACGCCACAATCCATGAGCAGAAAGTAAGGGCGGGCACGGCCCATGCGGTGCTGGCGGCACGGGATGCCATTGAGCAAGGCTTTGATGATGTGGTCATGCTTTATGGCGACGTGCCACTAATCCGCACGGAAACTTTACAAGCCGCCCGCGATCAGCTTGCTACAGGCCAACATATTGTGGTGTTGGGGTTCGAGACAGATGATCCCCACGGCTATGGCCGCTTGTTGATGGATGGTGATCGGCTTCTGGCGATCCGCGAGGATAAAGATGCAACGGATGAAGAGCGCGCGGTTACCTTTTGTAACAGCGGTATAATCGCGTTCTCCGGTGAGCATGTTTTGTCACTTTTGGATGCGGTGGAAAACGATAATGCGCAGGGCGAATATTATGCGCCCGATACGGTGGAAATCGGCGTAGCGCGGGGGCTGAATGTCTGCGCCATAACAGTGCCGGAAGAAGACACGCTGGGTGTGAACGATCGGGTGCAACTGGCGCAGATGGAAGCGCTGTGGCAGCGGCGGCGGCGCGAAGCGTTTTTGCGCAATGGTGTCACGATGCAGGTGCCGGAAAGCGTGGTGCTACACCACGATACGGTGGTTGAGCGGGATGTGGTGATTGAACCGAACGTGGTGTTTGGCGCTGATGTGACGGTAGCTTCCGGAGCCGCCATCCGCGCTTTCTCCCATCTGGAAGGGGCGCATGTTAGCAAGAATGCTATCGTTGGCCCTTATGCCCGCCTGCGGCCCGGGACGGTTTTGGAGGAGGGCGCCAAAATTGGTAATTTCGTGGAGACGAAAGCTGCTCGTGTGGGTGCGGGAGCCAAAATCAACCACCTCTCTTATTTCGGCGACACGGAAATTGGGGCCAAGGCCAATATCGGCGCGGGTTCCATCACTTGCAATTATGATGGTTTTGGCAAGCACAAGACGATTGTGGGTGAGGGGGCTTTCATTGGCACAAACACGTCTTTGGTCGCGCCGGTCAGTGTGGGCAAGAATGCCAATACGGCGGCGGGCAGCGTGATTTATAAGGACGTGCCCAACGATGATCTGGCCATTGAGCGGGGCGAGCAGGTCAATAAGACTGGCCGGGCAGTGACACTGCGGGCGAAAAATAAGGCCACGAAAGAGGCTCAATCTAAAGACTGACGTTTGAGCCCTAATTTGTTTGCAGGTTTGCAATCATTTTTGACTATGGTTTTGCCAATCGTTTGGTAAGGCCAAGTTGTGGGGGCTTGGTCGGTTTGCAGGGATTATCATCATGTGCGGAATTGTTGGTATTGTGGGCACACGCCCGGTGGCGCCGCTGATTGTTGATGCGCTTAAGCGTTTGGAATATCGCGGCTATGATTCTGCAGGGGTCGCAACCTATGTGGATGGAGCGCTGCAACGCCGTCGCGCTGAGGGCAAGCTGGTCAATCTGGAAGAACGGCTGGGGGCGGAGCCGCTGGAAGGCCATGTGGGCATCGGCCATACCCGCTGGGCGACCCATGGTGCGCCCGTTGAGATGAACGCGCACCCGCATTTTTCTTCCAATGTGGCGGTGGTTCACAACGGCATTATTGAGAATTTCCGGGAACTGCGTGCCGAGCTGGAGGCCGACGGGTTCACCTTTGCCAGCCAAACGGATACGGAAGTGGTGGCCCATTTGGTGGCCAAATATCTCAATGAGGGTTGCGTTTCGGAAGATGCAGCCCGCGCGGCCATTGCCCGCCTCCATGGTGCCTTTGCACTGGCCATTCTATTTGGTTCAGACGCAGATCTGATCGTGGCTGCCCGCAACGGCCCACCCTTGGCCATCGGCCATGGCGATGGAGAAATGTATTTGGGGTCTGATGCCGTGGCGCTGGCTCCTTTCACCAACCGCATCACCTATTTGGAAGATGGTGACTGGGCCGTGGTGCGCCGCGATAGCCACACAATTTATGACGAAACCGGCGCGCAGGTGGAGCGCGCTGTTCAGATTTCCGTTGGTTCTGCGCTGTTGGTGGACAAGGGCAATCACCGTCATTTCATGCTCAAGGAGATTTATGAGCAGCCGGAGGTCATCGGCCACACGCTCTCCAATTATGTGGATTTTAACGAGCGCAAAATTGCCATCCGCGATATGGCCGACAATGACGCGCCACTGGATTTCGCCTCTCTGGACCGGCTCAACATTACTGCGTGCGGCACGGCCTATTTGGCTGGGTTTGTGGGCAAATACTGGTTTGAGCGCCATGCGCGGCTGCCGGTGGATATCGATGTGGCCTCTGAATTTCGCTATCGCGAAGCGCCACTGTCCGAAAATAGTCTGTCCTTGTTTATTTCCCAGTCCGGTGAAACGGCTGACACGTTGGCCTGTCTCAAATATTGCGAGCAACAGGGCCAAAAACTGGCGGCCATCGTCAATGTGCGTGAAAGCACCATGGCGCGGTCGTCCCACAATGTGTTCCCCACCTTGGCCGGGCCTGAAATTGGTGTGGCTTCCACCAAGGCGTTCACTTGCCAGCTTTCCGTGCTAGCGTCGCTGGCTGTCGCGGCGGGTGCGCAGCGCGGGCACATCACTGCGGCGCAGGAAAAGCAGCTGGTAAAGGAGCTGGCAGAGGCGCCGCGCTACGCCCATGAAGTGCTGAAAATGGAAGACCGCATTGCGGAACTGGCGCACCAGTTGGCGAACAAGAAAAGCGTGCTCTATTTGGGTCGCGACACCAATTATCCGCTGGCCATGGAGGGGGCGCTGAAGCTCAAAGAACTGTCTTACATCCATGCGGAAGCCTATGCGGCGGGTGAATTGAAACACGGGCCTATTGCCCTGATCGATGAGGAAATGCCGGTTATTGTGATCGCTCCCCATGACCGGATTTTTGAGAAAACCGTGTCCAACATGCAGGAGGTGGCCGCGCGGGGTGGCAAGATCATCCTGATTACCGACCAAAAGGGCGCTGATGCCGCCGCGATGGACGAGGCCAATGTGATCGTGATGCCGGAAATGCCGGAGATCATTACGCCGATCATCTATTCGTTGCCCATCCAAATGCTGGCCTACCATACGGCTGTCACCATGGGCACGGATGTGGATCAGCCCCGCAATCTAGCGAAATCCGTGACGGTGGAATAGTTCCCCCCAATGAACGTCATAGGCCGACTTGATCGGCCTATCTCCCAGCGGTTCGTATCGAATTTCCTACAACGGAGATCCGCCGATCAAGTCGGCAGATGACGCTGTTGCGTTGGGAGAAATGCGTATTGAGTGGACCGGGGGCTACGGCGTTTTGGCAGCATTTCCCGCTGTTCATGGTTAATCAATGCTGTTCAACAGTGTTCACCATCTTTACCTCAACTTAACAGCAGTCCGGCACTCTTTCGCAAGGCCCAGTTGAGGGCTTTGAGCATTGGCTCATCATGTTTCGCGTTTTGCCAAGGAAAAGCAATGTCCAGAACAGTTCTCGTTGCCGCCGTTTTGACGGCCACATTCACCACGCCTGCTTTCGCTTACATTGACCCCATCACGGGCAGTGTCATTCTTCAGGCGTTGATTGGCGGCTTCGCTGCTGTTTCTCTGGCTGTTCGCCAGGTGCGTGAGAAAATTTTCACGGCGCTGGGTTTCAAATCCAAGGCCGTGGAAGAAACCTCCGCTGACGACGCTGCCAAATGACGGCTCCCGTCCGCGATCCCGGCTCCTTCCGGGACCCCAATGCCTATGTCTTTGCTGACGGTGAGCGCATTGTGCGCGCCGTTATGCCCGCCGCCCATGAGGCGTTTGGCGATGTGTATGACAGTGGCATTTTGGGCGAGTTGAACGCGAAAGGTCTGATGATCGGCTGTGAGCGGATCGAAGATGGCGACCTTGAGGGCTATACGGGTGCGCGTGGTGAAAGCGCAGCAGCGCTCTACAGCCACCCTCGCGTGCCGTTCCTGTCGTACCCCTATGAATGGGTGTTTTCGCAATTGAAAGATGCGGCGCTGGCCCATCTGGATTTGCAGATTGCCGCTCTGGACAAGGGTTTTGTTCTATCCGATGCGACGGCGTACAATATGCAGTTCATCGACGGAAAGCCGGTGCATATCGATGTCATGTCGGTGCGCCGCTACAAGAATGGTGAGCATTGGGATGGCTATAACCAGTTTTGCCGCCAGTTCGTGCTGCCGCTGCTGATTGAGGCTTGGGCGGGCGTATCTTTCCAACCCATGTATCGCGGGTCTCTCAATGGCATTTCGTTTGAAGATGCCATGTCGATCCTGCCCAAGCGCAAGCTGTTCACCAGCCTTGGCGGGTTTATGCATGTGTATCTGCACGGCAAGGCCGTGCTTTCCAACACGTCCTCTCCGGACGATAAGCACAAGGCGACAGCTCCGCTGCCCAAGGCGCGCTACAAGGCGATCCTCAAGCAGTTGCGCAATTTTGTGGCTGATTTGAAATCCGCCAAACGGCCTGACAGCTATTGGAAAGAATACGCCAAGAAGAACAGCTATAGCGAGCCCATGCGGGACGTGAAGCTGGATTTCGTGGGCCGTTGGGGCGAGACGTTCAAGCCCGCCACATTTTGGGACATTGGCGGCAATACCGGCGATTTTTCCATGGCTGCCATCGAGAAGGGGGCCGGCAAGGCCGTCATTCTGGATGCCGATCTGGATTCGCTGGAAGGGGCTTATCGCCTGCGCACCCGCAAGGGCGACCCCGTTCTGCCCGTGATGATGAACATGAACGATCCAACCCCGGCTCTCGGCTGGCGTCAGACCGAGCGTAAGGGTCTTGCCGAGCGCGCCGATGCCGATGGCATCATCGCGCTGGCCGTGATCCACCACATGGTCATCGGCGGCAATCTGCCGTTCCAGGAGGCGGTAGATTGGCTCATGGACCTGGCGCCCTGCGGCATCATCGAGTTTGTGCCCAAGCGCGACCCGATGGTGAAGCAGCTTCTGGCGGTGCGGGAAGACATTTTCCCCGATTACACCACAGAACGTTTCCGCGAGATCATTTCGAGCCGCGCCACCATCGTGGATGAGCATGAATTTGAGGAAAACGGCCGTCTGCTGGTCTCCTACAAGAGTAAGTAACGTCTCATGACTGTTGATCTGAACAAACGCCGCTTCGCCCTCATGGCTCTCATGGGGGCGATCCCACTCACCCATATGTTGGATTTGGGCTATGGCGTGTTCAGTTTCGAACTGCTGACCATCACGGCGCTGTTTGCTTTTACAGGCGCCATGCTGGCTTTTTTGTGCCGGGGCAGCGGGCTTTTTGGCCCGATCATGGTGCTGGCACTCTATTGGTTTTTGGAAGTCTATTTCCTCGGGGCAATGAACCCTGTCATTGGGATCACCTTCCTTGTGGCACTGCTGCTGTCCTTGGAAATGAAGCGCATTGAAGAGTGGTTTTTGCCGCTTGTGGGCGTGTTTGCCGTGTTCTTTTCCGGCACATCGCTTTTGAAGCCCGGCCCGGAATTGTTGGTTTCCCATGCCCAGGCTTCTGCTGCTCGTCCCGTGGAGAGTGAGGCCAAAAAGCCCGGTAATGCCGTGTTGCAAATCATCATTGATGAGCAGTCCTCGCCGCTTGCCATGGCCCACACCATACCAGACGGTCATGCCGCCCATGGTATCATTGAGGACTATCGCAAGCGTGGGTTCACCGTGCATGGCAATGCCATGTCCATCAGCAAGAACACCTATGAATCCGTCTCGGCCATGATGAACCTGACGGACAAGGCCGACAATTACATCAAGCATGAGGTGGGGGCCGCCTACACTTATTCAGTAAAAGACGACCGGCTGCTGCAAGACATGCAGGACAAGGGTTACAAGCTCTCCATCCTGCAAACCAATTTCCTCGACATTTGCCGGGATCGGAAAGTGGAGGAGTGCAATACCTACACCCGCGCCAACAATATGGGCATGTTTGCGGATTTTGACCTGTCTTACTTGCGCCGCCTGCAGGTAGCAGCCCACGCCATTTATGGCGACTATACGCGCCCCAATTTCCTCTCCGCCGTTCACATCGTTCAAGTGGCTGACCGCTATTGGCACATTGCCAACCAGCAGCAGGAGGACCGTGCTGGCTTCTTCTCCCGCCCGCTGGTGGTGTTGAAGATGATGGATGTGATCCGTGGCAAGGTGGATACGTTGGAGGGCGGTGATGTTCATATTGCCCATCTCCTCTTGCCCCACTTTCCTTATGTTTTGAACGCCGACTGTTCGTTCAAACCCATGGAAGAGTGGACCAATCCGG
Organism: Pseudomonadota bacterium; assembly: GCA_039198355.1. Classification (GTDB taxonomy): domain Bacteria; phylum Pseudomonadota; class Alphaproteobacteria; order Rhizobiales; family Rhizobiaceae; genus Pseudahrensia. Next base: position 36,068 of record JBCCTO010000029.1, read on the forward strand.
CCCGTTACTCTTCAAATCCTGATTTGAGCCACGCCTATAAGGGCTTTTGGGATCAGGCTGTGTGCACGCACAAGCACCTCATGGGCATTGTTGATGCTGCCATTGCTAAAGGCAATGTGGATGTCATGATCCTGGGCGACCACGGCGCCCGCATTTCACAAACCCACCACACTGAGAATGACGTGGATTTGCGCATGACCATGATGGCTGTTCGCCGCGCAGGCCTGGTGGATGAAGGGCGTGTGATTGCGGCCGAGCAGAACTTGCAAAAGGTCTATATCAACGAGACTAAAGGCATGCTTTCCAAAGCCGAATAAAGCCTTTGCCATTGCGCGCATAAAGCGCTTGCAAATCTGGCAGGGCAGGCCAAATAGAAAGGGTGCAGGTAACGGCCCCTTCAGGAAAGCGCTACGTGGCAAAGTCCAAAAACCCCCTTGTGAAACGCCAGCCCTATACGACGCGGCTGCGCAATTATTTCTTCACGGGTCTGGTCATCTGCGCACCTCTGGCCATCACAGCCTATCTCACGTGGACTTTGGTGGAGTGGATCGATTCCTGGGTGAAGCCGTATCTGCCTGCGGTCTATAACCCGGAAACCTATTTGCCATTTTCTATTCCCGGCTTTGGCGTGTTGGTGGCGCTTATCGTCATCACCATGATTGGGTTTTTGACGGCCAATCTGATTGGTAAGTCCATTGTCTCCTACGGTGAATATCTGCTGTCCCGCATGCCTGTGGTGCGCAATATCTATTCCGCATTGAAGCAGATTTTTGAGACGGTGTTTCGGGAGGATTCCGACAGTTTTCAATCTGTCGTGCTGGTGGAATATCCGCGACCAGGCATCTGGGCACTGGCGTTTGTGGCGACCGATACGCTGGGCGAGGTTCAAGCCCAGCTGGATGAACCAGCAGGAAAAACGGTGAGCGTGTTTTTGCCCACGACCCCCAACCCCACATCTGGCTTTCTGCTTTTTGTGCCAGCAAAAGATGTTATCAATCTGAAAATGTCGGTGGAAGAAGCCGCCAAACTGGTGATTTCTGCCGGTCTTGTGGCACCGGAATATAAAACGGACGCGCGTAAGACGCTTTCAAAGGCTCAGATGGAGGCTTTGGTGGAAAAGGCCAAGGTTGAGGATGTGTCGGGTTAGTCGTTTCTCACATCCGTCATAGGCCGGCTTAACCGGCCTATCTGCTGGAGCCTGGAGCACTGCGCATTCAATAGGAATCAAAAAAAGCTGCCTCTCAAACAGCACTGTGCTGTTTTCGAACGCATTTTTTGATGCATCACTGTTTTTACAGAATGCGAGTTGCTCTCGGAAGATGCGCCGATCAAGTCGGCGCATGGCGAACCAAGGGTTTGGCTCACAACTCTTTCATAAAATTCGCAAATACCATCAACCCGTCCGGCCATGGGCCGTGGCCAGTGGCGGCGTTGATGTGGCCGTTTTCGCGGGCGTTGACGAAAAGGGAGCCCCAGGCCGTGCCCATCTCCTGCGCCTTTTCGATGGCGCAGAAATCGTCATTGGTGCTGTGGATGAGGACGCTGGGGAAGGGCAGTTTCGTGCGCGGGTAAGGGCCGAATGTCATGAGATGTTTGGGCTTGATGGACGGATTCTCCACATCCGGCGGGGCGACAAGGAAAGCGCCGGCGATGGATGTTTTCTCTGATTGGTCTATCTGCTGCACTGCCTGGACAAATGCCTGAACGCCGAGGGAATGGGCGACGGCTACCACAGGTTTCGTCGCTTCCCCAATGGCCGTGCGGATGTTGACCGTCCAGTCTTCCACAACAGGCTTGTGCCAATCGTCCTGTTGCACCCGCCGGGCCGTTTTCATCTGCTTTTCCCAGCGGGACTGCCAGTGCTCGGGGGAGGAGTTGGTGTAACCGGGGATGATGAGAATATCGGCGTCTGCGATTTTCATAGGTATCGCCTTTGAAGTGCCAACCTCCCCCTGGAGGGGAGGTCGGAGAGCGAAGCGATCCGGGTGGGGGGCTGGATCGGAGTGCACTTTTGAAATCCATCCCCCCAACCGAAACAACAAGTTGTTTCGACCTCCCCTCCAGGGGGAGGTTAAGATGGATCGAAGCTGTTTCAGCCCTCCCCAAACACCCGCTGGAAGATCGTGTCCATATGTTTGGTGTGGTAGCCGAGGTCGAATTTTTCGCGGATGTCTTCTTCTGACAGGTGCCTGCACACTTCTTCGTCAGCCAGCAGTTCGGTGAGAAAATCCTTATCCTCTTCCCACACTTTCATGGCGTTGCGCTGGACGAGGCGGTAGCTATCCTCTCTTGAACAACCGGCTTGGGTGAGGGCCAGCAACACACGTTGCGAGTGGACGAGGCCGCGGAACTGATTGAGGTTTTTGTCCATGTTTTCAGGATAAACCAGCAGCTTCTCGATAACTTGAGTCAGGCGCACCAGCGCGAAATCCAGCGTTACGGTGGTGTCGGGGCCGATCATGCGTTCCACGGAAGAGTGGGAAATATCGCGCTCATGCCACAGGGTCACGTTTTCCATGGCGGGCGTGACGGCCATGCGCACGATGCGGGCGAGGCCGGTGAGATTTTCCGTCAGCACCGGGTTGCGCTTGTGGGGCATGGCCGAGGAGCCCTTTTGCCCCGGCGCGAAATATTCTTCCACTTCCAGCACTTCCGTGCGTTGTAGATGGCGAATTTCGGTAGCCAACCGTTCGATGGATGAAGCGATGACCCCAAGCGTGGCGAAATATAGGGCGTGGCGGTCGCGGGGTATGACCTGGGTAGAGACCGTCTCCGGAGTCAGGCCCATGGCCTGCGCCACATGCTCCTCCACCGCCGGGTTAATGTTGGCGAAGGTGCCGACGGCGCCGGAAATGGCGCAGGTGGCCACCTCTGCACGAGCGGCCAGCAGGCGGTCGCGATTGCGCTGAAATTCTGCATGGGCCTGGGCCAGCTTCACGCCAAACGTGGTTGGTTCGGCGTGGATGCCGTGGGAGCGGCCGATAGTGATGGTGTCTTTGTGCTCAAAGGCGCGCTTTTTCAGTGCCGCCAAGAGGGCATCCATGTCTTCCAGCAGCAGGTCGGTGGCTTTGACCAGTTGCACGTTGAATGTGGTGTCCAGCACGTCGGAGGACGTCATGCCCTGGTGGACGAAACGGGCATCGTCACCCACGATCTCAGCCAGATGGGTGAGGAAGGCGATCACATCGTGTTTGGTTTCCCGCTCGATGGCGTCGATGCGGTCCACATCAAATTCCGCCTTTCCGCCCTTTTCCCAGATGGTTTCGGCGGCGGATTTGGGGATCACCCCCAGATCGGCCATGGCATCGCAGGCATGGGCTTCGATCTCGAACCAGATGCGGAATTTGGAAGCGGGGGACCAGATTTCCGCCATTTGTGGGCGGGAATAGCGGGGGATCATGGGAGGCTCCAGTCAGACTAAAGATATTGGACGGCGAAGAGCCGTCCGGCAAACGTTTGCCCCACCCGCGTATCGAAGGCCACCCGCAGTTGGGTGGCCGATGCGGGAGCGCAAACGACACTAGAGTGCTTCTATTTCCAATGGAAACAGCCTAGCGGATGGGGAGGCGGGCGGTGACGGCCAGTAGGCGGCCATCGTCACCCTCGAACCCGAGCGTTGTATACCGCACCAGCACGGCAAGCGAGGCCGTATCGTCACGATTGATGTGGATATGGGCCGCTTCCAGTGCATAGCGCTTGGGGCAGCCACGGGATTTGGGGATGCGCGTGTCGTTGGCGATGAGATCAACCCGGTTGGTTTTCGTGTCCATCCAGCCGATGGAGAAACCTTTGCTATCGGGGTTAAACTCCTTGCAATGGGGGGCGGCAAGGGCAAATTCCTCCAGCCGCAACTCAAAGCCTTGCGCGTCTTTGCCCGCGCGCAAGACAGGGTTGAAGCCGAAAATATTGAAAGCCATGAAATTGGTTTCGGCGCTGCGTTCAAACGGGCTGTTTTGGGCGCTGGCTGGAGCGGTGAGAAACGGGCCATAGGTGCTGAGAGCATTGGCGTGTTGGGTTCGAAAATCCGAGCGCAACCTTTCCATATATTGCTGGTAGAAGACGCTGATGGTGACAGACTTGTTCTTCTGCGCCTCCCGCTCCAGCGCAATGGCTTCTTCTTCACCCGCTTTCAGCCGCTTGGGAAAGCCCTTGGCAAAACTGTCATTGGCCACGTCCAGCACATGCAGGGTGAGATAGGGGGTGCCGGAGCCATCTTGATAACCGTACTCTTCCCAAGCGAAATATTGGCCATCCTCCGAGAACCCTAAGACATGGCTTTGGGAGAATTCAGCTGCGTGGGACGAGTTGATGAGAAGCAGGAAGGCAAGGAGCCGGATAATCATGCGCAGGCCTTTCGGATGGCGGTGATGTTGGCAGCATAGCTGTCTTTGCCCTTGCCGTCATAGATGGCGGAACCGGCCACCAGAACGTTTGCGCCTGCTTTGTGGACCAGCGGTGCGGTTTCCACGGTCACGCCGCCATCCACTTCGATGTGGATGGGGCGGTCGCCGATCATGGCTTTCACGGCGGCCACTTTGTCCACGGCATGGGGAATAAATTTTTGGCCCCCGAAGCCGGGGTTTACGGACATAATGAGGATAAGGTCCACCATGTCCAGCAGAGGCTCCAAGGCGCTTACAGGCGTGCCGGGGTTGAGGGCAATTCCCGCCTTTTTGCCCAGCGCGCGGATGGCTTGCAGGGAGCGGTGGGCGTGCGGTCCGGCTTCGGCGTGGATGGTGATGATGTCGCTCCCCGCCTTGGCGAAGGCTTCAAGGTAAGGGTCGCACGGCGCAATCATCAGGTGTGCGTCGAAGATGGCATCGGTGAGAGGGCGCAGCTTCTCGATGATGAAGGGCCCAAAGGAAATGTTGGGCACGAAATGGCCGTCCATAACATCCAGATGCACCCAGTCCGCCCCGGCATCCAGACCGTCGATGACTTCCTCGCCGATGCGCGAAAAGTCTGCACCAAGAATGGAGGGGGCGATGAGGAGGGGGTTGGTCATGGTGGTTTGGCTCGCTCGTTTTTTCTTTTGGTCCACTATTTTCCGTCCTCATTACCGGACTTGTTCCGGTAATCCATTCCGAAAATCGTTAGACCCGTCCGTTTAGCGGAGTGGATGCCCGGGACAAGCCCGAGCATGAGGAGCGGTGGGAAAGTGAAGTCACACCACTTACGTCCTGCCAAATTTCTGTGCCCAAGTGGGAAACAAATCACCCTCAGCCGCAGTCGCCTCATAGATTCCCCGTGCCACGGCCCGGCTCATGGTGCTGGCAGCTATGGCTGAGAGGTCGATTTGAGCGTCCAGCCCCACTGGGTCGCCCAATTCTCCGACGGAAATGGCAAAAATTAAATCGCCATCCAGCGGGGTGTGGGCGGGCCACAAGGCGCGGGCGAAACCGTCATGGGCTGCCATGGCTAGGCGCTGGCACTGGGCTTTGGTGAGAGGGGCATCGGTGGCAATGATGCCGATTGTCGTATTGGTTTGTGGTTTTGCGGTTTCGCGAAATTTGATGCGCAGGGTTTGTGCTTCGGCTGGCGATACAGTTGCTATGCCAAGCGCACCAAATTCATTGCCAATTTCAAAGGGCGCTGCCCAGAAATGGGCGTTGTCGCCCATGGTAGGTCTGCCCAAAGCATTGACCGCCACCAGCGCGCCCATGGTGTGGCCCGATGGGAGGATTGTGGACGCTGAACCAAGCCCACCTTTCAGGTTGCCGCCCACTAACGCACCCGTGCCAGCACCCACACTGCCGAGGTCAAAATCAGCGCCAGCGTTCGCAACGCTTTCGTAGCCCATATTCCGATACGGCGGGTGGCGGCCCCAATCTTTGTTCCCACCGTTGATGAGGTCAAAAAGAATGGCGGCAGGTACGATGGGCACATGCTGGCCCGCCACCGCAAACCCTTTGCCTTGTTCGCGCAGCGCCGATTGCACGCCTGTGGCGGCATCCAAGCCAAAGGCAGAACCGCCGGAAAGGCACAGGGCATCAACTTTCTCCACCGTGTTTTGGGGAGAGAGCAGTTCCGTATCCCGCGTGCCCGGCGCGCCGCCCATGACGTGGACGCTGGCGCGGTTTTCCATCTCGCACAAAAGCGTGGTTACGCCGGATTTGAGGTTTTCATCTTGCGCCTGGCCCACCGTGAGGCCCGGGACGTCGGTTATGAGATTGCGTTTTCCCGCTTGCATGGAATTCAATTCTGCACGGGGGGAACGGTTTTGAAGCTGCCATTGATCCATTCGAACAAACCAAAGGGGATGGGCGTTGCGCGGCCTTCTCTGTTGAAGGAGAGAGGGCCGACCAGCGTGTTGAATTCATTGCCGGTCAGATTCGGCAGACCTTTTACAGGATCGCGCGCTTCCAGCGCCTGGGCTGCAATTTGCGTGGCGAGATAGCCGAGCAGCAATTCCGGCTCCACCCGGTCTTCCTCGCCTTTCAGCTTTTCCAGCACCTCTGCCGTGGTTTGAACCTTTGGCATTTGCGGGGCGGCCATGAGCAGACCATCGGGCACGCTCGTGGCGCCAGATGTAAAAGGGAGCAGGATGGCTTGCTCCCCTGCAGCGAACTGCCAATTCAGCGAGAGCGTGCGGGCATTGGTGAGCAGGGTGACAATATCTTCAGGACCAGCCGCCATAAACACGGCTTCCACACCCGATTGCCGCAATCGGCGCATGAGGCCGATTTGCGTGGTTTGCAGGGGGCGGAAATTGTCCACCACGGTGGGTCTCAAGCCCGCTTGTTCGGCTTTCAGTCTGATCGCATCAGTTAAACTGCGACCATAAACGCTGCCATCGTCCACCAAAGCCCAGGGCACGCCATTAAAACGGGGGAGGATGGTTTCCACCACGGCAGTGGCTTCCGCATCTGCCGGGGCGGACAGGGCGTAAAGCGGTACATTCTGAACGCGCCGCAGGCGATCAAGCCCGCTATTGCGGGTGTTGAGGGCAATCACCGGGATGGTGGGCGTTGTGCCATCAGCTGTATTGAGTGCCTTGGCGAGGGCCACGGCGTGGCGAAAACACAGGCTGCCAATGACAATATCGGCTCTCGCTTCCAGCAACGCGGCGGCTTCCTTGCTCGCTTCTTCAATAGCGGCGTTGGCATTGCAGGCGCTGTTGACCAGTTTCAACGTCACGTCTTGTCCGCCGCTGCGCAATTGTTGCACTCCCAAACGGGCGCCAAATTCCACCTTCTGCGCGACCACGCCGAAGCGGCCTTCTAAGGGCAAGGATAGGCCGATGACCGATCCACTGGACTGGGCGGCGGCGTGGCTGGTGGCCCACCAGAAAATGGTAATGATTATGAAAAGGCGCATCATGGTTTGGGTGTAACCCGCTGGCCGGGCGGAGCAAAGGGGCGGCAATCCGTCAAATGAGATTTTGTGCCTTCATGGACACATGCCCGTTGCGCCCGATGATGATGTGATCGTGGATTGTGATGCCCATGGGCGCAGCGGTCTCGATTATGGTTTTGGTCATCTCAATATCGGCACGGGAGGGGGAAGGGTCTCCCGACGGGTGGTTGTGAACCAAAATCAGCGCGGAGGCGGACTGTTCCAGCGCCCGTTTCACCACTTCTCGAGGATAGACAGGGGTGTGGTCCAAGGTGCCTTTTTGTTGGACCTCATCGGCGATGAGGCAGTTGCGTTTGTCCAGAAACAGAATGCGAAACTGCTCAATGGTTTCGTGGGCCATGGCAGCGGTGCAATATTGGATGACGGCTGACCATGAGGACAGCACTGTACGTTCGCGAATCTCTTCTTTGAGGGAACGCTGGGTGAGGGCGGCCATGGCCTGCAAATCCAGCGCGCTAGCAAGGCCCACCCCCGACACTTTGAGTAGATCGTTGCGGCTTGCGTTGAGCACGCCACCCACGGAGCCGAATTGCGCCATCAGCGCTTTGGCAATGGGCTTGGTGTCGCGGCGGGGGATGAACCGATAGAGCAGCAACTCCAGGAGTTCGTAGTCGAGCAAGGCATCAGCGCCACCGGTCTCAAAACGCTCTCGCAAGCGATCGCGGTGGCCGTGATAATGGGGCTGCGCTTTGGATTGTGCTTTCGCGTGGGTTTTTACGGGCGTTTTGAGCGGCGCTTCGGCCAAGCCCAACTGCGCGTCCAAACCCAACTGGACGTCAGAGGGCAACTGACGATCATCCCCCCCCGCCACGCGATCAGCCCATCAACTGGGCTGGTTTGTGCAGGCCCTTGGGGGAAGTGGTGAAAATTTCGCAGCCGTCTTCCGTAACGCCCACCGAGTGTTCGAATTGGGCAGAGAGAGACCGGTCCCGCGTGACGGCGGTCCACCCGTCTTTGAGAATTTTCACATGGTGCTTGCCCAAGTTAATCATGGGCTCCACCGTAAACATCATGCCCGGGCGCATCTCCACGCCCTCGTCAGGGCGGCCATAGTGGAGCACATTGGGGGCATCGTGGAACAGGCGGCCCAGGCCGTGGCCGCAAAAGTCCCGCACCACGGAACAGCGCTGGCTTTCTGCCAGCTCTTGAATGGCGGCGCCGATGGCCCCCATGCGATTGCCCGGTTTGACGGCACCAATGCCTGCCATAAGGCAATCATAGGTTAAATCCACTAGCCGTTCGGCGGCCCGTTTGGGCTGGCCTGCTATATACATGCGGCTGGAGTCGCCAAACCAGCCATCCAAAATGAAAGTGATGTCCACATTGAGAATGTCGCCATTGCGCAGTGGCTTGCTGGAGGGAAAACCGTGGCAAACAACGTGGTTCAGCGAGATGCAGCTGGAATAAGGATAGCCCCGATAGTTGAGCGTGGCGGGAACAGCATTGTTATCGCGCCCGAACTGATAGACGAAATCTTCGATATCCTGCGTTGGCCGGCCCACTTCCACCAGATCATTGACCGCATCGAGGCAACGGGCCGTGAGCTGGCAAGCCGCACGCATGGCCTCAAATTCACCGGCGCTGTAGAGCTTTATTTGCCCCGTATTGCGCAAGGGGGCAGCTGTGGCTTCCAAATAGCTGGTCAAGGGGAAGTGGCTCCGTCTCTTCGTTAACAAATATTTATGCAAGCAGGGCGCAGGCCGCAACACTTATACTGCTGGCATATCAACAGGCACAGGTCTGATCGCCTCTATGCGCTGCGGTGAGACATGGCAGACAAGGGCCAATACTTCCACACCGGCTCGATGGGCCATTGCCAAGGTGGCGGCATAGTCTGGGTCAAGGTCGGAAGCAAAGGCCAGCCGGTCTCCATCACCCCGTTGGATGATGTAGAGCATGACGGCGCGATTGCCTGCTTTCACCACGTTGGTGAGTTCGCGCAGATGCTTGGTGCCCCGCTCCGTGCGACAGTCGGGGAATTCGTGAAGCCCGGATTGACGGACCAGGTGGACGTTTTTCACTTCCACATAGCAGGGCGGCTTTCCCTCGCTTTCCAGCAGAATATCAATGCGGGAGTTTTCGCCGTAGCGTACCTCTTTGCGCAGGGTTTCGTATCCGTTGAGCGAGGGCAGGCGGCCTGCTTCGATGGCTTCTTTTGCCAGTTTGTTGGGGTGCATGGTGTTGATGCCCACCATCACCGGCCCGTCCGGTGCTTGCACTTCCAGCATTTCCAATGTGTGGGCGAGCTTGCGTTTGGGGTTGTCGCTTTTGGACAGAAACGCCCGCGCGCCGGGCTGGTTAAGGCCCATCATGGCTCCCGAATTGGGGCAGTGGGCGGTGATGATGCTGCCATCAGGAATGCGAATATCTGCCAGGAAGCGCTTGTAGCGCTGTTCCAGAATGCCTTCAAGGAGCGGGATGGTAAATTCCATGGCCGGGCCATAGCGGAAATACAGACTGCGGCAAAGCGGGTCGCACATGCCGTTGTGCAACGCTTCAAGTTGAGGCAAAGATTCAACCGTATTTTCCGTTTTTGCGCAGGGTGTTAGCCGCACCTGTCGCCAAAGTGATTCCGGTAGGCCCATGTTTCTTTCCGTATTTGATTTGTTCAAGATTGGCGTTGGCCCATCCTCGTCCCACACCATGGGGCCTATGGTGGCAGCACGGCGTTTTCTGCACCATGCGCGGGATGGGGATTGGCCCCGCCCCGCTTCTTCCACTGTGCATAGGATAAAAGCCTCTTTGCACGGTTCTCTGGCGTTCACGGGCAAGGGGCATAGCAGCGACCGGGCTGTCGTTTTGGGCCTTATGGGGTGTGATCCAGCTACGCTGGACCCGGACGCGGTGGAGGGCATTTTGGAGCGCAACGCGGCGGAATGCGTGGTGGATGCGGAGGGCTTTCCGCAATGGACTTTCAATCCAAGCGAGGATTTGATTTTCGACTATGATGAAAGCCTGCCGGGCCACGCCAATGGCATGCGCTTTTCTGCGCTGGATGAATATGGGCAGGTTTTGGTGCGCCAAGTCTATTACTCCGTCGGTGGCGGGTTTGTGGTGGATGAGATGGAGTTGGAGCGCATGAAGGCGGGTGTGGACACTGGTCCAGCCCACGATACGCCCCATCCGTTTGCCACGGCCCGTGAGATGCTGGAGATGGCGGCGCGCAGCGGGAAATCCATCGCGGGTATGAAACGGGAAAATGAGCTTGCCGCATCGGGCCGTTCTGCGCCTGTGCTGGGTCAAGAGGTTCGCCGGATTTGGGAGGCTATGGATGCCTGCGTAAAGCGCGGACTTTCGGAAGAGGGGGAGTTGCCCGGCGGTCTTTTTGTGAAGCGTCGGGCCAAGAAACTGGCGCAGAAGTTAGATCAGAGCTGGAAAGACAACATGCTTGGTCCGCTCGCGGCCAATGATTGGTTGTCCGTGTTCGCCATGGCTGTAAATGAGGCGAACGCGGCCGGGGGCAAGGTTGTTACCGCGCCTACCAATGGGGCCGCGGGC
>JBCCTO010000030.1:0-44141 GCA_039198355.1 Pseudomonadota bacterium
CACGGCGGTGCCCCCGCTGGACCTGACGCCTTACTTCGGCGATCCGGATGCGCCGGATGATGTGACGCTGTCCATCAATCCTGCTGATCTGCCTGCGGGATTGACGTTTGACCCGCAAACGAACCAGATCACGGGCACGCCGGAGGAGGATGCGAGCCAGAACACGAATGTGCCGGTGGGCACGCCGGGCCGTGTGCCGGGGACCTATGTGATCCCGGTGACGGCGACGGACCCCAACGGTGCCACGTTCACCACGAACGTAACCTATGTGGTGACCAACCCCGCGCCGGTTGCTGTGGATGATGCGCTGACCAGTGACGAGGACACGCCGTTTATCGGCAATGTCTTCACCGACAATGGCAATGGGCCTGATGCGGACACGGATGGCATTGCCTTTACCGGTCTTGGCCAGGCCAACCCGGATGGCAGGGATATTTTCCGTGTCAGTCGTGTGGTGACCGGTTCGGATGAGGCGGCGCTGCAACCCCTTGTCGATGGCACGGGCGTGGGCACAGTGGTCGTCGGCTCCATGGGCGGCGAATTCATCATCGATGAAGACGGGTCGGTTTCGTTTGATCCAAAAGCCGACTTCAACGATCTTGGCGTAAACGAGACCCGCGAAACGCAGGTGGTTTACCAGATTGATGATGGTCAGGGCGGGATTGATACGGCGGTTATCTCGTTCACGGTGACGGGTGTGAATGATGCGCCCATTCCAGTGGACCCGACCCGGCCGGTGATCGACCCGAATAACCCGCCGCTCGATCCCGTCACCGGCGAGCCGGTGCCGTTTGATCCGCAGGATCCGCGCGCGCCGCCTTTGGACCCACAAAACTATATTCCTGCACAAAGCGGCATGGACGGTAAGGATCAGCTGCCGCTGGACCTGACACCGTATTTCGGTGATCCGGACGGGTCGGATCCAGTGACGATTTCGCTCAATCCGGCTGATTTGCCGCCTGGGTTGGTTTTTGACCCCGTCACGGGCCAAATTTCGGGAACGCCCACGGCGGATGCCAGCCAGGGCGGTGATCCGGGTAATCCGGGGACCTATGTGATCCCGGTGACGGTCACCGACCCTTCAGGGGCAACATTCACCACGAATGTGACCTATGTGATTGAGAACCCGGCTCCTGTTGTGGTGGCTAGCTTGCCCAATCAGGAGCGGACCGATGGGACTGGGGTCAGTATTCCAACAGATTTCGCGTTCAACGATATTGATGGCGATGTGCTGACCTTCACGGCGGAAAATCTGCCCGATGGATTGAGTATTGATCCCAATACCGGTGTGATTTCCGGCACGCTAAGCGGGTCCGCTTCCAGTGGTGGGCCCAATGGGGATGGTATTTATACGATCACCGTCACCGTAGATGATGGGCAGGGGGGCACCGTCTCCACAACGTTCATCTTCGAGGCTGAGCCCGTGCCGCCTTCGATCATTGATGATGCCTTTGTGCCCCTTGATCTGCCAGAAGGTGACGGTGGTGCGCCGTTTAACGCTGGGGCTCCGCTGATCGTCAGCGATGCGGTAAACGGCATTGCCAAGTTGGGTGATCCCACCGCCTTGCCTGCCGATGGTGTGGTGACGGCTGCCGTCAACAACATCAATCCGCTGGGTGGCGATACGGCTTTGGAGACGGACTTCCCCATTACCGAGGCGATTGCGGAAATGATCCGCGCCGACCAGAACACGCAAGGGGGATCAGCCCTTCATGCATCGGATGGTTTGGGTGAAAGGGACGGTTTCCCCACCTACACCTATCTGGGGCAGGAGCTTTCCCTTGATGCGGGCACGATCGAGGGGGAAATGCGCACGCTCATCTGGCAGACCCATGTGTTGTTCAACCTGAACGGCTTTGGTGATGCGGCCAACACGCCCTGGCGTGTGGTGATGGGCGACGGCGGTTCCCTGCCCAGCTGGATCAATATGGTGCAGAACAACACCGTCATCATTGAAAAGGTCGCTGATATTGACGAAGTGACCCTGCTGCTGCGGGGCCGCTCCTTGGATGGCAACCTGTTCGATGTGGTGGTGACCATCGATCTGCTGTCCGGCGAAATGAGTTTGCGGGACGACGTGCAGCAAGTGGCTGCCCTGCCGGAAACCCAGCCTTCCTTTAACGACCAAATCCGTACTGCCGCCCAAGGGGTGGATGACGAAACCCAAGCCCTGTTCAACGTGTAGAGGCATGACAATGAAAACGATCTCTTCTTCGCCACGCCTTCAAACACAACCTAAAGTTGTTCCGGGCCGTCCTTTCAAACTGGCCGCATCGGGGCTGGGGCTCTTCCTTCTAGCCGGGTGTCAGATTACGCCCATGGCGTTTACCGATGCGCAATTGTCCAACTATGCGCTGGACAAGTTGCAGCGGGTTACCGCGGATCAGGAGCCCATTAGTGGGTCGGTGACGCTCTATGAAGCCATGGCGCGGGCTCTGAAGTATAATCTCGACTACAAGGTGGAGATTATGAACCGGCAATTGGCCAACAAGAATTTGCGGCTGAAGCGCTATGATATGCTGCCGCAACTGGTGGCCAACGGGAATTGGACCAAGCGCAATAATAATGCGCACAGCTATTCCCAAACGCTGTTTGCCGATGTTCGCTCGGTGGACCCCACCACTTCCAAACAGGATGCGAGTTTTGTGGGGGATGCCACATTCTCATGGCACATTCTGGATTTTGGGTTGTCTTATGTGCGGGCGCAGCAAGCAGCTGATGAGGCGCTGATTGCGGAGGAGAATAAGCGTAAAATCATCAACCGCATTATTGAAGATGTGCGCACAGCCTATTGGCGGGCGGTGAGCGCGGATCGCTTGCTTGCCGGCTTCCACCGGCTCCGCCACCGTACGGAAAAGGCCATTGCCCAGTCCCGCCGACTGTACAGGGCGCGGCGTACGTCGCCTGTGAGTGCTTTGTCCTACGAGCGGGAACTGGTGGACATCAAGCGGCAAATCCACCGGTTGGAGCGGGAGTTGAAGACGGCAAAAATTCAGTTGGCCGCGCTGATGAATGTGAACCCAGGGTCCAACTACAAGCTGCACATTCCGCCGCGCCGGTTGACGGCTTTGCGCGTCAATAAAAGTGGCGATCAGATGGTGGAGATGGCGCTGCAAAAGCGGCCGGAATTGCGCGAAATTAAATACCGCGAACGCTCCAACGCGAAAGAAGCCAAAGCGGCGCTTCTGGAGGTGCTGCCCGGCGCTCAAATTTATGCGGGCATGAATTTGGATACCAATGACTTTCTCTACAATTCCAATTGGGTGACCTACGGGGCCAAGGTGGGGTGGAACCTGATGAAAGTGTTCTCCTACCCGGCCCGCAAAGGGCAGGTGGAGGCCCAATCTGATCTTTTGGACAAGCGGGCTCTGGCCACCACCATGGCCATCATGACCCAGGTCTATGTGGCTCGGGCGCGGTACAAATATCTCTACCGCTCGGCCCAGACGGCGGCGGAATATTATGATGTCCAGAGCAAGCTGAACAAACAGGTCAAGGCTTCCGTGCGTGCCGGGGCGGCTTCCCAGCAAACGCTGATCCGTGAGGAGATGAATACGCTGGTGGCGGCGGTGCAGTATGATTTGGCCTATGCGGACCTGCAAAACGCCTTTGCCACTGTCTATTCCGCAGTGGGCCTGGACCCGTATGAGCAGAATATTTCCACCTCCATGTCGGTAAAAGCCATTGCGGACATTCTGCGTCAGAGCTGGCGCAACCGGGGCGATTTGCATTCATGATCGGCGCTCACGCTGTCGGCTGTCCAAAGACAGTCTGCGCTCCGCCCCTCACGGGCAATGGAGCGCGGTAAACGCTTGCCGGGCGGCTCTTCGCCGCCTTGGTGACCAGGTCGGGATGATTTGAGACGTTAAGGGGATACTTTGATGGCAGGAGCAAAGCTAGCGCAGATAAAGCCGGAACGGGTGCAGGCGGGACCGGATGGGGTTCGGCCTGGGCCACGTCTGATTTCCAACCGTGATGGGGCGAATGCGGCGCAAGCCGACCAACATGCCAAAACGCTCAAGCGGGTGGAGCGGCTTGAAGCGCTCCTTAAGTTTGAAAGCCAGGTTAGGGGTGTCACCTCAGCGCGGGAGCTGTGGTTTTGTCTCGCCAATGAGGCGCTGCATCTCACCTCTGCGCGGCAGATTTTTGTACTCAGGCCCAACGGGCGCGTTGGGCAGAAGTTGAAACTGTGCGCTGTGTCTAACCTCTCCATGGTGGATGCCAATTCGCCTGCTGTCATTGCCTTGGAAAAGCATATTGCTGATGCCCTTAAATTGGCGCAGGCACGGGGGGAAGAACAGCGCTCGCAGCCCTATCTTTTTGCCCTTTCGCAAAAACAGATTGCGGAGGGCAGAACGGCGCAAAGAACGGCGCAAACGTCGGCACTGGATGCCAATGCGGTTCTGCTGACCATGCGTGATGGGCGGGACCAAGTGTTGGGCGCCATGGTGATTTGCGGGGACACACCCGACATTGCCGCAGAACTGCCTGTGTTGAACAGGGTGGGTCAGGTGGCGCAGTTTGCCTGGCGTGCGCTGGCTCCGCGCCGGGCGGTCGCCAGTTCGTTGGATTGGCGCAAAATTCTGCCTGTGGCCTTGGTGTTGATGGTCATGGCCGGTTTGTTCGTTCGTGTGCCCCTTTCAACCTTGGCTCCGGTGGAAATTGTGGCCTCTGATCCGGAGGTGATTGCCGCCCCCATATCCGGTGTGATCCGCAAAATTCTGGTGGATGGGAATAAGGAGGTTACCGCCGGTACGCCGCTTTTTCAGTATGAGGATGCGGTGCTGCTGGCGGAGTTGAAGATTGCGGAGCAGACCTATTCCGTCGCCAATGCCAAGTTGAAAAAGGCGCAGCAGAGTTCCTTTGGCCAAGGGGGTGGGCGGCAGGATCTGGCCACCGCCGAGGCCGAATTGGGGTTGGCACGGGCGGAGTTGAATTTTGCGCGCTCCAAGTTTTCCCAGACCGTCATCAAAGCCCCCAAGGATGGCGTTGTGGTTCTGGACCGTAAGTCTGACTGGCAGGGCAAGCCTGTCTCCGTGGGTGAGCGTGTGCTGGACATTGCGCAGGTGGACCGTGTGGAAGCCCGTATCGACCTGCCGGTGAGCGATGCCATCGTTTTGCGCAACGGCGCGCCGGTGAAACTCTATCTGGATACCAATCCGCTCAAAGCGCTGGAGGCCGAAGTTTCGTCCGCCTCCTATCGCGCTTCGCTGGATGTTTCCAACGCGCTCTCTTTCACCGTGCGCGCGAAGCTGGCGGAGGGCGATGCGCCCCTGCCGCGCATTGGTGCGCGGGGCACGGCGCAGGTGAGCGGGGATGATGTTTCGTTGGGCTTTTATCTCTTCCGCCGCCCGCTGGCGGCCATCCGCCAATGGATTGGCTTTTAGATGCTCCCCCAAATGGCGCCGCCCGGCGGGCCGGGGGAGGGTGACGAGGAAGCCGTTCCAGTCCCAACCCTGAGACAAGACCTGGAATTGATGCCGGGGCGGGCAACCCTCCATGGAGAGCCCACGTGGACGATTTATGACCCCCTGCGGGCACAATATTTCAAACTGGGGCGGGCCAATTTCGTGTTCCTGTCGCTGTGGTCCCTCTCCAAGCTGGGGGCGATCCGCGATGCTGCGCAGGCTCGTCTGAAGCGCGTGGTGACGCTGGAGGAGATTGGCGATTTCGCCAAGTTTCTGCTGCAAAACCAGTTGACGGATGTGTCTTCGAAAGAGGGCTACAAGGACTATTTCCAGCGGGCCGAAGCCAAGCGCAAGAGCGCGTTTTCCCACGCGCTGCACGGCTATCTGTTTTTCAAAATTCCCCTGTTTCGCCCCGATCCGCTTTTGCGGGCGCTTTGGCCCTTTGTGCGGTTTCTGTTTCACCGTTCCGCGCCGTGGATCATCGCTTTTCTTGGCGTGCTGGGCCTCTATTTGGTCTCGCGCCAGTGGTCGGCGTTTAAGGATACGTTTGCGGCGCTGCTCTCATGGGAGGGGGCGATCTATTACGGGCTGAGCCTGATTTTTGTGAAAATCTGCCATGAATTGGGCCACGCTTTCATGGCCCATAAATATGGGTTGCGGGTTTCCATTATCGGCGTGGCCTTTCTCGTGCTCATGCCCATCATGTATACGGACACGTCCAACGCCTGGCGGCTGGCCTCGCGGCGCAAGCGGCTGATGATTGATGGGGCAGGGATTATGGTGGAGTTGGGCCTTGCCTGCCTCGCCACGCTGCTTTGGGTGTTCCTGCCCGACGGCACGGTCCGCTCGGCGGTGTTTTCCGTGGCGGCGGTGAGTTGGACGCTGAGCCTGCTGGTCAACCTCAACCCATTCATGCGCTTTGACGGCTATTACATTCTCTCCGACACGCTGGAGGTGGAAAACCTGCAGGCGCGGGGTTTTGCGCTGGCGCGGTGGCGGCTGCGGGAAATTCTGTTCGGTCTTGGCCTGCCCGCGCCGGAGGTGATGAAACCTGCCCTGCGCCGCACGCTCATTTGGCATGCCTGGGGCACATGGGTTTACCGCTTCTTCCTGTTCGTGGGCATCGCGCTGTTGGTCTACGCGTTTTTTATCAAAGTGGTGGCGATCATTCTGTTCGCCGTGGAAATCATCTGGTTCATCTTGCTGCCCGTCTATCGGGAAATGAAGGAGTGGTGGAATATGCGAGACCTGATCGTTCAAAAACGCCGGTCCATGGTGACATTCGCTTTGTTTGGCCTTGTAGCTTTGCTCCTATGCCTGCCCCTCTCGCGCACGGTTTCCGTTGTTGGCGTGATGCATGCGGCGGATGAGATTAACGTCTACGCCCCCTATCCCGCCAAACTGGTGGCACTGAACACAGATAATGCGCAGCCCGTGTTGCAGGGCGATGTGTTGGCGGTTTTTCAGTCCGATGAGTTGGATTTGAAGATCGCGCTGGTGCGCAAGCACATCGTCGTTCTGCAAAAGCGCATTGATCGCAGTGGCTCGCTGGAAACTGACCGCGCGAACCGCCTTGTTTTGGCTTCTGAACTGGCGGGGCGTCAGGGGGAGTTGCGTGAACTGCTATTGCAAAAAGAGCAATTGGTCGTCCGCTCGCCCATCGATGGCACGGTGGCGGACCTGCCACCCACCATCCATGCTGGGCGGTTTGTGGACCAGTCCACCCCGCTTTTCCGGCTGCGCAGCCCAGAGCGGGTGAAAGTGGCGGGCATGGTCCATGAATTACACTTGGAGCGGATCGCGGCGGAGAGTGCTGCCACGTTCTATCCCGACGACCCTGCTCTGCCTGCCATGGATATGCGTCTGGATAAAATTAGCCGCGTGTCCGCCCGCCAGTTCAGTTTTCCCTCCATGGCGGATCAGTTTGGCGGTTCTGTCACCACCAATGTGGAAGCCTCGCCCCGCGATGGGCTGGATGTGAAGGGCAGTTTTTACAGCCTCGCCTTCTCGCCCTTGGAGGCGATTGTCATGGATAGTGCACAAACGCGGCGGGGTGTTTTGCACGTTGCAGCGGAGCCGAAATCCTTAGCGGCCCGCGCCTATCAGCGGGTTGCTTCGGTTTTGATCCGGGAGACAGGTTTTTAGAATCTTTGCGCATGTAAAAATTCGGCCGCTCTGCCATAGTTGCGCAAGACTCACTCTGGCGGAATTAAGCCCATGACCCTGAATGCTGCGCCCACGGACCTTTCCGGCAAAACCTGTTTCATCACCGGGGCCAATGGTGGCATTGGCATGGCGACGGCGGAGCATTTTGCAGCGTTGGGCGCGCGGGTCATTACAACTGATTTGGCGGACAGTTTCCCCGGCGCTTGCGAGAGCGAGCATCACGCTTTCAACTTTCTCGATGCTGATGGGCTGGCCGATTGCGTGGCGCTGATTGAAGAAGAAAAGCCGGACGTTTTGTTCAATAATGCGGCGCTGTTCGACATGGGCACGGTGCTGGACGCGGATTTGGCACAATATGACCGGCTGTTTGGGCTCAACGTGCGGGCGGCTTATGGGGTGATGCAGGCGGTGGCCAAAGCGCTTGTGGCTGAAGGCAAGCCCGGGTCCATCATCAATCTGGCCAGCCAAGCGGGGCACCGGGGGGAGGCGCTGGTGGCCCATTATTGCGCCACGAAGGCCGCCATCATTAGCTACACCCAATCGGCAGCGCTGGCACTGGCGCCGCACAAAATTCGCGTCAACGCCATCTCTCCGGGCGTCATCGATACGCCCATGTGGAAGGATGTGGATGCGCTGTTTGCCAAGTTTGAGGGCAAGGAAATCGGGCAGAAAAAGCGTGAAGTGGGGGAGGCCGTCCCGCTGGGTTATATGGGCCGACCTGCCGATGTGGCGCGGGTGGCGGTGTTTTTAGCCTCTGACCAGTCCGCGTACATGACCGCCCAAACCATCAGCGTGGATGGGGGTAATGTGCTGCGATAAACGCTGTGCTGGCTGGCTTGTGGATTGAAATAGCAGCCTCTTTTTTGTTTTGATTGGCCCGTTGCGCCATCGTGAATTGTTGTTAGTCTTTTGAAATGGTAGCAGCGCAGTCCACACCCAAAGTCGTAGAAGATAACGCCCCGGCGGTTTTGTCCGTGCGTGACCTGGAAGTGGCCTTTGGCACCAAAGATGGTGCCGTCCATGCCGTAAACGGTGTGAGTTTTGATCTCAAACCGGGTGAATTGCTGGCCATTGTGGGGGAATCAGGCTCGGGCAAAAGCGTGACCATGATGTCTCTGCTGCGGCTTTTGCCCATGCCGCCGGCCGAAATTCTGGGCGGCGAGGCGCTGTTTAACGGGCAGGATTTGCTGACCATGGATCATGCGGCCCTGCGCAAAGTGCGCGGTGGCGATATTGGCTTTATCTTTCAAGACCCCATGACATCGCTGAACCCGGTGTTCACCGTGGGTTTTCAAATTATCGAGCCGCTGCGCACCCATTTGGGTTTGTCGAAGAAACAGGCCACAGAGAGGGCGGCCCAATTGCTGGCCTTGGTGGGCATTCCGTCCGCCAAAGAACGTTTGCGCGACTATCCCCACCAGTTCTCCGGCGGCATGCGCCAGCGGGTGATGATTGCCATTGCGCTGGCGTGTGATCCCAAGGTTTTGATTGCCGATGAAGCGACGACCGCGCTGGACGTGACAGTGCAAGCGCAGATTATCGAGATCATCAAGGATTTGCGTGAGAAACTGGGCATGGCTATTGTCTGGATTACCCATGATCTGGGTGTGGTGGCCGGCATCGCGGACCATGTGGCTGTGATGTATGGCGGGCAGATTGTGGAATATGCCTCGGTTCAGGACCTCTACGCCAACCCCAGCCACCCTTACACGCAGGCGCTTTTGCAGACCCTGCCGAAGTTTGATCTGGAAGGGGAGGATGCCACGGAAGGGCGCCTCCACTCCATCCCCGGTCAGCCACCCAGTCTGGGGGCAAAACCCTCCCGCTGTTCCTTTGCGGGCCGCTGCCCCCATGTGATGGACATTTGCTTGCAGGAAAATCCCACCCTGCTTCACGCGCCCGGCCAAAGGGGTGGGGAGCAAAAGGCGGCGTGTTTTTTGCTGGATGAAGCCCACCACCAGAGCCCGGCGGTGGTGAATGGATAAGCGCGAAACCCTGCTCAGTGTGGATGATCTGAAAATCCACTTTCCCATTTTCAAGGGGCTGATCCGCCGTCAGGTGGGGGAAGTGAAGGCCGTGGACGGTGTGGCTTTCGACATTTTCAAAGGTGAAACGCTGGGGCTGGTGGGGGAATCCGGGTGTGGCAAATCCACCACCGGGCGCGCCGTGCTGCGCCTCTATGATCCCACCGCCGGGTCGGTGACCTTTGATGGAACGGACATTGCGGAACTTTCCGATGAAGACATGCGACGGATGCGCCCGCGCATGCAGATGATTTTTCAAGACCCTCAGGCCTGCTTGAACCCACGTATGACGGTGGGGGCCATTATCGGCGAGCCGCTGTTAGAACATACCGATTTAGACAAGGGCGCGCGGGACAAGCGCGTCCAGGATTTGCTGAATGCGGTGGGGATGAACCCCAATTTCGCCAATCGTTATCCGCACGAATTTTCCGGCGGGCAGCGGCAGCGTATCGGCATTGCCCGGGCCCTCGCTTTGGACCCGGATTTCATCGTTTGCGATGAGCCCATTGCGGCGCTGGATGTGTCCATCCAGGCGCAGGTGGTGAACCTTTTGGAAGACCTCCAGCAGGAGCGGGGGCTGACCTATCTGTTCATTTCCCACGACCTTTCCATGGTGCGCCACATCGCGGACCGGGTGGCGGTGATGTATCTGGGCAAGATCATGGAGCTTGCCCCGGTGGACGAGCTTTATGCTCGCCCGCTGCACCCCTATACGCGGGCTTTGCTGTCCGCCGTGCCGCTGGCCGATCCGGCGGTGGAGGCAAAGCGTCAGCGCATCATTTTGCAGGGGGATGTGCCCAGCCCCTCCAATCCGCCCAGCGGTTGCGTCTTTCGCACCCGGTGTCCCCGCGCCGAAGCGCGTTGCGCCTCCGAGGCCCCTGCGTGGCAGGAATGGCGGGAGGGGCATTATGCGGCTTGCCATTTTGCCGGAGAGAACGTGTCAGAACGCGCGGGGGTTGGCCAATAGGAATTCGGGATGGTGGTTTTGCCGTTGTCCCATCACGGGGGTCTCAAGGCCCTCCAATGAAACGGACCGGAGGGAGCAATCACTGGTCCAAAACCGGGTGGGGCGAAGGCCCAACCCCAAGCAGGAGAGCATAATGAAACGAATTTCCACACTGCTGATGGCCACCGCCGCCACAGCGCTGGTGACCAGCACGGCTTTCGCCGATGGCCATGAAAAGCGTGGCCGCGATGGCGAAGTGAAGATCATCTACTGGCAGGCCCCGTCCATTCTCAACCCGTTCCTGTCGGGCGGCACGAAGGATGTTGAATCCGCCTCCATGATCGTTGAGCCGCTGGCGCGCTACAACACCAAGGGTGAATTGGTGCCATGGCTGGTGGACACTGTGCCCACCGTGGAAAATGGCGGTGTGGCCGAAGACCTCACGTCCATCACCTGGAAGCTGAAAGAGGGCCTCACCTGGTCTGACGGTACGCCGGTGACCTCTGAAGACGTGAAGTTCACCTATGAATATTGCACCCATCCCGAGGGCGGCTGTGCGCAGGTGACAAAATTTGAAGCGGTGGCTTCCATCGATAATCCCGATGCGCAGACCGTGGTGGTGAATTTCAAATCGCCCACACCGAACCCCTACGGCCCCTTTACGGGTGGCGAATCCCCCATCATTCAAAAAGCCCAGTTCTCTGACTGCCTTGGTGCAAAGGCTCCTGAATGCACGGACGCCAATTTTGGCCCCATCGGCACCGGGCCCTTCAAAGTGGTAGAGTTCAAGCCCAATGACGTGATCGTCATGGAAGCTAACGAAAATTACCGCGAAGCGGGCAAGCCTGCCTTTGCCAAAGTGACATTTAAGGGCGGTGGCGATGCGGCTGCTGCCGGTCGTGCTGTGATGGAAACGGGCGAGTTTGACTATGCCTGGAACCTGCAATTGGCCCCCGATGTAATCGCGCAGATGGAAAAAGGCGGCAAGGGCGTGGCTGTGGCCGGCTTTGGCCCGTTGGTAGAGCGCATCATGCTCAATAACACCAACCCCGATCCGGCCCTTGGTCCGGACGAACGGTCCGTCATCAAGCCCCACCCGTTCCTGGGCAATCCTGCCGTCTACAAGGCCCTGTCCATGGCCATTGACCGGAACCTGCTGGTGGAAATCGGCTACGGCAAGGCCGGTAAAGTGACGTGTAACTGGGTGCCTGTGCCCGAAATTTATGCCTCCACCTCCCTCACTTGCGACACGCAAGATCTGGAGGGGGCGAAAAAGATGCTGGAAGATGCAGGCTTTAAGGACACGGATGGTGACGGCGTTCGGGAAACCCCCGATGGCAAGCCCATGAACATTCTCTACCAAACCTCCACCAACGCTGTGCGGCAGGACTTCCAGGCGCTCATAAAACAGTGGTGGGAAGAGATTGGCATGAAAGTGGAACTGCGCAATCTGTCCGCTTCCGTGTTCTTCGGCGGTGACCCAGGGTCCCCTGACACGTTCCAGAAGTTTTATGCGGACGTGGAAATGTACGCCAACACGTTTAACGGCACTGACCCGCAAAGCTATCTGGGCAACGCCCTTTGCGACAAGGCACCGACGCCTGCAAGCCAATGGCAGGGTGAGAATATCTCCCGCTTCTGCATGCCGGAATATGATGCGCTGCACGCTGAGCTGCAAAAAACCGCCAATCTGGAGAAGCGGGGCGAGATTGCAAAGAAACTCAACGACATGGTCATTGAGAATGGCGGCATGATCCCGCTCGTTCACCGCGGTCGCTTGTCCGCCCATTCCAATACGCTGGGTGGCGTTGAACTCAACGTGTGGGACAGCGAATTGTGGAACGTGGCCGAATGGTACCGCAAGAAGTAGTGGCGTAGCCACGCATTCAGGCCGTCCCGTTAAAAAGCGGGGCGGCCTTTCCTCCTTTCTCTCCTTCGGTTTGGGTCGCTCAATTTTCAGCGGCACAAACCCGACGAGATATTTCTTGTTTGTTTCGCAAGCCTGAGCCCTGCCAATGCTAAACTACGCCCTGCGCCGCATTGCCCTTTCTGTTCCGACGCTGTTGTTCATCGCGTTGGTGATTTTCCTGCTTTTGGAACTGGCGCCCGGGGACCCCATGGCGCAGGTGCCGCTGACGGTGCCGCCGGAGGTGAAAGAACTCATGCGGCAGGCGCTGGGCTTGGGGGAGCCGTTTTATGTGCGGTTTTGGAAATGGTTGGTTCAGTTTTTCTGGATCGAACCCATGGTGTTCATCGACTGGCTGACCACCAAAAGCGGGCTCTCCGGTATTCTGCCCGATACCGATCTGTACGTTCCTTGCGAGCCGGGGCAGCTGGCCGCCTGCGATCTGCGGGTGATTTCGTGGCAAACCCGCTCGTCGGTGATGGACATTGTGATCCAGCGCATTCCCCAAACCCTATGGGTGGTGGGCACGGCCTATGTGGTGGCGGTGCTGATCGCCATTCCCATCGGGGTCTATTCCGCCTATCGGCAATATTCCTGGTTCGATAATGCGGGCACGTTTGTGACCATGGTGGGTTTTTCGGTTCCGCCGTTTTTTTCCGGCGTTTTGGTGATTGTCATTTTCTCCGTGCAGCTGGGCTGGTTTCCTTCCATTTATGACACCACGCACGAGGTGGTGGATTGGGATACATTTGTTGTCCAGCTTCAGCAGATGGTCATGCCGGTTTTGGTGCTGGCGCTGCAGATCACCTCGCAGATTTCCCGTTTCATGCGCGCGTCCATGCTGGACAATCTCACGCAGGACTATGTGCGCACGGCCCGGGCCAAGGGGCTGCGGGAAAAGACGGTGGTGCTCACCCATGTGTTGCGTAATTCCATGATCCCCGTGGTGACGGTGATTGCCCTGGGTATCCCTTCCATCTTCGGCGGGGCCATCATCACCGAACAGGTGTTTAAGGTGAACGGCATCGGGCAGATGCTCATTGGGGCCATTGAGGCCAATGACCTGCCCACGGTGCAGACGCTCACCTTCATTTTTGCCGTCCTCATCGTAGTGTTCAACCTGATTGCCGACATTCTCTACGGGGTCATGGACCCCCGCATTCGCTATGATTGATCTGCCATGACCGATGCTCCCCTTTCCAACACAGGTGTGACCCCACAGGCCGCGCGCGAGGCTGCCAAAATGCCCCCTGTGGATGACAGCATCATTATTGCTCCCGCCCGCAGCCAGTGGATGGACGTGTGGGACCAGTTCAAAAAACACAAGGGCGCGGTGATTGGCGCGATCATCTTCGCCATTATTGTCACCGGGGTTCTGATCGGCCCCTTCATCCACCCGGTGGATGGGACCACCGTGCCCACAGGGCGGGCGTTTTTGACCCTTCGGGATACGCGGCCCATCTACACTATCCTTTGGGATAGCGGGGCCAAGGTGAATTGGGCGCATCCGCTGGGCACGGATCAATTGGGCCGGGATATGCTGGCGCGGTTGATGCTGGGCGGGCGGGTCTCCATCGCCGTGGGCTTGGCGGCCATGTTGCTTTCCATCGTGCTGGGCACCGCCATTGGCGTGTTGGCCGGATATTTCCGCCGCCTTGATGGGCCGCTCATGCGCCTCACCGATCTGTTTCTGGCCCTTCCTCTACTGCCCCTGTTGCTTGTGGCCGTGCTGTTGTTCCGCGAGCCGCTCAACGCCGCCTTTGGTGTGGAAGGGGGCGTGTTTGTTTTGATTGTCTGCTTGGTGGGCATTACCTCGTGGATGCAGACGGCGCGCATCGTGCGCTCCGATGTGCTGGCGCTGAAGGAGCGGGAATTTGTCTTGGCTGCCCGCTCCATCGGCACACCCGCCCGCCGGGTCATCACCCGCCACATCCTGCCCAATGTGCTGTCTCCCATCATGGTTTCCGCCACGCTGGGCATTGCCACCGCCATTATCACCGAGTCTGCGCTGTCGTTTCTGGGCTTCGGCTTCCCGCCAGACTTCCCCACCTGGGGTCGTCTGCTGTTTGACGGGGTGGACCGCATGGTGCTCTACCCCGAGCGGGTGGTTTGGCCCGGGGTGCTCATTTCTCTGGCCGTCTTGTCCGTCAACTATATCGGCGACGGCTTGCGCGATGCCATGGACCCAAGATCAAGGGGACGGTAAGGCGCGGGGGCGGGGCGTGAACGGGCCTAAAGAGGCCAGTTTTCGATACGCTGCTGCTTTTTGGCGAACAGGCCGAATATGGGGGCGAGAACACCCACCATGCGGCCGCTGAAGGCGGGCTTCCCCGTTTCGCATAAGGCCTTGAGATTGCCGCCGATGAAGGTTTGGGCCCCCACCATTTCCTTGTAGAGCTTGCCGCCCTCAATGGCGTTTTCGATGGTGAGGGAGAATTCCGTGCCGCCGTCTTTCTCCACCAGCGCATAGGTCACTTTGCAGGGTGGCTCGTCAATATTGGTCATTTGAAATGTGTGGGAATAGAGCCGGGGTGGGTCGAATGCCAGCACTTCGCCCACCACCATGGCCAGCTTGTTGTTGGGGGAAACCATGCGGTAGCGCTCACCGGGTTTGAGGCCATCTTTCGTTTGGCAGATGGAGCCGAAAAAGAAGGGGAGGGACTGATCCGTCGCCACCAGCGTTGACCACACGGTCTCGATGGGTGCTTTTATGAAAGTGCGGTGGACGTGGGCCTTGGCGAATTTGGTATCAGTCATCGGTGTTTTTTCCCTCTAATTTGCGGGCAGCTGCTTCTGCCGCGTGTTTGATAATGTTCACCCGTTCGGCCCAGTGGGCGGAGTAGATGTCGGTCCAACGTTCATGAATGTCCTGAATGGGCATGACGTTGAGGTAGAGGCGGCGGGACCGCCCGTCCTTTTCGCTGATGATGAGATTGGCTTTTTCCAAGACGGCCAGGTGGTTCATCACCGCAATACGGCTCACGTCGAACTTGGCCGCAAGCTCGCCCACGGTAAGGCCCGGCTGGGTGCGCACATGGTCCAGCATGGCGCGGCGCGTGGCGTGGGCCAGCGCTTGAAAAACAGCATCCATGGCATCGTTAGTAATCATGTAATTACATTATTACATTTTAAGCGCCAGTCAAGCGGTCAAGTGAGAGGTAGTGAAATTAGAGACTCGTGGCATTCTTGAACCGCTGCGGGCGGAACCCGGAACACTACGCTTGTCCTTTGGTTCGAAACTGGATTTCGCGTTCGGCCTGAGCCTACCCCGCAATGATAGTATGAAGAGTGGTAATTAGCTGCTCACCCAAACATCCAGCACATAGTCCTGCTTTTCGATCATCTCGGCCAGCCACTCATCGGCCTCGTCGGCGCTTACATCCTTGCGGTCGGCGTAGAGGCGGGTGAGGGCGCGGCGGACGTCGGGTTCCATGTGGCCGCCGTCGCCGCAGACGTAGATTTTCCCTCCTGCTTCCAGCAGGGACCAGACCTTGTCGCCCTGTTCGGCCAGCAGGTCTTGCACGTAGACCCGCTTGTTGCCTGCGCGGGAAAAGGCCACATGGAGGTCGCAGAGGCCTTCCTCGTGCCATGCTTCCAACTCGTCCTGATAGATGTAGTCCTGTTCTGGGTGGCGACAGCCGAAAAAGAGCATGGCTTCGCCCAGCGTGCCATCTTTCGTGCTTTTGCCCTGGTGCACCTCCCAGGCCCGCTGCTGCATGAAGCCCCGGAAAGGGGCGATGCCGGTGCCGGGGCCCACCATGATGATGGGTCGGGACATGTCTTCTGGCAACACAAAGCCGGCGGAGGGCTGGCGAATGGCGGCGTGGAAGGCGGAGGATGTGGTGAGACCGGCCAGATAATTGGTGCAGGTGCCGCAATAGCGGCCGCTGCTCGTTCGGCGGCCCGACCCTTCCAGCAGGCCTCCTTTCACCGGACCTTCCACCACGGCCACTGTAATAGTGCAGTGGTTGGGGTCTTCCCCGTCGCCCGTCTGGGGGGAGGAGGAGATGCTGTAATAGCGGGGCACCATGTTGGGGCAGGTTTCAAGAAATACCCCAAAGGGCAGTTCACAGGCGGGGAAGGCCTCCAGCAAATCCAGCACACTGCGCTTGTTGATCTGCACCTGACTGCGGAAATCATCGCCCGCCAGTTTTTCCAGCGCCGGTTTCGAATGGGGGCACTGGGTGTGTTTGGCCAGCAATTCCACATCGCGCCGGGAGGCTGGGGCTTGCAATTCGATGAGGTCGAACAGCAGTGTGCGCAGGGCGATGGGCGTATTGGTGGGCAGGGCCGAGTGGTCTGCCCCGGCAGCGGCGGAGAGTTTGATACGTCCCGTGGCCTGCAAATCAAAACGCTGTTCCACCCGGCGTACCAGATCCGGGGAGTTTTTGGGCACGACGGAGAGGTGGTCGCCGGGCGAATAGCTTTGGCCCGCTGCCAGCTTCACCTTGATGTGGCGGGTGGAGCGTTCGGAGGGGGTCGCACCGGTTTTGGTATGCAATTCGCGGTTTTCCTCCACCGTCACGGACCGTGCACCCAATTGGGCAATGAGCGGTGAGTCCGTGTCGTCTTCGAGATATTCAATGGAATAGAGGGGCGCATCGTCCAGCGTGGCGTCAAAATCCACGTCCAGATCAAGCGCTTTGCCCACGGCGGGCCAGACGGGTTTGAACCAGTTTTCGAAGGCCGTCTCGATATCTTCCTTGGCATCGCCCTCGCCGCGCTCGCAGATATTGGTGGCCCCGGCGCGGGCAAGGTGTTCGTCCAGCAGGCGTGGTGTGGCCTGGAACGTGCCCGCCCAATCGGAATGGCCGCAGCCGAACAGGGCGTAGTTTACGCCTTCAAGGCTGCCTGCAGGGGCGGATTTCACCCATTCCACGAACCGGCCCGCATTGTCCGGCGGTGTGCCGTTATAGGAAGCACAGGCCATGATGACCGCGCCGTCCTTTGGCAGCCGGTCGCAATAATCGTCCAGCGGGGCCAGCGTGGTGTCGAATCCGTTCAGTTCGGCCGAACGGGCCATGCCCCGGGCAAATTCTTCCGTCGTGCCGAGATTGGAGCCATAGAGAATGAGTGCGGGCGTGCCGTGTTTGGGCCGCGCGGCTACCTGTTCGGTCTTCTCTTCCTCCGCAAGGGTTGCACCTTTGACCAGCGCGGAGCGGACCACATCATTGCGCAGTTTCACCTTCATGGTGAAACCGTCGGGCTTGATGGAAAGGCTCTCCTTGATTTTCATCTGATAGTTTTTGTGGTCGATCAGATTGAAGCGCTGGAGGATCATGCCGATCACCAGATTGGCTTCCTGCATGGCAAACTGCCGCCCGATACAAGCCCGCTGGCCATTGCCGAAGGGTTTGTAAACGTGGAGCGGGCGCTCGGCCACGGCTTCTTTGGAAAAGTGTTCGGGGTTGAAGGTCTCCGGATCATCCCCCCACACGGATTTGTCCCGGTGCAGCATGAGGGAGAGGATGGTGACGAAGGTGCCTTTCTTCAGCTTGTATTTGCCGCCGACGATTTCGTCTTCATACGGGGCGAGACCCAAGGCGGGGGCGGTGGGCCAGAGGCGCAGGGATTCTGACAGGATTTGGTTCACATAGGTGAGCTTGTTCACCTGCGCGAGTGTGGGCGGCTGGGAGATGTCTCGGCCCAAAACCTCGTCCACTTCTTTATAGGCCCGCTCCAGAATGTCGGGATTATTGAGCAGATAATAGAGCGTGAAGGACATGAGGCCCGAAGTGGTCTCATGGCCTGCGATGAGGAATGTGTTGATCTGGTAACGGATGTTTTCATCCGACAGGCTTTCCCCCGTCACCTTGTCCACGCCCGCCAGCATGTAGTTGAGCAAATCATTTTGGCTGGTGTCCCCATGGCCCGCCCGGCGCTCACGGATAATCTGGTCCACCAGATTGTTCATGAAGGCCACATCTTCTTCCATTTTGGCGAGACGTTTGCGCAGGATGGTTTCTTCAAAGGGCAGGCCCCGCTGCATCATGCAGGTTTCCAGCGTGCGGTTGAGCGCGTCGATGAAAGGGTGGTAGTCCCGGCGGTAGAAGGAATTGAAGCGGTAGTCGAAGCCGCAAATGCCGATAACGTCCAGCGCCACGGCGGTCATATCGTGGACCACGTCGATCTCCTCGTCGGAGTTCATGCGCTCCCATTTGGTGACGAGCTGGTTGGCCACGTCCTGCATCTGGGGGAAATAGTTTTTCATGGCGCTGCCGGCGAAAGTGGGCAGCAGGATGCGGTGGGCTTTTTCCCAATTGGGGTCTTTGGTATCGGCGGTGAACAGGGCATCGCCGCCCACGGCGCGGATACGGCGCAGCGACCCGCGCACGGCTTTATCGAAGCGGCTCTCGTCGCACAGTTCTTCCACAATATCCGCACCGGAGGCGATGACCAGGGGGGTGCCCATCATGTCCAGACGGAAAATGGGGCCCAGATCATGGGTCATTTCCATCAGCCCCTGCAGGGGTTGGTTCGCATCAATGGAGAGCATGTTGCCGATAATGGGTTGCTTTTTCGGTTCTGGAATCCGCTCGATCGTTGTCATGGATTTTCCTCCTGCGATGGCTTTGCCACCCTGCCCAAAATTTTTTGTCTATTTTGCGCGGTTTTGGGGTTTTAGGGAAGTGCTACCGATGGGCGCTGGTCCAGAAACCTTTTGTTTGCCATGGGGATAAGCGGTTTGGCGCAAATCGGCTCTGGCGCGCTGCATTTAGTTACAAATTAATACGATCCGACAAGCCTGCGCTCATTATGGACGTTTTATGAGCGGAGCCAGCTTTGGCGCAAATGAGATACCGACCGGAGATTGACGGGCTGCGGTCCATCGCGGTCATGTCCGTGGTTTTGTATCACGCAGGCTACGCGCTGTTCGGTGGCGGATTTGTGGGCGTGGACGTGTTCTTCGTCATCTCCGGCTATCTTATCACCGCATTGATTATGCGCGAGGTGCGCGACACGGGGGGCTTTCGCTTCAAGCGGTTTTATTTGCGGCGGGTGCGGCGGCTTTTTCCAGCGCTGCTTTGCACCGCGAGCGTGAGTGCGATACTCGGTTTCCTGTTTTTTTCCACCGGAGCCATGGTGGACTTTGGGGCGTCGGCCCTTTCAGCCATGGCCAGCGTGTCCAACCTCTATTTTTGGGCGGAGGCGGATTATTTCGCGGCTGATGCGATCACCAAGCCGCTGCTGCACACTTGGTCGCTCTCCGTCGAGGAGCAGTTTTATTTCATCTGGCCTGCGCTCACGGTTTTTGCGCTCGCCAAATGGCGCACGCCGGTGGTGCTGTTGGTCATCGCGGCGTTGAGCGCAGCAAGCATCTGGCTTGCGGAACAGTGGATTGTCACCGACCGGGATGCGGCCTTCTATCTGCTGCCTGCCCGTTTGGGAGAGATGGCGCTGGGGGCGGCGCTGGTTTGGATTGAACCGCTGGTGCGCGCTGAAAAGCGGGCCAATTGGATCAAAGAGGTGGGTGCGTTTGCCGGTCTCGCGCTCATCGCGTGGCCCATGTTTGCCTTTGACCACCACACGGCTTTCCCGGGTATTAATTCGTTGATCCCCTGCGCGGGCACGGCGCTGTTCATCCTGTTTTCTTCTGCCCGCTTCGCTGGTGGAGCGTTGCGCTGGGATGGGGCGGTGTTCGTGGGCAAGATTTCCTACTCGGTCTATCTGGTCCACTGGCCCATCATCGTGTTTTGGGTGATGGTTATGGAGCCGGAACCCACTGCCGTGGGCAAGGCGCTGATCGTCTTTTTGTCTGTGGTGCTGGGCTGGATGCAGTATTACTTTATTGAGCAACGTTTCCGCTTCCCCGCGAAAGAGAGCGCATTTATTGGGCCAAAGCAGCCTGCGCCGTTGATGCAACGCATCTGGGCCATGGCGCGGTTTGCGCCGGACAGTCGTTTTGCCTTGAGGGCTGCGGTGGCGGCCATTCCACTCGCCGGGCTTTCCGCTGCTGCGGTGACGACGGATGGTCTGGGTTTTCGCATTCCTGCGGAGCGCATGTCCCTTTCCAATGATGAGTTGCGCCGCGCCACGCGCAACCGCTTTTGCAAGAACTTTGCGCCTGTAGGGACTTTTGCGGGGGACAATCCCGACCTTGTGACGTGCCAAAATCATCGCGGCAAGAACAATGACATTTATATTTGGGGTGATAGCCACGCTTTCCATCTAGCGGCAGGTTTTGCGCGCCATTATCCAGCCTACAATATCCACGTTATCTACCGCACGGGCTGTGTGCCCCATTCGGGCTTTGGAGGTTTTGTGCGCAAATTTACGGGCAGTGCTGAACAAACCCGAGCTTGCAAGGCGCACAATAAAAAAGCCTTCGAGCGGCTTATGGCGGAAAACCCCACCAATCTCGTCATCACATCCGCCAAACGCTCCAGCCCCCGACGCATTGCGCCCGCTATTCGCGACATGGTGGACCCGCTGCGGGAGCAGGGGCACCGGGTTAATGTGGTGGCGGATTTTATCCGACCCGGCCGGTCTCTCATCCGCTGCCGCGCTATTCCAGCCTATGTGATTGATGACAAGGAACTGGATCGCCGTTGCGATGGGGTAACCGAGGCCAGCCTCCGGGAACTGCGCTACAATCGCCATCTGGCGCGGTTGGTGCCGGATCTGGTGCCGGTGAATGATCTGCAATGCGCCCATGGGGGCTGCAAATTTTACCACCGGGGTGAAGTGCTTTACCGGGATGCCCACCACCTCAATGAAACAGGCTCCATCTATTTTGTGCGCAAATTGAAGCCCCGTTTGGACATTGCCAAAGGTGCGCGCCGCTCCGCCTCCCGCGCCAAGCCGCAGCCGAAAGAGGGTTAATCAAACCTTTCGCCAATGCTCCAGTTTGCACCGCCCTTTTGAACTTCGCTTTCAAACCTCCTGTGCCATCAACAGTATAGGCAATTGCAGGAATTGCCTGTGAAGCAGGAATTGAAGGGCGTAAGATCATGAGCGATCAACACGACAGCAGCGAAGACGGCATGTGGTTCCGCGAAGACGAGGACCATTGCCCCCGCGAGGCCACACCAATCGGCGAACATGCCACGCTTAACGGGAGCGAAGGCACCGATGCGCTGGCTGGCGATGCTTTGAACCAAACCATTTTGGGCGGTGAGGGTGGCGATGTCCTCACGGGTGACGCAGTCATTGGCGATAATCTGGTTATTAACGGCTCGTTTGAAGAGCATGGTGAGTTGACCAACGGCAATGGATTTTGGGGTCTTTTCGACAGCATTCCCGGTTGGAATGCCGGTCGCGGAGACAAAATCGAAATCCAGCGCCATGGTGACGATGCGGGTGTGCCCGACGGCACCGATATCCTGGAGTTGGATTCCGACGGCAACGCCTTCGTCTATCAGTGGATTGACGGCGGTGGCGAAGCGCTGGAAGGCTATGACACTTTCCAGTTTTCGTTTGAATTCTCCGCCCGCCCCGGTGTGGAGGAAGCTTCCAATACCATAGATGTCTACTGGTCTGGCACGAAAATCGACACGGTGACTGCAGATGGCGAAGGCCTCGATGGTCTGGATTTTACGACCTACACCTACACGGTGAATGCGCCCACGGGCTACTACACCAACTACCCGTGGCTTGGGTTTAACGCCGTGGGCACGGACGACACGCTGGGTGGCTTTGTGGATGATGTGCAGTTGCGCTCCGTCTCCCAACTCACCGACCCCACCGAGGGCGGCAATGATCTGCTGGATGGGGGTGATGGGGACGACACGCTTTATGGCAATGGTGGTGCCGACACCCTGAAGGGTGGCGCCGGTGCCGATGCGCTCCATGGCGGTGCCGGGTCGGATACGGCCAGCTATGAGTGGGCGGAGGATGCCGTCACCGTCAACTTGAATAGCGGTAAAGGTAACCGGGGCGATGCCGCCGGGGATACCTACGAGAGCATTGAAAACGTCATCGGCTCAACGGCCAATGATAAAATTCGCGGTGATGACGGCGATAACCGCCTGAACGGCCATCATGGTGATGATGCGGTGCGGGGTGGCGATGGTAAAGACACACTGGTGGGCGGCGGCGGCGGCGATGATCTCGACGGCGGTGCCGGGGCCTCTGATGTGGCCGATTACGGCTCCTCCTATCGCGGCGTTGATGTAAGCCTGGAGCGGGGCACCGGTCTGGGTGGCCATGCGGAGGGCGATACGCTTGAGAATATTGAAAGCCTGAACGGCTCTTGGTATGATGACACTCTCACGGGCGATGATCTTGCCAACCGCCTGTTTGGCAATCACGGCAATGATGAGATCAACGGCGGCGGCGGCAATGACTGGCTGCGCGGCGGCCACGGCCATGACACGCTTGATGGTGGTGACGGCATTGATGTGGTGGACTATGCCAAGTCCGAATACGGGGTGCAGGTCCACCTGGGCACGGGCATCGGCGATTATGGCCATGCCACGGGTGATCGGTTCTCCAATATTGAGAATGTGGTCGGCTCAGACCATCGCGATATTCTCACCGGTGATGATGGCAGTAACAAACTGATTGGCGGCGCGGGGGATGATGATCTCAATGGCGGTGCCGGTAAGGATACGCTGATTGGCGGTGAAGGCGCTGATGCTTTTGACGGCGGCGACGGCAATGCGGACATCGTCAGCTACAAGGATGCCGATGCAGGCGTGGCCGTTGATCTTTCCACCGGCGGTACAGCGGGCGAGGCTGCCGGCGACACCTACACCAATGTGGAAATGGTCTACGGCACCCAGTTTGACGACACCATCACGGGTGATGATGCCAACAACCGCCTCGTGGGTTTTGATGGCAATGACACGCTCAACGGTGCTGGCGGGAATGACACATTCATTGGCGGTCTGGGCAATGACACGCTCACGGGGGGCACGGGTTTCGACGTGTTCCTCATGGACGGTCAGTTCAACGATGATGTCATCACGGATTTCACCGCCGGGGAGGGGCTGGGGGACCGGATCTGGTTCCGTGGCCTGGATTTGCATTTGTCGCAGTTGGTGTTCGATGAAACCACCACCGGCGTGCAAATTCAGGCGGCCCAATACGGTACATTGTTGCTGGAAGGTATATCCCAGGCCGATTTGGCGGAGGATGATTTCATCTTTTGAGTTTTGGCCACTTGCAAATCTTCTAAAGGGCGGTGCTGCACGGAATCGCCCTATGTGTTTTCTAGAGCGCTGCGCATTCAACCTGAATCAAAAAAAGCTGCCTCTCAAACAGCAGTGTGCTGTTTTCGAACGCATTTTTTGATGCATCACTGTTTCGTAAAGAATGCGAGACGCTTTAAAAGAAAATGGCCCACAGGACGGGTAGAAGAATTGCCGTTGCCAAAGCGTTGATGCCCATGGCGAGGCCGGAGAAAGCGCCGGCCGTCTCGCTCATTTGCAAGGCGCGGGCTGTGCCAATGCCATGGCTGGTGGTGCCCAGCGCCACGCCTTGGGCGGCTTCATCAGTGATTTTGAACCGCGCGAGCAGAAACGGTCCCACCATGGCGCCCAGAATGCCCGTGCAGATGACCAGCACTGCGGTAAGGGACGGCAGGCCTCCCAGTTGTTCGGTAATGCCCATGGCCACGGGGGCGGTGGCAGATTTGGGTGCGAGGGATTTCAATACGGTTTCCCCAGCGCCCGTGAGATAGGCGATGGCCACCGCAGACCCCATGGCGGTCAGTGATCCTGTGAGAAGCGAGACCATGAGCGGCAGGGCCGCCCGGCGCACCCGGTCAAACTGGCGGTAGAGAGGTATGGCCAGCGCCACCGTTGCCGGGCCCAGCAGAAAATGGACGAACTGCGCGCCTTCAAAATAATCAGCATAGGGTGTGCCCGTGGCCACGAGCAGGCTCACCAGAGCCAGTACAGAAAGCAAAACCGGGTTGAGGATGGGGTTGCGCCCACCCTTTTCATAGAGCCAGGACGCGGCCTGAAACGCCACCAGCGTGAGCGTGAGGTGCAGCAGGGGTGTGGCAGACAGATAGACCCATACATCACGCAATTCACCCATGACGATCAGCCTTGTTCAACCTGGCCATCAACCACGCGGTGATGATGATGGTCACCACAGTGGAGACGACCAGCGCCAGCGCGATGGGAAGCCAGTCGTCGCCCAAAAGGCGAAAATGCAGCATGACGCCCACGCCTGCGGGCACGAAGAGCAGGGAGAGGTGCTTAAGCAGACCATCCCCCACGCGGCTTAGATCGCCCGGCACCTGGCCACGTATGGCCAGATAGATGAACAAAAACACCATGCCCACCACGGGACCCGGTACGGGCAAACCCAGGGATCGGGCAAGGGTTTCCCCTGCCAATTGGCAGCAGAATATCAAGGTGAGATAGTTCAGCACGGCCTTACCCTTTACGGTAAAGCCCCATGCTTACAGGTAAAAATATCCCAGGGCAAAGGCACCCAGAATGGCAACACCTGCGCCATAGCCAAACAGTTTCATGCCAAGCACCGTTCCGGCACTGGGCTTTTCAAACATTTTGTTGTCGTCGTCGTTGTCCATGGCGCAATTCGCGTTTCGTGTCTGTTTGCGCAAAACATAAGCACCGCTCCTTCGATCGGTGAGTTGTCGTTTTGACCTGTGGCGTAAAGTCCGACACGGCGGGCAGCAAAACCTACCAAATTGCTAAGGTCCGTTTCAGCAAATTTTAAGTCCTGGGGCGTAATTTGGAGCCAGTCTGGTCAGACGCGTATTAGTATTGAGTAGAGAGTAACATGACCGAACAGATGCGCCCACGGGTGAAGTATGTCATCGGGCCTGATGGCAGCCCCCTTACAATCGCCGATCTTCCGCCCACCACCACCCGCCGCTGGGTGATCCGCCGAAAGGCGGAAGTGGTGGCCGCTGTGCGCGGCGGATTGCTGAGCTTGGAAGAGGCTTGCCAGCGCTACACGCTGACGGTGGAAGAGTTCCTGTCCTGGCAGGCCTCTATTGACGACCACGGCCTTGCAGGCCTGCGTACCACGCGCATTCAGCAATATCGCCACTAATTCGTACTACGAGGGGCTTGCGATAAGCCACACCCTTTGTGCCGTCTGCGCGTTTTGTGCGGGGCACAAAAGGTGTGGTTTTTTGCGTTTTCGAGATGGCGTTTAACCGGCGATTTACCATAGCGCGACATGATGGAGGCAAGACCAACGGGCTCCACAAAGAGAGCCGGAACAGAATGCCACCATGTCCAAAACCACTTCCCCCAACGCTTCTTCCAACGGCCAGTCTATGGTGCGCCAGCAATGCGATATTGAACCCCATGTGGGCCGCAGGTTGGAAGATGTGGAACGGGATTTGATTATCGGCACCCTGGCCCGTTGCGGCGGTAACCGCACCTGGGCTTCTGACATTCTGGGCATTTCCGTGCGCACCCTGCGCAATAAGATGATCCAATATGGCAAGGACGAAGCCGCCCCCGCCAAAGCGGGACGCCGCAGCCGCAGCCAAGAAGAGGCCCATCTGGCCCTGCTGGAAGAGTTCCAGCCACTCAACCGCATTCCGTCTTAGAGATCAGTGGTCCGCTTAATCAGCGCTGCTGCGGCTGCCCCCGATAAGGCGCTCATCGCATAAAACCAAAGGCCTGGTTGGGCCATGGCTTCGGCGAGGCCAGAGGTTTTGGCGGCGAAAATGACCAGCGCCACCAGCAAAACATCCATCAAAGACCAGCGCGACAGGGCGCCTGCAAACTGCAAAAGGGGCGAGCGGGCCAGCGGTGTTTGCGGGGCTATGGCTGCAATGAAAACCAGCGACAGTTTCAGCGCCGGAAAAATCATCGAGAAAATCAAAATCGCCAGCGCCACCCAAATGTCCCCCTCTGCCCATAGGCCGGTGAACAGGTTCAACAGCGATGGCGTGTCTTCAAAGAAATACAGCCGTTTGAACTGTACGATGGGCAAGGTGATGCCCAGCGCAAATGTGGCGGCGCTGATGAGCAGAAGAAAGGCCAGCGCCAGTCGCATGGTTTCAGAGCATTTCAGTTTTAGAAAGAACTGAAATTCTCTGCCTCTCAAACAGCAAAATGCTGTTTTCGAACGCGAATTTCGATGCGTTTTCTGTTTGTGTAAACATGAATTGCTCTAGCGGGTGCGGCTGTAGGTGAGGGAGGCCCAGAAACTTTCCCAATGGGCATTCCGCTCAAGGGCTTCAGGGCCTTCCGGCTCAATCATGTGGATGGCGTTGAGCATTGTGGGCCCAGCCCCTGCCGGGGGGACGGAGACCATGCCGTTTTCATCGGTGACCAGTTTGAGGACAAAGTCTTCGCCCACCGTCTCAAACACTTTCACGGTGATGCCAGCCAGGGGTTTGCCCTCATAGAGAAGCTGTACAGGCATGGCCTCATCGGCGGCCAAGGCATTGGGGTTCTTTTTCGCAACCAATTCAATTTTCAGACCAACGGGCTGGTCTTGCCCCGTTGCGCCGCCGCCCACCTGCACCAGTGTTTTGGCATAGCGGGCGTAACCCTCTTTGAGCTTTTCCTTGGGCTTCGTTCCATTTTCGCTGGGGGCGAGCGCGTGGGTCAGGCCCTCTTTTTGCGCATAGGCCACAAATTTTTCCCAGCTGGAGAAGGTAAGAAAGTCCACATTGCCTTGATGGGCCACGATAGCGAGGCCCGCATTGTTCACGGTCATCTTGAGGGCAGGGCGGTCGCCATCCACGCCTTTCATATCGCGCTTTTGACCCTCCACCCACAGTTCAGAACGGATGTTCCAGCGGCTTATATAGGGCACTTCATTGCCCTTGAAATTCTCCCCCAGTTTGTGGCTCACCGTTAATTCCTCAGCCACGGCGGGGGTAAAGGAGTGGGGCATGAGGTAATATTCATGGGCCTGCGCCGTCTGCGCGCAAAGCATGAATATGAGAGCGGTGAGCAAAACGCGCATGGCGGGGCTTTCAAAAGGGTGGACGGACTAGACTTACCCTTTGAGGCCGCGATAGACCATGGCTAAGTGAGGGCCGATCCTGTGCCCCAAAACGTTTGGGGCTTTTTACCGTAACCCCGCCGTCTTTTGCTTTCAGGCCCCTTTGCCATGCTTTCTGCCCCCTTCCGCGCGTTTGCTCTCCCCTTTGCAGTTCTGTTTTGGACCATAGCAGGCGCTGTCGCCCACGAAATTGTGCCGTCCATTGTCACAGTGCAGACCCAGGGCAATACCATCAATCTGGCCATCGAAACCAATCTGGAAGCCCAGATTGCTGGCATTGGCCCGGAGCATGAGGACACCGACGAAGCTCCTCAATCGGAGCGCTACAAGGCCGTGCGAGCCCTATCGGCGGGCGGATTGAAGGATGCATTTTATGAAATCGCGGACGCCTGGGTGGCCGGTCTTGGCATGAGAATTGACGGCCAGGTGCCGCGCCTCAAAATCGAACAACTCGCCATCCCGCCTGTGGGGGATGTGGAGTTGGCCCGTTCCACCACCATCCGGCTCACCGGTACCGTACCGCCCGGGGCCGGTATTCTTACCTGGGCTTACCCACGCGAGCGGGGCAGCAGCGTCTTGCGCATTGAGCGCACGGCTGCGGAAATGGAAGCGCGCTTTTTCAATGCGGGAGAAAAGAGCGATGACATTGCCCTGCGCGCACCGGACCCGCGCACTTGGGTGGAAAAGGCTTGGGATTATGTGGTGGTGGGTTTCACCCATATTCTGCCTAAGGGGCTGGACCATATTTTGTTTGTGCTTGGCCTGTTTTTCCTTTCCATGGCCTGGCGACCGCTGCTGATGCAGGTGACGGCCTTCACCATCGCCCACTCGGTGACGTTGGCGCTAGGCCTTTACGGTGTGGTGCAAATCTCCCCCACCATCGTGGAGCCACTGATCGCGCTTTCCATCGTTTATGTGGCGGTGGAGAACATTTTCACCCGCTCTTTGCAGGTTTGGCGACCGGTCATCGTCTTCCTGTTCGGCCTGCTGCACGGGCTGGGTTTTGCGGGCATTCTTACCGAAATTGGCCTGCCGTCGTCTGACTTTATTTTAGGCCTGGTCGCCTTCAATGTGGGCGTTGAATTCGGTCAGATCACCGTGCTCATCATGGCTTTTGCCCTGGTGGGATGGATGGCCGCTAAACCCTGGTACCGCGCCCGCGTGGCCATACCGGCCTCGTTGTTTATTGCCGCCATGGGGGCCTATTGGTTCCTCGAGCGGACAGTGCTTGCGTAACTCACATGCATGCATTTCCAACCTCCACCTGCCCTCAAGGGGGAGGTGCTGAGTGCATGTTTTTAGATCGTCGGCAATATTTGGCTCAGACGTCCGCCGATGCGTAGCGGTTCTATACCCGTCGCCAAGCCCGTCTTGTCATCTGTCACGGCGAGCACCCCGCAAACGGTGGCTTCGCCGCTGGCGGGTTCCATGCGGTTGCGGGTGACTTTCGTTAGAAAACGGTTGAGGGGTTCTTCTTTGTCCATACCGAGGGACGAATCATAGTCGCCGCACATGCCTGCGTCAGACATATAGGCTGTGCCACCCACTAATATCTGATGGTCTGCTGTGGGCACATGGGTATGGGTGCCCACCACAAGGCTGGCGCGGCCATCAACAAAATGGCCGAAGCACTGGGCCTCGCTGGTGGCTTCGGCGTGGAAGTCGATCACCACAGCGTCGGCCATATCGCCCAAGGGTGCAGCGGCCAGTTCTCGCTCGGCAGCGGCAAAGGGGTCATCCAGTTCCGGGTGCATGAAAACGCGGGCCATGATGTTGGCCACTAATACACGGCGGCCATCGGCGGTTTCCACCATGGTGGAGCCGCGCCCGGGCGTGCCGGCGGGAAAGTTGGCGGGGCGCAGGAAGCGCTGTTCTTCGTCGGCCCAACCCAGCGTTTCCTTCTGGTCAAAAGCGTGGTTGCCGGAAGTGACGACGTCCGCCCCAGCCTCCAGTGTCTCGTGCAAAATGGTGCGCGTGATCCCGAAGCCTCCGGCAGCATTCTCGCCATTAACGATCACCAGATCAGCTTTGAGATCACAGCGGAGGCCGGGCAGGCGGTCATAGACGGCAGTACGGCCCGTGCGGCCCACCATGTCTCCCAGAAAAAGAATACGCATCGTTTGGTCCTTTTCTTGCCCGAGTATGGGAAGTGAATACGCGAGGCGGTCCGCCGATCAAGTCAGCGGATGATGATTATGTGGGGATCGTACGGGTGGCGGTAAGAATGGTGGTGAGCCGTCGGTCGTGGGCCTCCATGGGCACACGGTTTGCCTCTTGTTCATCGAAAGCGATGCCGATGAGTGTGGGCGTTTGCCCTTTAATTTCCAGCTTTTCGATGGCGCGGTCATAGAAACCTGCGCCATAGCCGATGCGCCCGCCAGTAACGTCGAAGACGGATAGGGGCATGAGCAGCATTTCCGGGTCTAGCACAGCAGCGGTTTCATCGGGTCCGATCGTGCCGAAACCGCTATCCGTGAGCGTGCCGCCGCGCACGAGTTCGCGAAATTCCATGCTGGTTTCCCCTGTCACCACCGGTAGGCAAAGCAGTGCGCCAAGATCGGCCAGCACGGCCATGAGCGGGCGGGGGTCCAGCTCGGAGCGGATGGGGTGATAGCCCGCCACGATGGTGCCGGGCATGAAATCATCTTCGAAGAGTGCCTTGGCCCGGTCCGCCAGATCGAAGGCTGCTGCAATGCGGACCTCTTCGGAAAGTCGGTTGCGTAGTTTTAGCTTGTCGCGGCGCAGGGCGACTTTTTCGTCTGTTGGGGAGAGCGTCATGGGACCACGGATGTTGTCCCGTTCACGGGGCAGGAGAGAGAGAGAAGCGAGCCGCACCAGCCGTGTGCATTTATCGATCCTGGAACCTACAAAGTAGGTGGGCGCCGTGTGCCCAAGCCCACGGGCAAGGACAGGGACAGCTCCCTTCAGAATCGGTAAGGCCCCGAGGATGATTAGCCCACCAACCGCGCAGCCCGCCGACACGCAATATAGGGGCGCGCGGCGCGGAATGCCATTGGGAAGTTATCCCTGGTACTGCGCCCAACTCTCGCGGATTTCATCCAGAATGGCCGGGTCGTCGATGGTGGCGGGGATTTTGAAATCTTCGCCATCGATCATCTTTTGCAGCGTCCCGCGCAGGATTTTGCCGGATCGGGTTTTGGGAAGGCGTTTGACGGGGACGACGATTTTGAAAGCGGCCACGGGGCCGATCTTCTCGCGCACATGGGCAACGACTTCTTTTTGAATATCTGCCACGGGGCGGTCCACGCCGTTGTTGAGAATTACAAACCCGGCGGGCAGTTGGCCCTTGAGCGTATCGGCAATGCCCAGCACAGCGCATTCCGCCACGTCTTTGTGCTCAGAGACAGCCTCTTCCATAGCCCCGGTGGAGAGGCGGTGGCCGGCCACGTTGATGATGTCATCGGTGCGCGACATAATGAAGAGGTAACCGTCTTCATCCATAATGCCCGCGTCGGACGTTTGGTAATAGCCGGGGAATTCGTTGAGATAGGCGTCGCGGAAGCGCTGTTCTGCGTTCCAGAGCGTGGGAAATGCCCCGGGGGGCAGGGGCAGTTTCACCACCACATTGCCTAGCTCCCCACGGGGCATTTGCGTACCCTCGTCGGAGAGGATTTGCACGTCATAGCCTGGCATGGGCACGGTGGGGGAGCCGTATTTCACGGGGAGTAGTTCAATGCCTGCAGGATTGCCCGCAATGGTCCAGCCGGTCTCCGTCTGCCACCAGTGGTCGATGACCGGCGTGCCCAGCACCCGTTCGGCCCAGTGGATCGTGTCCGGGTCCGCCCGTTCCCCAGCGAGGAACAGCATGCGGAAATGTGAGAGGTCGTAGTCTTTGACCATGGCCCCTTCCGGGTCCTCTTTCTTGATGGCGCGGAAGGCTGTGGGGGCTGTGAAGAGGACGGTCACTTTGTGTTCGGAAATCACCCGCCAGAACGTGCCCGCATCGGGCGTGCCCACTGGTTTGCCTTCAAACAGGATGGACGTGTTGCCCGTCATCAACGGCGCGTAGACGATGTAGGAATGGCCCACGACCCAGCCCACGTCTGATGCTGCCCAGAACACTTCGCCCGGCTCCACGCCGTAAATGGCCTTCATGGTCCAGTGGGAGGCGACCATATGGCCCCCATTGTCCCGCACCACACCCTTGGGCTGGCCCGTGGTGCCGGAGGTGTAGAGCACGTAGAGCGGATTGGTTGCTTTCAGCGGCACGCATTCCACCTGCGTCCCGGCATCCATATGGGCCTGCACGGCAGCGGCGTAATCCACATCGCGGCCCTCAACCATCTCGCAAGGCTGCTGCTCTCGCTTGAGCATGATGACTTTGCCGGGCTTGTGTTCGGCAATTTCGATAGCCCCATCCAGCAGCGGCTTATAGGCAATCACGCGGCCCGGCTCGATGCCGCAAGAGGCGGTGATGACGGTATCGGCGGCGCAATCATCAATGCGGGTGGCCAGTTCGGCAGAAGAGAAGCCGCCAAACACGACCGAATGCACAGCCCCAATGCGGGCGCAGGCCAGCATGGCAAAGGCGGCCTGGGGCACCATGGGCATGTAGATGATGACCCGGTCACCCTTGCCCACGCCTTGGTCGCGCAGAACGGCGGCCAGCGCCACCACTTCGGCCTTTACATCCGCATAGGTGTAGGTGTGCTTGTTGCCGGTGATGGGGCTGTCATAGATGATGGCGGCTTGGTCTGCCCGCCCGCCTTCCACATGGCGGTCCACGGCGTTGTAACAGGTGTTGCACACCCCATCGGCGAACCAACGGCCATAGACGCCTTCGTCTTCAAAGAAGGCTTTGGACGGCTTTTCAAACCAGTCGATGGACTGGGCCGCTTCCATCCAAAACCCGTTCGGATCGGCTTTCCAGCCTTGATACAGCTTTGCGTATTTACCCACAGTTCAACCCTCCCAAGGCGACAATTGAAGGCTGTTTAACAAGGAAAAATCCGTGCGGTCTATCCTGCTTTTTGAGCACTGGGCATTTGAATGGAATCAAATATCGCTGCCTCTAAGTTAGCGATATGCTGTTTTCGAACGCATCTTTTGATGCATCACTGTTTCGAGTAGAATGCGAGGTGCTTTAGCCAAGCTCTTTCTTAAAGGTCGCGGGTGGTTCCACATGGGGAAAAGCTCGTGCGTCTGGTGCCGGAATATGGGGCTTGGCAGCGGGCGTGCTGGTGGGGGTGTGGTGAATGTGGTCCAGCATGTGGTCAGCCCAGTAGGACAGGCCGTATTTGTTGGCGTGGAAGCCATCGCGGCAATAGCCCCAAGCATTGGTGCTGTCCAAGGGCGGCACGGCCACCGCCCCGCGCTCCACACACAGTTGCGCCCCCTTGCGGTTAAAAATCTGCACTCGCCAATTCATGATGGTGCCCAGCATTTTGGGCAGGGCTGGTGTGTCCCGCACGTCAATGGCCTGGTGCCAGTAGATTTTTGCGTCCGGAAAGCGGGTGCGCAGGGCGTAGAGCAGACCGCCGAATTCGCTTTTCCAGCGGCTGGCAGAATGCCAATTCTTCATGTCATTGGTGCCGATCATGAGAAAGATGTGGGAATATTCTTCTGGTGCGAGATTGGGCACCACGTAATCGCGAATTTCCCCTGCCACGGCACTGTTATGGCCGCTCATGCGCCATTGGACCGGTTCGCCCGTGCGCTGATGCAACTTCTTAGCCGCTTGATAGCCCATGGTCTCCCGCGTGTGGTTCAGCCCCACCCCGGCGGCCGAAGAATCGCCAACGACCAGCAGGCGATAGGCCGGCTCCCCATCCCCAAACTGCCCTTCCACCGGCCCTTCAGGTGGGGGCGACAGGCGCAGGGATTTCTGCCGCGTATGCAGGCCCTGGGCGAGATAAAGGGGGAAGGCAAGGGTGGAGAGAATGTGCAGCAGGATGGGCGACATGACAGGGTTAGGTACGAGAGGGGCCTGCCCTAGTGTAACGCGGCCAAATTTTGACGCAAACGTCAAAATTCCCTACTCAATCTAGTCTGGAGCATGCCGCACCCAACCTGAATCACAATTCGCTGCCTTTCGATCAGCAAAACGCTGATCTCAAACGCGATTTGTGATGCTCTTTGGTTTGGATTGGATGCGAGAGGCTCTAGCATGAACGCAAAAGGGCCTCTCCACCAGGCTGCTGGATCAAAAAACTGGCCAGCCTCCTCCTTGAGGGGAGGCCCAAGAGCCGTAGGCGATTGCGATGGGGGGCGCAGTGTTTGTATGAGGCTTCGAAGCCCTATTTGGCATCCCGCCCCCCACCCGAAACGGCTGCGC
Source organism: Pseudomonadota bacterium (assembly GCA_039198355.1). Taxonomy (GTDB): domain Bacteria; phylum Pseudomonadota; class Alphaproteobacteria; order Rhizobiales; family Rhizobiaceae; genus Pseudahrensia. The sequence continues at coordinate 33,641 of JBCCTO010000030.1, forward strand.
CCTTTCGACCTCCCCTCGTGGGGGAGGTTGGGAACGCGCGTTAAGGTCGGGGCCTAGAATCCCTAAGCTGCCTCCAGTTCTGGCTTCCACTCACCTTTAGCAGCGAGACCGTTCATGCGGGCGCGGTGGGTGAAGGCAGCTTCCCCTGCAGTAACGTTTTCGCTTTGACCGCTCCAAGCTTTCAGGCATGCGGCTTGCAAGGCGCGGCCGTAGGAATAGGTGACGGGCCAGGGCAGATTGGCGTCAGCATTCATGGCGTTGAGGTGCGCCGTTGCTTCTTCGTCGCTTTGACCACCGGAAAGGAAGGCGATGCCGGCCACGGCTGCGGGGACGCAGCGGCGCAGGACAGCCACAGTGTGGTCAGCAACCTCTTGAACCGAGGGCTGCGTGGGGCAGTTAACGCCCGCCACAATCATGTTGGGCTTCAGGATCATGCCTTCCAGCTTCACATTCTGGTGGTGCAATTCGTTGAACGTTTCGTGCAGTACGGCGGTCGTGACTTCATGGCAGCGCTCGATGGTGTGGTCGCCGGGCTTGCCGTCCATCAGTACTTCCGGCTCCACAATGGGCACGATGCCCGCCTCCTGGCAAAGCGCCGCATAGCGGGCGAGGCCATGGGCATTGGCTTTGATGGCCCCCATGGTGGGCAGTGCGTCATCAATGGCGATAACAGCGCGCCATTTGGCGAAGCGGGCACCGGCCTCGTAATAGTTTGCCAAGCGACCCGCCAGTCCGTCCAAACCTTCCGTGGCCGTCTCACCAGGATGACCGGCCAGCGGTTTGGCCCCCATATCCACCTTTATGCCCGGGACAGCGGTGGCGGCCTTGATGAGGTCCACGAAAGGCGTGCCGTCTTTGGCCTTCTGATACAGCGTTTCCTCAAACAGGATGACACCGGAGATATGGTTTTTCATAGCTTCCATGGAGCGAAAGAGCATTTCGCGGTAATCGCGGCGGTTTTCTTCCGTGTTCTCCACATTGATGGAATCGAAGCGTTTTTGGATGGTGCCGGTGGATTCGTCCGCCGCCAGAATGCCCTGCCCGGGCAGCACCATGGCTTTTGCAATGTCTTCGATCCGTTCGCTCATGGTGCTTTTCCGTGGGTTTGGAGGGGTTTTTGTCGTTTATTGTCAGCTTTGCGCTGGGCCTCAAGGGGGCTCATGAATTCAATCGTTTTGGAAGACTATTTTATTTCCAGCGCCGCAACGCCGGGCAAAGTCTTGCCTTCCATCCACTCCAGAAATGCGCCGCCTGCGGTGGAGACATAGCTGAATTGATCGGCTACGCCCGCATGGTTGAGGGCCGCCACCGTGTCACCGCCGCCAGCTACGGAGGTGAGGCCGTTTTCTGATGTGTGACGCGCCGCCAATTGGGCACAGGCCACCGTGGCCTTGTCAAACGGCTCCAGTTCGAACGCGCCCATGGGGCCGTTCCACACCAGCGTTTTGCAGCCAGCCATGCGCTCCCCCACAAGGGTTACGGTGTCCGGCCCGGCGTCGAGAATCATGCGCTCGCTGGGCACAGCGTCCACGGGCACCACGTCGTTGGGGCTGTGGGCGGCGAAGCCATCGGCGACAACGACGTCTTTGGGCAGGATGATTTCGCAGTTTGCGTCTGATGCCCGGGCCATAATGGTGCGTGCCGTATCGGCCAGATCATGCTCGCACAGACTGTTTCCCACGCCGAGGCCGAGGGCGGCTAAAAGTGTATTGGCCATGCCGCCACCGATGACCAAATGGTCCACCTTGGTGAGAAGATTGCCGATGAGATCGAGCTTGGTGGAGACTTTTGCGCCCCCGATAATGGCCATGACCGGATGCTCCGGCGCGCCAAGCCCTTTCTCCAGCGCCTCCAGTTCCGCCTGCATGGTACGCCCGGCATAGGCCGGCAGATGCTCGGCGATGCCAACCGTGGAAGCGTGGGCCCTGTGGGCGGCGCTGAAGGCATCGTTGATGAACAGATCCCCCAGTTTTGCAATGGCGGCGGCGAGGTCCGGATCGTTCTTTTCTTCGCCTGCATGGAAGCGGGTGTTTTCGCAAAGAAGGATGTCGCCTTCATGCATGGCAGCGACGGCCTGTTCCGCCTTTTCTCCCATGCAGTTTTCTGCAAACGCAACGTGTGAACCGAAGGCATCAGCAAGTGAGGGCAGCACGGGTTTCAATGACATTTCCGGCACCACTTGGCCTTTGGGTCGTCCAAAGTGGGCTAGCAGTATGACTTTGGCACCCTTGTCAGATAGTTCCTTGACGGTGGGGGCAATGCGGTCGATGCGCGTGGTGTCGCTTGCGCGCCCATCTTCCATAGGCACGTTAATGTCCACCCGCAGAAGGGCGCGCTTGCCGGAAAGATTGGCGATGTCATCAATGGTTTTGAAGGGCATAGGTTTTAGTTCAGTGACCGTCCATATTGGTGGGTGGGATGGACGTATGCCCAATGGTTTCAGATTTGTCGTTCTTCGGCCAAGTTGCCAACCATAAGCCACCAAATCCCAAAATTGCCGGTATCAGTAAAATTGCGAGACCCAAATATTGTTCTTTTGTCATGGGGCCATGACTAACACAGTTAGAGCTTTTTGCCCATGGCGACAGCCAGGTCGCCCATCCGGCAGGAGAAGCCCCATTCATTGTCGTACCAGGCCATCACCTGCACCATAGTGTCGCTCATAACCTTCGTCTGTTCCGGCGCAAAGATGGAGGAATGGGGGTTGTGGTTGAAATCCACGGAAACCTTGGGCGCAGGATCATAGTCCAGAATGCCTTTCATGCGGCCCTTGGCGGCCTTTTTCATAATGGCATTCACTTCTTCTGCTGTGGTTTCGCGGCTGGCCACAAATTTGAGTACAACGAGCGAGACATTGGGCGTGGGTACGCGCACGGCGGTGCCGTCGAGACGGCCCTTCAGGTCGGGCAACACATCCCCGATGGACTTGGCCGCTCCGGTGGAGGTGGGGATCATGGAAACGGCAGCGGCGCGGGCGCGGTAGGGGCTTTTATGGTTGCGATCCAGCGTGGGTTGGTCGCCCGTGTAGGAATGTACTGTGGTCATAAACCCGTGCTCAATGCCGATGGCATCATCCATCACCATGCAAAGGGGCGCCAGGCAATTGGTGGTGCAAGAGGCGGCAGAGACCACTTTGTCGGACTTGCGCAGATCACGCTGATTTACGCCATAAACAATAGTCCTGTCAGCCGGTTTGCCGGGGGCAGACAGCAGCACCCGCTTGGCGCCGCCATATTCAATATGGGGCATGGCTTTTTCAGTGCTGTTAAAAGCGCCCGTACATTCCAGCACAATGTCCACATCCAGCTTTTCCCAAGGCAGATTGGCCGGATTACGGTCCGCCAGAAAGGGAATAACACCTTTGCCCAAATCAATGCCCTTTTTGCGCACCCTGATTTCGCCGGGAAACAGGCCGTGCACGCTGTCATAGCGCAGCAGATGGGCGTGGGTTTCGATATCGCCGCCATTGTTGATGGCCACCACTTCAATGTCTTCGCGGCCGAATTCGTGGATAGCGCGGAGCGTGTGGCGGCCGATGCGCCCGAAACCGTTAATGGCCACGCGAACGGGTGGCCGGGCGGGAGATTTTGTCTTGCTCATTTTGGGAAAGTCCAGCCTGCGTCATTTTGTGCCCAAGTCGTGGCTGTGGATTGGCGATGCGCCCGCGTCCTGTCCACCCCTCCTTTTGGCGCTAAACGATTAGAACCAAATCAAAATCGATTTAACTGCGAGCGGCTCCCCGGCAGGGCTTAACGACCCCTTAATTTTGCTGGGCCATAGTGCGCCAAGAGCAATAGAAATTTTTCACAAATGGTCCCTACCGTGCGGCCAGAGTGATGCGTTTTCCCATGGAGCAGGCAGATGGCCACACTGGTGCATAAAACAAAACCGCGGACCCAAAAGGCAGTGCCAAAGGCAACCCCAAAACCAACGAATGGACCCAAAGCCAAGTCCCGGGTGGTGTTTCCTGAAAATGTGAGCATGGTGAGCGATGTGGCGCCAAAGGCTGCGGTAAAACCGGCTGATATGGACCGTGCAGCGCTTGAAGCGGAAGTGACCCGCCTTAAAGGCCTGCTGGCCGATATGCGTGCCCGGGCCGACATTATGGATGCCGCCACAGGCCTGCCCAAGCGCACCCGCTTCATGGAACTGGCGGGGGCAGAATTTGCCCGCACACGCCGTTACAATCATGATCTGACGCTGCTGGTGGCAAAGGTGCCCGGCCTCAAGCGTCTCGCCGAACAGCGCGGTGCTGATGGTGCCGATCAGGTGATGATGGCGGTATCGGAGATGTGCGTGTCTTCAACCCGTTTTGGCGTGGATATTTTAGGCCGCATTTCTGACGACAAGATCGCCATGCTGCTGCCGGAGACGGACATTGAAGGGGGCAATCGCTGTCTGGAGCGGATGCGCAAACTGGTCACGTCTATGCCGATTACCATTGATGGTGAGAAGGTGAAGGTGGGCCTTCATGTTTCCGCCCGTCCTCTGAAGGAAGAGCACAGCACCTTTGTGGAGCTGCTGGTGACCGCATAGGCGGTTTTTTCCCTCCAAACAAAAAAGCCCGCTGCCATGCAGCGGGCTTTTTTGTTTTTCATGCCCCTGCCAGATCGTTAGCACCATGCCACTTCACCGTTTATACGGCTCTGATTTTCTTAACGATTCATTAGGGTTAACTGGCGTGGTTAAAAAACACGGTTAATTCAAGTTTAACCTATTGGGGGCACTTTTCATCCTGACAAGTTTCTCGTTGTTCCGTGCGCACCCTTTGGGGCCGGGACCGTTCAGGAAGGATGTTGCCATGCGCAGCGCACCCAAATTTCTCCGCTCCACCCCCTTAACGTGCACGCTTCTTACAGGCGTTGCGCTTTTGATGAGCGCCCAAACTGTCCAGGTCGCGCAGGCGGCGGACATGTTGCAGGACCCGCCTTTTGAAGCGCCGGAAGTGGTAACCAAGCCTGCAGGCGGTTGGTATCTGCGCGGCGACATCAGCTACATGTCCCGCGAGATTGAGGAAATATACTACGGTGTATACGCCAATGGCGGCAACCGTGGCTTCACCCGCTCTGAGCTGGAAGACACATTTGGGGCCCGTGTGGGCATCGGCTACCAGATCAATGAAAACTTCCGCGTGGATGCCACGCTGGGCTACAAGTCTGAGACAAACTTTGACGGCACCACGGATTCCGGTGACCACCCATGTCCCTCCCAACCGGCGCTGGGTCTGCCCTTTGGGCAATTGGCGGGCACGAACTGCACATCTTCCGACACCACCACCATGACGTCCTATTCGGTCATGGCTAATGCCTATTTCGATCTCGGCAATTTTTCCGGTTTCACGCCTTATGTGGGGGCGGGTATTGGCGGCGCCTATGTGAGTTATGACACGCTCATCAACACGTTTAACTGCACCGTCACCGACCCCGTTGTGGGCACCTGTACGGGGCTACAAACCCCCATTGAACACCCCGGCGAAGCGCAATGGCGTTTTGCCTATGCGTTCCATGCCGGTCTTTCATACGACATCACGCACAATGCCAAGCTGGACCTAGGCTATTCCTATGAGGCTATTTCCGGCGGGCAGATGTTTGGCTGGGATGCGGCGGCCAATGCGGGCACCACCAACTCCCTGGGCCCGCAGGCCCATGATGAGGGCATCCACGACCATATCTTCCGCGCCGGCATCCGTTACCAAATCTGGTAGGCGCTCAATTCGGGAATGCCCGTTTGGAAAGGGCTTTCCCAACCCCAGTTCGACCCCAGTTCTATCGAGCCAGCGGGTCACCCAGTTGCGTATTTTTGAGAGTAGGGCAGTGCCATGAAAACAGCTTTCACCATGGGGAAAACGGGCGGTCTTCGCCGTTTTACGGCCTTGGCCTGTTCGACCGCTTTGTTGTTGCCGCTCACCTTCGGCACCGTGGCGCAAGGGGCCGACATGCTGGAGGGGGAACTGGCGGAAACGCAGGTGGAGTTTGGGACCGGGTGGTATATCCGCGGTGATTTGGGCAGCACATTTGGGGATACCGCCACCACATTGTCTGCCACCACCGGCACTTACACCAATGACACGGATCTGGGTAACGCCAGCACGTTTGGCATTGGCGGCGGCTATATGTTCGGGTCCGGTCTGCGAGCTGATGTGACCATTAACCACTATACCGGTTTTCAGTATTCCGCTGACAGTGGTGTTTATGATTGTGGCACCTATGAGCAGGAAAGAACGGAAGTGGTGGACGTGCCGACCCTGACTACGGATGCCAATGGCAACCCCGTGGTTATCAACCTGCCGCAGCTGCAAAATGTGACGGTCACCGTTCAGGATAACGGGACCTGTTATACCACAGAAAGCGCCGATATTTCCGCCACGGCTTTCATGGCCAATGCCTATTTGGATGGCCCCACTTTCATGGGCATCACGCCCTATGCCGGTGCTGGCATTGGGCTTGCCATGATGACGTGGAACGATTTCAACGACTTCGATCTTTGCGTTGGGCGCTCTGAAGCCGATTGTCGGGAACGGGGCGGGGGCCTGCACACGCTTCGGGAAGGCACCTCAAATACGGTCACCAGTTTTTCACCAGCGTTTTCTGTGATGTTGGGTGGGTCTTACGACATTTCCCGCAACGTTAAGCTGGATCTTGGTTATCGCTACACAAAGGTGTCGGAGACCACGATCGCCACCGCTGCTGACAACCGCTTTTACCGCTCCGATCTGGATTTGGATGCGGTGGATATTCATGAAGTGCGGTTGGGGCTGCGATACGAGATCTGGTAAGCGTTCACACCTCTTTCACCTTTACGACACGCACTATCCTTCCTGCGCCAAAAAACCGTTGACGGGGCGCAGGCTTTGCCGCTATGGCGGCGGCAGGCCACCTCTCCCTAACGAGAGGCTACCTATCTGGAAGGATAGATTATGACTGATATGACCCCCGTGGTTGCGCCCGCCGTGGCGGAGCCGCGTCACAATACGCCTAAGCTGCGACCTGCGAACCCCCGTTTTTCGTCAGGCCCCTGCACCAAGCGGCCCAGATGGTCGCTGGATGCGCTGGGCAACGCCCCCTTGGGACGCTCCCACCGGGCCGCTGAAGGCAAATCCAAACTCAAAGAAGCGATTGACCGTACTCGCACCCTACTGGGCGTGCCAGACGATTATCTGGTCGGAATCGTTCCGGCTTCTGACACCGGGGCTTACGAAACGGCCATGTGGAACCTGCTGGGCGAGCGTGGTGTGACCATGCTGGCGTGGGAAAGTTTCGGCGCCGGCTGGGTGACCGATGCTGTCAAGCAGTTGAAGCTGGACGACTGTGAGGTGATTACCGCTGACTATGGACATCTGCCCGATCTCGCCGCCGTGGATTTTGACCGGGATGTGGGCTTCACCTGGAACGGCACCACTTCCGGCGTGCGCGTGCCAAACGGCGATTTCATTCCCGCCGACCGAAAGGGGCTGACACTCTGTGACGCCACTTCCGCTGCCTTTGCCCAGCCGCTGCCCTTCGACAAATTGGATGTGACCACGTTCTCCTGGCAAAAAGTGATGGGTGGGGAAGGCGCGCACGGGATGTTGATCCTGTCCCCCCGCGCTGTGGAACGGTTGGAAAATTACACGCCCCCATGGCCTTTGCCCAAGATTTTCCGCCTCACAAAAGGCGGCAAGCTGATTGGCGGCATTTTTGAAGGGGCCACCATCAACACGCCTTCCATGCTATGCGTGGAAGACTATATCGATGCCCTGAAATGGGGCGAAGAGATCGGCGGGCTGGACGCACTGCACGACCGGGCCGATGCCAATTTTACCGTGCTGGAAAAATGGGTGGCGGCCACCCCATGGGTTGAGTTTCTCGCCGTTGATCCAGCCACCCGCTCCAACACATCCGTGTGCCTTTCCATCACCGACCCGGCTTTTGCCGCGCTGGACAAGGATGCCCAGAACGCCTTCGTCAAAAAGATGACGAGCTTGCTGGCCGCTGAAGGTGTGGCGCTGGACATTGGCGGCTACCGCGATGCCCCTCCCGGCCTGCGCATCTGGACCGGCGCCACGGTGGAGGCTTCCGATGTGGAAGCGCTCACGCCCTGGCTCGACTGGGCGTTCGAGACAGCCTCTCGGGGTTAAGTCTTGCACGATTGTCATCCCCGCGCAGGCGGGGATCCATCGTTTCTCACATTCCAAAAGGTGATGGTGAAAGAAGCCGTTGCCGCATCCGAATTCTTCTCTCCTATCCGAATCCCTGACAAATGGATCCCCGCTGCTGCGGGGATGACAGGAAGAGAGGGTTTTCCGTTAAAGGACCAATACCATGACCACCCAAAAACCCCGCGTTCTCGTCTCCGACGCTCTTTCTCCCACCGCCGTGGAAATTTTCCGTGAGAACGGCTGTGACGTGGATTTCCGCCCCGAACTGGGCAAGGACAAAGAGGCCCTGCTTGCGGCCATTCCTGAATATGACGGTCTTGCCATCCGCTCCGCCACCAAGGCCACGGAAAAGCTGATCGAGGCGGCCACCAATCTGAAAGTCATCGGCCGGGCCGGGATCGGCGTGGACAATGTGGACATCAAGGCCGCCTCCCGCCGGGGCATTATCGTGATGAACACGCCCTTCGGGAACTCCATCACCACGGCGGAACACGCCATTTCGCTCATCATGGCCGTGGCCCGGCAAATCCCTTCTGCTGATGCATCCACCCAAGCGGGCAAGTGGGAAAAATCCAAATTCATGGGCGTGGAACTGACCGGCAAGACGCTGGGCCTGATCGGTTGCGGTAATATCGGCTCCATCGTGGCGGAACGGGCCATTGGGCTGAAAATGCGCGTGGTGGCCTTCGACCCATTCCTGTCGGAAGAGCGGGCCGAGCGGCTTGGCGTGGAAAAGGTGGAGTTGGACGAACTCTTCCCCCGCGCTGATTTCATCACCCTGCACACGCCGCTCACGGATAAAACCCGCAACATCATCGATGCTGCTGCATTGGCCAAGATGAAGGATGGCGTGCGCATCGTGAACTGCGCCCGGGGTGGGTTGATCGTGGAAGCGGATCTGGCCGAAGCGTTGAAATCCGGCAAAGTGGCCGGGGCTGGCATTGACGTGTTCGAGGTGGAGCCTGCCACGGAAAGCGTGCTGTTTGGCCTCCCCAATGTGGTCTGCACGCCCCATCTGGGCGCGGCAACGACCGAAGCGCAAGAGAATGTGGCGCTTCAGGTGGCGGAACAAATGTCCGCCTATCTCACGCGCGGGGCCGTCTCCAACGCGCTCAACATGCCCTCTATTTCTGCCGAAGAAGCGCCGCGCCTCACGCCGTTCGTGAAGCTGGCGGAAACGCTGGGCTCCTTCGTGGGGCAGGTGACTGACAGCCCGGTGAAATCCGTGGACGTGCTCTATGACGGCCACGTCTCGCAGATGAACACCAAGGCCCTCACCAGCGCCGTGCTGGCGGGGCTGTTGCGGCCCCAGGTGGCGGATGTGAACATGGTGTCCGCCCCCGTCATGGCCAGCGAGCGGGGAATCAAACTGGTGGAAATGACGCGGGACAAATCCGGTGTGTTTGAAGGCTATATCCAGCTCAACGTCTCCACAGACAAAACAACGCGCTCCATCGCCGGCACCGTGTTCTCCGACGGCAAACCCCGTTTCATCCAGATCAAGGGCATCAATATGGAGGCCGAAGCCGCCCCGCACATGATCTACACCACCAATGAAGACGTGCCCGGCATCATCGGCAAACTGGGCGGCATGTTCGGCGAAGAAGGCATCAACATCGCCAACTTCTACCTGGGCCGCGATGCCCCCGGTGGAAATGCGATTGCCTTGGTGGAACTGGACCACGAACCATCCGCAGCGTTTCTGGAGAAGCTGCGGAATGCGCCTGAGATTGATAGTGCGAAAGCGCTGGAGTTTTCGGTTTAGGGGCGGTAAGAAAGCTCACGTTTGCTCGACGGTAAGTGCTTTCGTTAGAGAAATGTACTTCTTAGCTACAGGGTTCGAAATTCGATGCGTAACCTAGAATTGCTACGCGGATATCGATTCCAGGATACTGATAGGTTGTTTTCATTAGCGCAGCAATTTGGCTTCGCCGAAATAGAAACGGAGCGGTTTTCCAAAAAATTTGGAATATCCTTGTCTGGGCCAAAGTTCGAATCGGATGTTTCTCACGAGAAACGCCCAACAACCATTCATGAACAGATCGAATTGTTAGTTACTGGTCTTGATGAAGCTGGTTGGCTGGGCCGATCGAGGCCTTTACGAATGCACGAGGGGCTCGCACTTGAAAACGACCAAAGAGCGCAGGTCCCCAAATTTATATTGGAAACTTGTTTGGCAACTAAAGTAATATGTAGAAGACTCGACTTAATCTGACACCGCTACCTTTTCAGAGGACTGAGAAGGCAGCGGCGGGTCTCTTGAAGGAGACCTTGGTTACCCGTTTTGATGGTGGTGCGAACCTAACCATTGAAACGAAAGACAACCACATTGTTGAAGACTACCAACAAGATCATCAAACACAA
>JBCCTO010000031.1:0-42934 GCA_039198355.1 Pseudomonadota bacterium
AATGGATTTCTTGGTGATGGCGTTGAAAACCACGCGCTCCACCGGCTTTTGTTTCAACACTTTCTTGTCTGAAAGCACTTGAAGCACATGCCAAGAGATTGCTTCGCCCTCCCGGTCGGGGTCGGTGGCCAAAATAATGGCCTCGGCCTCGCGGGCGGCTTTTGTAATGTCCGTGATGCGCGGTTTGGCCTTGCCATCCACGGTCCAGGACATGGAAAAATCTTCATCCGGCAGAACGGAGCCGTCCTTTGCGGGCAGGTCCCGCACATGGCCATAGGAGGCCAGAACCTTGTAGCCGGAGCCCAGGTATTTATTGATGGTCTTGGCTTTGGAGGGTGATTCCACAATGACCAGTTTCATGGCGTTCCATTGGATGACTGACATACTCAGACGCCGCACTTAGGCAGGAATATTGCAAAACGCAAACCCTCACGCGGTCGCATCTTGGCGCTGAGCAGTTTGCCGACAGTCAAAATTTGTTTCCTGCGGCGCAGAAAAAATACAACTTTAAGTAAACGTAAAGTCTGGTTGCAATTTAATTTTCAACCTTTATGCGTTTCATGAACGGGTTGTAATGCTGTCGAATCGTACCCCATCGGCGGTGCCGTTCAAATTGGGGAAGGGGGTGTGTGATGCGCGATGCGAATCCTAACTCGAACACATTGCAGGCGACCGAAAAAGAGCGTGCTGAATATCTTTTGAATATGTGCACCGGCATTGTGGCGCTGGCCAAAGGTATGGGCAAGCGAGGGGAGATGATTTCCTATCTCGCCAGCATGATGGTGCTGGAATTGGAAGCCGTCATGGCTGGCGCTGAAAGCCCTATGGCCGCTCCGGTGCGCCAGGCTGATGTACAAGCGCAAGACAAGGCGCTGGCGGCGCTTTTCCATTACATGAGCGAAGAGCTGGATTAGAGCGTTCTGCTGTTCCACCGGCAATCGTTTTCAGCCACGTATGTGAAAACGTGCTCTAAATCATAGAGACTCTATTGCCCGTGTGGCGTTCCAGGCGGCCAGCCAGTTCCAGCTGGATAACCAGTAGATGCACCTTTCCGACGGCCAATCCGGTGTGGCGGATCAGTTCGTCCAAATCGGTGGGCGTGTGACCCAGCGCTGACACAAAAACATCTTCGTCGCTTGGTGTGGGCTGGTTTTGGAATTCGGCCCGGTCTGTTTCATCCAGAGTATAGCGGGTCTGCTGGCCCATTTCTTTCATGGGAGCCAGTGAATCGAGAATATGCTGGCTGTTTGTGATGAGTTCCGCTCCATTGCGAATGAGGTGGTTGGCTCCTTCGCTCCTGGGATCAAGGGGGGAGCCGGGTACCGCGAAGACCACTCGGCCCGCCTCTGCCGCGAGGCGTGCTGAAATGAGAGAGCCTGAGCGCCGGGCGGCTTCCACAACCACCAAACCAAGCGCCATGCCCGCTACGATACGGTTGCGGCGGGGAAAGTCCTGCGCCCTTGGCTTCCAGCCAAAGGGCATTTCCGTAATCAGTGCACCGCCCTGATCGACGATGGCATGGGCGAGGCGTTCGTTTTCGCGGGGGTAGATGTGATCGATCCCGCCGGCGAACACGGCCACGGTGCCGGTGGTCAAGGCGGCTTCATGGGCGGCCGCATCAATGCCACGGGCGAGGCCGGAAACGATGCTGTATCCTTCTGCGCCGGTTTCTTTCGCCAATTGTTTGGTGAGTTTGATGCCAGCCAAGGATGCATTTCGACTGCCAACAAATGCTACGGCGTGTTTGGTCAGGCATTCGCCGCTGCCCGCCACGGCCAAAACGGGTGGTGGGCTATCGGCGGCGCGAAGGGCTGGAGGATAATCCGATTCGCCCAAACAGACCAGCCGCGCGCCCTTTTTATGGGTGCGTTCCAATTCGGCTTCCGCATCGGCTTGATTGGCGATGCGCAGGGTTTTGCGGCCCGCGCGCCCCGCCAGTTCTGGCAATGCCTCAAGGGCAGCGCTAGCAGTGTTATATTGGCGCAGTAAATCGGAAAATGTGGCGGGTCCCACATTCTCGCTGCGAATAAGGCGCAGCCAGTCCAGCCGCATGGTTTCCGTAAACGGAATGCCGGGTCGGGCCTGCTCCATCAGCTTTTGGACCCGATGCGTGTTTCGGTGCCCGCCAGCAGCCGGCTGATATTGGCCCGGTGCATGAAGAAAGAGATGACCGTCATCGTGGCCAGAATGAGCGCTGCGTAAGCCATGCCCGGAAGCATGATCCAGACAAACAGGGGCACAATTGTTGTGGCCACTAAAGCGGCAAGGGATGAATAGCGTGTGATAGCAGCCGTGCTTAGCCACAGGACAGCAAAGGCGAGCAGCGCTTGCCAGGACAGGGCCAGTAAAACGCCCACGTAAACGGCGATGCCCTTGCCGCCCTTAAAACCCAGCCAAATGGGGAAAAGATGGCCGAAGAAAGCGCCAAAGCCCGCAAACATGGCAACGTCCACGCCCGCTCCCCCAAAAAACCAAACTGGGATGGCGGCCTTTAGGGCATCCGCCACCAGTGTGGCAGCGGCAAGCCCTTTTCGTCCGGTGCGCAAAACATTTGTGGCGCCGATGTTGCCGGACCCTATAGATCGAACGTCTCCCGCGCCGCCCAGTTTGGCCAGCAATAGGCCAAAGGGAATTGAACCGCACAGATAGCCAACCGCGAGAGGGACGAGCACGGCAAGCCAGGAATTGGCAAGGATGTTGCTCAAATAAGTCTCAAACATCCCCATGCCCCTTCGCGCATCAAATATCGCGGTTAGTGCTGATCTTTTAATTCAAAGACAGTGCGGCCCAACACAATGGTTTTCAAGACGCGGCCGGAGAAGCGCGCGTTTTGAAAAGGGGTGTTGCGCGAACGAGAGTGCAGCTCGCTGTCATCGAGAACCCAGGGGTGGTCTGGATCAAACAGGATGAGATCTGCCCGTGCACCTTTTTCCATGCGCCCACATTTAAGGCCTAAACGTTGGGCGGGGGCGACGGTGAGACATTCCAAAATGCGCATCAGCGGTACATCGGCGCTGTGGTAGAGGCGCAGTGCTCCCGCAAGCAGGGTTTCCAGTCCCACAGCACCGTCGGCGGCCTCGGCGAACGGCAGGCGCTTTGTGTCCTCTTCCTGCGGATCGTGGTTAGAGCAGATGATGTCCAAAGTGCCATCCTTGATGCCCTCCACCATGGCAAGCCTGTCCTGTTCGTCACGCAGGGGTGGGGAGACACGGAAAAACGTGCGGTAATCGCCAATGTCGGTTTCGTTGAGCGTGAGATTGGCCAGCGCCACACCGGCACTCACATCCAGACCTTTATCTTTGGCGCGGGCGATGACCTCCACCGAAGCGGATGTGGACAGGGTGGAGGCGTGGAACCGGCCTTTGGTCATGGCCACCAACCGCATGTCCCGCTCCAGTGGAATGATCTCAGCCTCGCGGGGGATGCCTGCCAGACCCATGCGAGTTGCATTGAGACCCGCATTCATCACACCGCGGCCTAGCGAAGGGTCGCGGTGGGGTGCCATCAAGAGAGCATCAAAGTCTCGGGCATAGGTCAGCGCACGCCGCATGACCTGTGCGTCGTCCACCATTTTATGGCCGTCTGTGAAAGCCACAGCTCCGGCATCCCGCAGCAGGCCAAATTCGGTCATTTCTTGCCCCTGAAGTCCGCGCGTGATGGCGGCGGCGGGCAGAATGCGAATTTTGGACTTGGATTTGGCGGTTTTGCGCACGAATTCCAGCAAGCTGACGTCGTCGATGACGGGCGATGTGTCCGGCATCATGACCATGGTGGTGACACCGCCTGCGGCGGCGGCTTTGCCTGCGGTTTTGATGGTTTCGCGGTGCTCACCCCCCGGTTCACCGATGAAAACGCGGCTATCCACCAAGCCGGGGGCCAAAACGTGCCCCTCGCAGTCAACAATCGCGCCACCTTTTTTGGGTGGTGGTAGGTTTTTGCCCGTGCGCACGATTCGCCCGTTTTGAACGAGCAGGTCCCCATGCATGTCCAACCCGCTGGCGGGGTCCATGATGCGGGCATTGCGGTAGAGCTGTTGGCCGGGCTTTCCCTTGGTGGCAGTCATGCGTCGTCCCCACCATCAAGAGGAGCGCCCATGAGCGCTTCCATGACGGCCATGCGCACGGCAACGCCCATTTCCACCTGTTCCACGATGACACTTTGCACGCCGTCGGCAATGTCGGACGCGATTTCCACGCCTCGGTTCATGGGGCCGGGATGCATGATGATGGCATCGCGGTTGGCAAGCCTCACACGGGCGCTATCCAGCCCGAAATAGCGATAGTATTCCCGTGCGGAGGGCACAAAAGCGCCTGCCATACGCTCGGTTTGGAGCCGAAGCATCATGATGACATCACAGCCGGGCAGGCCGTCTTCCATGCGGCGAAAGACGGTTGCGCCCAATTCATCTACCCGCGATGGCAACAGTGTGGACGGTGCGATGAGGCGCACGCGGGCGCCCATGGCGTTGAGCAAATGAATATTGGAGCGGGCCACCCGCGAATGGGCAATATCGCCACAAATGGCCACCGTCAAACCCTCCAAAGTGCCTTTTGAGCGGCGGATGGTGAGGGCATCTAGCAGGGCCTGTGTGGGATGTTCATGGGCACCATCCCCGGCATTGATGACACCGCACCCCAGTTTTTGGGACAGCAAGGCCGCGGCACCGGCAGCGCTGTGGCGCACCACCAGAAGATCAGGCCGCATGGCATTGAGCGTTTGGGCGGTATCCAGGAGCGTTTCGCCCTTCTTCACTGAGGAAGTCTGCACAGCCATGTTGACCACATCCATGCCCAGCCGCATGCCTGCGATTTCAAAGGAAGATTGGGTGCGCGTGGAATTTTCGAAAAAGAGGTTGATGAGCGTTCTGCCAAACAACGTGTTGCGCCGCTTTTCTGCCCGGCGGGACACGTCCACCATGGCATTGGCCCGGTCCAAGAGAATGGTAATGTCACGGGGGGAGACACCTTCCATGCCCAAAAGGTGTTTCAGCGTGAAACCGGGCAGTTGAAAGGCAGACGCATCCGTTTCAAGCGGGCGCTTAGGGGAGTGCTGGCTCGTCATTAAAAGTGAGGATTACGCCGGATGGTCTTGGCCTGCAAGCGTGCTTCTTGAAGCCTGCGCTTTCCCTCGTGGAAGTTAACCTTACCAAATGCTTTATGGCCCGTGCCATTGCCTGCACGGCATTCCTATCGCACATTCGTGGGGAGGAAAAATAGGCAGCAGGCATTTCCCCCGATGCGCATTCTACTGACACTTTGGCTCGCACCCATCTTCTGCCTGTTGGTCTGGTACGGCCTTTCTTACAACGACTGGAACTTCGGAACGACGATTTTTTCGCGCCAGTTGCACGATCTGGTTTTTAATCTTTACGGCAAGATTTTGGGTGTGGACCCGGCGGTTGTGCCCATTATGGCAGCTAAGGCGATTGCGCTGGATAGCCTTATTGTTTTGGCCATCATTGCTTACCGCTTGCGCAAAAAGTGGTGGCCCACGGTGTCTGGCCTATTCAACTCAAAAGCCGCTCCCGCGCTTCCACCAGCGGCACCAGCGCCGACTGCAAAATGAGATTGGCCGCATAGCGGTCGATATTTTGCGCCCATTTTGACGTTACTATCCCTGCTTCAGCCATGGCCTCTTTAGCCTCGTTGCTGGTTAGGCGCTCGTCGTGGAAAATATGGGATGGGGGTGAAAACCGCTGCAAATTGCGCATGAACGCGCGCGTGGCCTGGGCTCTCGGCCCCTCGGAACCATCCATATTGAGCGGCAGGCCCATGATGAGGCCTTTGACTTCTTCTTTCTCGATCAAAGCCATAAGTTGTTCGGCATCGGCGGTGAATTTGGTCCGCTTGATGGTGGCCATGGGAGATGGGACAAACCAATCTGCATCGCACAGCGCCATGCCGATGGTTTTTGTGCCCAAATCCAGCGCCATCAGACGGCCCCGTCCTTGAAGCTGCGTCACGAATTGGTCGATAGTGGTGTCAGGCCTTCGGGGCATGGCTAAAACCAAATCATTGTCAGTGAGGAAAGACCCATGAAAATCACCTGGCTTGGCCACTCAGCCTTTCGTTTGGAAACCGAACAGGCCCGCATTCTTGTGGACCCGTTCTTTACGGGCAACCCCGCCTTTGTGGAAGACAGCAGAGCCGCTGCCGTGGAGGGCCTTACACACATCGCCCTAACCCATGGCCATGGCGACCATGTGGGCGATACCTTGGCCATTGCAAAGGAAACCGGCGCAACGGTGATCGGCAATTATGATTTGATCTTGTGGTTGCAGGCCCAAGGGTTGGAAAAAGCTGACGTTGCGAATACCGGTGGCACGCTGCACCATGAGGGTTTTAGCGTCACCTTTACCCAAGCCTTCCATTCTTCCGCCCATGTGGACGAGAATGGCGTAGCCCATTCGTTGGGCAATCCCAATGGACTTGTTTTCCACTTTGGGACCGGCGAATCGATCTATCACATGGGGGATACGGATATTTTTGGGGATATGGCGCTTATTGAAGAACTGCACCGCCCAGCCATCGGGCTGGTGCCAGTGGGGGATCGGTTCACCATGGGTGGGGCGGTGGCCGCGCTGGCCTGCAAGCGTTATTTCAACTTTGAAACCATCATTCCCTGCCATTTTGGCTCATTTCCCATCGTCGATCAGACTGCAGATGCTTTTGTAGAGGCCATGGACAATTCTGACCGCATCAAAGTGCTTCAGCCAGGCGAAACGGTAAGCGTTTAGTGCAGGTCAGCCCTGTGGTTGCGGGCTTAGGGAAGCGGCGCTAAGACAGCGCAAACCAGTGGAACCAATGGATCCTACCATGTCAGTGGACACCGACACCGTAAAGCGCGTGGCCAAACTCTCCCGCATTGCCATTACTGATGAGCGGGCAGAAACCATGAAGGCCGAATTGAATACGATTCTTGGCTTTGTGGAGCAGTTGAATGAGGTGGATGTTTCTGGCGTGGAACCGATGACTTCCGTGGTGGATATGACCATGCGCAAGCGCGAGGACGTGGTGAATGATGGCGATATCCCCGATGCCGTCACCGCCAATGCGCCCGCCAGCGAAGACCACTTCTTCATGGTGCCCAAGGTGGTGGAATAGGCCGTTCCGCCCGCTACCAAACCCGTTTCAAAGCAAGTTTTCATGACCGATCTGACCAAACTCACCATTGCCGAATTGCGCGATGGTTATGCCGATAAAAGTTTCAAACCCAGTGAGGTGACGGATGCCTACCTGTCCGCCATCGAGAGCGGTAATGAAGCGTTGAATGCTTATATCACCACCACCGCAGACATGGCGCGGGAACAGGCCGCTGCCAGCGATGGCAAGGTCGGCAGCGACGGGGCAGGGGCTCTTGAAGGTGTCCCGCTGGGAATCAAAGACCTCTATGCGACCAAGGGTGTCCACACCCAGGCGTGCAGCCATATTTTGGAGGGGTTCAAGCCGCCTTACGAATCCACCGTCACGCAAAACCTGTGGGATGCGGGCGCAGTGATGTTGGGCAAGCTCAACATGGATGAGTTTGCCATGGGATCCTCCAACGAGACCTCCCACTACGGCCCTGTCATCAACCCCATTAAAGGGCCCAACGGGGAAGATCTTGTGCCTGGTGGTTCTTCCGGTGGTTCCGCTGCCGCCGTTGCCGCCCATCTTTGCGCCGGCGCGACCGCGTCTGACACGGGCGGGTCCATCCGCCAGCCCGCTGCTCTGACAGGCACGGTGGGCATCAAACCCACCTATGGGCGCTGTTCCCGCTACGGTATGGTGGCCTTTGCTTCTTCGCTGGATCAGGCCGGGCCTATCACCAAATCTGTGCGGGACGCGGCGATCATGCTGCGATCCATGGCATCCGCAGATGCAAAGGACACAACTTGTGTGGACATGCCTGTGCCAGACTATGAAGCGGCTGTCGCACGCGGGGTAAAGGGCCTGAAAATCGGCATTCCCAACGAATACCGTCTTGACGGTATGCCCGATGAGATCGAAGCCCTGTGGGAAGAAGGGAAAGCCATTCTGCGGGATGCAGGCGCAGAGGTTGTGGATATTTCACTGCCCCACACAAAATACGCGCTGCCCGCCTATTACATCGTCGCCCCTGCTGAAGCTTCATCCAACCTCGCCCGCTATGATGGTGTGAAATACGGGTTGCGGGTGGATGGAGGTTCCATCGATGAGATGTATGAAAACACCCGTGCCGCAGGTTTTGGCGAAGAAGTGCAGCGCCGTATTATGATCGGCACCTATGTGCTCTCAGCCGGGTTCTACGATGCCTACTACATCCGCGCCCAGAAGGTGCGTACGCTCATCAAGCAGGATTTTGAGATAGCCTTTGATGCGGGTGTGGACGCAATTTTGACACCCGCAACACCATCCGTCGCCTTCAAAATTGGCGATGAGGAAATGGCCGCAGACCCAGTGAAAATGTATTTGAATGACGTTTTCACGGTGACCGTGAACATGGCAGGCTTGCCGGGCATCGCCGTGCCCGCCGGGCGCGACAAGGACAATCTGCCCTTGGGCCTGCAACTCATCGGGCGGCCATTTGATGAAGAAACCCTGTTCGCCTCCGCACAGGTCATTGAAAACGCCACTGGGCGTTTCACGCTTTAGAAATGTGCGTTTCACGCTTTAATTTGAGATTGACCCATGACCGCGATTGTTGATGTGAGAACGCCTAACCCTGCCAACTTTTTTGCAGGTGTGGACCATGATTGGGAATTGGTGATTGGGCTGGAAGTCCATGCACAGGTGACATCCAATGCCAAACTGTTCTCCGGTGCTTCCACCGAGTTTGGCAATGAACAGAACAACAATGTCTCGCTGGTGGACGCGGCCATGCCCGGCATGTTGCCCGTTATCAACCAATATTGCGTGCGTCAGGCGGTGAAGACCGGGCTTGGCCTTAACGCCGTCATCAACAAACGCTCGGTGTTTGACCGGAAGAACTATTTTTATCCCGATCTGCCCCAGGGCTATCAGATTTCGCAGCTTTACCATCCCATCGTGGGTGAGGGCACCATCACCGTACAGGTGGGGCCGGATAAGCAGGGCAAGTTTGAGACTGTAGAAATCGGCGTGGAGCGTCTGCATCTGGAACAGGATGCGGGCAAATCCATGCACGACCAGCACCCCACTATGAGCTTTGTGGACCTGAACCGTTCCGGCGTGGCGCTGATGGAAATCGTCTCCAAGCCGGACATCCGCTCCATCGACGAGGCCAAGGCCTATGTCACCAAGCTGCGTTCCATCCTGCGCTATCTGGGCACCTGCGATGGGAACATGGATCAGGGCTCCATGCGGGCGGACGTGAACGTTTCCGTGCGCAAGCCGGGTGGTGATTTTGGCACGCGCTGCGAAATCAAGAACGTGAACTCCATTCGCTTTATGGGTCAGGCCATTGAATATGAGGCCCGCCGCCAGATCGAAATTTTGGAGGAGGGCGGTACCATCGATCAGGAAACCCGCCTCTTTGACCCGGTGAAGGGAGAGACCCGCTCCATGCGCTCCAAGGAAGAGGCGCATGACTATCGCTATTTCCCCGATCCGGACCTGCTGCCGCTGGAATTTGACGATGCGTTCATTGACGAAATCCGTGCCGAACTCCCTGAATTGCCCGATGCCAAACGGGCGCGGTTTATGGAAGCGGGCTTGAGCGAATATGATGCCTCCATTCTGGTCTCCGAACAGGCCATCTCTGCCTATTATGAGCAGGTGGCCGAAGGGCGGGACGCCAAGGCATCGGCCAACTGGGTCATCAATGATCTGCTGGGGGCGCTCAATAAGGCGGGGCTAGACCTTTCTGAAAGCCCTGTGAGCGCTGCGCAGCTAGGCGGGATCGTGGACCTTATTAAGGACGGCACCATTTCGGGCAAGATCGCCAAGGATGTGTTTGAGATCGTCTGGAATGAGGGTGGTGACCCGGCGAAAATTGTGGATGAGCGCGGCATGGCGCAGGTGACGGATACCGGAGCCATCGAAGCCGCTGTGGACGAAATCATCGCCGCTAATCCGGACAAGGTGGAACAGGCCAAGGAAAAACCGGCTATGATCGGTTGGTTCGTGGGCCAGGTGATGAAAGCCACCGGCGGCAAGGCCAACCCGCAGACGGTGAATGCTCTGTTGAAAGAGAAGATTGGTGTTTGAGCGTGGAACTACGTATCCGACGTGCCCAAACGCATGATGTTAAAGCCGCGCGAGCGCTAACAAACCGTAGTTGGCTTGCTACCTATTCGCCAATTATCGGCGAGCGGGAGACCAGCTCCATCATTGAAAAGCGCCATAGCAGTACACTCTTTGAGGAACAGGCGGCCCGGCTTCAAGACCGCTTTCTGGTGGCTGTTGCCGATGAGACGATGGTGGCCCATCTCTACGCGTTTCATAAGGATGGTATGTATGTGGACCGGCTGCATGTGGATCCGGATCGCAAGGGTGCCGGCATTGGAAGCCGCCTACTGGAGCACTTGGAAAAGCAGCTTTTTTCTGAAACACGGCTTTGGCTAGACGTTCTGAAAGGTAATGATGCGGCCCTTGGCTTCTACAGGCGCGTTGGATACCGTATCACAGGTGAGACGGATGCTTGCGGCGGCTTGGCCGGTATTCCCGCAATCATCCTTGAGAAAATGATACGCTAGCTGCTGATATGACCCTTCTGGATAAGACCACCATTGATGCTTTTCAAAAGGACGGCGTTGTCGTCATCCGAAATGCTCTCAACGCTTCATGGCTCACCCGCTTGGCCGCTGCAATCGAAGAAAACATGGCCGCGCCCGGCCCCTATGGTAAAAACCATGCGGAGGAGGGTGGTGCTTATTTCGGTGACTATGTGAATTGGCAGCGTTTTCCAGATTATCTGGAAGTCGCCCGCACCGGCCCGCTGGGTAAGCTGGCGGCGGATTTGATGGGCAGTGCGCGGGCGCAGTTTTTCCATGAGCATGTGTTGGTCAAAGAGCCTGGCAACACCTCTGCCACCCCATGGCATCAAGATATGCCTTACTATTGTGTGGATGGGCCAAAAACTGTCAGCCTTTGGGTGCCGTTGGACCCTGTGGGGAAAACGGAAAGCCTCAATTTTATGAAAGGCTCCCACCGCGATCGCCGCACCTACATGCCGCGTCGTTTTAAGACACTGCAGCCTTTGGAAGGGGATACGACGGAATATACGGCCTTCCCAGATATTGATGGGAATGAAGAGGCCGTAGTGTCTTTTGCGGTCAATCCGGGCGATGTTTTGGCTTTTGACTTTCACACTCTGCACGATGCCCCCGCCAACCCGACGGGAACCCGCCGGCGCGCAGTAAGTTTTCGTTTTGTAGGAGAGGGTGCCCGTTATGTGGCCCGTCCCCATGAAGTTTCACCCCCCTTTCCAGACATGGGCCTTTCCCTCGCTATGAACGATCCGCTGCCAGAAGATTGGTTTCCAACCGTCTATCCCGCCTCATAACCCGTAAGAATGGCTGGACTTGCCGCCCCGTTTTGTAGAAAACGGGCAAAAGAGAGAGCTTAAACCGCAAAAGTGCGTGATGAAAAAATTCCTACTGTCCTTTTTCACCTGGTGGCACAATCAGACCCTCGGCACCCGCTTTTTCACCTGGCGCAAGGGCGAGAGAGTGGGCGAGGACGCCTCTGGTAATGTGTACTATCGAAGTGCTGATGACCGCCGCTGGGTTATCTACAATGGCGAGATCGATGCAAGCCGCATCCCTGCTGGTTGGCACGGCTGGTTGCACCACCGCACGGATGTTGCGCCCAGCGATGAGGACTATGTGATGCGCGAATGGGAAATGCCCCATAAGCCTAACCTCACCGGCACGCCCGGTGCTTATACGCCCCGCGGGGCAGTGGCCAGCCAGGAAAAGCGGCCTGAGGTGACAGGCGATTACGAGGCGTGGACACCATAGCGCCCCCTGTTGTTAACACAATATTTGCCATAATTGCTCTCTAGTGCAGAGCAACCCGACACTGCGGCAAAAGACAATGCGATCCCTTGCGGCGGGCCTTAAGGCAAGGCCTCTTTTCCTACTGACCGTTCTTTCCGGCTGCTTGTTCTCGCTCGGCAGCATGGCGGAATCGCAGCGCATTGAGAACCGAGTTGCGGTGTTTTCCGGGATCGACAAGATCACCGGACGTATCACCACTTTTGATGTATATCTCAACGAAACCGTGCGGTTCGGGCCGCTGGAGATCACCCCCCGCGTTTGTTATTCGCGCCCAGCCAGTGAGACGCCCAAAACCACATCCTTTGTGGAGGTAGACGAGATCACGCTCAATCGGCGCATTCAGCGGCTGTTTACGGGGTGGATGTTTGCCGAAAGCCCCGGTCTCAACGCCATTGAGCATTCTGTCAGTGACGTGTGGTTAGTGGGCTGCAAACAAACCTCCACAGAAGCGCCTCCGCCCCCCAACAGTTAAAAAACCAAACGCGTTGTCTGGACCGATCCCGTTATTTTTTGAAACGAGGACCGGCCCAAACCGGTGCCTTTGACGCGCAATCTACATCAACATAAGGCACCACTCAGCGGGCCCGATGCTGTCTTCGAGGGCCTTTCGAGAACTTCAGAGCCTCATTGGGGCTCTGGAGGCTCCGCAGCCCGCCCGTTCAACTGGTGCCCTGACTTGCGCCGAGCTCGCGCATGGAAGGGCCCATTTTCCATCCGTCTTGACCAGACGCGCTGTCAATTTTTGTGCGGATGCGGGACGTTTTAGAAAAACTTCCGGCTCCACCACCCTTTCTTGGGTTTCTCATCAGGTTCTGCTGTTTTTTCATCCACAGCCTGCGCTGGTGTTTCTTCTGGCGAAACCTCCGGCGTCGTTGGAAGGTCCGTCATATCCTCTTCGACGGTTTCTTCCGAGCTTTCGACCACGTCTGTTTCCAAGGCTTTGCGGCTGGTTTTACGCCGGGGGCGGCGGGGTGGCTCCGGTGTTTTATCAGCAGCCTCGTCCTTGGATGGGTCAGGCGTATCCGCTGCTTTTGCGATGGGAGCCGGTTTACGGCGCGTGGCCCGGCGTTTGGGTTTTTCCTCAGGCTCGGCATCTTCCTGCGGTGGGGGAGCCTCGCTTTCTGTAGCCGGGGCGGTCGCTTCTTCCCCTGAAGGCTCTTTCTCTTTGGCCTTTCGGCGCGTGCTGCGGCGACGGGTTTTGCGGGGCGGTTCCTCCGCGCTTTCATCGTCAGCTTGTTCAGGATTTTCTTCAGCCGATTCTGCTTCGGCAGCAGGCTCTTCAGACTCTGCGCTTTCTGCCTGCGGGGCCTCTTCGCTTTGGGCGCTGGTCTTTTTGCGGCGGCGACGGCGGCGGCGTTTGCGCGGTTCGCCTTCATCCGGCGTTTCCGATTCATTTTCGCCGTCAGATGCTTGTGCCGTTTCCTCAACCGGGGCCGGTTTTTCTTCCTCCGGCATATCATCGCCTAAGCTATCAGGAGCAATGGCGGTGCTGGGGGCAGGGCGTCTGTTCGATGGGTCGCCCTTTTCGATGGTGCAGGGGGTGGTGCCCAAAGAATCATCGGTGGCGATGGAAATGGACACGCCGAAACGCTCTTCGAAATCGCTGAGCGATTCCTTTTTGTTGTTAAGCAGATAAAGCGCCGTCTCCGTCGTCACCTTAACAGTGATGTTGTTGCGGGAGTTGCGGTGCAAATGCTCTTCGATAGCGCGCAATACGGCGAGCACTGTGGAGGATGCGGAGCGGATGTAGCCGAGACCATTGCAAAGGGGGCAAACCTGCGTGGTTGATTCCAGCACACTGGCGCGGATGCGTTGGCGGGACATCTCCATCAAACCAAAGTGTGAAATACGGCCCACCTGAATGCGCGCGCGGTCATTCTTCAGCGCATCTTTGAGACGCTTTTCCACGGAGCGAATGTGGCGACGGTCTTCCATATCAATGAAATCGATGACGATCAAACCGGCCAGATCACGCAGCCGCAACTGCCGGGCCACTTCTTCGGCGGCCTCCAGATTCGTTTGATAAGCTGTGTCTTCGATGGAGTGCTGGCGGGTGGAGCGGCCGGAGTTCACATCAATGGCTACCAGCGCTTCCGTCTGGTCGATGATGATGTAACCGCCGGACTTCAGCGTCACCTGTGGCTGCAACATGGCATCCAGCTGGGTCTCCACACCCATGCGGGCGAAGAGGGGGACGCGGTCCTTATATTCTTTCACGTTTTTGGCATGCTCGGGCATGAGCATGGTCATGAAATCTTTGGCTTCCCGATAGCCCGCTTCGCCTGCCACCAAAATTTCGCCCGTGTCCTTATCGTAAAGATCGCGGATGGAGCGCTTGATGAGGCTGCCTTCCTCATAAACCAGGCATGGTGCCGTCGATTCCAGCGTCAGTGTGCGCACGTTTTCCCATAGGCGCATGAGATATTCGAAATCGCGCTGAATTTCTTCTGGCGCGCGGGAAGCACCTGCTGTGCGCAGAATCACGCCCATGCCCTGGGGGACTTCCAGGTTGGAGGCGATGGATTTGAGGCGTTTGCGATCCGATGAGTTGGTAATTTTGCGCGAAATGCCGCCACCCCGCGCCGTGTTGGGCATGAGAACGGAGTAGCGACCTGCTAATGACAGATAGGTGGTCAGCGCCGCGCCTTTGTTGCCGCGCTCTTCTTTGACCACCTGCACCAGCAGGATTTGGCGGCGCTTAATGACTTCCTGGATTTTGTAGTGGCGGCGGGGCGCGCGGCGGGCGGGCACCTCCTCCATGGCATCGTCCGTTCCCACTTCTTCAACGGGCGTATCGTCTTCGCTGGCCTCTTCCTGGGCCTCATCATCGTTGGGTGTTTCGCTGTCGCTCGCCTTGCTGCCGCGACGGCTACGGCGTGTGCGTGTTCCACGGCTGCGGGAAGATTTGGTCTTTTTCGGCTCTTCTTCGTCAGAACCATCATCGGACGCAGCAGCTTCTTCAGAGGGTTTTTCGTCCTCTGTTGCTTCCGGTTCCGCAGCAGGCTGGGTGTCGGCTTTCGCGTCAACAGCCTCTTCGTTGTTTTCCGGCTCGGCCTCTTTCTTTTTGCGCGAAGTGCGTCGGCGCTTTGGTTTGGGCTTTTCTTCGGGCGTCTCCTCTGCTGGAGAAACAACCTTTTCTGCCGCAGCAGCTTTCTCGGCCTTGGCCGCTTCTTCGGCGGCTTTATCCGCTTCGATCTGAGCTTTTGTGCGGCGCTTGCGCTTTGGCTTTGGAGCGGGCTCTTCAGCCTTGTCCTCGCTTGCCTCAGCTTTTTTTTCGTCAGTTCTTGTTACAGGCGCTTTGCGGCGGGTCGTGCGGCGCTTTGGCTTTTCAGGCTCTTGCGCGGGTTCAGAAACGACATCGTCGCCGTCATTGTCCGCGGCTATTGTGTCATCGTCATTGTCTGATTCCTCAGGGGCGTCCGGATCATCATCAGACTTTGCATTTTCGGTGTCGGATGCTGTTTCATCCCCGTCGTCACTGGCGGCCTTGCGTTTTGTGCGGCGGCGGGTGCGCTTTTTGCGAGCGGGTTTCGGCTCTTGGGATGCGTCTTCCTCTTCCGCATCGTCGGATTTCGCTTCGGCTTTTGGGGCAGCAGCGTCCGGATCATCTTGAGATGTCTCGCTTGTGTCGTCGCTGTCGTCTTCTTGCTCCGCAGCGGCGCGCGCTTCCTCGGCCTCAGCTTCCAGCAGGGCCTGACGGTCGGCCATGGGGATTTGATAATAGTCCGGATGAATTTCGCTGAAGGCGAGGAAGCCATGACGATTGCCGCCATAGTCCACAAAAGCGGCCTGAAGGGATGGTTCTACGCGCGTTACTTTTGCGAGATAAATGTTGCCGCGAAGTTGGGTTTTGTGTTCCGATTCAAAGTCGAATTCATCGACGCGATTGCCCCGCACCATGACGACCCGGGTTTCTTCCGGGTGGCCCGCGTCGATGAGCATTTTGTTGTTTGCCATTGTCTTGTCTTTCCGCACCCCTCCAAACCGCGATCCCAGGCGGCCATGCCGCAAGGGTGGAGATACGTTGCGCAAAATTCATGCCGCAACGCCGTGGTTTGCACGAAAGGGTGCCTGATTTGATAATTGAGTTTTGGCCCGGGGCCGCTGGCGTCTCGCGCCTCAGCAAAGCCCGGCGATCAAAAGTCGCCTTCCGTACAAGCCCAAGCAATGAAAACCACGCCATCATCGTGCATTCTAGCAATGCGATGAGCTGAGTTTCGATTGTGGGCGTTCTAGGCACGGCCATCCACTCGATTTTTAGCCTCTTATAAGCCGACAGTGTTGCCGACCGGTGATAGCGCCCCTTGGGCGCCGCGCCCTGGCGGCTTTGCAATTCATTTGCGTGCCGAAGGGCTGTTTTTTCGCAGCCCCTCTGGGCTGCAAATTCTCAAGTGCGGTGTTGCTTATCGTCAGGGGTGAAACACTGTTACAAACCCAGCCGGGCCGGAATTTGGTAGGGACTAAACTCAATGACGGTGGGGAAAACGTGCAGAGCCGGTTAAAAACGAGGATGCGGCGCAGCCCGCCGAGACCAAAAGTTCAAATGCCTAAAACAAAAATCCGTCCAGCATTGCTGACCGTCGCCAACATTATGCCGCCGCGAAACAGTAGAACTGTCCTGTTTCGATTACAAGCCGCATTGTGAACGCCCCGGGTGGAACCGCGTTTTGGGGTTACGCTTGGTTAACCATGCTAATATCACAACGGCGAAAGGGGGTGGTTATGGGTGCATGGCAATCATGGCTTGCTACAGGTACGTGGACAATTTTGCTGCGCCTGCTGGCCATCGTGGCGTGTTTGAGTGTGACCTTAAGCAATCCACACGCCAGTGAACGGGATGAAGAACCCGCCATTGCCTTTGCAGCCCGGGTTGTGGGGGATGAGAACCGGGCAAGGCTGATCGTGGATTTTAGCCGTCGCATTAACCACGACACCTTTCTGCTCAACAAGCCTGACAGGTTGGTGGTGGATTTGCCTGAAACCATCTTCGCGCTGGATGATGATGCGCGCAAACTGCCCAAAACTCTGGTGTCCAAACTGCGTTTTGGTGCACTCGGCGATGGTCAATCTCGCATTTCATTGGACCTTTCCGCGCCTGTTGCGGTCAAAAACAGCTTTTTGCGTGAAGTGAACAATGGTGCCCGTTTCCGGCTGATTGTTGATATGGTGGTGAGTGACGCGGCGAGTTTCGCAAGTGCGGTGCGCCCACCGCCAAAGGTGGAACCCTTGCCGGAAACGGCGCAGCAGGAGGCTAATCAAAAGAAAAGACGCTACAAGGTGCTGCTCGATCCTGGCCATGGGGGCATTGATGGGGGTGCGCTTGGACGCGATCGCACCCGCGAGAAGGATATTACGCTTGCGTTTTCCAAGCGGCTCAAAGGCATTTTGGAAAAGGAGGATCAGTTTCAACCGCTGCTCACCCGCAGTGATGACAGTTTTGTGCCTCTCACAGCACGGCTGCAAATGGCGCGGGATGTGCAGGCGGATCTCTTCATCTCCATCCATGCCGATTCGCTGAACATCCGTTCTATCCGCGGGGCCACCGTCTACACGCTATCAAAAGAGGGTTCTGATTCCCTGTCGCGGGTGCTGGCGAAAAAGCAAAACAGGGCGGACTTGGTGGCCGGTCTGGAACTTCCCAAGGAAGAGCCTGAAGTGGCCGACATACTAATTGATATGACCCGGCGGGAAACAGCTGTGTTTTCCCATCGCTTCGCAAGCCATCTCGTGCTGTATATGAGCAAGGATCTCAAGATGATAAACAATCCGCTGCGGTCCGCTGATTTTTACGTGCTCAAGGCGCCGGAGGTGCCTTCCGTACTGCTGGAGCTTGGTTATTTGTCCAACAGCCGGGATGAAGAGCTTCTGCGGTCGCAGGAATGGCAGGAAAAGGCGGCCAATCGTGTGGCTGGCGCCATAAGGCGGTTTTTTGCGGACGGTCATGGTCAGTAATGGTGGCTGAATCACCTATAGGTTGTGGTGGTGCGGTAAACATGTCACACGGGGGTGCGGGTGGCGCTGTGCAAGCACAGCGGTCACACTATGTTCGCAATTGGTTCGATACACAGTGTTGAAGGCACCTTTTGTAATTTTGTAACGCTAGAACTTACAAGATACGCCGCGCTCAACGGCGCACCCTGCGCTGTGACAATAAGAAGAAACGCGAGAGGTGGTCAGGCTCATGTTCCTGAGGCTTTTTGGATATCTGTTTGGAATCGGCACTGCCTTCATTTTGGCAGGCGGGTTGGTTGTCTTTTTATACATCGGCTCGTTTGAAGAAGAGTTGCCGGATTACGAGGTGCTCAACCGTTATGAGCCGCCCGTAACCACGCGCTTTCACGCGGCCAATGGGCAGTTGATGCAGGAATATGCCCGCGAGCGGCGGCTTTATTTGCCCATCCAGGCAATGCCGGACCTGCTGAAGCAGGCGTTTATCTCGGCAGAGGACAAAAATTTCTACACGCATGGCGGGGTGGATTTTCTCGCCCTCGCCAATGCGGCCTTTTCTTATGGCCAAGCTAAGCTGGCGGGGCGCAATGCCCGGGCGCGGGGCGCGTCTACCATCACCCAACAGGTGGCCAAGAACTTCCTTTTGACCAGCGACCGGACGGCGGACCGGAAAATTAAAGAAGCAATGTTGGCCTTCCGCATCGAGGAAGCCTACTCGAAGGACAAAATCCTCGAACTTTACATGAATGAGATTTTCCTGGGGCTGGGGGCCTATGGCGTGGCCGGTGCGTCACTGGCCTATTTTGACAAGCCCGTGGGCGATTTGGATGTGCACGAGGTGGCCTATTTGGCGACGCTGCCCAAGGCACCGAACAACTATCACCCGTTTCGCCATACGGAGCGAGCGCTTGAGCGGCGCAATTGGGTGATTGGGCGGATGGTGGCCAATGGCTACGTCACGCCCCAAAAGGCTGAAGAAGCAAAGGCCATGCCGCTGGGTGTTAAGCCACGGCGGGAGCAGAAATATGTTCAGGATGGTGAGTATTTTGCTGAAGAGGTTCGGCGGGAACTGATCGACCGTTATGGCACGAAGGCCCTTTATGAAGGGGGTCTTTCTGTGCGCACAACGCTTGATCCGGCTATGCAGGATATGGCGCGCAGGGCGCTCCACAAGGGCTTGGTGACTTTCGACCGGCGGGTTGGTTACCACGGTCCGTTTGCGCAGATCGAAATGGGCGACGACTGGGGAAAGGCGCTCGCCAAGGTTAAAGAACTGCGTGACATGCCCAGCTGGCAACAGGCTGTTGTTTTGGAAGTGGGGGGCGAGTTTGCCCGCATTGGCCTGCGCCCCAAACGTACGGCCAGCGGCGGGTTGGAAGAGCGCCGCGCGGAAGCGACCATCTACCTGGAAGATGCGCCATGGGCTAAAAAGAAGGCTCAAAAGCGCAGTGGCAAAAGCCGCGCCAGCGTGCCGGTAAAATCCATGGATGAAATCATGGCCCCTGGCGACGTGATTCACGTTTCCAACAAGGACGGTCGGTTTGTGTTGGAGCAGGTGCCAGAGGTCTCCGGTGCCTTGGTGGCCATGGACCCCCACACGGGCCGCGTGAAAGCCATGATGGGCGGCTTCTCGTTCTACGATTCCCAGTTTAACCGAGCCACCCAGGCTAAACGTCAGCCCGGTTCCTCGTTCAAACCGTTTGTCTACGCAGCGGCCTTGGACAATGGCTACACGCCGTCTTCTGTGGTGCTGGATGGGCCTTTCAAGAAGGACCAGGGCGGGAGTTTGGGCATTTGGGAGCCCAAAAACTACTCCGGTAAATATGGTGGCCCGTCCACATTGCGGCTGGGCATTGAGAAGTCTCGTAACCTTATGACCGTGCGTCTGGCCAATGATATGGGCATGCCGCTCATTGCTGAATATGCCAAGCGTTTTGGCATCTATGATGGCTCTATCCGTGGCCTTGCCTCTTCCCTCGGCTCTCGTGAAACCACCGTATTGCGCATGGTTTCCGCCTATTCGGTGCTGGCCAATGGTGGGTTGCGCATTCAGCCCTCCATGATTGACCGCATTCAGGACCGGTACGGCAAGACAATCTACAAGCACGAGGAGCGGGTTTGCGATGCCTGCCGCGCCGATGCTTGGACCGGGCAGGATGAGCCGGAGCTGATCGACAATCGCGATCAGGTTTTGGACCCCATGACGGCCTACCAAATTACCTCCATGATGGAAGGGGTTGTGCAGCGCGGTACCGCGAAGAACGTTGGGGCACTGGGCGTGCCGATTGCGGGCAAGACGGGCACCACAAACGAAGAAAAAGATGCCTGGTTTGTGGGCTATTCACCAGACCTCGTGGTTGGTGTGTTCGTGGGTTATGATCGGCCTGAACCCATGGGCAAAGGCAATACCGGCGGCGGGCTTGCATCGCCCATTTTTGTGGACTTCATGCAGGAAGCGCTCACAACGACCTCAGCCATCGATTTTCGCGTGCCAGAAGGGGTTAAGCTCTACCCGATCAATGCCAAATCCGGCCTGCTGGCCAGTGCGGGCAATCCCGGTGTGATTATGGAAGCCTTTAAGCCCGGTACAAAGCCGCCCCAGCGCAACATTGTAATCGGCGGGTTTGAGGTGGAAAATTATCGCCAAAAGTTGCGCCAACCGGCACCGGAAGAGCGCACCACCATTTTCGGGACGGGTGGTCTGTATTAAATTTCATGTCTTACAGGATATATGGAGCGCTTTGCCCATGTCCGTTTTGCGCTTAGGATGATGGGCGAGGGGCTTCTCGTTTCATCACTGCAAATGGCATCGGCATCATGAAAACTGGCGTTTTATCCTCCTTCCTCCTTTTGGCATTTTTCAGCGGCCTAGCTGCCGCCGAAGACAAGGTTACCCTGCGTGGCTCTGAAAGTGCTGTGCGCGTGGTGCCTCAAGAGCGAGCGCAGGTGCAGTATTCCTATGCGCCTCTCGTTCGCAAAACTGCCCCAGCGGTGGTGAATGTCTACGCTGCTCGACAGGTGCGCCAGCGCCGTTCACCTTTCGCGGGGGATCCGTTTTTCGAGCGCTTCTTTGGGCGCAACGCCTTTGGCAACCGCCCCCGCCAGCGCACATCGCGCTCTTTGGGATCGGGTGTGATCGTTAGTGCCGATGGTATGGTGATTACCAATCACCATGTCATAAAAGATGCTGACGAGGTGAAAGTGGCCTTGTCCGATGGTCAGGAATTTGCGGCGGAAATCGTTCTGGTGGACAAGCGATCCGATCTGGCCGTGCTGCAATTTCAACCCGATGACGCCATGCCCGTTGTCCCGCTGGGAGACAGTGAAGATTTGCAGGTGGGCGATTTGGTGCTTGCCTTGGGCAACCCTTTTGGCGTTGGGCAGACGGTGACCAGCGGTATCGTTTCTGCTCTTGCCCGCAGCCAAAACGGGGTGAACGATTTTGGGTTTTTCATTCAGACGGACGCTTCCATCAACCCCGGCAATTCCGGTGGGGCGTTGGTGGATATGGATGGGCGGTTGATTGGGATTAACACGGCTATCTATTCCCGCTCGGGTGGATCCAACGGTATCGGCTTTGCCGTGCCGTCCAATATGGTGCGCGTAGTGATGGACAGCGTGCGCATGGGCTCAAGCACGGTGGTGCGCCCCTGGGTGGGGGCACAGTTTCAGGCTGTCACGCCGGACATCGCGTCATCACTGGGGCTTGTGAAGCCATCTGGTGCCTTGGTGGCGGCCCTGACGCCCGGAGGCCCTTCGGAAAAGGCTGGCTTGAAACTGGGTGACATTGTTTTGGGGATTGATGGGAAGTCTGTCCCCCATGTGGACGCCCTGGGCTACCGCTTGGCCACAGCAGGGCTTGGCCGGGTTGCAGAGTTGGACGTTCTCAGTCGCGGGCGTCGAGCCACGCTCTCCATCAGGCTGGATGGCCCGCCGGAGGTGCCTGCCCGTGATCTGCGCAGCATTGCGGGCCGGTCACCCTTTGCTGGGGTTACAATCGCAAACCTGTCGCCGCGATTGGCGCAGGAGTTGGAGTTTGATGTGGACAAGAGCGGTGTGGTCATCACCGAGGTACAGCCGCGCACTCAGGCCGCCCGCCTTGGTTTTCGAGCCCGCGATATTCTTGTCTCCGTCAATGATGAACCATTGCGCAACACGGCTATGCTTGCGAACATGGATTCCACCCGCCTTCAGGTTTGGACTTACGTTGTGGAACGGGATGGCCGCCGCTATGAGCGTTTCTTGCGCTGACATATGGCCGATCTCTTCAACGCCGCTCCACAGGTGGAGCCAGCGCCGGGCGATGACAGCAGTCGCCCTCTGGCGGACCGTATGCGCCCACAAGTCTTGGCAGATGTCGTGGGACAGGACCATCTTTTGGGGGAGGCGGGTATCCTCACCCGTATGCTGGCCTCCGGCTCTCTTGGCTCCATGGTATTTTGGGGTCCTCCCGGAACGGGCAAGACCACGGTTGCCCGGCTTTTGGCTCATGAGGGAAACCATCGGTTCGAGCAAATCTCGGCCATCTTTTCCGGCGTTTCAGACCTAAAAAAAGTGTTTGAACAAGCGCGCTTGCGGGCGGCCAACGGTGTGCGAACGCTTTTGTTTGTTGACGAAATTCACCGGTTCAACAAAGCCCAGCAGGACAGTTTTTTGCCCGTCATGGAAGATGGGACGATCACGCTTGTGGGGGCGACGACGGAGAATCCGTCTTTTGAACTCAACGCTGCCGTGCTTTCCCGTGCCCGTGTGCTCACATTTGCAGCTCATGATGAAGCGAGCCTTGGGCAACTTCTCGACCGTGCGCAGGATCTGGAAAAACGGGAACTTCCGTTAGACGAGGAGGCGCGGGCTGTACTGATCCGCATGGCCGATGGAGATGGTCGTGCCGTTCTCACTTTGGCAGAAGAAGTGTGGCGCGCGGCGCTGCCGGGGGAAGTGTTTGACGCCAAACAGCTCCAAGACATCGTTCAGCGCCGTGCGCCGCTCTATGACAAGAGTGCGGATGGCCATTACAACCTCATTTCGGCGCTGCATAAATCTGTTCGGGGTTCTGACCCGGATGCGGCGCTCTACTATCTCGCGCGCATGATGGATGCGGGTGAAGACCCCATGTTTTTGGCGCGGCGGCTCATACGCATGGCTAGCGAAGAGATCGGCATGGCCGACCCACAGGCTTTGGTGGTCTGTATTGCGGCGCGGGATGCCTATGAAATGCTGGGGTCGCCAGAGGGCGAGTTAGCCCTAGCCCAAGCCTGCGTTTATGTGGCAACCGCTCCGAAGTCCAACGCTGTTTACGTGGCGATAAAAG
Organism: Pseudomonadota bacterium; assembly: GCA_039198355.1. Lineage (GTDB taxonomy): Bacteria > Pseudomonadota > Alphaproteobacteria > Rhizobiales > Rhizobiaceae > Pseudahrensia. The sequence continues at coordinate 23,199 of JBCCTO010000031.1, forward strand.
CGGCCATGCGTGCGGCAAAGCAGGATGGCAGTCTGCCGCCACCCAAGACTATCCTGAACTCACCGACAAAGCTGATGAACGAGGAAGGCTATGGGGCGGGCTATCGCTACGACCATGACGAGCCGGAAGCCTTTTCCGGCCAAGATTATTTCCCCAAAAAGCTTGGTCGCCAGAAATTTTATGAGCCGGTGGATCGCGGTTTTGAGCGTGATGTGAGCAAGCGCCTGGCCTATTGGCAGCGCTTGCGGGAAGAGCGCGGCGAACCCTAGCGCCGTTTGAGGCGAATGCGCACCGGGTTGGGAACGTGGTCGTAAAAGGAGCCTGAGATGGTATCCACCGCCACCAGTGCTGAACCGCCCGGAACAGCGCCGCTGGCGAGGGTTCTGCGGAAGGCCTTTTTGTTGAGCTTACGATCCACTTTCACCGTTTGGCTGCGAAATCCTGGTTTGGAGGCAGTCACCGTAAAGCGTTTGCGGCGTTTTACGGTGAATGTGCAGGGCGCTGTGCAGGACAGGCCCAAGGATGTTGTCACCTTTGCACCCCGTGGGGAGACGTTGATCTTCACCTCGTCCGTATTACCACGCTTGGCGGTTTGGCAGCCCGTCAGAGCCATCATCGATGCCAGTGCGATCAGCGTAAGTGTTTTCATTGAATCATCCCCCGGTTTTCCAAATTCAGGGTGCCCATAGGAGCAAAGGGCTGCAAGCGGATAAACAAGGCAAGGTAAATGGCCATTGCACCTGTTGTGCCTGTGCGCCATAGATCGACCCATGTGGAGCGCTTTTCTGATATTCTTAGGCGGTGGTCTCGGTGCGGTTGGTCGCCATGGGGTGAACGTTTGGACTTTGCGCCAATTTGGCCCCGGATTTCCCGTGGGGACCATGACGGTCAATATTATCGGTTCTCTGGCGATGGGCCTCTTTATTGGTTGGCTGGTGAAACGAGGCGGCAGCGGCGATTTGCGCTTGTCGGTGGCCACCGGGTTTCTGGGCGGATTTACCACTTTTTCCGCCTTTTCTTTGGATGCGGCAAATCTTTGGGAACGAGGTGGCATGGGGCCATTGGCGTTCTACATTGGGGGCACGGTGGTGCTTTCCCTCGTGTCCGTTTTTGCCGGTCTCGCCCTGTCGAGGGCGCTTTTTTCTTAGAACAGGTAAGCCCGATGGCCCTGACAGGTGTTTCGCAAAAAACGGTGGATGCGGATGAAGCCGGTATGCGCTTGGACCGCTGGTTCAAGCTGCATTTTCCGGGCCTTGGATTTGGCAAATTGCAAAAACTGCTGCGGTCCGGTCAGGTGAGGGTGGATGGCGGGCGAGCCAAAACGGCCTCTCGATTGGAAGCGGGGCAGGTTGTCCGTATTCCGCCTTTGGATGCGACGGCCACGGAGCGGCCGTTGCACATGACGCCCAATACGATCCGTGATCGTCATGATGGCGATGTGCTGCGTGATATGCTGCTTTATGAAGACCGCAAGGTTTTGGTTTTTAACAAACCGGCTGGTTTGGCGGTGCAGGGTGGGTCCGGGATCAGCCGTTCGGTGGATTCCATGCTGGAAGCTCTGCGTGATAAATCCGGGCAAAAGCCCCGCCTTTGCCACCGGTTGGATCGGGATACATCGGGTGTGCTTGTGGTGGCTAAAACCCGGGGGGCCGCCGCCGCGCTGACCAAGAGTTTTCGGCACCGGGATACGGACAAAACCTATTGGGCGCTTGTGCAGGGCATTCCGCGCCATCTCGAGGGGCGCATTTCCACCTATGTGGTGAAAGAGCAAACGCCGGAGGGAGACCGTATGCGGATCGGTAAGCACGGAGAGCGGGGGGCAGACCATGCGGTTTCCTTTTACCGTCTCATCGACCCAAACCCGCGCACGGTGAGCTGGTTGGAATTGAAGCCCCAGACGGGTCGCACCCACCAATTGCGGGTCCACACCCAATATATGGGTCACCCCATTGTGGGCGATCCCAAATATTTCGACGTTCAAAACTGGCAGATGCCGGGCGGTGTGCAAAACAAGCTGCATTTGCACGCAAGACGCATTCGCATACCTCACCCGGATGAAGGCCAGCCCCTTTTGGACGTCACCGCCCCATTGCCACCCCATATGGTGCAAAGCTGGAACCTGTTTGGGTTTGATGAGGCCGATGGGCTTGCCGAAGACGATATGGAAGTTTGAGTTATGGCCGATATTTTAGGCGAGCGGGATGATGCCATCCCCGACATTAAGACCCGTGTTGCGGAGCCAAGCCGCGAAAGCCAGTTGCCCAAGCGGTTTTATAAAGTGGTGGCAATCGCTGAAGTGGAAGAGGGATTTGGCGTCGTCTTGGATGAACGCCCGGTGCGCACGCCTGGTAAAGCGCTTCTGGCTTCCACGAGCAAAGATGTGGCTGACATGTTGGCTGGCGAGTGGGATGCGCAAGGTGAGCGCATTGAGCCCATGACCATGCCCGTCACACGCCTGCTCAACACCGCCATCGACGGCGTGGCCACAGAAATGCAGGCTGTGCAAGAAGATATTATCCGTTTCGCCGGCACAGATTTGCTGTGCTACCGCGCGGACGGGCCGGACGCGCTTGTCACACGCCAAATGGAGCGATGGGACCCGGTTCTGGACTGGGCGCAAACCGCGCTCAACGCACGATTTGAATTGGCCGCTGGTGTGATGCATCAGCCCCAGCCGGAAGCGACGATTGCCGCTTTTTCTACCCATGTGGGCATGGTCAACGACCCGGCGGTTTTGGCCGCCACCCATGTGATGACCACGCTGACCGGTTCCGCCATCATCGCCATGGCCGCGCTTAAGGGTGAGCTGGATTTGGAGATGGCGTGGAGCATCGCTCATCTGGATGAAGACTGGAACATCGAGCAATGGGGCGAGGATGAAGAGGCTGCGGCCCGCCGTGCAGTGCGTTTCCGCGACATGAAGGCCGCTTATGAGGTGGCGCAGGCGGTCTCAAACGCATGAGCAAGCAGCCTCCTGCTGCATCCGCTGGCGCGCGGCCTAAATCGGCGCAGGAGCCTGTTGATTGGGCGCAAAGGCGCCGACGTTTGTTCGCGCTCATCATTGGCACAATTCTCAGCGGTTTCGTGGGCGATCTGTACGGGCAGGCTTTTTATCCAGAATTTGCGGAGGACCCTTGGCGCGGCTTTCGCACCGGAGCGATGATTGGCTTCGTCTCAACGGCCATTGAAGTTTATTACATTCGATCCCAGCGCAACACGTGGATACGCCGCGTCGCGTTTTTGCCCGGTCTCATTGTGCGCATCGTGGCCATAACGGTGATTATCCGCATTTTGCTCGTGAGCAATGAGTTTATTTCCGACTATCTGCGCGGCATTCCGCTGACAGTGGAAACCAACCCCATTGAGGTGCTGCGTGACACGCTGTTTTCCATGGTGATCGTCATCATTTTCGTGGCCATCTCGCAACTGGCCAATTTGATCGGCGTGAAGCGATTTATCAATCTGGTGGTCGGGCGCTATTTTCGGCCCATTCAAGAAGAGCGGCAGTTTTTGTTTATCGATCTTGTGGGCTCCACCCAGCTTGCGCGGCGGTTGGGGGACATCAATTTCCACGAGTTTCTGGCCGACTTTTTCCATCTGATCGACCGGCCCATTGCCAATGCTGGGGGTGAGATTGTGTCTTATGTGGGGGATGCCGCCATTGTCACCTGGCCGCTGACCGATAAGGGCAAGCGCAATGCGCGCAGTCTGGAAGCGCTTCAACAGATCGATGTTTTGGTGCGCAATCAATCCCCCCTGTTTGAAGAACGCTATGGCCACGCGCCCCGCTTCCGCGCCGCCCTGCACGGTGGTGAAGTTGTGGTGGGGGAATGCGGGAATATGCGCCGCCAGGTGACTTTTCTTGGAGACGTGGTGAACATGACAGCCCGCATGGATGAATGGGCCAAAGGGGCAGGGGAAGCCCGCGTCATTTCCGATTCCCTGCTCAAGACCATGACGCTGCCCGACGGGGTAAGCGAAGAACCCTTAGGCAAACACACAATGCGCGACAGTGCCGACAGTCTAGCTCTATCCCGGCTGAAATTTGCTTAAACGGATGTCGCTATGCTGCCACCCGCGATCGAGAGGCTTGCGCCAAGATTTATAATTAAGCAGCTGATTCACAAACTTAAAAAGCCATGAAACTGCCCTGGGAGGGATGCCTTTTCCGCAGATTTTCTGAGGCTAAGGTCCCGTTTTTGCGGTTCGACTGGACCGTGGTCCATCGGGCGCTAACTGGCTTCGGTATTTGGCTGATGCTGGGTGGGTTTGCGAGTTTCCAACGCACACTCCATCATCGCCCCTTGCACTCTTTGGCCGCAGGTTTTACCGCCATGGCCATGGGCAATTTTGGGCCGTGCCATGGCTAGAGTGAATATTGGTATTGTGGGCGGCGGGTATATGGGGAAGGCCCATGCGGCGGCTTTTGCCAGTGTGGGAACCCTTTTTGAAACCGCTCTTAAGCCGGTTTTGCACAGCGTTTGTGGTTCTGCACCCCAGTCATCGAAGCGCTATGCGGATGCTTTTGGGTTTCAAAATGCAGCTGGCGATTGGAACGCGCTGGTGCATGACGAGGCGGTGGATGCCATCGTCATTGCCTCTCCCCAAAACACCCATCGGGAAATTTGCGAAGCTGCTTTGGCGCTGGGCAAACCGGTGCTCAATGAAAAGCCGCTGGGCGCGACGTTGGAAGATGCCAAAGCCATGGCGGCCGCGGCAAGCCGCTCGGGCGCGGTTAACATGGTGGGTTTCAACTATATGAAAACGCCTGTCACCCAACATGCGCTGGCAATGGTGCGGTCGGGTGCTTTGGGCGATATTCTGTCCTTTCGAGCCCAGCACACGGAAGACTTTATGGCTGGTCCCGAAGAACCCGCCACTTGGCGTTCCCACGGGCGAGCCAATGGTAATATGGGCGATCTGGCGCCTCACATCGTCAATCATGCTCTGCAATTTATGGGGCCGATGAAAGAGGTCATGGCCGACATTTCCAGCGCCTATCAAACCCGGCCCGATGAGGCAGGGGGGCGGGTGGAGGTCACCAATGACGATCAGGCCACCTTACTTTGTCATTTTGAAAATGGCGTGCGCGGGTCTTTGTTCATCAGCCGTGTGGCAACGGGAAAAAAGATGGGCATTGAATACGAAATTTGCGGCACCAAAGGCGCGCTGCGGTTCGATCAGGAAGATCAAAACTCCCTCTGGTATTACAATGCTGAAGAGCGCGAAGCGGTGCGGGGGTTTCGGCGCATTTTGGCCGGACCAGCTCATCCCGATTACGGCAATTTTTGCCAGGGAGCCGGCCATGGAACCGGCTACCAAGATCAGATTATTATTCAAGCAGCCCATTTCCTGCGCGCCATAGACAAGGGTGAGACTGCCACTCCATCTTTTCAAGCGGGGCTTGATGTGGCCCGCGTTATTGACTCAGCCTGGCGGTCCCACGAAAGCCGCTCTTGGGTCACTATTGCAGATTAGGTTTTTTCATGACGATACGTATTGGTAATGCCCCCTGTTCGTGGGGTGTGGAATTTGCGGGCGATCCGCGCAATCCCTCTTGGCAAACGGTGCTGAAGGAATGTGCGCAGGCTGGCTACAAGGGCATTGAGCTGGGCCCTGTGGGCTTCATGCCGGAAGATGCCGGGGAATTGGGTGAAGCCGTCTCGAAGCACGATTTAGAGCTCATCGGAGGTGTGGTTTTCCGCCCCTTCCACGATCCCGCCCAGTGGGATGATGTCATGGATGGGGCCGTACGAACGTGCAAAGCGCTTCAGGCCCATGGGGCGCGGCATCTGGTGCTGATCGATTCCATTTCCCCCCGCCGTGCGCCCACCGCTGGTCGCGCCAGCGAAGCGGAACAAATGGACGGTTCCGAATGGTCCGCTTTTGTGGATCGCTTTCGCACCATCGCCAAAATGGGGGCTGAGGAATACGGCCTCACCGTCGGCGTTCATGCCCACGCAGCGGGCTTCATGGATTTCGAACCGGAACTGGAGCTGCTTCTGGATGAAATTGACGAAAGCATCCTGAAAATCTGCTTCGATACGGGGCATCACGCCTATGCGGGCTTCGACCCCGTGGCCTTCATGAAGCGCCATATGGACCGCATTTCCTACATGCATTTCAAAGACATTGATCCGGTGGTGAAAGCCGCTGTCATCGCCAATCGAACCGGCTTTTACGATGCTTGCGGCCAAGGTATTTTTTGCAATTTGGGGGAAGGCATTGTGGATTTTCCAGCCGTTCGACAATTGCTGCTGGATCATGGCTTTGAGGGTTGGTGCACGGTGGAGCAGGATTGCGACCCGGAACTGGATGTGGCTCCCATGAAAGATGCCATCGCCAACCGCGCCTATCTCCAATCCATCGGCTTTTGAGGGAACCACCATGGCAAAATTGAAATGGGGCATGGTGGGCGGCGGTGAAGGCAGCCAGATCGGCCCGGCCCACCGTCTGGGCGCCCAAGCTGATGGTCTGTTCGAGCTGACAGCCGGCGCGCTGGATGTGGATGTGCACAAGGGCAAAGCCTATGCCCAATCGCTGGGCGTTGCATCGGACAGGGCCTACGGTTCGTGGCAGGACATGTTGGCGGGGGAACGCGAGCGGGAAGACCGGATCGACCTTGTGACAGTCGCCACGCCCAACTCCACCCACTATGAAATCACCAAAGCCTTCCTTGAAGCTGGGTTTCATGTGCTTTGCGAAAAGCCCATGACGATGACGGTGGAAGAGGGGGAGGACATCGTCCGCACGGCCCGTGCGTCAGGTAAAATTTGCGCGGTCAATTACTGCTATTCCGCCTATCCCATGGTGCGCGAAATGCGCCAGCGAGTGGCGGCAGGGGAACTGGGCAAAGTGCGCCTTGTGGTGGTCAATTTCAGCCACGGGCACCATGGCGATGCGGCAGATGCTGATAATCCCCGCGTGCGTTGGCGCTATGATCCCACAATGGCGGGCATATCCGGCCAATTTGCCGATTGCGGCATCCATGCCATGCATATGGCCTCGTTCATTGCGGGCGACCACGTCACCAGCTTGTCAGCCGATTTCGCTTCCACCATCGAAGGCCGCGAGTTGGAAGATGATGCCATGGTCAATTTTCGCATGGCGGGCGGCACGGTAGGGCGGCTTTGGACGTCATCGGTGGCCATTGGCCGTCAGCACGGTTTTGATATTCAGGTCTTCGGCGAGAAGGCGGGCATGCGCTGGGCCTCTGAACAGCCCAACCAAGTCTATTTCACGCCCACCGGGGGGCGCACGCAGATCATGGAAAAGGGGGAGGGTGGTCTTTCATCCGAGGCAGCGCGTCTGAGCCGCGTACCCATCGCCCACCCGGAGGGTTTTCCTTTGGCCGTGGCCAACATCTATGTGGACCTTGCCGCCGCCATTCGTGGGGAAGATCGCCTCAGCCTACCCACGGCAGAAGACGGTCTGCGCTCCATGGCGGCGGTTTTCGGTGCGGCAGCATCCGCATCGAAAGATGGTGCCTGGGTGGACGCTGTGCCAGCCCTTTTGCGGTAATACTACTCTCGTCTAGGGAACAAACGCTACCCTCAACCCTTCTCACATCAATGGCGTGTGTTACTAACAAGCATCGCGTGGGGGTGACGACGAGTAGGGTTTGCCCATGAGCCAACAACAAGAACAACAACCCGAGCGCGACCCCACCATGGAGGGCCATGTGGCGCAGGATGCGCAGGAGCCCTCCATCTATGCCGATGGCGGTGAACTGCGGGACACTTTCGTCGAATCCATCCAAAAGGCTATCGACGATGAAGACGGCGATGCTGTCCGCGACGCACTTCTTGACCTGCATGAATCTGAAGTGGGCGACATCCTCGAAGCCATCGAAGAGGGTGCCCGCTCCAAAATGGTGGAACTGGCGGGCGAGAATTTCGACTTTGCATCACTCACGGAGGTTGATGAGAGAATCCGCCTCGACATTATCGACAACCTGCCGGAAGGGCAGGTGGCCGATGCCGTGCGTGAATTGGATTCCGATGATGCGGTCTTCATTTTGGAAGACTTGGAGACCGACGAGCGCGAGCGCATTCTCTCACAAATTCCGTTTCAAGATCGCATTCGCCTGCGCCGTTGTCTGGAATATCCTGAAGAGACTGCCGGCCGTCGCATGCAGACGGAATTCGTTGCCGTTCCACCATTTTGGACCGTGGGGCAAGCTATCGATCACTTGCGCACTGATGACGACCTGCCGGACCGCTTCACTGAAATTTTTACCATCGACCACCGATTCAAACTGGTGGGGTCGCTGGCGCTGGACACGCTGCTGCGCGCCAAGCGTGATGTGATGGTCAGCGACATCCAAACCACAAATGCCCACCCGGTGCGGGCCGAACTGGACCAAGAAGAAGCGGCCCAGGTTTTTGAACAATACGACCTGCTTTCCGCCCCGGTCATCGACGAAAACGACCATCTCGTGGGCGTGCTCACCATTGATGACGTGGTGGATGTTTTGCAGGAGGAGGCTGCAGAAGACATCAAACGTCTCGGCGGCGTGGGCGATGAGGAACTGTCGGACAGTGTCATCGAAATCACCCGTTCCCGCATCGCATGGCTGGCGGTCAACCTGGCCACGGCCATATTGGCATCGCTTATAATTGGGCTGTTTGACGCCACCATTGAGCAAATGGTGGCCCTCGCCATCCTCATGCCCATCGTCGCCTCCATGGGCGGCAATGCGGGCACGCAGACCATGACAGTGGCCGTACGCGCCTTGGCCACCCGCGATTTGGACAGCTACAACGCCCGCCGCATTATCAAGAAAGAACTGATTGTGGGCCTGCTCAACGGGGTGGTATTTGCCATCATCATCGGCTTGGTGGCCGCTGTCTGGTTCAGCGAACCACAATTGGGCTGGGTCATTGCCATCGCCATGGTCATTAACATGTTGTCCGCCGCCGCGGCAGGCATTTTGATTCCCATTGCGTTGGACAAATTAAAGGCAGACCCCGCCATCGCATCCGGCGTCTTCGTCACGACGGTGACCGATGTCGTCGGTTTTTTCGCTTTCCTCGGCCTCGCCGCCTGGTGGTTTGGAATATAGCTAGTGATCTGCGCCATCCTGTCGCTCTTTTTATTGACATTTACGTAAATCGGCCACTTACTGGCGCCGAGGGGTCTGCTGCATGGCCTGTTGAGAGTAAGGGCTAATTTCGGGTGCGAAAGAGCACCCTCCATTCCCCCATGAGCGATTTTTACACCATCACGGAACTGACGCGGGAGTTTAACGTCTCCACCCGCACCATTCGCTTTTACGAAGACGAGGGGTTGATAAAGCCTGTCCGACGGGGCCGCACGCGCCTGTTTCGGCCCACGGACCGCGTTTTGCTCAAGCAGATTTTGCGCGGCAAACGCCTCGGTTTCTCCATCGCGGAAATTCGTGAAATCATCGAAGTCTACAAGGCACCCTCCGGCGAGGAAGGTCAGATCAAACTCATGATCGAGCGCATCAACGAAAAGCGCAGCGAGCTGGAACAAAAGCGCCGCGACATCGAAGAAACCATGCGCGAAATGGATTCGGCGGAAGAGGCTGCCTTAGAGCGTTTGGCGGAATTGCGGGTGAGTAAGTAGGGCGTCAGTGCTCTCGCAAATTTTAGCTAGATTTGTGCTCAGCATAACCTCCTCCTCGAAGGAGGTCGAAACAGCTTGCTGTTTCGGGCGGGGGGGGGGCTGGATGGCGACTTTGACTCTCAAGCTACGGGTATAAATCTCGCCCCCCACCCCAATCAGCCGTGTCTACGACACCGCTTCTTGGGCCTCCCCTCAAGGAGGAGGCGGGGGAGTGAGTTGATGGTTCACGGTCTTCACTTTACGATTGAATTCTTCCTCAGCAGTGCGGGCCTGGAAGTAAATTTCTCGTCGCGCCACAGCCCAACTTCCCCCTGGAGGGGAGGTCCAAACGGCTAGCCGTTTCGGGCGGGGGGCTGGATGCAACGTCTGTCATCGAACTTTCAATTGAAATCGCGCCCGTCACCCCAGTCGCCTGCGGCTCTTGGGCCGTCTTTCGAGGAGGAGGCTTGAGCAGGCTGCTGCCATTTTGTTTCTACCGAAGGCCATTTGCCGCCTCTAAACCCACCGCCGCACCAGCTTGGCATAATCCTTCCACTGCCCGCCAAAATTAGCCTCCATGTGCTTTTCCTCCCGCACAATGGCCAGTTGTTGCAGCAGGAAGAACAGGGCGACTGCCCCGAACAAGAACCAGCGGCTGCCCAGCGCGAAGCCGAAGCCGGTGACCAGCATTACATTGGCCAAATAGATGGGGTTGCGAGAATGGGCGAAGGGTCCGGTGGTGATGAGGGTCGTGGCCGCCCGGTGGGGCATGATATTGGCGCGGTGTTTGCGAAAGGTCATGAGCGTCCACACGTCGATAGCGATGGCCGCGACGATCAGCAGCCCGCCTGTCCATCGCATGAAATCCGTTATCTCGTGCGGTTCCCATCCTAGCGGTAGAAATCGATCCAGCAGGCCGCATACCAGCAGCATGCCAATGGTGAGCAGCGGCGGCAGGGGATACTTATTGGGGCTTTGCTTCAGCGTCATGGTTCTCTCGTGGCTCGGCGCTTCTACCGGATTACACTCCCCGTCGTTTGCCCATCCGGGGCGGGGCGAGGGTACCAATAGCGGGCATCTGCTTTGCCTTTGGTGATCTGCACAAATTTGTTGGCGAAGACGCGGTAGCCATGGCTCCAGTCCCCGTTGGGCCATTGAATGCGCACGGTGGCCCGTTCTGCGACCCCAAGCCCGAAGTGGAGAAAGCCCGTTTGGCCGGAGGCGTGACCGCCACCAATCTGCACCGTTCGGGTCTGGGTCAGGTTGCCCGTCTTCACCGAGACTTTGGCCCCCACGGCAGAGCCGTTGATTTTGCCGTTCTTCAATTCAATGCCGAGCCAATTGCCCAAGGGTTGATGGCCCCAGTCGGTCCTGCGCCCCTGATTGCGAAACAGGCTCACATTGTCTGCCCTATTCACCACTACGAGATCGAGCATGCCGTCCGCATTCAAATCTACCACAGCAGCGCCGCGCCCACGGCGGGCGAGGGCAATGCCTGCCTTGTCGCCCACTTCGTGAAAGCCGCCATCGGCCCCGCCCATGAGCATGTTGTCCGGATCGAAGGCCGCAAAGTCCGGCATCGCTTCCACATTGCCCTTGGCGATGAACAAGTCCAGCTTGGCGTCATTGTTGAAATCAGCAAACTGCGTGTGCCAGCCGGTGGAAGGTTTCAAGTCTGTGCCGGTATAGGGCCGATGGGCGGTCATGCGCTTTTCAAACGCGCTGTCCCGGTACGTGGGGCGTTCGCCCTCCACATCCGGGTCCAACGTTTGCAGCATGGTGTCTCCCATGGAGGAGAGGGCGTATTCCGGCCAGCCATTGCCATCGAGATCAGCCTGGGCAATGCCCATTCCCCAGATGCGCAGGGGCTGCCAGCCTTGCGAACGGCTGTAGAGCCGGGGCGCGCCCCGTGCCGGCACCCGCCAAAGCTGTTCCGAACCACCGCGATAATATTGCCGATCATTGGTCACCCGCAGGTCTTGCTGGCCGGAGCGGTTCCAATCCGTAAAGAGGATGGAAAGGGCGCAATGGCCGGGGCTGAGCGCCATGGTCTCGGCATAGTTCGGCGCGTCTGCCCCTTCGCGGGGCCGTATGAGGGTGTTGTCCTCGCAAGTGCCCCAGGGTGTGCCGGGCGCCGAGCGGTCCACATAATTGGCGAAGGCGGGCGTGGGGAACATATCCTCGCCCTTCCAGGTGGCGGAAAAGCCGGTGGTCCAGGCCCGTCCCCCCTCCACATTCCAAGGCCTGTTGGCTTTGGAGAATTGGCAATCCCCTTCGCCGCGAAGGAGAATATTCTCGCCCAAGCGCAGAACCACCAGGTCCATGTGCTCATCATTGTCGATATTGATGGGGTATGCGCCGGAAACCTTCTTGCCCTGCGCCTCACTCAGCCCAGTCTCCTTGGGTTCGAACCGAAGAACACCGCCGGTGGTGGAGCGGTTGATGAACAATCGGGCCGGGTTCGCGCCGCCTGCAAAGAACAGATCGGGCATCCGGTCTCCATTGCAGTCAAAGCTGGCAACGCCGCCGCCCACGAAAAACTCCCATGGCCCATCATAGCGATGGTTCACCCCCGCAGCGGCGGCTTCTTCCATCATGGAAGGCACATCGCCGTGAAATTCGGGCGCTTTATCGGCGGCAAAGGCCATTGTGCTGCCCAGGAGAATAGCAATTGCAAGCAGCTTCCTCATTCTTCCAGCACCAGTGTTTTGAGATAGGCAATCAAATGAGACCGGTCTTCCGCCGCGCCTTTCACATAAGCATCCCGCGATTTGCGGCCGCTTCCCCCATGGGCGCGGATGATCTCGTCCAGCGTGCCGAAATCGTTGCGGTGGCCATAGGGGGCGGTGGAGGCGAGGCCCCACAGCTCGGCAGTCATGAAAATATCGCGACCCACAAAGCGCTGGGAGAGCAGTTCATTGCCCAGTGCATTAACGGAACGGTCCGTCATCTTGTGGCGCTTGAGATCGCCAAACAGCGGTACCATCACATGGCCGTCTTTGTTGCGTGGCAACGTCTTCGCCCATTCCATCAGCGCCAGATCATAGGTGGCCGCCACTTTAACATCTCGCGTGTTCAGCGTGCCGGAGACATCGTAGGGGCCGGGGTCGGCAAACTTGAGCGATTTTAGCGGCAGGGCAGGGCGGTGACATTCCGCGCAGCCCATGGTGTTGAACAATTGCTCACCCTTGGCGGCGGCCCCTTGCCAGCGGGCATCTTCTGGCTCTTTCGCCAATGGCGGATGCAAGGTCGCCTGCCAGGCCACCAGTGCGGCCTCATCCCCCGCGCTCATTTCATCCAGCTTACCATCATCATCAAAGTCCGCGCTGGCGGTCCAGCGCTTGCCGAACCGTTCCACCGGCTGCATGCCGTGGTGGTGGTTCATGGCGTTCACCGTAAATTGCCGCAGGGATGTCATCACCCCTTTTTGGCTGAACGGGCGCACCACCAGGTCGGTATCCACCCCGTCAATTTTGGTGAGGTCCACCAGACCATCAGGCTCCGCGGTAATCTTGCCAAAATTAATGCTCTTGGAAGTCAAAGCCAGCGTCACGGGTTCACCGCTATCGGCGGCATCCAACAGCGCTTTTTCCCGTATGGCGGCGAGATCAGCGCTCATTTCCCGCGCCAGCAGTTCTATCAGGCCGGCCCCAAACAGATGGTTGGTGCCCCGCTCATTGGAAAACTGTGGGTCCGATGTGTCGAAGTCGGCATTGGTGAAACCTTCGGACACGAATACATTGGTCACAAAATCCCCCGCACCGCCAATGAGCGGTTCATTGTGGCAGGAGGAACAGGCTGCTGCATCCGGCCCGGAAATTCGGGCATAATTGGCCGTGCGTCGGTGGCGTATTTTGGTGGGAATAATGGCCTGGGTCGCCCCCGGCCGACCGGCCCCGTCTGCCACCATGAATTTGGCGGTGAACAGCTTTTCGCCCACATCAATCAGGTGGTCCAAAGCTTGCTTATCCAAAACGCCTGATGGCTGTTCCTTAATGACCCCCAGTGCCGTCGTGCGTTCTGCCCAAGGTGTATCGTCTTGGGCTGTGTCCTCGGCCGTAACGCTGGAGACGGCCAGCAAGGCGCCCAAGCCGGCGCATGATAATGGTATGATAAATCTCGACAAAACGTCCTCCCAAACGTTGATTTGTCCGCTATTCCCCCGCCAAGGGCAGGGGCTCCTCCGCTTTATTTGTGCGATGGTCTGCTTCCGTTCGCAAGCGCCGCCGTGCAAACGCATCATCCTGCGCTTGTAGTACGGTGAGCATGCAGCCCGCATTTACCAGCGCCACATCATCCTCCACATGATGCACCGTTTGCGACCCCCTTGGATTCACCCCCGGAGCCGTGTCCAGCGCGGCCATTATGGCCGGTTTCATCAAGTCAAACACCGTTGCGCTTCGCCCCACGATGGCCACGGGGAATGCGTCCACCAGCGCATAAAGGCTGGCTAACGCTGTCCCCACAGCAGCGCCTGCAAGACGAAGCGCTTCCATGGCCCTTTCGTCTCCTGCTTGTGCAGCCGCGGCGATGTCATCCAGCGGCTTGGGCGAGGGCAGGGCAGAAAGAGGCAGGCCTGGCGGAAGGTTGGCTGCGGTGCGCGCAATGCCATAGTCCGCCGCATAGGCTTCCACGCAGCCCCGATTTCCACATCGGCACAGTGCACCATCTGGAATGTATGTCATGTGGCCAAATTCAATGCCCGAGGAGCGCGTCCCATTGATGATTTGCCCGCGCAAATGCAGGCCCATGCCCACCCCGTAGGATAGGAGCACGGCGCCGAAATTTTCCTGGTAGCGATCCCCGTGTTCCTGCGCGAGCCCCATGGCGATCATATCGCAGTCATTGGCGACGCTGCATGACACCGAAAAACGCTTCTCGATCCATGCGCAAATGGGCAATTCCTGTTCCGCTGTGATAGGTGACCAGAGCACAGTGCGCCCGGCCACATCCGCCACCCCTTGAAACCCCACGGCAATGAAATCCACCGGAGGCTGTTGTGGCGGTATCTTCTCCAATACCCGCTCGATGGCCCCAAACAGAACGTCCTGAATCGTGGCCCTGTTCAACCCGTTTTCTTCCGTCGTGGAAGAGCCGACGGGTGCGCCGTTCAGGGCGATCATTTCCTCAGCGAGGGTTTGGCCCGTGTAATCCAACACGCGGGCGGTGACATTTTGCAATTGGAAGAACACGGTGCAGACGGTGGCCCGCTTGCCGTTCAAGGCCAGCCTCAGTGTCGGCCTTCCGCGCCCCTTGGCTGTTTTCTTTGCGGGCGCCACCACGACCACATCGTCTGCCATCAGTTCATTGGTAATGCTGGAGATGGTGGCAGCGCTCAGATCGGTTTCGTTACCCAACTGGCGTTGGGAAGCGCTGCCCAGCGCGCGCAGAGCGGCAATGAACCGATTGCGATTCGTCACGCGAATATCTTCCGAACCGCCGGCATTGGAGAGGGTGTTTATCAACAATCCAACCCCACTTTTACGTCGGTCAGACCAGCATTGCGCGCAATACTTGACCCAGCTCTGGAGGCTAATTTCCACAAGCGCTGCAAAAAATAATCAATTTTTTCAATTCTGTATCTCATTTCACTTTTTACGTTGACACAGCGTCGCCCGTAAGTCACTATTTTTTTCGAGGCTTGAATTAAATAGCCTTAAGAGGGTGAGGAGGGGTCCTGAGGAGGGAACAGCCGCTTCAGGCCTGAAGAGCAAACGGAGTGTGTGCCGCTTGGAACCGGCATGTCTCCGCAACTGGAAAGACGGCGCGTGCGCCGGGAGGAACATCATGAAAAAACTGACCGTCGCCCTGATGGGCGCTGCCATGCTGTCGGCATCTTTTGCCGGTGCCGCTTTTGCCGAAGGGAAAACTATCGGGGTCTCCTGGAAGGTTTTCCAGGAGGAGCGCTGGAAGCGCGATGAAGCGGTGATTAAGAAAATCATCGAGGACAGCGGCAACAAATATATTTCCGCCGATGCGCAGGGCTCCGCCGCCAAGCAATTGACCGATGTGGAAGCACTCATCTCTCAAGGCGCGGACGTGTTGATGATCGTGCCGTTCGATTCCGAGGCCATCCTGCCCGCCGTGGAAAAAGCCTCCGACGAAGGTATTCCCATGATCGCCTATGACGTGCAGATCGAGCACCCCGATTCCCTGTACATCACCTTCGACAATGTGGGCGTGGGCCGCATCATTGCCAAGGCCGTGCTGGAAGCGAAGCCAGAGGGCAATCTTGCCATCATCAAGGGCGACCCGGGTGATCCCAACGCCACTTTCCTGCTCAACGGCATGATGGAAGTGACCCAAGCCAGCATCGACGCGGGTAAGGTGAAGATCGTTGGCGAAGCCTTCTCCGACGGCTGGAAGCCTGAAAATGCGCAGAAGAATATGGAGCAAATTCTCACCGCCAATAACAACAATGTTGATATGGTCATGTCTGAGAACGACGGCATGGCCGGTGGCGTGATCGCCGCTCTGGAAGCCCAGGGCATGGCCGGTTCCGTGCCGGTCGGTGGTCAGGATGGTGACCTTGCCGCACTGAATCGCGTGGCCCGTGGCCTCCAAACCACCTCCGTGTGGAAAGATAGCCGCGCGCTGGGTAAGGTTGCTGCTGAAGCGGCGCTTATGCTGGCCGATGGCAAGAAAATGACGGACGTGCCCGGCGTGGGCAAGTTCTCCGATGGTAAGCGTGGTGTGGAAGTAAACGCCATCCTGCTGGAGCCCATCGCCATCACCAAAGACAATATGAATGTCGTGATCGACGCTGGCTGGATCTCCAAGGAGAAAGCCTGTGAAGGCGCCATGGACGGCGTCGCCGGCTGCTAAGCTCCCTCACTTGAAGCCGGGGCCGCGCGCACGTTTCGCGCGGCCCATCTTCCTGCAAATCAATGTCTTTATGTCAGGCCATCGGCCTGTCTATTACCGCCTTTGCGGCCTGACATAAGTGCATCGTGAAATGTGAAATAGTGGAGGTCGCGCTTTTGAGTGCTGCGCTCCACCAATCCACATGGGCTTTGGGTCCGTGTGTGAGAGCCATGGGAGGCGCAGCATGTCTGCCACAGACGCAAATGATACCAAGGCCACCAGCGATCTTGCCGCCAGCCTCAACAGCGGTGAGAAGGGCTTGAAAGGCTTTCTGCGCGCCACGGAGGTGGATACGCGCATGCTGGGCATGGTGGCCGCGCTGGCGCTGATATGGCTTGGCTTTCACCTTTACGGGGCCATCGTCAACGGCTTTGGCGCATTTCTCACCCCCCGCAATTTGTGGAACCTCTCCGTCCAAACCTCTTCCATTGCCGTCATGGCCACGGGCATGGTGCTCATCATCGTCACCCGCCATATCGATCTCTCCGTGGGGTCCATGCTGGGCTTTGTGGCCATGATTATGGGTGTCACCCAAGTGTGGGTCTTGCCCGAACTCGTGGGCCTCGGCTCTTGGGTCATTTGGCCCGTCACCGTGGTGGTGGGCATCGTTTGCGGCGCTTTAATTGGGGCATTTCAAGGCTTTTTGATTGCCTATTTGGCCATTCCTGCCTTCATCGTAACGCTTGGGGGCCTGCTCATTTGGCGCGGCTCCGCCTATCTCATCGCGCGGGGGGAGACCATCGCGCCACTGGATGAAACTTTCTCGCTCATCGGCGGCGGCCCCTATGGCACCATTGGGGCAACCGGTTCATGGATCGTGGGCATTCTCGTGTGCATCGCCATTTTGGTGGGCCTCTATATGAGCCGCCAGCAGCGCATCCGCTTCGGTTTCGCCACCCGGCCCATGTGGGCGGAATATCTCATCGCCGGCGTCAGCGTGGTCTTGGTCTTGGGCTCTGTCATGGTGATGAACTCCTACTATTGGCCCAAGGGGATTGTGCGGCGCTATATTGAGGCTAACGGCCTGACTGTAGACCCCAGCGAAGTATTCATCTCCTACGGCTTTGCGATCCCCGTTCTCATTGCCCTTTCCGTGGGGCTGGCCATGACCTTTCTGGCCACGCGCACCCGCTTCGGCCGCTACGTCTTTGCCATCGGCGGCAATCCGGAAGCTGCGGAACTGGCAGGCATCAACACGAAGAAGATGACACTGCTCATCTTCGCCCTCATGGGCGCGTTGGTGGGCATCTCAGCCGTCATCGCTTCCGCCCGTCTCAAATCCGCCACGCTGGCATTGGGGCAGTTGGACGAACTTTATGTGATCGCCGCAGCGGTGATCGGCGGCACCAGTTTTGCCGGCGGCATTGGCACCATTTACGGCGCGATCCTCGGGGCGTTGGTGATGCAATCCCTCCAGTCCGGCATGGTGCTCATTGGCTTTGATGCGGCCATCCAGTCCATGGTGGTGGGCGCCGTGCTCGTGATGGCGGTTTATCTGGACACCATCTACCGCAAGAATTCGGCATAGGGGGCGGCGATTATGGAAACCGCAGACATCGTAACCCACGGCAAAGACGGCCCCTCCACCAACCCCCATGAGGGGGAGACGCCGCTGGTGGAAATGCGTGACATCTCCATCGCCTTTGGCGGCATCAAGGCCGTGGATCACGCCTCGTGTGATCTCTACCCCGGTGAAGTGGTCGGCCTGCTGGGCCATAACGGGGCGGGCAAATCCACACTCATCAAAATCCTCTCCGGCGCCTACCCCCGCGATGGCGGGCAGATTTTCGTGGACGGCAAGGAAGCCACCATCGCCAACCCCCGCGACGCCAAAACCTATGGAATTGAGACCATCTACCAAACGCTGGCTTTGGCGGACAATGTGGATGCGGCGGCGAACCTCTATCTGGGCCGTGAATTGCTCACCCGTTGGGGCACGCTGGATGATGCGGCCATGGAAGCGGAAACCCGCAAGGTGATGGCTCGCCTCAACCCCAATTTCACGCGGTTCAAGGACCCGGTGAAACAGCTCTCCGGCGGTCAGCGCCAGTCCGTCGCCATCGCCCGCGCCATCCATTTCAATGCGCGTATCCTCATTATGGATGAGCCCACCGCTGCCCTTGGCCCGGCGGAGACGGAGCAAGTGGGTCAGCTCATCCATCAGTTGAAGAAGGACGGAATCGGCATTTTCCTCATCAGCCACGACATTCACGACGTGTTTGATCTGGCCGACCGGGTAACGGTGATGAAGAATGGGCAAATCGTCGGTTCTGCCTTGACCAAAGACGTCACCAAGGACGAAGTGCTGGGGATGATTATTTTGGGCAAATGCCCGCCCGCCGCCATTCCCGGCCCTGGCGCGCTGCAAGACTGAAACTGAGGAATTTCCCATGAGCACCGGCTTTTTTGGCGACATCACGACGATCCCTTTTGAAGGCCCCGACAGCACCAATCCGCTGGCTTTCCGCCATTACAATCCGGACGAAATGTTCATGGGCAAGCGCATGGAAGACCACCTGCGATTTGCCATCTGCTACTGGCACAATTTCTGCTGGCCCGGCAGCGACCCTTTCGGCGGGCAGACTTTCGAACGTCCATGGTTCCAGGACACGATGGAAGCCGCTAAACATAAAGCCGATGTGGCTTTTGAAATGTTCACCGCCTTGGGTGCCCCCTATTTCTGCTTCCATGATGCCGATGTACGGCCCGAGGGGGATAATTTTTCACAAAATACCAGCAACCTGAACGAGATCGTCGATTATTTCGCCGGGAAGATGGAAGCCACAGGCGTGAAACTGCTCTGGGGCACAGCCAATCTCTTCTCCCACCGCCGCTACATGGCGGGCGGTGCCACTAATCCCGACCCTGAAGTCTTCGCTTTCGCCGCGGCCACGGTGAAGACTTGCATGGATGCAACCCACAAGTTGGGCGGTGAGAACTACGTCCTGTGGGGCGGCCGTGAGGGCTATGAAACGCTGCTCAACACGAACCTTGCCCGCGAAGACGCCCAATTGGGCCGGTTCATGAACATGGTGGTGGAATACAAGCATAAGATCGGCTTTGACGGCACCATTCTCATTGAGCCCAAACCCCAGGAACCCACCAAGCACCAGTATGATTATGATGTGGCCACGGTTTACGGCTTTTTGAAGCGCCACGGGCTGGAAAATGAAATCAAGGTCAATATCGAACAGGGTCACGCCATTTTGGCCGGCCACACGTTTGAACACGAATTGGCCATGGCCCGAACCCTGGGCATTTTTGGCTCCATTGATATGAACCGCAATGACTACCAGTCCGGT
>JBCCTO010000032.1:0-41942 GCA_039198355.1 Pseudomonadota bacterium
GCAAAAAAGACGTGTTTCGACTTAGAGACACCAAATAAGATTTAAGCGAGCATTTTTGTTCAGCTTGCTGTTTTCGGTTACTAGAATTTTATGCCTTTTGACACACTGGACCCTTCCTTTCACCGGGCTACTTTCGCCCCGCAGGTTACGAATGCAGGGTTGTTTGCTTAAGAACTTTTGACCAGCAGTTGCAATACAGGTTTGTATCAACCATGCGGATGTAACGCTACAAACCGAAAATCATAGACAGCGCCCGCTGTTCGCCTTTTGCCTTGTCAATGACTGCGCCGAGCATAATTCCACCATTTATCTAGGTGAAAAGTCGCTCTTGGTTTTTGTTGTAGCGATCGCAGAATCATCCAAGCGAACAACCATTTTTCCCCATGGGCATAGTGGGCTGACGCTAACTGTTGATATAAATAAGCTCGCATCGTTTGGCGCTGTTTATTGGATAACTGGCCTGCATGCCTGCTGATAATAGATTGGCAGGCTCGCTTTACCTCTTTGACCCCGTAGCGTGTTCCGATGGCAATACGTGATCCCTCAATCGGTGCGGAGATCAACCGTCCACCGGACATGGAAAATCGGACAAACCACTCATAGTCTTCTAGACGAGGTAACTCTACGTTAAACGGACCAGTCTCATCAAAGGCAGCCTTGGGGAGAAGCAGGGTAGAACCTGGGCAATGCCAACATGCTGCCAGAAAGTCATCTGCGTTTTTACTATCCCTAGGCAAACGAATTTCGGGAACCAGTTTTTCGTTGCGGATTTCGCCCCATCCACAACATATTGCCAGCATTGAATCGTCAGGGTGGGCTAATTCGCGTTGCGTGGCAAGCTTCTGTGGCAACCAGAAATCGTCTGAGTCAAGAAACGCTACAAAAGGACCTTTTGCATTATTGACGCCAGTATTGCGCGCAGCCGCAGCACCCGCATTTCTTGAATGGCTTAATAGCCTAACGGGTGACGGAAAATCGGTTGCAAGGGATTGAAGATCTTGTTCGCTTACCGCTGACCGAGATCCATCATCAACAACTATTACCTCTAAAGGCGGCAATGTTTGAGAGAGCGCTGAACTTACAGCACGAAGTGTTAGTTGCGGGCGATTGTAAGAAGGGATGATGACGCTGATGTCACTGATCTGATGCAATCAAACCCCTCCAAATTTATGATTTAAATAATTATTATTTTTCTGCACGATTTATATTATGTAAAACTTTTCTATCAATATCTGATACGAATTAAAGATATTTCAGTATCCCATGCAAAATCTAATATTTACAAATAAAGATAGCTAGACATCAGTATACCGTTGATAATCGGACCGACGACGTGACAGGACACACCACGACCTCTATTCGGTTATAATATTGGATGGGAAAGGGCAAGGCTTTGACCGTTGCCTTCGTCCCAGGCGTCAATCGCATAGTTGATTTGGTTACAAGTGGTCGCACAAATCAAATTAATCGAGCATTCAAAGTATGTACGCCTCTTTGACGGGATTACGAGACAGACAAAGAATTCTCGGAATGCTCGCTATAAAGTTCGAGAACCCTATCTCGCATTGATCTGTGGATCGCTGGAAACCGGGAGACAGGTCGCGATAGGCTCTAAGACCCACTTCTTGTGAAAACAGCGACGCCGGTCATTCCTGATAGGGTGTTGCTTAGATCTCCTTGGAGGGTGGCGTAGATTTTTACGGTTTGGCTTACTGGGTCTACTTCGGCGCCGATGCGTTGGACTGTGGCTTGGTGGGTGACGCCGGTTTCTTCCACGTTGAAGCGGAAGTTTTGGTCTTTTCGCAGCCAGGCCAGCCAGACAGAGGGGACGACCAGTTCTAGTTCCAGCCGGCTGTCATCGATGATGACCATGAGGGGCTTGTCTGCGGG
This sequence comes from Pseudomonadota bacterium, assembly GCA_039198355.1. Taxonomy (GTDB): domain Bacteria; phylum Pseudomonadota; class Alphaproteobacteria; order Rhizobiales; family Rhizobiaceae; genus Pseudahrensia. Next base: position 1,891 of record JBCCTO010000032.1, read on the forward strand.
CGGCATTTCCATGGGGCGCACGTTGAGGGACACCATACGGCCATCGAACGGGGCTGAAATGGTGCAGTTTTGCATGCGCGCCTTGAGGGCCTTCACGTCAAATTCTGCCTTGTTGGAGGCAGCTTTGGCGATGAGAAGCTCGCTTTTACCGGCAGCGCCATTGGAATAGAGCGATGACTTGTTGCGCCGCTCCACGGCGGCCCCTCTGGCGGCGGCGCGGGCGCTGTTGAGCTCTGCCTGATGGCGGCGGCAATCGAAGGCCACGAGCGTGTCCCCCTTCTTAAACCGTGTGCCATCGATGAAATCGGCCTTGGTGACCATGGCGGTCAGATCGGCCCGCAATTCTATGCGGGCGGCGGATTGGACGATGCCACGGGAGGTCAAAGCGGCATCGTCCTGGGCCAGCGCGATGGCGGGCTGCGTCGCGCCAACAAGGGTGAGGATAGATGCAGAAGCCAACGTTTCAGCTAGGGATCTCATCGTGCTTTTCCTTTCGATGATCGGCTCAAAATAGCCCAATGCAAATGGCTCAGAGGTGGCTATCCCCGCGGTCGCGCCACGTTTCGCGCAGGGTCTTGGCCAGTTCGCTCACGCTCATGTCGGTGGAGATGTTTTTGTCATATGGGTCTGAACCGACGGCGGCGTAGACGGCGGCAAAGGCGTTTTGCAGGTCCGCATAGGCGATGTCATATTGGACAGCGGCCACGAGCGTGTTCATTTCTTCACGGATAAGGGTTTGTTGGGAGGCGGACCCTGCGCGGACCGAAGCGCGCACCTGAGCATTCAAGCGGCGCTGCACACGGTAATAGTCAGCCGCAGTGCGGGCGGAGCGTAGAAGGTATTTGTAGCGGGCACGGGAAACGTAAACTTGGGTCATGATGGCCATGGTGGTGGCCAATGCGCGCTTGTCCAACAACTCGTCCTTAGCTTGCACGCTGCCTTTGCGGGCGGGGTAAGAGAACACTTTCATGAGGTTCCAGCCCACCTTTGCGCCGTAGCTCACCCAGTCCGAATTGTAGAGGAAGTCATTGCTGTCGAAATTGGTGCCCGCGTAGAGGGAAGCGCCGGGCAGGATTTCCAGCAGGGCAGCTTTTGCCTCTTTAGTGTTGATGCGCGTTTCATAGCCCACTTCGCGCAGTTCCGGGCGCTGGGTGAGAGCCAGTTCCACCATGGCAGGGCCGGAAGCGGTGATGTCCAGATCGGTAAGACGGCGCTTGGGAATGTGGAGCGAATATTTTGAATTGGGGCGCACATTCATCAACGCGGCCAGCTGCATTTTGGCCGTTCGCAATTCCCGCTCCAAACGGTGGATCTGACGTTTGATGTCCACGAGTTCGCGCTGGTAACTGAGGGCCGAGACGGGAGAGGTGCGGCGCGCCTTGTAGAGGCGGCGGGACTGGGCAAGGGCACGTTCCGTGCGGTGGCGCAGCTTGTAGAAACCCTCCAAAAGGCGGTCGGCGCTGACGGCGCGCCAATAGGCCGTGCGCACATCCTCGATGACTTTGTTGATGGTCTTGCGCTTGCGTTCTTCCGCGATCAGGGCAGCGTCTGCTGCCTGTTTTGCGCGCACATAGGAGAGACCAAAATCCAGCATGTGCCATGAAAAGGTGACATCGCCGCTGAAAGAGTTTTTCTCTTTGGAGAAGGTGGGGTCCGTGGAGCGGATGCCCGCAAAAAGGGTTTCAGAATAGCTGGCGGGAGAATTTTCCCGCGCGGCCCAGCCGCCATTGGCCACCAATTTGGGCAGCATGGCAGCGGATTTGACCCGCAGGTTTTTGTTGGCCAATTGCCGGTTCATGATCTCGACCCGGTAGTCGAGATTATATTTCAGCGCGCGGGCCATGGCATCATAGAGCGTGATTTGGCCGGAGATGGGTTCCTGATCGGCCGTCACCCGCTCCAGCTTGTCCAACGCATAATTTGAGACCTCGGTCTCGGTAAGGACTTGCGGCGTAATCTGGCAGCCCGCCAAAAGCAGAAGCGATAGGGCAGCAGCCGCACCCTTGGCGGTTGACTTGCGGGTGAACACGATTTCGCCGGTCATATGTCAGTTCCTCGTCAGCGGGCGGGGGAGAACGCGTTGGCAAATACAACTATAAGTTGTATATTTTCGCAAACTGAAAGGGCAGCACGGTCGGTGTTCGCCGGAGGCCACTCCCCAGAAGTTTTCCCGTCCCAAAAATTCATTAAATTGCATAAACTCATTCATACTCGTTATGGTTGAAGTGTTAAATATCTCTGAAATGGTCGCGGTACGGGAATTGGTGAGCGTGACAAATTTATCGCTCTCTTGCACTGCGGTGCTGATCGGCCATGCGATGCGAAATTGATTCCCGGCGCAAACAGGCTTGGATCGCAGGCTCTTCTGCGCAATATTTGCACTACTAGAGGTGCCTTTGCGGGAGTGGGCTTTTGAGCAGCACCATTGAACATGTGGCGGTGCGTTTGTTCCATATTCCGCTGGCGGAAGTGTTGGTGGATGCCAAACACGGGGCACACACCCATTTTGAACTGGTCACCGTAACGGTTCGCTTGGCCGACGGCAGTGCGGGCACGGGCTACACCTATACGGGCGGGAAAGGCGGCCACGCAATCAAGGCCATGGTGGAGCATGACCTTGCGCCCTTCTTGGTGGGTCAAAACGCGGCCGATGTGGAAGCCCTTCATGAGGCTATGCAATGGCATGTGCATTATGTTGCGCGGGGCGGCATCGCCTCTTTTGCCATATCGGCGGTGGACATTGCCCTCTGGGATTTGCGGGGCAAGCGGTCAGGTCAATCGCTGGCGCAAATGGCAGGCGGCAAAGCAACAACGTGCCAAGCCTATTGCGGCGGCATTGATTTGAATTTTCCCCTGCCCAAGCTTCTGGCCAGCATCGAGGGCTATCTGGAGCGGGGCTTTAATGGGGTCAAAATTAAAATCAGCCAGCCGGATCTGGCGGACGATGTGGCACGAATTCAAGCGGTGCGCGAACTGATCGGGCCTAATGTAGCCTTCATGGTGGATGCCAATTACGCGCTGTCGGTGGATCAGGCCATTGCAGCGGCCACAGCCTTTAAGCCGTTCGATTTGCTGTGGTTTGAAGAGCCCACCATCCCCGACGATTATTTTGGCTTTGCCCGTATTGCGCAGGAAACCGCCATGCCGTTGGCCATGGGGGAGAACTTGCACACAATCCATGAATTTGAATTGGCGCTGGACCATGCGGGGCTGAGTTTCATTCAACCCGATACCTCCAATTGCGGCGGCATTACGGGCTTTTTGCAGGTGGCAGAACGCTCAACCATTCCGGTGTGCAGCCATGGCATGCAGGAGCTTCATGTGAGCCTGCTTTCAGGCCTTGGCAGCGGCGGCTGGCTGGAAGTCCATTCCTTCCCCATCGACCAATACACCACCCGCCCCTTGGTGGTGGTGAACCATCGGGCCGTTGCGCCCGATGCACCGGGGGTGGGTGTGACCTTTGATTGGGCCAAGCTGGAGGCGGCCTGTTTGCTGGGCGGACACGCGTGATTGATCTTTTGTGCATTGGCGAGGTGATGGGCGAGATTCGCCATGATGCCACTGGTTTTGCCATGGGATACGCTGGGGATACGTTCAACACTGCCTATTACGCGCATCAAGCGGGTGCAGAGACACACTATTTCACCCGTGTGGGCCGTGATCCGCTTTCCGACGGACTGGTTGCTTGGATGGAGGACCATGGTCTCACCACCGAGCATGTGCAGCGAGATGATGCGTGCAACATTGGGCTTTATGCCGTTGCCACCGATCAGAAAGGCGAACGGAGTTTTTCCTATTGGCGCGATCAGTCTGCGGCCCGGCTGATGTTCACAGATGAAGAGACCTTGCCGGACGCCCGCTGCATTTATGTATCGGGCATCACTTTGGCCATCCTCATGCCGGATGCGCGACGCCGGTTGATGGAACAGCTTGCGGCCAGCGATGCCCTTATCGCCTTTGACAGCAACTACCGACCTGCCCTTTGGGAAGACGCGCAAACGGCACGGCAGACCATCGCTAAAATGTGGTCCCTCGCCCACATCGCTCTGCCTTCCATCGACGATGAGATGGCTTTGTATGGAGAAGATGATGAACAGGCTGTGGCGGAGCGGTTCAGGCAAAAGGCGTGGCAAGCCTGCGCCATCAAGCGTGGGGACAGGGGGCCTGTTTCGCTCACGCTTCCCGAAGCGGATTTTCCGGCCTCGGCCTATGTGGTGGATACCACCGCAGCGGGTGACAGCTTTAACGGTGCCTATTTGGCGGCCTATTTGCGCGGACAATCAGAAGAAGACTGCTTGATGGCGGGGCACACGATGGCCCGCCATGTGGTGGGTCATTCCGGCGCGATTGTTCCACCGCCGCGATAGCTGTGTTTGAGCGAAAATTGGATTTGTCAGCATCAAGCCGCAGGCCTAACGTTGAATAAGAACGTGATGGGGTGGCCGACCTATGGGGACACAAAATAAAGCGGTTCGGCTGGGCGTCGATATTGGTGGCACGTTTACGGACGTGGTGTTGGAAACCGCTGATGGCCTCACATCTACCAAGGTGCTCACCACCTATGCGGCACCGGAAAATGCCATTGTTGAGGGGCTGCAAAAGGTTTGCACCATGGCGGGCGTTCAACCATCCGCCATCACGCAAATCATCCACGGCACCACGCTAGCCACCAATGCGCTGATCGAGCGGCGGGGGGCTAAAACGGCGTTGATTACCACCCAGGGGTTCCGCGATGTCATCGAAATGCGCATGGAAAATCGGTTTGAGCAGTATGATCTCAATTTGAAACTGCCGGACCCGCTTCTGCCCCGCAATCGCCGTTTCACGGTGTCGGAGCGCATGGGCGCGCGGGGCGATGTGCTGATCCCGTTGGATATGGACGCGGTGGATGGCGTTGTGAGCGCCATTGAAAAAGCGGGTTATGAGAGCGTCGCTATTGGGTTTTTGCATTCCTACGCCAATGACGACCATGAGCGCCGGGTGCGCGATGTTCTAGCCCAGCGGTTGCCGCATGTGCTGGTTTCGCTCTCGAGCGAAGTCTCCCCGCAAATGCGGGAATATGAGCGCTTCAACACCACCATCGCCAATGCCTATATCCAGCCGCTGATGAAATCCTATCTGGATCGTCTGGCGGGCAGGCTTCGGGATGAAGGGGCGGATTGCCCGGTGTTTTTGATGCATTCTGGCGGCGGCATCATCTCACTGGAAAGTGCGGCGCAGTTTCCGGTGCGTCTGGTGGAATCAGGCCCTGCCGGGGGTGCGGTTTTTGCAGCGGATATTGCCGCCCGGCGCGGGTTGGACAAGGTTTTGTCCTTCGACATGGGCGGCACCACGGCCAAGATTTGCCTTATCAAAGACTACACGCCCAAGACGGCCCGGGTGTTTGAAGTGGCAAGGACTTATCGGTTCAAAAAAGGGTCCGGCATGCCCATTTCCATCCCCGTTATCGACATGGTGGAGATTGGTGCGGGGGGCGGGTCGTTGGCTCATGTGGATGCCATGGACCAGATTCGTGTGGGGCCGGAGAGTGCAGGTTCTGAACCCGGCCCGGCCTGTTATGGGCGCGGCGGTGATCGGCCCGCCGTGACGGATGCGGATTTGCAGCTGGGCAAGCTGGATGCGGAGAATTTTGCCGGTGGTTCGTTCAAGCTGGATGCAGCTGCTTCCGCTGCTGCATTGGAAACCCACGTGGGCGACAAACTCTCCATGGACGCGACGGAAGCCGCTTGGGGGCTGGCGGAAGTTGTGGATGAAAACATGGCCAATGCGGCCCGGGTCCACGCGGTTGAGAACGGGGAGGATTTGGCCGGTTACACCATGATCGCCTTCGGCGGCGCGGCCCCGCTCCACGCCGCGCGGCTTTGCGAGAAGCTGGGCATTGGCCGCTGTCTCGTGCCCGTGGGGGCCGGTGTGGGGTCTGCCATCGGCTTTTTGCGCGCACCGTTTTCCTTTGAAGCCAACCGCTCCGTCTTCATGACGATTGACCAATTTGATCCTGATCGCGTGAAAAGCCTCTTCACCGAGATGGAGGAGGAGGCACGGGGCTTTGTGCGCTCCTGCGATGCGGAAGCAGAAATCCTCACGAGCCATCGGGTTTACATGCGCTACGCAGGCCAAGGGTGGGAAATCCCTATTTCTTTAAGTGCAGAACAAGCGTCCAATCCGGACGGGGCAACTTATCTCGCTCTATTCGAGGCCGTTTATGCCCAACTGTTTGGCCGCTCCGTCGACGGGATGAAAGCGGAGATCACCGTGTGGAGCGTCAATGCTTTCAAGCGCACGGATGTACGTGAAAAAGCGGGTGCGGTTCCCGTGACCGATTTTGACTACACAGGCCCCTCCCGGCCTATCTTCGACCCCGTTCAAGGCAAAGCAAATGATGCGGTGGTCGTTCGGCGAGACAGTCTTTTAGCGGGCCAACGGCTGGCCGGGCCAGCGGTGGTGAGTGAAGATGAGACCACCGTCGTCGTGCCTGCCAGCCGTACGATCACTGCGCTGGCCGACGGCACGCTGGATGTTTGCGCAAAGGAGAACGGACATGGCTGAACCCTCCCGCGTTGCTTATCAGGTCATGTGGAACCGGCTGATCTCTGTGGTGGAGGAGCAGGCACAAGCGCTGGTGCGCACGGCCTTTTCCACATCCGTGCGGGAGGCGGGGGATTTGTCGGCTGGGGTCTATAATGAGGCGGGCGACATGCTGGCCCAGGCCGTCACCGGCACGCCGGGCCATGTGAATGCCATGGCGGATGCGGTGGCCCATTTCATCCGCCGCCTCGGGCGCGAAAACATGGCGGAGGGGGATGTCTACATTACCAATGACCCTTGGGAGGGCACGGGGCATTTGCACGATATCACCATCGTCACGCCTTCCTTCTATAACGGCCATCATGTGGGATTTTTCACCTGCACGGCCCATGTGACGGATATTGGCGGACGCGGCTTCGGGGCGGATGCCAACTCCGTCTACGAAGAAGGCCTCTACATCCCCATCATGAAATTTGCTGACAAGGGTGCGGTGGACCGCACCTTGCTGGCCATGATCCGGGGCAATGTGCGGGAGCCGGACCAATTGGTGGGCGACGTTTATGCACTGGCCACCTGCAACGAAATCGGCCAGCGGCGGCTCATCGATATGATGGCGGAGTTTGGCCTTGCTGATCTGGCAGGCATTTCCGATTTCATCCTCACATCGTCCCGCAAAGCCACGCTGGAGCGCATCAACGCGCTCACCCCCGGCGTGGCGGATGGAGCTATGCGGATTGACGGGTTTTACACGCCCATCGATTTGAAAGTGCGGCTGACCATTGAAAAAGACCGCATCCACTCAGATTGGACGGGCACGTCCCCGGTGGACAAAAAGGGCATCAACGTGCCGCTGGTCTATACGAAGGCCTACGCCTGCTACGCGCTAAAATGTGCCATCGCGCCGGATATTCCAAACAATGCGGCTTCACTGGCCCCTTTTGAATTGACCGCGCCCGAGGGCACCATCGTCAATGCCGTCCACCCTGCCCCCGTGGCGCTGCGTCATGTGATCGGTCACATGGTGCCAGACACGATTTATGATGCGCTGGACAAACTGCTGCCCGGTGTCGTGCCTGCGGAAGGGGCTGGAAGCCTTTGCAATTTTCAAATTTCCCTGCGCCCCCGCACGGATACCCCTGCTCCCGCAGACGCGGTGCGTTGCGAAGTGCTCACGTTCAATTCGGGCGGCGCAGGGGCAAGGCCCACCTTGGACGGCATGGATGCCACAGCATTCCCGTCCGGCGTGATGACCATGCCTGCGGAGGCTACAGAGCAAGTGGGGCCGGTCATCATCTGGCGGAAGGAATTGCGGCCCGATTCCGGAGGTGTCGGCACCCATCGCGGCGGGCTGGGGCAGTTTATGGATGTGGGCGCGCGGGAGGGGCACGAATTTGATATTTCAGCCATGTTCGACCGGGTGAACCACCCAGCCCGTGGCCGACGCGGCGGTGCTGAGGGGGCGCCAACATTGATTGGTCAAGACGATGGCACGGCCATGCGCGGCAAGGGCCGCCAATTCGTGCCCCATGGACGGTTGGTGCAGATGGCCTTTCCTGGCGGCGCAGGCTACGGCCCGGTGGCGGGGCGGGATCGTGCGGCAGTGGAGCGCGATCTGGCGCACGGCTATATTTCAGCCGAAAGCGCAGCGCGGGATTATGGTCTGACAGAGAGCGAGATTGCAGACATTCTGGACCGCGCTGCCCTGGGAGAAATTTTCCCATGAGCAGCCAGCAGGCACCCACTAAGACAAGCTATGACGTGGTTATCATTGGCGGCGGGATCATGGGCGCTTCCACCGCGTGGTTCCTCACCGACAACCCGCATTTCGATGGGAGCGTGCTGGTGGTAGAGCGGGACCCGACATATGAATTCGCCTCAACCACGCACACAAATTCCTGCATGCGGCAGCAATTCTCAGAAGCACTGAATGTGCGTATTTCGCAATTCGCGGCGGATTTTGTGAAGAATATCCGCCAGCGCATGGGCGGTGACGCGCGGGTGCCGAAACTCTCCATCCGCTCCTTCGGCTATATGTATCTGGCGGATAATGAAGGTTTTTCACAGACGTTGCGCGAAAACATCGCGGTCCAGCATGAAGCCGGGGCGGCGACGCAGCTGATGAGCCCAGACGAAATCAAGGCCGCTTACCCGTTCTACAATGTTGACGACATCATGCTGGGGTCCATCAATACGGTGGACGAAGGCTATTGGGATGGGGCGACGGTTTTCGACTGGTGGAAGCGCCAATCCCGTGAGCGGGGCGTGGAATACATCGCCAATGAAGTGGTGAGCATTCAGCACAATGCAAGCCGGGTAGAAAGCGTCACGCTGGCCGACGGTACGGTGGTGGCGTGTGGGCAGGTGGTCAATGCCTCCGGCCCCCGCGCGGCGGCTACCGCAAAAATGGCGGGTATTGCGGTGCCTGTGGAGCCGCGCAAACGGTTTTCGTGGATTTTCAAGGCCGACAAACCGCTGGATCGGGACCTGCCGCTGACCATTGACCCGAGCGGGGTGCATGTGCGCGAAAATGGTGGGGGCACCTATCAATGCGGCGGGCATTCAGACGTAGACCCAGGCGTGGCCTATGATGATTTCGCCATGGATCACGACCTTTGGGAAAGCCATGTCTGGCCTGTTTTGGCCCACCGCATTCCCCAGTTTGAGGCTATCAAGGTCACGAGCGAATGGGTGGGTCATTACGCCATGAACACGTTTGACCACAACGCCATCATGGGGCCGCATACGGAATTGGAGAACTTCATTTTCCTCAACGGTTTTTCCGGCCATGGCCTGCAACAATCCCCCGCCATGGGGCGCGGGACGGCGGAGTGGTTGACCTATGGGGAATACCGGTCGCTGGACCTGACGCCGTTCCATTATGAACGCATCGTGGCGAACCGGCCCATCATCGAAAAAGCAGTTATCTAGGGAGCCTCGCCATGGCCAGATTGAAACGCATTGTGCTCACCGGCGCCGCCGGTCGCCTCGGCTCCTATTTGCGCGAACCGCTCACCGCCATGGTGGATGAACTTGTGTCCACCGATCAGGTGGACGACATTGGCAAGCTTTACCCCGGTGAGCGCTACATGCAGGGCGATCTGGCTTCACTGGATGACATGATGGCGGTGCTGGAAGGGGCAGACATGGTGGTCCATTTTGGGGCCTACGCGGATGAAGGGCCGTTTGAGGAATTACTGGGTCCCAACTTCGTGGGCGCTTACAACATCTGGGAAGCGGCCTATCGGCAGGGGTTGAAGCGGGTTGTCTATGCCTCCTCCATTCATGCGGTGGGAATGCATCCGAAAAACGAATTCATCGACACGAAAGTGGCCCACCGCCCGGACACGTTTTACGGCCTCGCCAAGTGTTTTGCGGAAGATTTGGGGTCCATGTATTGGGACAAACGCGGCCTGGAGAGCGTCCACATGCGCATTCTCTCCTGCGCGCAGGTGAACAATGCCCGCGCACTGGGGTCATGGCTTTCTTATGATGATCTGATCCAGCTGGTGAAGCGTTGTGTGGAAACACCGGTGGTGGGTTTTTCCGTGATCTATGGCGTTTCCAACAATGACCGCGCCCCGGTGGACAATTCCCAAGCCAGTCATCTGGGCTATCGGCCCAAGGATAATGCAGAGCAATTCGCTGAACAGGTGCTGGCGGAGGAGCCGGCAATCGATCCGAAGGACCCGCGCCATTACTATCAAGGCGGGCCGTTTGCCGAGGTGGAACTGGGCAAGAGCGGCGTGGCCAGCATGAACATAATCAACGATAAAAAAGAGACCTGACGCTTGCGCGGACCAACCTCCCACACGAGGGGAGGTCGAAATTGCACAGCAATTTCGGGTGGGGGGCGGGATTGCAAATTAAGGACCGGATGCCCACCCAGACATCGCTCCCCCACCCCTATCAGCAGTGTCTTCGACACCGCTTCTTGGGCCTCCCCTCAAGTGGGAGGCGGGGACAGAGCGTTACTTTGCGTTTGGTGTGAACAGGGTTTGACCGGCGATTTCGTAATTGCCGATCAACGCTTGCCCCTTTTGGCCTGTGAGCCATTTCTCCAACTTAAGAGCACCCTTTTTGTTCACATGGGCATGCCTTTCCGGAGATACCGGTAGAAAAGCGTATTGGTTGAAGAGGGCAGAGTCACCGGAGAACAGCAGTTTCAGATCGCCCTTGTTCGCAAAATTAATCCAGCTGGCACGGTCGGAAAGGGTGTAAGCGTTGAGGCCGCTGGCCACGTTTAGCGTGGCGCCCATGCCTGCGCCGGCTTCCCGATACCAAAAGCCATTTGGCGTTGTAGGCCAAAGCGATGTTTCGCGGCGGTGGGTGCCACTGTCGTCGCCGCGGCTGACGAACAGCGCGCCGGTTTGGCTTATGGCTGTCAGCGCGTCAGCAACCGCTTCGCTGCCTTTGATGTTGGCGGGATCATCCGCAGGCCCCACCAGCACAAAATCGTTGAACATGATTTCGCGGCGGTGGGAACCGTAGCCCTTGGCCACAAACTCTTCTTCCGCTTTGCGGGAATGGACGAGAACGGCGTCCACATCCCCTGCCCGGCCCAGACGCAGGGCCTGACCGGTGCCCACAACGAGAAGTTGGACGGTGAGGCCCGTGTCCTTTTTGATCTCCGGTTGCAACACGTCTGAAAGGCCGGAATTGTGGAAAGAAGTGGTGACGGCCAGGCGCAGTGTTTCGGCCTGGGCCATGGTGGCTGCACACAAAAAATAAAGAACGAGACACAGGCGCTTCATTCTACAATATCTCCCTGCAAATAGGCGGCAGCTTGCGGCGTTTGGGGTTTTGCGAAAAACGCTGCCGCAGCCGTCTTTTCAAGCACTTTCCCCTTGTGCAGAAAAAGCACTTGGTCCCCCAGCCGTTTTGCCTGCCCCATATCATGGGTGGACATGATGAGGCGTGTTCCGTTTGCCATGGCCGATTGCAGCATGGTTTCGATTTGGCGCTTATTGGCCCCGTCCAAATTGGACGTGGGCTCATCCAGCAGCAACAAGTCAGGTTCGGCAATCAAAGCGCGGGCCAGGGCAAGGCGCTGTTTTTCACCGCCGGACAATTGGCGGGCCGGATGGTCTTGCAAAGCCATGAGGTCCAGCCTTTCAAGATGATCCTTGGCGGCAAAAACAGCTTCCTTTTTGGAAGACCCGCGCAGGCGAAGCGGATAGATCAAATTTTCCAAAACAGAACGGCGCAAAAGCACCGGTGTTTGAAAGATAAAGGCCTGCTGCCGCAGTGCATCCGCCCTTTCCCCGGGCCAGTCAATGGAACCCCCCTTCAAGTGCTCCATGCCGTGCAGCAGGCGAAGCATGGTGGTTTTGCCTGCCCCGTTTGGGCCGGTGATAATGGTGCATGCGGCACCGCCCAGGGTGACGGAAATGCCATTGAGAATAACATGGCCTCGGCGGCGCACGGTTGCGTTCTTGAGAGTGATTGTGGTCACCAGCGCCCCTCCCGTTCGGTGCCAGAGACCCCGTGGATCAATAGGTTGACGGCGACGGCCAGGGCTATCAGCACAAATCCGAGGCCCAGGGCCAGGGCGAAATTGCCCTTGCCCGTTTCCAGCGCGATGGCTGTGGTGAGCACACGGGTGGCGTGGTCGATATTGCCGCCCACAATCATCACCGCCCCCACTTCGCCGATGGCCCGCCCGAAACCCGCCAGTGAGGCGGTTAGCAAAGAGCGGCGGGCATCCCACAGCAGCGTTTGCAAGCGCTGGCGACGGGTGGTGTTCAGCGCGATGAGAAGATCATGATATTCCGCCCACAAATCACGGATGGCCTGATGGGCGATGGAGGCGATGAGGGGCGCGATAATGATGATCTGCGCGACTATCATGGCCGTGGGCGTAAACAGCAGGCCGAGCACGTCAAAGGGCCCCGCGCGGGAAAGCAGCAGATAGACAATCAACCCCACCACCACAGGCGGCAGACCCATGAGTGCATTGAGCATGGCGATGATGGTTCGCCGCGCCGCAAAGCGGTTCAGCGCCAGCCATGCCCCCAGCGGAAGGCCAATGAGAGATGCAATCACCACCGCTGTCAGCGTGACCTGAAGGGAACGGGCGATAATCTCCAGCAGATCGCCATCCAAAGACACGATGAGGGCAAATGCAGCGGCGATGCCCTGCCCTATTTCTCCCATAGCGCCCTCATTCCGGCAGGTTGATTTTCATGCCATCGCGGCCAATGTGGAGCGGGCCATTGTAGTGGGGGCGCACGGCCCTTTCCCAATCCTGGATTGTTATGTTTGGATCATCGGCGGGCACCAGGTGGTGTAGCGCCAGCGCTTTCACGCCAGCGCGGCTGGCCAGTGCGCCCACATCTTCCGCCCGGGTGTGGGACCGCACGATGTGTTTCATCAAACGATCATCCGTATTGCCCACACGGGCCATGATGGACCCCAATTGCTCTTCCAACATGGCTTCGTGGATTAAAAGGTCCGACCCACGAACAAAGTCTTCCAGCCCGTCGAAAGGGGCAGTATCGCCTGAGAAAGACACGTGGTGGCGGGCACTTTTGAAAGACACGGCGTAGGTCTGTTGCAGCGGCGGATGAGCATTGCGCAGGGCGTGGACTACAACGCCTCCGTCATCGTAAACGCGCCCTTCCTCAATGACATGGATTTTGAGAAGATCGCGCGGATCGCGCCTGCCCTCGTCTTCCATACGCAAATCGATATCAGCAGCCATAGAAGCGCAAAAATGCTCCCAATATTGTGCGATACCCTCAGGCCCCCAAAGGTTCACAGTCTGGTTCAAGCCCGCCGTCCACGCCGTGTGCAAAAGCGGTCCCAGTTCCAGATAATGGTCGGAATGCATGTGGGTGATGAAGATCGTGGTAAGGTTTTTCAGGCTCATCCCGGCATCGCAAAGGCCACGGGTTACGCCCAGACCGCAATCTACGAGAATGGAGCGCCCCGCCATGCGCAGCAGCGACGCCGTGGGCATGGAGGAGCCGGGGCGGATGGCCGGGCCACCCTTGGTGCCCATGAGGATGATGTGATCGTCTGCCATAATCTGTTGCGTTAGCGCGCGATGGCCGCTTCATACCACGCGGCCAATTGCCTGCGCTCTTCGTCGGTGATGGCCGTAAGATTACCCGGCGGCATGGCGTGACTGCGGGCGGACTGGAGGTAAATTTCGCGGGCTTGGCGGGCAATATCCGCCTCTTGTGCCAGTTTCACGCCCTTGGGGGCAACGATGATGCCATCCCACACCGGTTCTTCCGCATGGCACATGGAACAGCGGCCCTGCACAATGCTTGCAGCCTGTTCAAAACCCGGGGCCTCCATAAAGCGCTTTGTGGTGGGGCCAGTGGCCGCCTCCGCCTCGCTGCTGGACAGGTTTGGTTGGGTGGAAAGCCATGCGGCGATGACAAAAAGCATGGCTGTGGCAAGCCATGTCCAGGTGGGGCCTTTGCCCGTGGCGTGCATGGTGTTGAAATAGAGGCGGATGGTGACACCCATGAGGAACACCAGCGCCGCGATGATCCAATTATACTGCGTCGCGAAAGCCAGAGGGTAATGGTTCGACACCATGAAGAAGATCACCGGTAGGGTGAGGTAGTTGTTATGGGTGGAGCGCTGTTTGGCGATCTTGCCATATTTCGCGTCCGGCGTGCGGCCCGCCTTTAAATCCGCCACCACGATGCGCTGGTTGGGCATGATGATGAAAAAGACATTGCCCGTCATGATGGTGGCGGTGAACGCGCCGAGATGGAGGAACGCGGCCCGGCCCGTAAACACCTGCGTATAGGCCCAACCCATGGCCACCAGCAGCACGAACAACAACACCATCAGGCGATTATTATCTTCCCCGATGGAAGATTTGCATAGCAGGTCGTAGATCACCCAGCCCAGCGCCAAGGAGCCTGCTGAAATGGCGATTGCCGTGGGGGTGGAAATATCGGCCACATTGCGGTCGATGAGGAACAGTTCCGCACCCGCCCAATAAACGATTGCCAACAGGGCTGCACCGGACACCCAGGTAATGTAGCTTTGCCATTTGTGCCAGGTGAGGTGCTCGGGCAAACGGTCCGGGGCCACCATATATTTGGTGGTGTGGTAGAACCCGCCGCCGTGGACCTCCCACTCTTCGCCAGACGCACCTTTGGGCATATCTGGGGCCGGCTTCAGCATCAAATCTAGCGCGATGAAATAAAAGCTCGCGCCAATCCACGCCATGGCCGTGATGATATGCAGCCAGCGCACTGCAAACGCCAGCCAGTCCCACATGATGGCGAAGTCGTAATACATAGGCGCTTAGCTTCCCCGATATGTGGAATAGCCGAAGGGAGAAAGCAGCAGCGGCACATGATAGTGGGCCGTCGCATCATTCACGCCAAAGCGAATGGGCACTTGGTCGAGGAACAGCGTGTCAACTGCCTGCTCCAAGCCGTTGGCGCGCAGATAATCACCGGCGAAAAAAGTCAGCTCATATTGCCCTTGGTCAAATTGGTCCTGCGCAAGAATGGGGCTGTCGGTTCGCCCATCCGCATTGGTGACGGCTTCGTTGAGTTTGGTGCGCGCGCTTTCAGCTATGCGATAGAGCTCAATTTTCACGCCAGCAGCGGGGCAGCCGCGGGCTGTGTCGAGCACATGGGTGGTGAGAAAGCCTTTGTCGGGCATGGTCATCTCATCGTCACAAAAAGGGTTCGGGACAGACTAGTGGTTTATACACGCCTTGCCTATAGAGACAGGAGTGTCGCACCCTGACACTCAAGACGATTTTCCAAAGGCGAACCCCCAATGCCCTATCCACGCAATATGCTTGGCTATGGACAACATATCCCCGCTAACGTCTGGCCCAATGGTGCGCGGATCGCCGTGAACTTTGTGGTGAACTATGAAGAGGGGGGAGAGAATAATCTTCTGCACGGGGATGCGGCCTCTGAAGCCTTTCTGTCAGAAATTGTGGGCGCGCAGCCATGGCCCGGCCAGCGGCACTGGAATATGGAATCCATCTATGAGTACGGCGCACGGGCCGGCTTCTGGCGGCTGCACCGATTATTCACGCAAACGAACACGCCGGTGACTGTTTATGGCGTTGCCACAGCCCTACAACGGGCACCGCAACAGGTGGCTGCCATGCAGGAGGCGGGTTGGGAGATCGCCTCCCACGGGTTGAAATGGGTGGAGTTTAAGGATTTCACCCGGGATGAAGAAAAGGCCATGATCGACGAGACCATCCGGCTGCATAAAGCGGTGACGGGTTGGCGGCCGCGGGGGTGGTATCTGGGGCGTTGTTCGGCGCGGACTGTGAATTTGGTCAGCGAGGAAGGCGGCTTTGACTACATCTCCGATGCTTATGATGATGATCTACCCTATTGGCGCGCCCATAAGGGCCGCGAGCAGCTCATCATCCCCTACACGCTGGATTGCAACGATATGCGCTTCGCCACGCCCCAGGGATTTAATGCGGGTGACCAGTTTGAAGCCTATCTGCGCGATACGTTTGACACGCTTTACGCAGAAGGCGCGGCGGGCCAGCCCAAACTGATGAATATTGGCCTCCACTGCCGATTGGTGGGTCGACCGGGGCGGTTTGCAGCACTCAAACGGTTTTTGGACTATGCGCGCGGCCACAGTGATGTTTGGTTTGCCACGCGGGCGCAAATTTCGGCCCACTGGCATGAACACCACAAGCCTCAACGCCAAGATGTTCTACCCTCAACCATGGATGAGGCCGCTTTCGTGAGCCAATTTGGCGGCGTGTTTGAACACTCGCCCTGGATTGCGCAGCGGGCATATGAAGCCGGATTGGGGGCTGCCAATGACACGGCGCAAGGACTGCACCATGCCATGCGTATTCAGTTTCGGTTGGCAAGCGAAGATGAGCGTTTGGGTGTTTTGCACGCTCACCCGGATTTGGCAGGCAAACTGGCGGCAGCCAAGCGGCTGACGGCGGAATCAACGGCTGAACAGGCTAGCGCTGGGCTCGATGCGCTCACGGACGAAGAGCGGGCCACGTTTTCCACGCTCAATTCAGCCTATACGGAAAAGTTCGGCTTTCCCTTTATCATTGCGGTCAAAGGCCTCCAGAAAGCGGAAATCTTGGGCGCTTTCCAATCCCGCCTCGATAATACGCGGGCGGAAGAATTCACCACGGCCTGCGCCCAGGTGGAGAAAATCGCCCTGCTGCGGCTGAAGGACCTGCTGCCATGAGCCAGCGTAGCTATCATGTGACCAAGGGGGGCCTGCCCAAGCAGACGGAGCGCATGGATATGCGCGCCAGTTTCACCCACGCCTATGCCTTTATGCCGGGCAATACCATGTGCGATATTGTGGTGAGCTATCTGCCCCATTGGGACCGCACCCGCGCCTGGGTGATCGCCCGCCCCCTTTCTGGCCTGGCAGAAACCTTTTCCCAATACATTGTGGAGGTGGAGCCGGGGGGCGGTTCTTCCCGACCGGACACGACACTGGGCGTGGAATCGGTCTTGTTTGTTACGGGCGGCAGTCCAACACTGGAACTTGGGGGTGACAGCCATATTCTGCGCCCCGGCTCTTATGTTTTCATTGCACCGGGCGAACCGTGGGCGCTTTCCAACCCCTTTGGCGAGAAGGCCTGCTTTCACTGGCTGCGCAAACTGTATGAGCCGGTGGACGGTCTCGACAGCCCGGAGAGCTTCGTCACCCATGATGATGACATCATCCCCGTTCCCATGGCCGATACGGATGGCCGCTGGGCCACCACGCGGTTTGTAGACATTGAAGACATGCGCCACGACATGCATGTGAACATCGTCACCTTCCAGCCCGGCGCGGTGATCCCTTTTCCTGAAACCCATGTGATGGAGCATGGTATATTTGTTTTGCAGGGCAAAGGCACCTACCGGCTCAATCAGGACTGGATTGAGGTAGAGGCCGGTGACTTCATGTGGCTGCGCGCCTTTTGCCCCCAGGCCTGCTATGCAGCGGGGGACGAACCGTTCCGCTATTTGCTGTACAAGGATGTCAATCGGCATGTGAAACTAGGCAGCTTCTTGCGCTAACGCCACTCTTCACAAAGTCCCTTGATTGCAGGGCGCTTGAAGCCTAATTTGCGGCATCTTTCTGGGGTGCTTCGGTCTCGAAGCTGAGAAATACCCATTGAACCTGACCCAAGTAATTTTGGCGGAGGAAGAAAGAAGAGCCATCGGTGGGCAAAGCTTGCGCATGGTTTTTCTTCTCCCGCCCTCACAAGCCGGGAGCTTTCCATGACCAAATTATCCACCCTTTTGAGCGCTGCCCTGTTTGGGGCGACGGCGTTAACTGCCAGTGCCGTCTTTGCCGCCGATAAGCCGGAACTGACGGTCTACACCTATGACAGCTTCGCTGCCGATTGGGGGCCTGCTCCCAAGGTGAAAGAGGCTTTTGAAAAGGAGTGCGATTGCACGCTCACTTTTGTGGCCACAGACAGCGCCATTGGCGCGTTGCGCAAGGTGCAGTTGGAGGGAGCTGACACAAAAGCGGATGTGGTTTTGGGTCTTGATACCAACATCACAGAAGCGGCCCGCGCTACGGGGCTGTTTGCCGAGCACGGTGTGGAGACACCGGACAACCTTTCCATCCCCGTTGAGTGGACGGACAAGACCTTCCTGCCTTTTGACTATGCCTATTTCTCGTTCGTCTATGACAGCACTAAGGTGAAAGATGCGCCCGGCTCTTTTGAAGAGCTGAAAGCCAAGGGAGATGATTTCAAAATCGTCATTCAAGACCCCCGCTCCTCCACGCCTGGCCTTGGCCTGCTGCTGTGGGTGCATTCCGTCTATGGTGATAAAGCGGCGGACTATTGGAAGTCCATCCAGCCCAATATCGTCACCGTCACCAAGGGATGGTCGGAGGCCTATGGGCTGTTCCTGAAAGGTGAGGCGGACATGGTTCTGTCCTACACCACCTCCCCCGCCTATCACCTGATTGCCGAGGAGAAGGATCAGTATAAGGCCGCCGCCTTCGAAGAGGGGCATTATGCGCAGGTGGAGGTTTCGGCCATTGTGAAGAGCACTAAGAACATGGACCTGGCCAAGCAATTCATGGCCTTCACCCTGTCCGACACGTTCCAAGACATCATCCCCACCACCAATTGGACCTATCCCGCCACCAAAACGGCGGCGGGCCTGCCCAAAGGGTTTGAGACCCTGCACGTTCCTTCCAAAACGCTGCTTTTGGAGGGCACGGCGGTGGAAGAGAAGCGCAAGGGTCTGATTGACGATTGGCTGGCTGCGCTGAACCAATAAAACTTGCCGGGAGCGCTTTTGGCCTATTCCACGGGCGCTCCCTTCCTTCTTCATTTGACCCTCTCTCGCTTCCTGCCCTCAGCCCTGCCCGGCCTGACATGCGCGGCGCTGCTGCTGGCTTTGGTTTGCACTCTCCTGTGGCAAATCGCAGGGCTGTCCGGCGGTGAAGCGACCCTGTTCGCCTCCCTTGGCGGGCGAGACTGGGCGCTGCTGCGCTTCACATTTTTTCAGGCTGCTCTCTCGACGATTCTCGCCCTCACCGTGGGCTTGGCGTTAGCGTGGGCCTTGAGCCATCAACGTCGGTTTTTCGGGCGCAGCCTGTTGGTGGCTTTGTTTTCATCAGCGCTGGTGATGCCCACACTGGTGGTCGTTTTGGGGCTGATAACCGTGCTGGGAAGGCGAGGCTGGCTGGCCAGCGGCAGCGAAACCCTGTTTGGCGTGGGTCTGCCCTTTTCCATATACGGGCTGGGCGGCATTTTGCTGGCCCATGCCTATCTCAACGGGTCGTTTTGCGTGCAAACGCTGCTGGGGCGTTTGGAGGCCATACCGGCGGAGCGGCGCAAGCTGGTGCGATCACTGGGGCTTTCGGCATGGCAACGGTTTCGCTTGATTGAATGGCCCGCTGTGCGGGGCAGTATTGCGCCCCTGGCCACCACGATTTTTCTTCTCTGCTTCACGTCGTTTGCCATCGTGCTGCTGCTGGGCGGTTCGCCCCGGTATAACACGCTGGAAGTGGCCATTTTCGAAGCCGTCAAGCTGGATTTCGATTTGGCGCGTGCGCTGGATTTAGCCCTTTTGCAATTGCTGGTCTGCGCCGTGCTGGTGACGTTGAGTTCGCGGTTTCGCGTAGTGGATACGGTTGTTGCCACGAACCCTTGGCGTTTTGCGTGGCCGGATAGCCGGGCAGCACGGGCCCTGCAGTGGAGCTTGATTACTTTTGGAGCGGCCGTGTTTGTGACACCGCTTCTGGCCATCGTGGTGGATGGGATCGGGGCGGATTTTACCAGACTTGTGCAGGAGCGCAGTTTTCAGCAGGCGTTGATAACATCGCTCCTTCTGGCAAGCCTATCGGCCCTTTTGGCAACGGGTGTGGCGCTGCTTCTGGCCGCGGCACGGCGGGATTTGGTTTTGCCGAACCGACTGGGAGCACGGAAAGGAGCGTCCGCCGTGGCTTCTCTGCTCAGTTTTTCCGCTTTGCTCTATCTCGCCTTTCCCGCCTTGGTTTTGAGCCTTGGCTTTTTCCTGTTAGCGCGGCAACTGCCGGGCGGGCTGACGCTGTGGGCCAGTGTGGCTTTGCTAGTGGCCAATTTGCTGATGGCGCTGCCCTTTGCCTTGGCCATTTTCGGCCCGGCTCTGGAAAAGATTGGGGCGCGGCACGACCAGCTGGCTTTTTCCTTGGGCCTTTCCGGGTGGCAGCGGTGGCGGCTGGTGGAATGGCCGCTTTTGCGCCACGATGTGGGCATGGTGCTTGCACTCTCTTTTTGTTTGTCGCTGGGCGATCTGGGGGTCATTGCCCTGTTCGGTTCGCAGGATTTTGCTACCCTGCCCTGGTATCTCTACCAAAAAATGGGGTCCTACCGCACCGATGATGCTGCGGGGGTGGCGCTCATCATGCTGGTGCTCACGTTGACGGTTTATCTGTGGGCCGCGCGCTTCCAAAGGGGTGGCTATGCTCAGCGTTGAGAATGTGCGCTTTGCCCATGAAGGCAGCGAAGAGGAATACCATTTTCATCTCACGGCTAAACCGGGTGAGGTTATCGCGCTCATGGGAGCCTCAGGCAGCGGGAAGTCCACGCTTTTGGACCTGCTATCCGGCTTTTTAATGCCCCTATCGGGTCAAATGCTCTGGGAGGGGAAGGCGTTTCAAAACAAGCCACCGGAGCAGCGGCCCTGCACGATCCTCTTTCAAAGGGACAATGTGTTTGGGCATCTGTCAGCCAATGCCAACGTAGCGCTGGGGCTGCCGAAAGGAAAACATGATCCAGACCGCATCGAAAAGGCTTTGGAGCAGGTGGGCATGGCCGGCAAAGGCGAGCAAAAGGCCCAGACCCTTTCCGGCGGGCAACAACAGCGCGTGGCCCTGGCCCGCTCACTGGTGCGGGAACAGCCCTTTCTTTTGCTGGATGAACCCTTCACCGGCCTCGATGATGACACCCGCCACCGCATGTTGCCGCTGGTCAAAGCCATGGCGGAAGATCACAGACGATGCGTGCTGATGGTGACCCATGACCGGCAGGATGCGCAGATGATTGCTGACCGCCTGATGGTCATGGACAACCATCGCTTGGTGGAGCATTCCCTTTGACCCGGATGGTGGTGGTGCTTGGGGGCGATGTGATGCCCACAGCTCGATTGGGACGGCAGGTCCAAAACTGTCCCGTTATTGCCGCTGACGGGGGCATTCGCCATGCGGCCGCGTTGGGCATTGAGGAGCATCTGACAGACTGGGTGGGGGACTTTGATTCCTCCTCCACGGCCTTGCAGCAGCGCTATGGCGCCCTCACCCGCCACGCCTACGCGGCGGAGAAGGATATGACGGATGGGGAATTGGCCATCGCTCTGGCTTTGGAAAAAGGGGCCACGGACCTGGTGCTTGTGGGCGCATTTGGCGGGCGCACAGACCATGTGAGCGCCCATCTTCTGTCCGCACCCCACCTGCCCTGCCCGGTGATTTTGACCAGCGGTGCGGAAGAGGCAGTGGTTTTGAACGGCACGCTCCAGCCGGATTGGCCTGTTGGCACAGTCTTTTCCATACTTGCGCTGGATAGGCTGACGGGTGTTTCCATAGCCCACGCAAAATGGCCATTGGATGCCGTCACCGTATCAGCGGGCAGTGGTTTGACCTTGTCCAATGTCGCCACCGGGCCGATGAAAATTACCTGTGCATCAGGTCGGGCAATCGTCATGGCGCAGTTTGTTCAAGAGCCTTAAAAGCGCGTGTTAACGCATTCAGAGCGCATCGGCAGGAAGCCAATTTATGACACAATATGAATTTGAGCCCCCGGCTGTCACTTGCCTCACCATTGAAGGTGAAAAAGCGGTTTTTCCCGTGCGCCGGGTCTATTGCATCGGGCGCAATTACGCAGCCCACTCCATAGAAATGGGGGGCAATCCAGACCGGGAGGAGCCATTTTTCTTTCAGAAAAACCCGGACAATCTGGTGCAAAACGGGCGCTTTCCCTATCCATCCCAATCGGAAGATGTTCACCATGAGGTGGAGATGGTGGTGGCGCTGAAATCGGGCGGCACGGACATTGCCGTGGAAGACGCGCTTGACCACGTTTTCGGATATGCCATTGGCCTTGACATGACGCGGCGGGATTTGCAAAGCGCCATGAAACAGGCACGACGGCCTTGGGAAATCGGCAAAGCCTTTGAGCATTCCGCTCCCGTGAGCAGCCTTGTGCCGGTGCAGCAATGCGGGCATCCCGACAATGCAGAGATCAGTCTGAACGTGAATGGCGAAAGCCGCCAAACCGGCAACACAAACCAGATGATCTGGAAAGTGCCGGAAATGATCGCTTATCTGTCCTGCTATTACCGGCTCGCTGCGGGGGATGTGATAATGACCGGCACACCCGCCGGTGTGGGGCCGGTGCAGCGTGGCGACGTTATGCTTGCCCGATTGGAAGGCGTGGCAGAATTGGAAGTGAAAGTCGTGTGACTACAGCGTATCTCGTTTCATTGGAGCCATGAATTGCGCCAAATCTGCGCATTTCATGGCTCTTCTTGAATCTGACTAAACGAGAAGCGCTTTATTCGCTTCGCGTTGCTTCCAACGTAATGAGAACCTTCACCGTTTCGCCGACGCTTGAACTGTCGGGGAAGGTTTTGCCCACTTGAAAATCCAGCCGGGCCAGCGCTGCCTCGGCTGTCACAAAAGCGCGCCCGTTCTCTTCCCGAAAGGTAAAAGGCAATTTGAGGGGTTGCTCAATGCCAGCCAAAGTGAGTGTGCCGTCGGCTTCAAATCCAGCGTCCGTTTTCGCGACAGTTTCAGCTTTGAACGTGGCTGTGGGAAACTGGGGGGCATCGAGGAATTCGGCCGAACGTGCCCGCTCGCTCACATCGCCGATGGAGAGCGATGCCATGTCTATGGTGGCGGTGATGGTGGCCGCTTCCGGATTTTCAGGATCGAAAACCACATCCGCTGACCAGTTTTGAAAAGCACCACGAACCGGCGCGCCCAGTTGTGTGATTTCAATGGCGAGCGTGCTCTTTGCCTGATCGATCACCCAACCGCCTTTGGAAACCGTCGCTGGCTCTGCGGCCACCACAGGGGCTGTTTTCAAGGGGCTGTAGAGAATGGCGGTCACGCCAAAAACGGTCAGGAAAACGACCCCGGCCAGTGCTGCGGGTACGGTCTTGGTGCCAGGAATGCTCGGTACGCTGGCAGCAAGGGCGCTCTGCATGGGCAGATTGGCCCCAGGCACCATGCGCTGGAGCGTTGCGTCTTTGTCGATAACAGCGTGTTTGATGGCTCCGGCAATGTGGAGCAGGATCGCGCCGACGAGCACAAAACCCATGTGGTGGTGGGCGTTACCGAAAAAAGCGGACAGGGCCACGTCCTTTGGAATGAAAGGCAGATTTTGCCCAAACGGCCACCAGATGGGAGCATAGCCTTCTGATGCCGCGTGGTGCAGCCAGCCCAACATAGGCATGGCAATGATGCTGCCGTATAGGAGCCAGTGAACGGTACGCGCAGCAAAAGCCTCCAAACCATCGTTCAGCAATTTCGGATGGGGCTGGATTAGGGTCCAGACAACGCGGCCAATGGCGACCGCAAACAGGGTAATGCCCACGGTTTTGTGCAGCGAGTACCACCAGACTTTTTCGGACACTTCTTCGGCCGAATTGGTGGGCAGCCAGTCCATATATTTGGCAATGGCAAACAGGCTGATGATGAGCACTGCCGTCGCCCAGTGGAACATTTGGTGGATCAGGCCATAGGTCAGCGATGTATTGGTGAGCCGCATGGCTGTGCTCCAGATGTGAAACCGGCCCGCATGGTCCCATGCGGGCCGATCATAATTTTACACTTAGGAGGTTTTTTCCAGTTCGACGGAAATCACCACATTCACCTCGTCAGAAACGGCGGGCGCAAATTTACCAACGCCGAAGTCAGAACGCTTAAGCGTCGTGGTGGCGTTGAAGCCCGCCCAGTCTTTCTGGTTGATGGGGTTTTTGCCGATTTTATTGAGTTTCGCGTCCAACACGATCTCTTTGGATTGGCCAGCCATGGTCAGATTACCCGTAATCTTGGCCGTGTTTTCGCCGGTGGGCTCCACTTTGGTGGAGGTGAACGTTACTAATGGGTTTTCCGCAGCATTGAAGAAATCTGCGGACATAAAATGCCCTTCCCGTGCTTCCCAGCCGGTGAACATGTCGGTGGCTTTCATTTCCAACTGCACGGACGAGTTGGCGAGATTGTCTTTGTCGATGGTGGCCGTGCCGGTGAAGCCGGAAAACAGGCCGTAAGTGGTGGAGAAGCCAATATGGTCATAGGAAAAGAGGATTTGGGCGTGGCTGGGGTCAAACTTGTAGCTGTCAGCGGCAAAAGCAGGGGCGGTGATGAGCGAAGCAGCAAGAGCGGTGCCAGCTGCGATGGTGCGAAGACGGGCAAACATGAGAATATCCTTGAGAGTAGCAAAAAGGAGAATGGCGGTATAACCACCAGCATCGGCATTGGTTGCCGATGGGTGTAAATTAAGGCCAATCCCGCCCGCTATCGAGAGGCGCTCCGTCACAAGATTGTCAACCTGGAGTGAACAATCGGACGGCGGCAGATGCCTCCTAGAATTTGGGATGTTTGCGAAACCACTCGGCCATGTGGTCCACAAACACGCGCGTCTTGTGGGGCTGGTGTCGGCCGGGCGGGAAAACCACATGCAGCGCCAGGGGTTCCGGCTGATAGGCGGGCAGCACTGGCACAAGGTGCCCTGCCCGTATGCTTTCGGAGACGATAAAATCCGGCAGGCTGGTGATGCCCAAGCCTTTTTGCGCAAATTGCAGGTTCACATCACCATTATTGGTGCGCAACGCTGCGTTCACGCGCACCACGGTCACATCTTTGGGCTGCTGCACATTGAGCAGGTGCCAATCGCTGCCTTCGCTGGAAAAACGGTAGCCCAAACATTTGTGATGGCGCAAATCCTCCGGCTGCTGCGGCGTGCCATGTTCCGCCAGGTAAGCAGGCGAAGCGCACAGGATGCGCCGCATGGTGCACAGCTTTCGGGCGATCAGGGTGGAATCTTTCAAAATTCCGATCCGTAGCGCCACATCATAGCCGTCTTCAATCAGGTCCATGTGCCGGTCGGACAGGAACAGATCCACGTCCACATGGGGAAAGCGGGTGTGGAAAGCGGTCAGCGGCTCGCCCAAATGGCGGGCACCAAAGGTGAGCGGTGCTGTAACCCGCAATTTGCCTTTGGGGGTTTGGGAAAGCTGGGAGGCTTCTTCTCCGGCCAATTGAAGCGTTTCCAGTGCCGCTTCAGCGCGGGTGAGATAAAGCGCGCCTGCCTCGGTGAGTTGCACGGAACGGGTGGTTCGGTCGAACAGGCGAATGCCCAGTTCAGCCTCCAAATCGGCGATACGTTTGGAGGCGATGGTGCGGGAAACCTGCAAAAGGTTGGCCGCTTTGGTAAAACTCAATTCCTGCGCCACATGGACGAAGGTTTCTATAGTGGTCAGGGTCGGCATGGCGCCACCCTGACCAAACTGGGAAAGCTGCACAAGGCAGAAGCAGTCTATCTAGGCAAGCTCAGGGCTCAGAGGTACGGGTTCGATTTCCTTGATAGCTTCGGGCGTCAAATGGGTGAGAACACTGCTGGCCTTCGCGTAATTGTGGTGGGTCGTGTTCTCACCGGGAAAAGCAATGCAGGGGATACCTGCATCCACTGCCGCAATCATGCTGGGTTCGGAGTCTTCAATGGTCACCACTTCAGGTGCCTTGTAACCCAAGCGTTTGAGCGCCTCAAAATAGATGTCGGGGCTGGGCTTATTGGTGGAGACCATGCTGGCATCCCCCACAAATTTGAAATCATTTTCCGCGATAGTGTTACCCAGAGCCGTAAACACACCGTCCACATTGGCGCGACTGGTGGAGGTGACAAAGGCAAGATCAATACCCTTGTCATAGGCGTATTTCATAACGTCCAGAACACCCGCGCGGGGCGTGGCGTTGCTGCTTTTCAAGGCTTGGGTGAAATAATGGGTCTTCAGCTGGTGAACCCAAACGGCATCCACCGTCTCGGACCGGGACTGAGCATAGGTTTCAATTCGGGCCAGCCCACCGCTGCTGGCGAGAGTATCACGATAGGATTGCGCATCCCAATGCCAGTCCAAACCAGCTTCGTCAAAAGCCTTATTGAACGCAGCGCGTTGCATTTCAGATGTTTCGATCAATGTGCCGATGGAGCCGAACAAAATCGCCTTTGGGAAAGATGTATTTGCCATGGGAGGTGCCTTTCAAACGACAGGCCAGAGAGAGAAATGCCTGCCTGAATGGACAATGGCTCCCGATCAGCATCGTTCCACGGGCAGGGTTAGAAATCTTGCTGTGGTTGATGGCGCCCTTGCCTCGTCTGCCGGTTCGCGAACTCCATGGCTTGGTCTATGATACCAAGCGCACAGGAGCCGGGGTGGAGAGATTTCATGACCAATTATCTGTTTGATGCGCTCGTGGGGCATCAAGACGAGGCAAGCGCTTTTGCCACCATCGTGCCCCCGGTGGAGGGGGTGAAGCCGCGTTACTATACCTATGAGCACGTCCAGTCCGTCTCCGCCCGCTTCGCCCATAAGTTGGTCAATCTAGGCGTGGAGCCGGGGGATCGGGTGGCGGTGCAGGTGCCCAAATCCATGGAAGCCGTGATGCTCTATCTGGCCACAGTGCGCTGCGGGGCCGTGTTTTTACCCCTGAATACGGCATACACCCGGGCGGAAGTGGCTTACTTTATTGGGGATGCTGCCCCGCGCCTTTTCGTGTGCGATCCGGCGCGGTTGGATGAGTTTGCTGATCTCGCTACCGATGGCTTGGCGCTGGAAACCATGGGCGTTTGGCTGGACGAAGAAGGGGGCTATGGCTCACTACTGGTGGACCATGGCGAAGCGCATACATTTGAAAATGTGCCACAGGGCGCAGATGATCTGGCCGCCATCCTTTACACTTCAGGCACCACGGGCCGCTCCAAAGGGGCCATGTTGAGCCACGGAAATTTGCTCTCCAACAGCCAGACGCTGGTGGAATGCTGGCGTTTTACCAAAGACGATGTGCTGCTGCACGCGCTCCCCATCTTCCACACCCACGGGCTGTTTGTGGCCACCAATGTGGCGCTGCTGGCCGGGTGTCGGCTGATCTTTATGGTCAAATTTGAGCTGGATACGATCATCCAGCACATGCCGGATGGGACGGCGCTCATGGGCGTGCCCACCTTCTATACCCGTTTGCTGGATGATGAGCGCTTTACGCGAGAACTGGCCGCCTCCATGCGCCTGTTCGTTTCCGGCAGTGCGCCGCTTTTGGCGGAGACTCACCGCGCGTTTGAACAGCGCACGGGCCAGCGCATTTTGGAGCGCTATGGCATGACGGAAACCAATATGAACACCTCCAACCCCTATGACGGGGAACGGCGGGCCGGCACGGTGGGTTTTCCCCTGCCCGGCGTGGATTTGCGCGTGATGGATGCGGAGACAGGCGAGGCGGTTCCCAACGGGGAAATTGGGGTTTTGGAAGTAAAAGGGCCCAACGTGTTTCAAGGCTATTGGAACATGCCTGAAAAGACCGCGGAGGAGTTTCGCGACGATGGCTTTTTCATCACCGGCGATCTGGGGCGGGTGGATGAGGACGGTTACGTTCACATCGTGGGTCGCGGTAAGGATCTGATTATTGCGGGCGGCTACAACATTTACCCCAAAGAGGTGGAGACGGTGATCGACAGCATAGATGGCGTGTTGGAAAGCGCGGTCATCGGCGTGCCCCACCCGGATTTGGGCGAGGCTGTGGTAGCGGTGGTGGTGCTAACTGATAAGAGGCTAAAAGCGGAAGATGTCATTGAATACGGCGCCGAACACTTGGCCCGCTTCAAACATCCCCGACAGGTTTTTTTGGTGAATGAACTGCCCCGCAACACCATGGGCAAGGTGCAAAAGAACGTTTTGCGGGAGCAATATGCGGGCCTTTTCAACCGTTGAGTGTGGTGCCCCGCCTGTCGGTGCGTCGGGCGCAACACCACGGTGCTGAATAGGCATCAGGGCACCTTTCCACAGCCCCAGCCTTAGCTTGCTCCACCGCCGTGGGGTGGCTACGCTTTCTCACTAGCGCTCCATGGATATGGTGTGCGTCCCAATTTGCCGGAACCTGTCCGCCAGACCATTTGAAGGAATTGTTCATGATCTCTCGCCGCACATTCTCGCTGAAAACAGCCGCTCTTGCGGGCGCTGTGGCCCTCGGCTCAATGTCCTCCGCCTTCGCCGCTGACATGCCGGTGAAATTTACCCTTGATTGGAAATTTGAAGGGCCGTCGGCGGGCTTTTTCCTGGCGCTGGACAAGGGGTATTTCAAAGCCGAAGGGCTGGATGTGACCATCGACTCCGGCGCTGGTTCGCGCGAATCCATCCCCCGCGTGGCCACCGGCACCTATGACATGGGTTTTGGGGACATTAACGCGCTGGCCAAATTTTTAGATGAAGACACGGCGGCCAAGGTGAAGGCCGTGATGGTGGTTTACGATCAACCGCCCTTCGCTGTGATCGGGCGCAAGTCTCAAGGCATTACGACGGACCCGAAATCGCTGGAAGGCAAGACGCTGGGGGCACCGCCGCCGGATGCCGCTTTTGGCCAATGGACCGCGTTTAAGCAGGCCGCCAACATTGACGACAGCGCCATCAAGATTGAATCTGTGGGTTTCCCAGTGCGCGAGCCCATGCTGGCCCAGGGCAAGGTGGATGCTATTTTTGGCTTCGCCTTTTCCTCCGTGCTGAACCTGAAAGCCAATGGCGTGGATGCGGACGACATCGTGCCCATCATGATGTCTGAAAACGGGCTGGACCTTTATGGCAATGCCATCATGGTCAACACGGATTTTGCCGAGAAGAACCCCGATGCCGTGAAGGGCTTTTTGAAGGCGCTGGCCAAGGGCTTTAAGGATGCTGTGGCCAAGCCTGAAGAAGGTGTGGCCGCCGTTATTAAGCGCAACCAAATTCTCGATCCTGCCATCGAGGCGGAGCGTTTGGGTATGGCCATTTCCATGAACATCAACACGCCCTTCGTGCAGGAAAACGGCATGGGCACCATTGATGCGGCGCGCATGAAAGCCTCGCTGGAACAGTTGGGCACGTCCATGGGCCTGAAAGGCAATGTGACGGCAGAACGCCTGTTCGATGCTCAATATCTTCCTGCCAAAGAAGACAGGATGCTGAAGTAGCCTTCCGGCCCTAGCTTGAGGGGGCAGTCATGAGCGACGCACTCGTCACGCTGGATCGCGTGGACATGACCTATGGGGGCCATGGGAGCGGCACAGGCACCAAAGCGGTGGCAGGGCTCACCATGGCGGTGGACAAGGGCGAGTTTGTCGCCGTCGTCGGCCCCTCCGGCTGTGGCAAATCCACACTGATGAAACTGGTGACCGGCCTCCACATTCCGGAGGCCGGTGCCATCTTGGTGGCGGGCGAGCGAGTGACTAAGCCCGTTTCGATCGTAGGCATGGCTTTCCAAAATCCCACAATGCTGCCGTGGCGCACTACGCTGGACAATGTCTTGTTGCCTCTGGAAATCGTAAAGCCCCACCGGACACGGCTTCGCACCCACAAGGCGGAGTATGTTGAGAAAGCTGAGCGGCTTTTGAAATTGGTGGGGCTTGAGGGGTTTGGCGATAAATACCCTTGGCAATTGTCCGGCGGCATGCAGCAACGGGCCAATCTATGCCGGGCGCTGATCCACGAACCGGCGCTTTTGATGCTGGATGAGCCGTTTGGTGCGCTAGATGCCTTCACCCGCGAAGAGCTTTGGTGCGTCATCCGCGATATTCACGCCAATACGGATGTGACCATCGTGCTGGTGACCCATGATTTGCGCGAAGCGGTGTTTCTGGCCGACCGGGTGCTGGTCATGTCCGCCCGGCCTGGCAAGGTGATCGTTGACAGGCAGGTGGATTTTGCCCGTCCCCGCGACTTGGACATTATGTATGAACGCAGTTTTTCCGATGTGGTGTCGGAATTGCGGGAGCATATCGCGGAAGCCCGCGTGAAGGTGGGGGCATGAGCGATCTGACACTCTCCGACGAGCCGGACGAACAAGCCGTTGCCGCCGCCCGCGCCCAAGCGGGCGTCTCCCCTCTCCTGCTGGCGGCCATGCCGTGGCTGGTAACGCTGGGGTTTCTGCTGTTTTGGGAATTGGCGGTGCGCATGTTGGATGTGGCGCAATTCATCCTGCCCGCCCCCAGCGTGATTTTTGAGGCCATCGTCAAATATTGGCCCGCCATCTGGTCCAACTCCCTGCAAACGCTTTACACAACGCTGTTGGGCTTCGGTTTGGCCATCATCTTTGGCCTGGCGCTTGGTCTCGCCATTGGCTGGTCCAAAGCGGTTTATGCAGGGCTTTACCCGCTGATGATCGGCTTCAACGCCATCCCCAAAGTGGCTGTCGTGCCCATTTTGGTGATCTGGATGGGTATTGGCACGGGCCCTGCCGTGGTGACAGCGTTTCTCATCGCCTTCTTTCCCATCGTGGTGAATGTTGCCACAGGTCTTGCCACCATCGAACCGGAATCGGAAGACGTGTTGCGGGCGCTGGGCGCCTCCAAGTTCGATGTCATGTGGAAAGTGGGCATCCCCCGCTCCATGCCCTATTTTTTCGGATCGCTGAAAGTGGCGATCACGCTGGCTTTTGTGGGGTCGGTGATTTCTGAAACCATCGCGGCCAATAGTGGTCTCGGTCATCTCATGCTGGCCGCCCAATCCCAGTTCAACGTGCCTTTGGTTTTTGCCGGATTGGTCATGCTGGCTGTGGAGGGCATCGCCATGTATGCGGTGATGGCGTGGGTGGAACAACGCACCACCGGCTGGGCCCACCGGGGCGGCAACGCTTAGGACATCGCTAGGACTTCAATCTCCACCTTGAATTCCGGCTTCGTGAAGCCGCTGACGATCATCAATGTGGAAGCGGGTGGCGGATTAATCTGGGCCATCCAACTGTCTCGCGCTTTCATATAACCGGACATATATGCCCGATCTGTGACGAAGGCGCGGACATGGACCACATTTGCGCGGGTTAGGCCCGCTTCGGCTAAAACGGCATCGCAATTGGCAAAGCAAATGTCAGCTTGCGCCTCCACGTCGCCAGGAATTGTGCCATCCAAAGCCATGCCCAACTGGCCGGACACGGTGACCAGTTTCGCAGCGTTTTCCGCCGCCACGCCGTGGGAATAACGGGCGAAAGGCGGCGCGATGGTGGGGGGCGTGAGCGCTTTGACGATCAGCGTTTCCGTTGAACCGTCACCTTGCTCCTGTGCATGACTCATCAAAACGCCCTCCAAATCTGCCTAGAAATCTGCCACCGGCTTAGCGCGCTGCCCAAAATGTGGGCATGCGTGTCTTTTGACTTAAATTTAGGCAATTTACCGTTGACAAGCGGTGCTTGTCGATATGCCATGTGACCAATGGCCCCGTTCGGCGCTAAGAGGAAGTGTTGAGGGGCTTTTCATCACCCGCAGGCGCTGCGCCTGCATGATCGAACTCCGATTGAGGCCCTCCCATGCTTAAACTTTTCGCAACTGCTCTGACCGCTTCCACACTGCTTGCCGCATCGTCGGCCATGGCAGCAACCAAGGTGACCTTTGGCACCAACTGGCTGGCGCAGGCGGAGCACGGCGGCTTTTATCAGTCTGTGGCAGACGGTACCTATGCCGCTTGTGGTTTGGATGTGACGATTGTTTCCGGCGGTCCCCAGGTGAACAACCGGGCGCTGCTGTTGGCCGGCAAGATTGACTATCACATGGGCGGCGACATGCTTCAGGCGTTCAACGCCATTGAGCAGGGCATTCCGGTGAAAGTGGTGGCCGCCACATTCCAAAAACACCCGCAGGTGATTTTGGCCCATCCCGATGTGAAGACCTGGGAGGATCTAAAAGCCAAAACGCTGCTCATCGGCGACAATGGTTTTCAATCCTACTACCAGTGGATGATTGCCGATCACGGTTTCACCGCCGCCCAGCGGGAGCCATACACGTTTAACCCCGCCCCGTTCCTGGCCGATACCAATAAGGGCATGCAGGGCTATCTGTCCTCCGAGCCCTATCTGGTGGAGAAAGAGGGTGGTTTTAAGCCCAACGTCTTCCTCATCGCCGATCAGGGTTACACCACCTATGCCACCACCATTGAGGCCATGGCTGCCACCGTGGACGGCAAGCCCAAAGAGGTGGAGTGCTTCGTGGAAGGCTCCATCAAGGGTTGGTACAATTACCTCTATGGCGACAACGCCGCCGCCAATGAGCTTATCAAGCAAGCCAATCCAGAAATGACGGATGACAAGATCGCCTATGCCATCGAAAAGATGAAGGAGTTTGGCATTGTGGATTCCGGCCTGGCCGAGACCAAGGGCATTGGCAATATCGACCCGGACGAAGTGCAGGCCTTCTATGACAAAATGGTCAAGGCAGGCGTGGTGAAGGCCGGGCTGGATGTTTCTGCCTCCTACACACTCGACTTTGTGGGTAAGGGCGTGGGCATGGACTTGAAGAAGTAATCCGCCCTACCATCACACCATGGCAATGGATGAGCACAGCATGGCGGAAAAGGGGGCATTGCCCCCAGTCTTGACCCTGCACCACGTGGACAAGACGTTTGGCTCCGGCCGGGGCGTTACCCCGGTGCGGGCTCTGAACGATTTTTCACTATCGGTGCGGCAGGGTGATTTTCTGTCTCTGTTGGGGCCATCTGGCTGTGGGAAATCCACCGCTTTGCGCATCGTGGCCAATCTCATGCGCCCCACGTCCGGGCGCATCGTTTGGGGCGACCCGGCGGCCCCTAGTGCCAGCCGCCACTCCAAACCATCCACCGGGGATTTGGGAGTGGTGTTTCAGGAACCCACCCTCATGCCCTGGGCGACGGTGGAGGATAATGTCTACCTGCCCTTCCGCTTGTCGGGAGAAAGCAACGGGGAAGTGCGTGATCGCATCCACGAGATGCTAGATTTGGTGGGTCTGGCGGGTTTTGAGGATGCCTATCCCCGCGAACTCTCAGGCGGCATGAAAATGCGGGTGTCCATCGCCCGCGCGATGGTCACCAAGCCCAAGCTGATATTGATGGATGAGCCTTTTGCGGCGCTGGACGAGATTACGCGCTTCAAGCTCAATAACGATCTTTTGGCCATGCAGGCGCGCATTGGCTGCACCGTGCTGTTTGTAACCCATTCGGTGTTTGAGAGCGTATTCCTGTCCAACCGCATCGTGGTGATGGCGGCCCGCCCCGGGCGTCAGATTGCAGAGATTGCCGTGGATGAACCGTATCCGCGCGGCGAAGCGTTTCGCACCACGCCGGAATATGCAGCCCTATGTCGGCAGGCCAGCGATGCGTTGCACCGGGCCATTGACCAACGGGCCGCAGCATGAGCCGGGCGGCGATGGATATGCCCGGTACGGCAGCCCCAGATGTGGCTGATGATGCCATCATGGATGCGGAAGAACGGGCCCACGCCCGCCGCCAGAGCATTGACCGCACGGCGCGGTGGCTCATGCCGCTGCTCACTATCGCCTTCGGCATCTGGATTTGGGACCGCATTGTGGTGTGGAACGAAATTGCGCCCTATATCCTGCCCGGCCCGCTCAAGGTAGCCGAAACCCTTATGGCAGACGCGGCGCTGCTTTGGGCTGACCTTCGCCAAACCATGTCCATCACTCTGCTGGCGCTTTTCGTTGCCGTGGTGGGCGGCGTGGGGCTTGCAGTGCTTTTCACCCAATCACGGCTCATTGAACAATCGCTGTCGCCCTATGCGGTGATTTTGCAGGTCACACCGGTGATCGCCATCGCGCCGCTCATTCGCATTTATGTGGGTTCCCCCACTATCCAATTGTTGCTCTGCGCATGGATTGTGGCCTTCTTCCCCATCCTGTCGAACACAACGCTGGGCCTCAATTCTGTGGACCACAACCTGCGGGACCTGTTTAAAATCTACGGGGCCTCCCGCTGGCAGCGCCTGCGCTATCTGCAATTGCCCGCCGCCCTGCCCTATTTCATGGGTGGTTTGCGCATTGCCGGTGGCCTGGCGCTCATTGGCGCGGTGGTGGCAGAATTTGTGATCGGTGTGGGGGGCGCGGGTAATGGCCTGGCGGCGCGGATTTTGGAATCCGGCTACCGGCTCAACATTCCCCGCCTTTACGCAGCGCTTATCGTCATCGCGGCAGCTGGGGTTGCCATTTATGTGGTGACGGGTTGGTTGAGCCACATGGCTCTTCGCAAATGGCACGAAAGCGCGGTGAAGCGGGAGGCATGAGCGACTTCACCACCCTGCCCGCCGCCATCGATCGGGGCGACTTTACGCTGGCCGATGTGACCATTCCCGCCTGTCTATTGGGGCAAGCCGGGGATTTGGTCAGAACCACCATAACAGTGCGAAACGGCGCGTTTTCCGACACCCCATTTGAAGATAGTGATGCGCGTCGTGTCACCATGAATGGTGCAATGGCCCTGCCCGCTTTCACCGACATGCATACCCATCTCGATAAAGGTCATATCTGGCCGCGCTCGCCCAATCCCGACGGCACGTTCATGGGTGCGCTGGAGACGGTGAAAGAAGACCGTATTGCCGCTTGGAGTGCGGAAGACGTGCGCGCACGCGTGGAGTTTGCGCTGCGCTGCGCCCATGCCCACGGTACGAAGGCGATCCGCACTCATCTCGATTCGATACCTCCGCAAGACGACATTTCGTGGGGTGTGTTCCGCGAAATGCGGGAGGAATGGGCGGGGCGGATCGCGCTTCAAGCCGCCTGCCTTGTGGGCATGGAAGGGGTCACCCTGCCTAGTGAATACGATACCTATGCACACACGGCACAACTTGTGGCCGAAGCGGGCGGCGTTCTGGGCACGGTCACCTACCCCATCCCGGATCTTCAGCCACGTTTGGACCGGTTCTTTGTTTTGGCGGAAAAGCACCACTTGCACGCGGACTTCCATGTGGACGAGACCGGTGATCCATCGGTCGCAACGCTCCGCACCATCGCAGAAACCGTGCTGGCCAGAGGCTTTGAAGCCCCTGTGACGGTGGGTCATTGCTGTTCGCTTGCGGTGCAAAAAGACGAAGAGTGGAAGCACACGCTTGATCTGGTGGCCAAAGCGGGGATCAATGTGGTCTCCCTGCCCATGTGCAATCTCTACCTGCAAGCCCGTGAACCTAGAACCACACCGCGCTGGCGCGGCGTGACGCTGGTGCATGAAATGGTGGAGCGGGGTATTGCTGTGGCCTTTGCGTCCGACAATACCCGTGACCCGTTTTATGCCTATGGCGATCTGGACATGCTGGAAGTGATGCGTGAGGCCACGCGCATCGCCCATCTGGACCATACGGGCACCGATTGGCCCAAGGCTTTCACAACCACGCCCGCGCAAATTTGTGGGTTTGACGAACGGTGTTTTGAACCGGGCGCGCCTGCCGATTTCGTGCTCACGCGGGCACGCAGTTGGACAGAGCTTTTTGCCCGTCCGCAAGCCGATCGCATCGTTGTGCGCAACGGTCACACGATCGACCGCACCCTTCCCGACTATGCTGAACTCGATCATCTGATGGAGATTTAACGTGACGAAACCTGATATCGAAGGCGCTATGGCCGCCCTTGCCCACTTGGAAATCGACACCAACCCCGCCACGCTGCGCCAGAAGTCGCGGGACTTCTTTTGGTATTCGCCCGTGCTGAAGGCTCGGCTGGACCATGTGGTGGCCGATTTTGCCGTGGCACCGCGGTCAGAGGCCGAGGTGATCGAAGTTCTCAAAACGTGCCACGCCCATGGTGTACCCGTGACAACGCGGGGCGCGGGCACGGGCAACTATGGGCAGGCCATGCCGCTCGCCGGGGGCTGCGTGATGCATCTCATCCACATGAATGCGGTCAAGAAGGTTCACCCCGGGCGCGTGATCGTGGAACCGGGCTGTCTTCTCAAAGACCTGGATGCCCATTGCAAAGAGCATTCGGGGCAAGAAATTCGAATGTTTTCTTCAACATGGTCCACGGCCACCATTGGTGGATTTATCGCCGGTGGCTCCGGTGGTGTGGGGTCCGTGCATTGGGGACAATTGCGCGATTTGGGCAACATCATCCGCCTGCGCGTGGTGACCATGGAGGCGGAGCCCCGCATTTTAGAATTTACAGGCGAAGACCTTGCCCGCGTCTCCCACGCCTATGGCACCAATGGTATTATCACCGAGGTGGAGATACCGTTGGCCCCCGCTTATGAGTGGGTGGATGTGGCCGTGGGGTTTGATGATTTTTCCGACGCCCTGCCCTTCTCTCTCGATGTGGCGCGGGAGGACGGTATTCTCCTCAAACTCGTGACACCCCATGAGGCCCCCATTCCCCATGCCTATTTCCAGCGCTTCAAGGAAGTGGTTCACGAGACGACCAGTCTGGTGATGCTCATGGTGGCACCCCACTCGCTGCCGGGGTTTGAGACGTTTTTGGCCCGCCGCCCGGAAGCGCGCATCGTCTACCGGTCCGATGACAATCAACTGGCCCGCCATCCCGGTCACATCTTCGAATATGGCTGGAACCACACAACATTGCGGGCGCTTAAAGTGGACCCCACCATCACCTATCTACAGGTGCGTTATGGTGGTGAGGACCCCATTGCGCAGGTGGAAAGCATCCGTGCCGAATTCGGGGCGGAAGTGCTGCAACATCTGGAAGTGATCCGCGAAAATGGGCGCGTGATTTTTGCGGGCCTGCCCATCGTCAAATTCACCACGGAAGAGCGGCTGGACGAAATTGTCGCCGGGCATGAGGCTCTAAATTGTCTGGTCTTCAACCCCCACCGCTATACGCTGGAAGAAGGCGGACGGCAGACGGTGGATGACCGCCAACTGGCCTTCAAGCGGGAGGCCGACCCCAAAGGACTGCTCAACCCGGGCAAGATGATTTCCTGGGATGATCCCGATTATGGGTTTGAGGAGGTCTATCACTATCCCGGCATGCAAGCGCCCGCAGAGGCTGCCGAATGAGCGGCGCGGAGACCATCGAAATGCCTAAAGGCACAGCCATGGTGATCCACGCCCACCCCTGCCGCGATTCCTTCAACGCGGCCCTTTATGACAAGACGCTGGAAGCGTTGGAACAAAATGGGTGGCAGGTGGATGGCTGCGATCTCTATGCGGAAAAGTTTGATCCCGTCATGTCCGATGCTGATCGGCGGGAATATCATGATCTGGCGATAAACCGCTCGCGGGTGGAGCCCTATGTGCAACGCATTCAGGCCGCACGGGCTTTGGTGTTTGTCTATCCGGTCTGGAACTACGGCGTGCCTGCCATGTTGAAGGGTTTTCTCGACCGGGTCTTTCTGCCCGGCGTCAGCTTTCATCTGGAAGAGAAGATGCCCGGCAAAGTAAAACTCACGCGTGCCTTGGGTCATATCGACCGGCTTGCGACGGTCACAACCTATGGCGGCGATCGCTTGCGCACGTTTCTTTCCGGCGATCCGCCACGCAAATATATGACCCGTACCATGCGCGCCACCGTGAGCCTGCGCGCCCGCAGCCGCTATATTGCGCTGCACGATTTGAACAATGTGGATGAACGCGGGCGACAGGAATTTTTGGGCAAGGTTGAATATGAGATGGGGCGGCTATGAGCACCAACTCTCCCGCAATCCCGATTTTGGACTGGCGGCGCTTTGATGGCGACAAAGCAGGCTTTGTGGCCGATCTGGGCGCTGCTGCGCGGGACACCGGCTTTCTGGTACTTGCAAACCACAGCGTTTCCGAAGACATGATTGCCAAAGCGTTTGCAGCTGGTGATGATTTCTTCGCCCTGCCCGCCGCCACAAAGGATGCTGTTGCCATCCATCGCTCTGGGGGCACCAATAGGGGCTATGCGGGCCAAGGCACGGAAGCGCTGGATGAAGCCAGCGGCGTAAAAGACCGCAAAGAGGCCTACAATATCGGTCTGGAGTTACAAGACGACGATCTGCGCATGGGTGAGCCTTTCCGCGCGCCTAATTTGTGGCCGGACTTGCCCGGATTTCGGGAAACCATGCTCGCCTATTACACCGCTGCGTGGGATTTGGGCGTCGCGCTGCACCGGGCTGTGGCGCTGGATTTGGGGCTGGCGGAAGACCATTTCGACTGCGCTTTTTCCGCGCCCATGGCGACACTTCGGTTGCTCCATTATCCAGCAGGCGAAAAGGGCGAGGACCATGGGGCCGGGGCGCATACAGACTATGGCGCGCTTACGCTGTTGATGACTGATGGTGTGGGCGGTTTGCAGGTGCAGGCCCGCGATAGCGATGCGTGGATGGACGTGCCCCATGTGCCCGGCGCGTTTGTCATCAATATTGGTGACTGTCTTATGCGTTGGACAAATGATGTTTACGTCTCCACGCCCCACCGTGTGGTGGCCCCGCCAAAGCGCCGTCGCTCCATCGCGTTTTTCCTCGACCCCAATCCTGACGTGGAAGTATCGGCCATACCCGGCACCGGCGCGCCCCTTTACGCGCCGGTCTTAGCCGGCGATTATCTCGCCTCGCGCCTGGCCGCTACCTATGAGACCCCTGCATGAAACGCCATTTTTGGGCGCAATACCGCGCCACAGAATTTGCACCAAAACCGATCGGCAACATAGCCCCCGATAAAACCATCGCCATCCTGCCCACGGCAGCCATTGAGCAGCACGGGCCGCACCTGCCCGTGGGTGTGGACACGATGATCCAGGACGGGATGCTGGCCACCCTCTGTGGGCTTTTGCCCGATGATTTGGACATTCGTATCCTGCCCACCCAAGCCATTGGGAAATCCAACGAGCATCTGCACGCCCCCGGCACGCTTACCCTCACCGCCCAGCAGGTGCTGGCTTCATGGGTGGAAATTGGCCGGTCTGTGGCCCGGGCGGGAGTGCGCAAGCTGGTGATTGTCAATTCCCACGGGGGCAATCTGGACCTCATCAACATCATTGCGCGGGAATTGCGGGTGGAACTGAACATGCTGTGCGCCCGCACCCAATGGGCCACCTTTGGCACGCCGGACGACATGCCTGGCGGGCCGCTCAGTGTTGATGAGCAGCGCTACGGCATTCATGGGGGCGATGTGGAGACGAGTCTGATGCTCCACTTCCACCCGGACCTTGTGGAGATGAGCGAAGCTAAAAATTTCGATTCCTCAGCCGCGCAAACAACGGTGAAACCCACCGGCCTCCCCTCCTACGGCTGGATCGCCTCCGACCTGAACAAGGATGGTACCGTGGGAGACGCCAGCAATGCCACCGCCGAACGGGGTGCCGCCATCGCAAAGCATCAGGCGGCGGGCTTTATCGAGTTGCTTAGGCAGGTGGAAGAATTCGACTTGGCGCATTTTGACAGGGCCTGAACGTTTGTCGTCTCCAAAGGAGCGTCCCGTCTTTGCCCTAGGGCTGGCACTGGGGCCGTGTCATGCGTTGGAAACCACTTAAGAGCGCTGCGCATTCGCTCTGGCCCGAAAATGGCGGTCTCTCCCACAGCAATGCGCTGTCTTCGAACCGATTTTTTGATGCATCCCTGTTTCGTGACGCATGAGTGATGTTTTAGATTATCCCAAAACGGCGGTATGGGGACAGGGTATTCATGAAACGCACTCGACGGGCCGCAGATCGCATGACGTCCACCCAGCCGGTGGAGTTGTTCCGCGAAACGGTGTTTTTGCCCATGCGGCTGAACCGGAGGGCGGATAAGGAGCGCTTGAAAGCGGCCATGGTGGGTCTGCTGGATGATGGGTGGTGCGAGTGGACGGGGGACATGGCGGCACTGCCCCCCTCCACCCAATGGCATCCCTTTGGCCTGCACAAGGAAGATTTCAAATCCGAACAAGACTATATTGATGCGCAATCCTTTGGGGAGCGGGCCTATTTCCACCCTAATGTGCAGCATTTCCTCTATTCGCGGGGGGACCGTTCTGCCGTGCGGCGCTGGCTGCGCACGGATTTGAAGACCGTCACCATCAAGGCCAATTACCCCTTTGGCGCGGGCCTGGATGGGGCGATGGGCTTTGCGCTCACCATGGCAGTGGATCGGCTGGAGCTGAACTATTTGCAGGAGCCGGGGCTGCTGGTGGCTGTCTGCGAAGTGAGCGCTGTGCACAGC
>JBCCTO010000033.1:0-38297 GCA_039198355.1 Pseudomonadota bacterium
CCGCCGCCAAGGCTGCAAAAGCTGAAAGCGCGGACTCTTCTGCAGAAGCGGATGCAGACGTAAAGGCTGCGACCGCTCAAGAAGCAAAAACCGAGGCAAAGGCCGCTGAAGAGAAGCCAGCCAAGGCAGAAAAGCCCGCCGCCAAGAAAGAAGAAGCTGCCGAGGCCTCCGCCGCTCCCCTCTTCACCGCCCCCGCCGGTGGCGAAAAGGACAAGCTGACGGACATCAAAGGCATTGGCCCCGTGGCTGAGCGTCAGTTGAACGAGCAGGGCATTACCACTTTTGCCCAAATCGCAGCGCTCACGGACGAAGACATTGAGCGCGTGGACGAATACATGCCCTTCAGCGCCGACCAGATCCGCGACTGGCAGGCACAGGCCAAAGACAAGGCTTAAACGCCGGGCGTAAGACACAAATCAACATTAGCTTGACCCGCGCCCCGTAGACAGGGCACAAGCAAGCCAAGATCAAGGAGACAGAAGCATGGCACACAAGAAAGCCGGTGGCTCTTCCAGAAACGGCCGCGACACCGCAGGCCGCCGTCTGGGCATCAAAAAGTTTGGCGGCGAAGCCGTCGTTCCAGGCAACATCATCGCCCGCCAGCGCGGCACCAAGTGGCATCCCGGCCAAAATGTCGGCATGGGCAAGGACCACACCATTTATGCACTGGTGGAAGGCAATGTGACCTTCGCCACCCGCGCCAATAAACGCGT
This sequence comes from Pseudomonadota bacterium, assembly GCA_039198355.1. GTDB lineage: Bacteria > Pseudomonadota > Alphaproteobacteria > Rhizobiales > Rhizobiaceae > Pseudahrensia. The sequence continues at coordinate 714 of JBCCTO010000033.1, forward strand.
GTATATTTCCGTAGCGCCCCTGGCGGACGCTGCTGAATAGCCGGACAAGAGAAATCTTTACCATCCGGCGGCCTCAAAACCCCGGATGTCATAAGACCGACACTGAAAGAGGGGAGATGGGGCACCATCTCCCTTCTTTTGCGTTTGGCACCGGTCAAAAGGGCAAGTTGAGGGGTTCAAGCAAAAGGCCCCTGCCATCCCGCCCCGGATCAGGCGCCAAAGGAGGGATAAAACCCCATGTCGAAACTGGATATTCTCGTCACAAGACGCTTAACACTGCGGCCCCCCTTAGAAGTGGATGCCGAGCCCATGGCTTTGGCGCTGGCCAACCCCAACACGGCGCGCATGCTCTCCCATGTGCCGAACCCTTATACGGTAGAGGATGCGTTGGAATTCATCAAAGGGACGCGCGAGAAGGGCGCCTATTTTTCCATCTATCGCCAGCGTTTTTTGGGCGTGGTCAGCATTCGCCCCGCCCACGGCAAGGAAGCCAATCTGGGCTATTGGCTGGAGCAGTCCGCTTGGGGTCAAGGCTATATGAGCGAGGCCACCCGCGCCGTCGTGTCGTGGTATTTCTCCAAAACCGACGCGCCGGCCATCCAGTCCGGCTATTATGAAGACAATCCTGCTTCCGCCGCCGTGCTGGACAAGCTGGGCTTCCAACCCGTTGGTGAAGGCCGTCAGGACAACGCCACGCGCAAAACCTCTGTCAAAACCATCTCCATGGAACTGACCCAAGAGCGCTTCAACGCCATCTATGGCGAGCCCAACAACACGGTGGCAGCTTAACACATCATAAGGCCTCGCTCGTCACCGGGCGGGGCCTTATGTCCGATTGGCAAACCTTTTGGCCCCGGCGCACGTTGTTACCCCATCGCAACCGCTCTCTCCGGCCAGCTCCCATGCTTTTCAAACGCTTTCTTGCCGTCCTTTTTTTCGCTCTGTTCACCGTCAGCGCCCAAGCCGCTGAGACCTTCAAATTTGAAGACTATTTCCGCGGCAAGACCGTCGCCTTCGGCAAATTTTCCGCCATCAACGGTGTCAAGCGCACCTTCCGTGTGGATTTGATCGGCACATGGAATGGCAAGACACTGAAACTGGTGGAAGTGTTCAGGTATGATGACGGGGAGCGGGATACGAAAATCTGGTATTTCACCAAGACCGGGCCGGGCCGCTATACGGGCCGCCGGTCGGATGTGAAAGGCGTGGCCAAAGTGCGGGTGCGGGGCAATGTGGCCCGCTACAGCTATTCGCTCTATTTGGATGCCAAAAACCGCAGCAATCTGGTGCGCTTCCGCGATAAAATGGTGCTGCGCGATGACGGTACGGTGCGCAACACGGCCACCGTGTTCAAAACCATCCTGCCCGTGGGCCGCGTGGTGGTGAACTTCGCCCGCCCCCGTGACATTGCCAAATTAGAGCGCCCTCGATAGCAAAGCAGGGCTTTCGTCCAGGGCGGGGTTTGCTTATTTAAACCAAATACAACTCCCGTTCGGCACAACCCCATGAAATTTCTCGATCAGGCCAAAGTCTATATCCGCTCCGGCGCGGGCGGGGCTGGTGCCGTGTCCTTTCATCGCGAGAAATACGTGGAATTCGGCGGACCTGATGGCGGCAATGGCGGGCGCGGGGGTGATGTGTGGGTGGAGGCTGTGCCCAACCTCAACACACTCATCGACTACCGCTACCAACAGCATTTTCGCGCCAAAACCGGCGTTCATGGCATGGGCCGCAACCGCCACGGGGCCAAGGGCGCCGATGTGGTGATGAAAGTGCCGGTGGGCACGCAGGTCTATGAAGAAGACAACGAAACCCTCATTTGCGACCTCACTGAAGAGGGCGAGCGCTTTCTGGTGGCCAAGGGCGGCAATGGCGGCTTTGGCAATGCGGCCTTCAAATCCTCCACCAATCAGGCGCCCCGCAATGCCAATCCCGGCCAAGAGGCGGATGAACGCACCATCTGGCTACGGTTGAAATTGATTGCCGATGCGGGTCTCGTGGGGCTGCCCAATGCGGGCAAATCCACCTTTCTGGCCACCGTCAGCCGCGCTAAGCCCAAGATTGCGGACTACCCTTTCACCACACTCCACCCCAATCTGGGTGTGGCTTCTGTGGACGGGCGGGAATTTGTGATCGCCGATATTCCTGGCCTCATAGAAGGAGCTCATGAAGGGGCAGGCATTGGCGACCGTTTCCTGGGCCATGTGGAGCGCACCCGCGTGCTGCTCCATCTGGTCTCTGCCCAGGAAGAAGACGTGGCCACCGCCTACACCACCGTGCGCAACGAGCTGGAAGCCTATGAGGGCGAGTTAGGCGACAAGCACGAAATCGTAGCCCTCAGCCAGATCGACACGCTGGACGATGAGGAACGGGTCGAAAAACTGGCGGCCCTGGAAGCTGCCGCCAAAACCCACATCATGCCCCTGTCCTCCGCAGCTTTCGAAGGCATCGACGACGTGCTGCGCGCGCTGGCGGACCATGTGGAAGAGGTCAAAGCCGCCGACGAACCGGATGAACCGGACCCCCGCTGGCAGAAAACCGGGCTGGACCTTTCCCGCAATGAACTCTGAATTTTTCGAGCAACATCAGCGCATCGTCATCAAAGTGGGCAGTGCGCTTCTGGTGGACCCGCATAGCGGAGTGAAAAGCGACTGGCTCGCCTCGCTGGTGGCCGATATTGCAGCCCTACATCAGGCGGGCAAACAGGTCCTGGTGGTCTCCTCCGGCGCCATTGCGTTGGGCCGCAACGTCCTCTCCCTGCCCCGCCGCGCTTTGAAGCTGGATGAAAGCCAGGCTGCCGCTGCCGTGGGTCAGATCGAACTGGGCCGGGCCTGGGCCGAAGCATTAGCTGCACAAAACCTCGTGCCCGGTCAAATCCTGCTCACGCTCACGGATACAGAAGGACAGGCCAGCCGCCGCTCCTACCTGAACGCCCGCGATACCATAGAGCGGCTCCTCACCTTCGGGGCCATTCCAGTCATCAATGAAAACGACACGATCGCCACGTCCGAAATCCGCTATGGAGACAATGACCGCCTCGCCGCCCGCGTCGCCACCATGCTGGGCGCAGACCTTTTCGTGCTGCTGTCAGACATTGACGGCCTCTACACCGCCCCGCCAGCCCACGACCCCGGTGCAACATTAATCCCGCTGGTGGAGAGCATCACGCCCGAAATCGAAGCCATGGCCGGCAGTGCCGGGTCCGAACTTTCGCGCGGTGGCATGGTCACCAAAATTGAAGCGGGCAAGATCGCCACCCGCGCGGGCACAGCTATGATAATCGCCTCCGGCAAGCGCACCAACCCCGTCGCCGCCATCGCGGACAATGCACCCCACACCTTATTCGCCGCCGAACCCCAGCGCCGCGCCGCCCGCAAAAACTGGATTGCCGGGCAGTTGGAAACCAGCGGCACGCTCACCGTGGACGACGGAGCCGCCCGCGCCCTGCAAAAAGGCAAAAGCCTGCTCCCCGCGGGGGTTACCGCCGTGAGCGGTTCATTCCAGCGCGGCGATGCTGTTTCCATCGCCACAACCGATGGCCACATACTGGCCCACGGCATGATCGGTTATAATGACGATGAAGCCCGCCGCATCATGGGTGCTCAAAGCGATGCCGTGGAAGATATTCTAGGCTACCCGCCCCGCTCTGCGCTCGTTCACCGGGATGATATGGCGCTGACCAAAGGCTAGAGCAATTCAAGCGATGCTTGACATGCTAAGGCGGCGAAGAGCCGACCGGCGCTGGCGCGCCGCGTTCCCGCAGCACAGGCAGCCCAAATCATTGGGGGGCCGACAGCGGGAGGGCGAAAGTGTTGATTGTGGCCCCAATTTGCCGCACAAGCAGCCCATGCTTGAAAAGACCACCCCTTCCCCCGCCGAAATTACCTCTTTGATGCAGGATATGGGCCGCCGCGCCCAGGCGGCTAGCCGTGTGCTGGCCACTGCCTCGTCGGAGCGCAAACATGCGGCTCTCACCGCTGCCGCTGAAGCCATGCAGCGGCAGATGGACAAAATTCTCGATGCCAATGCCATCGACATGATGAACGGTGAAGAGGCGGGCCTGCCTGCCCCCATGCTGGACCGGCTGAATCTCACCCGCGACCGCGTGCTTTCCATGGCAGCCGCCGTGCAGGCCATAGCCGCCTTTCCAGACCCGGTTGGCACGGAAATGGCCCGTTGGGATCGGCCCAACGGCCTCGACATTGCCCGCGTGCGCACGCCGCTGGGCGTGATCGGCGTCATCTATGAAAGCCGCCCCAATGTTACCGCCGATGCGGGGGCGTTGTGCCTGCAAGCGGGCAATGCGGTCATCTTGCGCGGCGGCACGGACAGTTTTAATTCCTCCCGCGCCATCCATGCCTGCATGGTGGAGGGCCTGCGCGCCGCCGGTCTGCCCGAGGATGCGATCCAACTGGTGCCCGTCACCGACCGGGCCGCCGTGGGCGAATTGCTTAAAGGCCTCAATGGTACCGTGGACGTGATCGTGCCCCGGGGCGGTCGGTCGCTGGTGGAGCGGGTGCAAACGGAAGCCCGTGTGCCCGTCTTCGCCCATCTGGAAGGGCTGGTGCATGTCTATGTGGACGCCAGCGCCGATCTGGGCATGGCCGTTAACATCATAATCGATGCCAAACTGCGCCGGACCAGCATTTGCGGGGCCGCCGAAACTCTGTTGATCGACCGCAACGATGCGGACCGTCTGGCCAAGCCGTTGCTGCAAGCGCTGATGGACAAAGGCTGTGAAGTGCGTGGCGATCAAGACCTACAAAGGCTCATGCCCGACATCGGCGCGGTCACGGAAGAGGACTGGGCTACCGAATATCTCGACAGCGTCATTTCCGCCGGTCTGGTGGACGGCGTGGGCGGGGCCATCGAGCATATCAATCGCTGGTCCTCCAGCCATACGGACGCGATCATTGCAGAAGACGCCGAGGCCGTGACCCGCTTTTTCAACGAAATCGACAGCGCCATCCTGCTGCATAACGCCTCCACGCAATTCGCTGACGGGGGCGAATTCGGCATGGGCGGCGAAATCGGCATCGCCACGGGCAAAATGCACGCCCGTGGCCCGGTGGGTGTGGAGCAGCTCACCAGCTTCAAATATGTGGTGCGCGGCACCGGCCAAATCCGGGGCTAGGAAGCACCGCTGCACGCAATGGATGTGATTGGCAATCTTCCTCGATACGCGCGCATGCCCCATGTGGAGCGCGGACAGCGGGTCGGGCTGTTTGGTGGTTCTTTCAATCCACCCCATTCCGGCCATGTGCATGTGTGCGACCAAGCCCTGCGCCGTTTGCAGCTGGATCAGATTTGGTGGCTTGTCACCCCCGGCAATCCGCTGAAAGACACGAGCAATCTTGCGCCTTTGGCGGACCGTATCGCCGCCTGTGAAGCCATCACGCCGGATCCACGTATGAAAATAACTGCCTGTGAGATGGCCATGCCCACCCGCTATACGGCGGATACGCTGGCGCATATCACCCTGCGAAACCCCACCGTTTCCTTTGTGTGGATTATGGGGGCGGACAATTTAGGGCAATTTCACCGTTGGGAACGGTGGCGCGATATTGCCGCCACCATGCCTTTTGTGGTTGTCGATCGTCCCGGTTCCACCATGGCGCTTCACTCCGCCATGGCGGCCCAAGCGCTGCGCCGGTATCGGGTGGATGAAGTTGATGCTGACCGCCTGCCCACCATGGACCCGCCGGCCTGGACATTTCTGCACGGCCCTCGCAATGCGCTTTCTTCCACACAGCTGCGCAATAGAGCTTAGGCAAAAATCAAGGGCAAGATCAGGTCAAAGCCGCTATAATTGATTGATATTGCGGCCTGTGATGCCTATTCTACCGGTCAGCGGAAGGAAACGCGGCCAAGTTAAGACGTTTTGGCCCAGTCTCAAGGAAAGGGAACCCCCTGAACGCTCAAACCGAAGCAACGGCCGTGCAAGAGGCACGCCCCCTTCTCACCACGGTGCTGGAAAGTCTGGATGACGCCAAGGCCGAGGAAATCTCCCATATCGACATTGTTGGAAAATCGCCTGTGGCCGATCACATGATCGTCTGCAACGGGCGCTCCCACCGCCACGTCAATGCCGTGGCCGACCGGCTTTTGCGCGATCTTAAAGACAATGGCCATGGCAATCCCAAGGTGGAGGGCATGCCCGCCTGTGACTGGGTGCTGGTGGATACGGGCGATGTCATCATCCACATTTTCCGCCCGGAAGTGCGGGAATTCTACAGCCTTGAAAAAATGTGGCAGGTCATCGCTGACGAGGGCCAGTAGGCCCGCACCGTGAGAATTACACTGGGGGCTATTGGCCGCCTCAAAAAGGGGCCAGAGCAGGAGCTCGTCGCGCGCTATATAGACCGCACCGGCAAGGCGGGCCGCGCGGTCGGCATTACTGGCATCAACACAGTCGAACTGCCCGAATCACGTTTGGATACAGCAGCCCTGCGCCAGCGCGACGAGATGGAGGGGCTTCTTGCCAGGGTTGGAAGCGCAGAGCCCCTGATCGTTTTTGATGAGCGGGGTAAGAATCCCACCAGTCGGCAATTTGCAAAACTGCTTGGGCGTGCTCTCGATAGGGGCGCTTCCCACACGGCCTGCCTTATCGGCGGGCCGGATGGATTGGATGAATCGCTTCGCAACAAGGCGGACCATGTGATCGGCTTTGGTGCGCTGACCATGCCCCATCAGATCGCGCGCATTCTGGTGGCAGAACAGCTCTATCGGGCCGTGACCATCCTCACCAATCACCCCTATCACCGGGATTGAACGCTCGCCGCCGTCAAGCCATGGTTAAGCGCACCTTAACGGCTCGCCTTCCACAAAGAGTGCAGCTTTCTGGGGGACTTCGCTTGTGATTCGCACCGATCGAATGAACGCACACAAATCCATACTGCGACTGGCAGGAACCCTGGTCTTGATGGGCGTTCTGCTTCCCCTGCTCCCTGTCTATGTTCAAAGGGTTCAGGCCCAGACCCAGCCGACCACAACACAAGAAGCCGCAGAGCAGAGGGATGCCAAGCAGCAGGAGCTGGACGCCGTATCCCGCAAAATTCGGGAAACGCAAGAACGCCAGGACCGGCTGAAGCGGGAAATTGAAACCCTCGCCCGGGATATGGGCGCCATCAATCGGGCGCTGGTGGCCGCCGGGCAGCGGGGTCAGGCGCTGGAGCAACAGGTGGCGGAGACAGAGCAAGCCCTCGCTCAGGCCCGCGCTCGCCAACAGGCAGCCCGCAGCGCATTGCAGGGGAAAAGCGCGCTTCTCTCCGAAGTCCTGGCGGCCCTGCAACGCATGGGTCGCAATCCGCCCCCCGCATTATTGGTCACGCCCCGAGACGCGTTGCAATCGGTCCGCAGTGCCATCCTGTTGGGCGCGGTGGTGCCGGAAATTCGGGGCGAAACTGAAATCCTGCTCCAACAGGTGCGTGAGTTGGGCCAAGCCAGCCGCGCGGTGGAAGAACAGCGCACCAAACTCACCGCCCGACTCAATGTTTTAGCGGAGGATGAATCCCGCCTCACAGCGTTGGTGGCCAAAAAACAGGATTTGGTGGGCGCATCTCGCAAAAAATTGAAGGCGGAGCAGGCCGAGGCGGAGCGTCTCGCCCGCAGTGCCACATCCTTGGAAAAGCTCATCAATGATCTGGAGCGCAGCATCAGCGCAGCCGCAGAAGCTGCCCGTGCAGCCCGGGAAGCCGACAGCAACCGCCTGGCACGCGAAGAGGAGAGATTGGCCGAAGCCCGCCGCAAACTGGAACAGGGTATCGCACCTGATGGCACGACGAACGAACTGCTAACCGCAGACCCTGACCGCAAGCAACCGGCATTGGCTTTCTCCAAAGCATTGGGAAAATTACCCTTTCCCGTTTCGGGGGAACTCGTGCGCCCCTTCGGCGCCCGTTTGGATGGGTTGGGGGCAAGGGCGGGCAGCCGGGCGAAATCCATTGCCATTGCCACCAGGCCAAACGCCCGCGTGAGTGCGCCAGCGGATGCCTGGGTGGTCTATGCAGGCCCTTTTCGCTCCTTTGGCAAGATTGTCATTCTCAATGGGGGAGACAATGCCCATGTGGTGCTTACGGGCCTGTCTCAAGTGAATGTGGAACCGGGTCGGTTCGTGCTGGCGGGCGAACCCATCGGGCGCATGGGGGCGCGTCGCATCGCCTCCGCGCTTTCGCCTAATTTGGGTTCCAATAAACCGGTTCTAACGGTAGAGTTTCGCATCAACGGCAAGCCGGTGGACCCGGCACCCTGGTGGGCACCCCGGACAAACAGTCCAGCCACATTGGGGCAAGTGCTGGACGGGGGGCAGGTCGGTAACGGTGCTGGCTAGGAGCAATTCGTGCGCATGGGTCTAGCAGCCTGTTATGCTTTGTTCATGGCAGCGAAGCACAGTTTAAGGATCGGGTGTTTATGATGATTCGCAAGTTTTCCTATTTGATGGCCGGCGTTGGCCTGGGCGCACTGGGCGTGGTGGCATTGACGCAATTGCCTGCTGTAAAACAAGCCAATGCTGCCGGAGCGGAGACCTATCGCCAGCTGGACATTTTTGGCGATATTTTTGAGCGCGTCCGCTCTCAGTATGTGAACAAGCCCGAAGAGCAGAAGCTCATTAAAAACGCCATTAACGGCATGCTTCAATCCCTCGACCCCCACTCGTCCTACCTGGATCCCAAGGAAAGCGAGACCATGCGCACCCAGACCAAGGGTGAGTTTGGCGGCCTTGGCATCGAAGTAACCATGGAAAACGAGTTGGTGAAGGTGATCGCCCCCATCGACGACACCCCCGCCGCCAAGGCTGGCGTTTTGGCGGGTGATTTGATCTCACAAATAGACGGCGAAAACGTGCGCGGCCTCTCCCTGCAGCAGGCAGTGGAAAAGATGCGCGGCCTCATCAACACGCCCATCGTTCTCACGGTTTTGCGGGCGGGGGCGGACAAGCCTCTGAAAATCACCATCGTCCGCGATACCATTGTCGTGAAGTCCGTGAAGTTCCGCGTTGAGGGCGACGATGTCGGCTATATCGACATGAACGGGTTCACAGAAAAAACCTATTCCGGCATGGAAGATGCCATCAAGAAAATCCGCGAACAGGTGCCTGACGACAAGCTCAAGGGCTATGTGCTCGACCTGCGCTTGAACCCAGGCGGTCTGTTGTTTCAGGCGGTCAGCGTGTCCGATGCCTTCCTGGACCGGGGCGAAATCGTCTCCACCCGCGGGCGGGACAAAAACGATGTGGAACGCAAAAGCGCCACGCCGGGTGATTTGACTCGCGGCAAGCCGGTGATCGTGCTTGTGAACGGCGGGTCCGCCTCCGCTTCTGAAATTGTGGCCGGTGCTCTGCAAGATCACCGTCGCGCCACGGTCCTCGGCACCCGTTCGTTTGGTAAAGGGTCGGTGCAGACCATTATTCCACTGGGCGGGCGTAATGGCGCCCTGCGCCTTACAACAGCGCTCTACTACACGCCTTCCGGTTGTTCCATTCAGGGCCGGGGCATTGATCCGGACATTGCCGTCAGCCAGCCCCTGCCCGAAGAACTGCAAGGCCGCGTGCGCGCGCGGGGTGAATCGCAACTGCGCAACTCCATCGAAGGCGAAAGTCAGGACGACAGCGGTTCCGGCTCCATCGCCTATGTCCCACCGGACCCGAAGGATGACATCCAGCTGAACTACGCGTTGGACCTGTTGCGCGGTATCAAGCAAGACGCAGCATTTCCCCCCAACAAAGATGATGCCATCAAAGGCCAGCGGGATTGCAAGCGGGCTTAGCCCGCGTATGCGGGAGAGACCAGGTGGGTTAAGCGCTAATGTGCTGCCTATAGGCTAGCAGGCAATAGTTGTGAGCGATCTTCATAAACCCCTGTCGGCTGCGAAGCCCCGTGAAGCCAAGCGGCCATCGCTTTGGATACCCTTTATTGCCATCGCCGCCACCCTTTTGCTGTCCATCTCGGGATTTTGGTTCTTCTGGGAACACCGGGGGGGGGCGAGCAAGCGGGTGGCCATCGCTGAGCAGAGCGACACGCCTGAACAATCACAGCCTCGCACAAGCACGCAAGCCACACAGCAGACCGGGCAAGATGACGAAAGTGATGGTGCCATTGGCATTAATCCCAACGGTTCCCTTGATCTGAGCAAGGTCAAAAAACTGTCACCCCTCCTGCCCATCGATCAGGAGGACGGCGCACCGGAACCTTCACCCAAACCGGCCTTTGTGCCCAAGACCGCGCCTGCAAACCGTTTGTCAGACTGGGTGCCCCGCCCGGAATTGGTGGAGCAAAGCGCTTTCGGCCCGCTGCCTAAGATTTCACCCACTGGCATTAGGCCCCTTGATGCCTATTCCAGATCAAGTGGCCTGATCGGTGCCAATCGCGTGGCCATCATTATCGGTGGCTTTGGGCTTAGCCAGACAGGCAGTCAGCGTGCCATTGCCCAATTGCCCTCCAGCATCACCCTGGGCTTTTCGCCCATAGGCAATTCCCTGCAACGCTGGATGCAGACAGCCCGGCGGGAGGGGCATGAGGTGCTCCTACAGCTGCCCATGGAACCGCTAGGGTATCCCACAGTCAATCCCGGACCCCGCACGCTTGTGAGCACCGCCACCGAGGCGCAAAATAGGGAGAATCTTCACTGGTCTCTCGCGCGCATGACCAATTATCCTGTGGTCATGAATTATCTGGGTGCCGGTCTTGGAACCAAGCCAGAGGCTTTACAGCTCATCTTGGCAGAGATTCGCCGCCGCGGTCTCGGTTTCATCGACGATGGGTCCGCACAAGCCAGTCGTGCCTACGCTATGGCGCAGGAGATGGGCATTCCCAATGCCCAAGCAAGTATTGTCTTGGACAGCAATCGCAATGCAGATCAGATCAGGGCGAAGCTGAACAATCTGGAAGCACTGGCCAAGGCCAAGGGCTTCGCCATTGGCACCGCCAGTGTTTTCCCCGAAACCGTGGCCGTGGTTGCAGAATGGGCCAAGCAAGCGCAGCGGCGGGGCATTCTTATCGTCCCCGCTTCCAATCTCATCAAAGACTATCAGCGCTAGGGCGGAGCCATGAATGAACGTCCGCTGCCCTACCGCCCTAATGTGGGCATCATGGTCCTCAATGCCGAAGGAAAGGTCTGGATTGGCCGGCGTTCCGAGACCATCGGCACCGAATATGAAAGTCAGGCTCAACTTTGGCAGATGCCCCAAGGGGGAATTGATGAAGGTGAGGACCCGGAATGCGCTGCCAGGCGCGAGCTTTACGAAGAAACCGGCATGTCTTCACTGGAACTGCTCGACCAAACAGCGGACTGGATCAAATATGATTTCCCGGCCGGGCTGACGAGAAAGATCAGTGAGAAATATCGCGGGCAGAAACAAATGTGGTTTGTTTACCGCTTCATTGGCGATGCCAGTGAAATCCGCATATCCCCCCCACCAGACGGCCACAAGGCGGAGTTTGACGATTGGCGTTGGGAGGATATGGGAAACCTCCCCGCGCTCATCGTCCCATTCAAACGGGCAGTCTATGACCAGGTGATTGCCCGGTTTCTCCACTGGGCAACACCCGTTTAGTCAAAGAGCGAAGCTCACATAGTCGAAGGGCAAGGCCCACTTGGTAAAAGCGTAGGGCCAGTACAGTCATTAGACCAAACCAGCATAGCTCAATTATTCAGGCCTTTTGAAGACGCCGCATGCAACCCGTTCACCGGCATTTCCGGCTGGTTGGCTGGTGTAATCATCCCGATTTGAGTGAATGATGAAAGCACTGCCATCGGCATCCATCAACTGCTCCTTCGCATTCGTGAGCAGAGTGAATACCTCCGCCACCATCACACCGCCCTCCTGCACCATCTGGTTTGGCATATCGCCCGGGTGAGGACCGTTCTCACTCATGAGGCCGTGATCCTTGCCCTCGGCCAAATGCCCGCCGGCTGATTTGAAGCCGTCTTCGGGATCACATCTACCCGTCTCATGGATGTGAATGCCATGCCAACCTTGAGTGAGACCCGTTACCGATACCGTAAGCAGCACCACACCAGAGGGTGTTTGCTGCACCACCACCGAGCCGGTGTTCTTACCCTCTCGGTCAATCACGTCCGCTCGGAATTGTTCATCCGTCTTGATTTGGGCTGAGGCGGAAAATGGGCCTTGGGCTAAGACCGCGATGCCAGCAAGAAGGCCGGCGGTTAGGGCAATGGGACGAATGAATCTTTGGGCGTTGGACATGATAAACTCTCGTGTTGATTTCCAAATCAACACGAGGGTCATTGTTTGGTTGCACCCTTGCAGGGGCGGCCCTTTGGACGCGCCGCGTGCAAATGGGCTATGCTGGCAAAATTGTTGGCTCCAGATGGGTAAGCTGGTCGAGATAAGAGCGAGCGTTTGCCGCCTTTTCATCATCCCCGGCAGCCACCTGGGCATCATAGTCTTCCTGGGCGATGCGCTTTTGTTCGGCAAAAAGCTCTGCCGTTACCTCGGCGCGGGGAATGGCGTATTCCGCCAAAACCGTCAGACCTTCGGGCGTCACATCGGCAAAGCCGCCGCGCACGAAATAGCTGTCCTCGTTGCCATTCTCCATTTTCACGGAAATCAGGCCAGGACGCAGGCTCGTCATGACGGCGGAGTGGTTGGCCATCACCCCCATATCACCATCCACACCGGAAATGGTCGCCATTTCCGCCTGACCTGAGACCAGCAGTTTTTCAGGGGAGACCAGTTCGAAGGAAAATGTGTCAGCCATGGGTCACGCTCTTTATGCCTCGGAAATGAGGCTTGATTCATTTAAGAAAACGGCCCGAACACAAGAATGCCGGGCCGAATTATTGTTTAACAGGCGTGGCAGTTACGCGGCTTCCGCTGCCATTTTCTGCGCCTTCTCGATGGCTTCATCCATGTTGCCCACCATGTAGAAGGCGGCTTCAGGCAGGTGGTCATAGTCGCCAGCCACTAGGCCTTTAAAGCCGTTGATCGTGTCTTGCAGGTCCACCAGTTTGCCGGGGGAGCCGGTGAAGACTTCCGCCACGAAGAAGGGCTGGGACAGGAAACGCTCAATCTTACGGGCGCGGGCCACGGCCAGTTTATCTTCTTCAGACAGTTCGTCCATGCCGAGAATGGCGATGATGTCCTGCAGGGCCTTGAAGCGCTGAAGCACTTCCTGCACCTGACGGGCTACTTCGTAGTGCTCTTCACCGATCACCTGCGGGTCCAACATGCGGGACGTGGAGTCCAGCGGGTCCACAGCTGGGTAGATGCCTTTTTCAGCGATGGAGCGGTTCAACACCGTCGTCGCATCCAAGTGGGCAAAGGATGTGGCAGGGGCAGGGTCGGTCAAGTCATCGGCAGGCACGTAAATAGCCTGCACGGAGGTGATTGAGCCCTTGGTGGTCGTGGTAATGCGTTCCTGCATGGAGCCCATATCCGTGGCCAATGTGGGCTGATACCCCACAGCGGATGGAATACGGCCTAGCAAAGCGGACACTTCGGAGCCGGCCTGCGTAAAGCGGAAAATATTGTCCACGAAGAACAGCACGTCCTGCCCCTGATCGCGGAATTCTTCAGCAATCGTCAGACCGGAAAGCGCCACGCGAGCGCGGGCCCCGGGAGGCTCGTTCATCTGACCGTAAACGAGGGCGGCTTTGGAACCCTCTGTGGAACCGCCGTGCTCATTGGGGTCCTTGTTCACGTTGGATTCGATCATTTCCCAGTAGAGGTCGTTACCCTCACGGGTCCGCTCCCCCACACCGGCAAACACGGAATAACCACCGTGGGCCTTAGCGATGTTGTTGATGAGTTCCATGATGAGCACGGTCTTGCCCACACCAGCACCGCCAAACAGCCCGATTTTACCGCCCTTGGCGTATGGTGCCAGCAGGTCCACCACTTTAATGCCGGTCACGAGGATTTCAGCATCTGTAGACTGGTCGATATATTCGGGCGCTTCCGCGTGAATGGGGCGGGTCTTGGTGGCCGTAATGGGGCCAACTTCGTCCACAGGCTCACCAATCACGTTGATGATCCGGCCCAGCATTTCTTCGCCCACAGGTACCTCAATGGGGTTGCCGGTATCCACGACCTCTTGGCCGCGAACCAGACCTTCCGTAGCGTCCATGGCAATGGTGCGAACGGTGTTTTCACCAAGGTGCTGCGCCACTTCGAGCACCAGACGAACGCCATTATTGTCGGTTTCAAGTGCGTTCAGAATGGGCGGCAGGCCGCCTTCAAACTGCACATCCACCACAGCACCAATTACCTGAGCGATGGTCCCGGTGGCGCCGGTGGCAGCGGCCTTCTTCGGCGCTGCTTTCTTTGCGGGCGCCTTTTTGGCGGCGGTTTTCCTGGGTTCTGCTGCTTTAGCCATTTCAATACCCTTCAATTATGCTTCCACGAGTTCGAGCCTGCGCTCCACTCGGGCCAATCGTTCGTCAAACCTGTCCATTCGATTATTCATCGTGGCCAGGTTCATTTCAACGGAAGTTAACCTCGCTTTAACTTCCCGAATATCTTCACGCATGTCGTCTAGCTTGTTGTCCACCCGGAATATGTGATCGCGTATTTCACGCAACATAACGAGGGTATGGTTTTCAGGCTCAGTGCTCATGCGTAACTCCTATCACAAAGCCTCCGCGCCCGCGATAATTTCGATCAATTCAGTCGTGATCTTAGCCTGACGCTGGCGGTTGAAGGTCAGTGTCAGCTTGTCGATCATTTCCCCCGCGTTGCGCGTGGCGTTATCCATGGCGGACATACGCGCGCCTTGCTCCGAAGCCGCATTTTCCAGTAATGCGCGGAAAATTTGCACCGTCACATTGTTGGGCAGCAAATCGGTGAGAATTTCGTTCTCATCCGGCTCATAGTCGTAAAAGACGGAGGCTGATGCGCTTTCACCCTCTGCGGTTTCAGGAATTTGCGGCGGGATCAACTGTTGTGCCGTGGGCACCTGGCTGATGACCGACTGGAATTCCGAATAGAACAAGGTCGCCACGTCAAATTCGTCACTATCGAACATGCCAAGCACCTGCTTGGAAACCGCAGCGGCATCCGAATAGGCCACCTGCTTGATCTCGCGCATGTCGACCACTGGCATCATGATGCCGGAGAACTCACTGCGCAAAACATCAGCACCCTTTTTGCCCACGGGCAGAATACTCACATCCTTTCCGGCGGCCATAAGATCGCGGGCATGGTCCCGCGCAAGGCGAGCAATGGAGGAGTTAAACCCACCGCACAGGCCCCGCTCTGCCGTGGCGACGATCAGCAAATGCCTTTTATCGCTACCGGTACCAGCCAGAAGACTGGGAGCGTTTTCCGTATTGCCGCCGATGGCAGCGGCAATATTGGCCATCACAGCGTCCATACGCTGGGAATAGGGCCGCGCCGCTTCTGCCGCCGCTTGAGCCTTACGCAGTTTGGCCGCCGCCACCATTTGCATGGCTTTGGTGATCTTCTGCGTGGCCTTGACGGAGGCAATCCGGTTACGAAGGTCCTTGAGTGAAGCCATCAGGCTCTATCCTGTTTTGATGTCTTACTCGAAGCCTTTGGCGAACGCATCGATGGCGTCCTTCAGACGACCGGTCAGATCGTCATCTAGTGCTTTCTTCTTGCCGATGTCGTCCAGCAGACCCTGATTATCGGCGCGCAGCGAAGTCAACAGACCCTGCTCAAAGGCACCCACGCGGTTCACGGGCAGATCGTCCAAATAACCGTTCACACCCGCGTAGAGCACGCAAACCTGCTCTTCCGTTTTCAGCGGGGAAAACTGGGGCTGTTTGAGCAATTCTGTCAGGCGAGCACCCCGGTTCAGCAGGCGCTGGGTGGAAGCATCCAGGTCGGAACCAAACTGGGCGAATGCGGCCATCTCGCGGTACTGGGCAAGCTCACCTTTAATGGAGCCGGCCACCTGTTTCATGGCTTTCACCTGGGCCGAAGACCCCACGCGGGACACGGACAGACCCACATTCACAGCAGGACGGATACCCTGGAAGAACAGGTCCGTTTCCAGGAAGATCTGACCGTCGGTGATGGAAATCACGTTGGTGGGAATAAACGCAGACACGTCGTTACCCTGCGTTTCAATCACGGGCAGTGCCGTCAAAGAACCAAGACCGTTGTCTTCGTTCAGCTTAGCCGAACGCTCCAGCAAGCGAGAGTGGAGGTAGAACACGTCACCGGGATAGGCTTCGCGGCCGGGTGGGCGACGCAGCAGCAGGGACATCTGACGGTAAGACACAGCCTGTTTAGACAGATCGTCATAGGCGATCAGGGCGTGCATAGAGTTGTCACGGAAATATTCCCCCATGGCCGTGCCGGTGAAGGGCGCCAAATACTGCATGGGCGCAGGATCGGATGCCGTAGCGGCCACAACGATGGAATATTCCATGGCCCCGCGCTCTTCGAGCACTTTCACGAATTGGGCAACGGTGGAGCGCTTCTGACCCACAGCCACGTAGACGCAATAGAGCTTATCGGTCTCGTCGTCGCCTGCATGGGCGGGAGCCTGGTTGAGGAACGTGTCGAGGATAATGGCGGTCTTACCGGTCTGACGGTCACCAATCACCAACTCGCGCTGGCCACGGCCCACAGGGATAAGAGCGTCAATGGCCTTCAGGCCGGTGGCCATTGGCTCATGCACCGACTTGCGGGGAATAATGCCGGGAGCCTTCACGTCCACACGGGCGCGGTTTTTGGATTTGATGGGGCCTTTTCCGTCGATGGGGTTACCCAGACCATCCACCACGCGACCCAGCAGTTCTTTACCAACGGGCACGTCTACGATGGCGCCGGTCCGCTTGACCACATCGCCTTCTTTAATCTCACGGTCGTTACCGAAGATCACGACACCCACATTGTCGGATTCCAAGTTCAGGGCCATGCCCTGAATGCCGCCGGGAAATTCCACCATCTCACCGGCTTGCACCTGGTCGAGACCGTAAACGCGGGCGATACCATCCCCCACCGACAGAACCTGACCGACTTCAGAGACCTCTGCCTCTTTGCCGAAATTTTTAATCTGGTCTTTCAGAATTGCGGAAATTTCCGCAGCACGAATATCCATCTAGCCGACCTCTTTAAGTGCGAGCTTCAAGGAAGAAAGTTTGGTTTTAAGGGATGTGTCGATCTGGCGGGAGCCGACCTTCACGATCATGCCACCCAGAAGGGACGCATCTTCCGTCACGTCCAGCGCCACATCCTTGCCAACAATGCCTTTCAGCGTTGCGGCGAGTTCTTTGGTTTGGGCTGCGGTGAGCTTGTGCGCCACCTTCACCTGCGCGGAGACTTCCCCGCGATGCTCAGCCATTTTTTGGCGAAATCCACGGATCATGTCCGGCACGGCAAACAGGCGACGGTTGGCGGCAACCACGCGCACGAAGTTGCCCACGAGGCCGGAAATCTTGGCCTTGTCCAAAACGGCGCCCATGGCTGCCTGTTGGTCATCGGCGGAAAAGACGGGGGATTTGACCAGACGCATCAGGTCTTCGCTGCCAGAAAGCAATTCGCCCAGACGGTTAATGTCTTTTTCGACGGCGGGCAGTTTTTTCTCGGCAGCGGCCAGTTCATAAAGGGCCAGGGCATAGCGTTCGGCAACCGGCGAAATCTTGCCTGATGCATGCGCGGACGGGTCGGAGGAATTGGCCACGGGTGCTCTGATCTTCTTCTGACAGGGTTCGCGGTTGTCTAAGCCATTGGGGCGAAGAGGCAACCACGCCTTTTGTCTACAATGATAATGTGCCGGTTCAGAGCGATGGCGAAAACAATCGCGCCGTGCGCGGTTATCCCCCAAAGGCCCCGCCCCGGCGAAACCGCGCCTCCCCTAGCACGGGTTTTTTCAACCCGCAACCGGCCAAAACAGGTTCCCGAAAAGGGTTTTGCCAAGCCCCATATTCAGGGGATAATTTGCAATCCGTAGGCGATGGGAAAGACGGCTGAGGCCACTTCAAACAGCGTTGCCACAACACAATGGATGTTGAATGTGCGGTCCACGATAAAAGAGTAAAACCGGCCCAAAAGACAAAAGACAAACGCCGTTCCCAGCGCCACATAAACAAGGGGCTGGGCCAGAAGCAGGGCCGCCAGCCCCAGACCGGCCCACATGCCTCCAAAAGGCCCGCGCACTTCCGATACGCCGTTATTGGTGCCCACACGGGGGGCAAGGCCAAGCCACGCCATGAATGGGCGGGGAAACAACATTAGCCCAAGGCCGATCAGAAACGTGGCCAAGGCGGTCAGAAACGCCAACCACTCCCCGGTGGAGAGCGGCATCGCAAATTCGATCATTGGAAATCCCCCTAGCATATTGATTCGTCCGTGGGACGATTACCGCGTTGACCGTGTATACAAACTGGCACCCATTATCTCAGACTGGATGCTTTCATCACCGTAGCACCAACACCATTGTCATAGCTGCCCCATCAGCGCCATATGTTGAATTCTTAAGCCCAGCGCTTTTCTAGGACCCCATAAGGCCCATATGCTTGGCATAACGCCCCACCTGAAAAGGAATACCACCATGCAAGAACTCATCGAACGCATCACCGCCGCCACCGGCATTGACGAAGCTCTCGCCAACAAAGCTGTTGGCATGATTTTGGGTTACGTTCAGCGCGCTGGCGAAGACAGCGCTGTGGCCAATCTGCTGGAACAAGTACCCGGCGCCACAGACCTTATCGCCCAGTTCAATGGCGCAGAGGTGGAAGCCGCAGCGGAAGGCGCGTCCGGCGGCGGTCTCATGGGCATGGCCATGGGGATGCTGTCCAAAGTCACCGGTGGCGCTGAAGAAGGGGGCATTATGGCCATCGGCCAAAGCCTCATGAGCGAAGGCATGGATATGGGCCAAATCCAAAACGTGGCCCAGGAAACGTTCCAATTTGCCCGCGAACAGGCTGGAGACGAGGCGGTGGATGCCATCACCAGCAAAATCCCCGGTCTCAGCAACTTTCTGTAGCCCGCCCGACTTTACGTCATAGGCCGACTTGATCGGCCCATCTTCCCAAGTCCGGAGACCCGCCGATCAAGTCGGCGGGTGACGCTTTTGGCATTTAGAAACCCAACAACACTTCAAGCCAACTAAAGCCGCCCGTCACATGCAGCAGCGGAATAGTCGCGAGGATCGCGTCGCCGATAATGGCCCCCACATGTTCGCGATTCCGCACCCGGTCCAGCAGGAAAGCCGTGATTCGGCCCAGACACGCAAACCCGAAGCCAAAGGTGAGCACGATGTAGGGGCGCGGCGTGGCCATTAGCAGATAAAGCGACACGCCCACATAAAAGCCGCCCAGTGGGCCGCGGATTTCCGAAAAGCCAAAATCACGGCCTTCCGCAGGGGCAAGTCCGGTCCACGCCATGATGGTGCGGGGGGCAAAGAGCGTCATCAATCCACCGGCCAGGGCGATGAGAAGCACCATAAAGGCCAGCCATTCCCCCGATGATGTGGGCAGAGCTATGGCGAGGGATAAATCGGCGGGCATGGTATTTAACCTCTACAGAAAACTTTGCGGGTCCACGTCGATCTGGACACGCAATGTGGAACGCTCCTTGGGACCCGCCGCCATCCAGCGGCGCAGATAGGCCTGCACGTCAAAGGCGCGGGGCGCGTGAAGCAGGATGCGATAGCGATAGCGCCCCCGCACCAGCGCCATGGGCGCCTCCGCAGGGCCTAGCAGAAACACATCTTTGTCTTCCGGTGCCGATTGCCGCAGGTTGCGGGCGTGCAACTCCGTCTCCCGCTTGTCCGTGCCTGAAATGATGAGCGCCACCAGCCGGGCGAAGGGTGGCAAACCACCTTTTTTGCGCAATTCCATTTCCCGCGCGTAAAAGGCCTCACTGTCCCCCGCCGCGATGGCAGCAATGACAGGGTGTTCAGGCGCATAGGTCTGCAACAGGCCCACGGACTTGCCGCCCACGCGCCCGGCGCGGCCCGTCACCTGCGAGAGCAGCTGAAACGTCCGTTCCGCCGCGCGGGGGTCCCCATTGGCCAAGCCCAGATCCGCATCCACCACGCCCACGCATGTCATCAGCGGAAAGTTATGGCCCTTGGCCACCAACTGCGTACCGATGATGATGTCCGCTTCCCCTTTGGCGATGGCCTCCAGTTCCAGCCGCAGGCAGGAGACGCCCCCCAACATGTCCGAGGAGAGCACGATGATTCGCGCTTCGGGGAAGGTCTCATCCACCTCCTCCGCCAGTCGCTCCACACCGGGGCCGCAGGCAACCAGATGATCCAGCGTACCACAGGAAGGGCAGGCTTCTGGTGTGGGCTGAGAATGACCACAATGGTGGCATTGCAATTGCTGCCGAAAACGGTGCTCCACCAGCCATGCCGAACATTGGGAACACTCGAACCGAAAGCCGCAGACCCGGCATAGAGTCAGAGGCGCATAGCCCCTGCGGTTGAGAAACAGAAGAGCCTGCTCTCCGCGCCCGATAGCCTGTTCCATGGCGGTGGTGAGGACGGGGGACAAAAAATTTCCCCGGGGTGGCGGATGGGCGCGCATGTCGATGGTGGCGAGATCGGGCAGGATCGCATCCCCGTGCCGCTCCCGCATGACCACATGCTGATAACGCCCCGCCTCCGCATTCACCCGGCTTTCAATGGAGGGGGTGGCGGAAGCCAGCACACAGGTGAATCTGCCGAGCGAAGCCCGCACCACGGCCATATCCCGGGCAGAATAGAAGACGCGGTCTTCTTGTTTATAGGCTCCATCATGCTCTTCATCGACAACGATGAGTTGCAGGTTTTGGAAGGGCAGGAACAGGGCCGATCGCGCCCCGGCCACCACACGGATTTGCCCGGTGGCCACCTGCCGCCAGGTTTTTTCGCGCATTTTGGGCGACAGCGCCGAATGCCATTGGCCGGGCGGCGCGCCGAATCGCGCTTCGAATCGCTCCAGAAAGGAGGTGGTGAGCGCAATCTCCGGCAGCAGGATCAACACCTGTGCCCCCTGAGTAGAAAAGCTATCCGCCTGTTCCAACGCAGCAGCGACGGCTTCAAAATACACTTCCGTCTTGCCGGAGCCGGTAATGCCATCCAGCAGCACGGGGGCGAACCCTTCCTGCTCCACGGCCTCCACCAGTTGTGCGGCCGCCTGCACCTGCTCGCCCTTCAGGGGTTTGCGCTGAAAATCCGGCAACGGCTTTGCCACCACGGGGGCAGGTGGAATGGAAACCGGTTCAAACGAACCGCCCTTCACCATGCCATCCACAACCGAAAGCGAAGTCCCTGCCGCATGGGCAAGGCCGGAACGGGTCCAGGCCTGATAGCCGCCTTCTAACTCTTCCGCCGCAATATCCAGCACCCGCCGCCGCGCATCCGTCATGCGCTCCGGTGGCTGACCGGTGAAGCGCAGGCCCGGCAAGTCTGGCTCCGGATCCAATGCGCCGGGCGCGCGCAGCACGGATTTGAGCACCATGCCCGGCGCGGAGACCGTGTAATGGGCCAACCAATCCACGAATCGGCGCATGTCCTCCACCATGGGCGGACAGTCGAAGCGCAGTTCCACATCCCGCAGCTTTTTCGCGTCCACTGGGCGATCACCCGAACGGCCGTCCCAGACGACAGCGGCCACTTTGCGCGGCCCCAGCGGCACTTGGACAAAGTCGCCGGGGGCCAGTTCAATCCCCTCCGGCACGCCATAGGAATAAGGCCCGTCCGCCGGGATCGGCAGCAGCACTTGCACGGTCTCGCGCGCAGTTTCGTCAGGGAGGAAAGTGGTCTGCTCCATGCCCCTGCATGTAAGACAAGTATCCGTCATATGCGACCGCTACACCGCTTTTGTCGGTGACGGCGTGAACGCTTTGTCTTACAAAGCCATCAGAAATCGAACCCGGCCCCATCAGGCCGCCAGCGTGGAGGACGCGCCCATGAAATTCTTTCTCGACACCGCCGATGTGGACGAAATCCGCTATTGGAACGACAAGGGCCTGCTGGACGGTGTGACCACGAACCCGTCCCTCATTTTGAAGTCGGGGCGCGACATCAAAGAGGTGCTGGCCGAGATTTGCGACATTGTGGATGGTGATGTTTCCGGCGAAGTGGCCGCCACGGATTATGACACCATGCTGGCGGAGGGGCGTAAACTGGCCCAGATCGCCGACAACATCTGCATCAAACTGCCCATCACGCTGGACGGCGTGCGCGCCTGCAAGACACTGGTGGATGAAGGTTTCAAAACCAACATGACGCTGTGCTTCTCCGCCAATCAGGCCCTGCTGGTGGCCAAAGCCGGGGCCACCTATGTCTCCCCTTTTATCGGGCGGCTGGACGATATGGCCATCGACGGCATGGAACTGATCGAGGAAATCCGCGAGATTTATGACAATTACGGCTTTGAAACCGAAATTCTCGCCGCCTCCATCCGCACGGTGAACCACGTCAAAATGTGCGCCCTGGCCGGTGCCGATGTGGGCACCCTGCCCCCCAGCACCATTGAAGGCCTCGTGAAGCACCCGCTCACCGACAAGGGCCTCGATGCCTTCCTGAAGGACTGGGAAAAGACAGGGCAGACGATTTAACGAAACGGGAAACCCCTTCCACTTACTCCTCATTGCCGGATTAAGTCCGGCAATCCATTCCGCCGAACCGGAAACGCTTTCAGTTTGACGGAATGGATCCCCGGCATTCGCCGAGGATGAGGAGCAAGATGTAAGGCCGTATTCCATTTGAGTAACAGCGTTGCCCCTTCACCCTCTTGCAACCTGCCCATGCTAAGACATGGCCATGAGCGAATCGGAAATTCTGATCCCCATGGCCCCGTGCCTCACGCGCCACCGGCTGGACTGGCTGGATGGGCTGGCGCTGGAACGGCGCATGGCCCTGCGCACGGTGGACGCCTATGAGCGGGATGTTCGCCAGTTTTGCACCTTTCTGACGGACTATCTGGGCCACCCACCCCGCGTCAAAGACGTGGCGGACCTGCGCCCCATCACCATGCGCGCCTATCTGGCCCATCGTCGCAAATCGGGTGCGGAGGCACGAACACTGGCGCGGGGCATGGCAGGCGTGCGCTCTTTCATCCGTTATCTGGAGAAAAAGGGGCTCGCCTCGTCGGCGGCCATCACAGCCATGGCCACCCCCAAACAGCCCGCCACCGTGCCGCGCCCCGTCACAGCCGAACAGGCGCTCACACTCACCGACCACAATGCCCAGGCCCATGCCGAACCGTGGATTGCAGCGCGCGATGCGGCCCTCATGGGCCTGCTTTACGGCTGTGGCCTGCGCCTGTCGGAAGCCCTTGCCCTCACGCCCGCTGATTTGGGCATTGCCAAACCCGCCAAGCCCCGCGTCACCGCCACCAGCCTTTCCATCCTCGGCAAAGGCGGGAAGCGGCGCATGGTGCCTTTGATGGAAGCTGTGGGCCGGGGCGTTGAAACCTATCTCGCCCAATGCCCCCATGTCTTGGATCCATCCGACACTCTCTTTCGCGGCGCACGGGGTGGCCCGGTTCAACCGGCGGTCATCCAACGGGCCATGCGCGTCATGCGCGGAGCGCTGGGCTTGCCTGCCTCCGCCACACCCCATGCCCTGCGCCATTCCTTTGCCACACATCTGTTGGGCAATGGGGGCGATCTGCGCACCATTCAGGAATTGCTGGGCCATGCCAGCCTTTCAACCACACAAAAATACACGGCAGTGGACACCAATGCCCTGCTCAATGCCTGGGCCGAAGCCCACCCCCGTGCATAGTCGTAAATAATCAAGTGCCTGAGGAACCCCTATGCGCCTGCTGACCCTTATCATCGCCCTGTTCATGGCACCCGCCGCCCTGGCGCAGGCCATGCCCACCTGCACAGGTTTAGACCTCTATGCCCAGTTGAAGAAGGACAACCCCGCCCTGGCGCAAACCATGGTGCAGGAAGCCGCCTCACAGCTTTACGGCGAGGGGGTCTACTTTTCCGTCTCCAAAGCCGGTGGCACCCCCTCCACCATCATGGGAACATTCCATATCACCGACCAGCGCATTGCCGATTTACCCCCGGCTGTCGCCAAGAGGTTAGAAAACGCCGATGTGGTGGCGCTTGAAATCATTGAACAGCTTGACCCGCAAAAAGCCGCCGCGCTGACCATGCAGAACATGGACAAAATGTTTTACACCGACGGGACCTCCCTTGCCGACAGGTTAAGTCCTGAAGACGCCAAGGCGGTGGAGGCCAAGGCTCTGGCCATGGGCATGCCCTGGTCCACGTCGTCCAAGCTACGCCCCTTCTTCCTGATGGCCATGATGGGCCTGCCCGCCTGCGAACGCGCGCGGGACGCCGCTGGTCTACCAAGTCTGGATGATCGGCTTGGTCAGCAGGCGTTAAAGGCGGGTAAGTCTGTGGTGGGGCTGGAAACCATGGTGGGCCAATTGGAATCTGTCGCTTACCTGCCGGAAGAAATGAAATTGCAGGCCCTGGTGGAAGCCGCCCAAATCAAATTTGCCACCGAAGATGTGTTGGAGACCATGGTGCAATTCTACCTCAAGGGTGAAACGGGCATGCTGTGGTCCATGATGAACCGGTTCACGCCGCAGGGTTTTGGTGGCGAAAGCCAGATCGCCAAAAATGCTGCCTTCCAGCGCATCATGCTGGACAAGCGTAACGTCACTATGGCCGACGGCAGTGCTAAACTCATTGACGAAGGCAATGCCTTCATAGCCGTGGGTGCGCTGCACCTGCCCGGCGAGAAGGGCCTGCTGAACCTTTTGGCACAGCGCGGCTACACCATCGAACGCATCCAATGATTCTGTTCCAAAACGGCACAGATTTGCGCCCATAACACCGGCACAGGGTTTGCAGCGCAGAAAATAGAAAGCGTGGCCACCAGCGGCCCGCTGCCTGTTTTCTGGAGCACACCCGATGCGCAAAGCTCTCACGATCGCCTTTTTTCTGGCCGCCACACCCATCGCACCCCCTGTTGCAGAGGCCGCCAATTTCACCCTTTACCCCGGCTTCAAAGACCCCAACGCCTTTGTGGAAATGACCACCGATAAGGGCCTCATCATCGAAATCGTCCTGCGCTGCGCCCGCAAGAACGGCAAGGTGAAGGCGGGCATCATGACCTATTCCAAAATGGACCGCATGTTCTGCTCCTCCAAAATGCGCTGCACCCGCGACGGTGACAAAGCCGCCAACGAAACCTGCGGTTACTAAAATTCTTTCAAGGCACTCAAAGGCGGCGAAGAGCCGCCCGGCAAACGTTTGCCGCGCCCACGCAGGCGTTTGGCAAAGCCAAACTGCCGTGAGTGCAATAAAGACGCTCCGATCGGTCGCAGGGTGGACTATTTTGCTTTTTCTCAGTTTCGGAGTAGCCTTCTCGGGTTGAAGAGAGTTTGACGACCCAACAACCCGAAAGGAATTCCCCATGAAGATCATGATGACCGCCTTTGTGGCCTCCGCCTTCATCGCAAGCCCAGCCTTGGCCTGCGGCTTTGGCAAAATGGCTGACCACAAGGAAACCATGACCACCGCCTCCACCACGGTGAAGACCGAAGAGGCCATGTCCACGTTTGACCCAAGCACAAAGCCTGTGTTTGACACGAAAACGGAAGCAGCCCCTGCACCGATCAAGAAGCCTGAAGACAGTGAGTAAGCGTCTGCTTCTTTGAGTATCGAGAGCCCGCCTCATTCGGCGGGCTTTTTTGTTGGCTACTTTTGCAGCCAGCCCAGCGTCGCCTCCACACCGTCCGGGCATTTATACTCCGCCCCAAGCGGCGCATCCCAGCCCAGGCGCGCAATTTCGGCAAACACGAAATCGAAATCCAATTCCCCTGCCAGATTGGGGGCTCCCCGATGGGGGGATTGGGCAAATTGCACATGGCCCACATGGGGCAACAGCGCTTCCAGCCGGGTCACCACATCTCCCTCACTACGTTGGACGTGATAGACATCAAACATGAGTTTGAGATTGTCCGCCTCCACACGCCGGACCATGGCAATGGCTTCTGCGGTGGTTTCGACGCAATAGCCCGGCGCATCGTGGCGATTAAGCGGTTCGATAACGATGATTTTGGCAGCCTTGCCCGCTTGCTGGCAGGCATAGTGCAGATTTAGCGCAAACACAGCCTGCGCCTCTTCCCCGCGCGCAAAACCGCCCATGACGTGAATGTTGGGGATGTTCAGCGCCACAGCCCAGTCCAGCGCCAGATCGATGGCCTCCCGAGCAGCGCTCTCATAACCCGGTAAAGCCGCCAAGCCATTTTGGCCCGCCGCCACATCACCCCGCAGGGTATTCAGTCCAAGAGCAGGAAGGCCGGTGTCCTGAAGCGCTGCCGCCACCGCTTCGCGCTCTTCGTCATAGGGCCAGTGAAACTCCACCGCGTGAAAACCAGCCTTCGCCGCCAGCCGTATGGCTTCCGGCAGGGGTCGATCCTTCCACAAAAATCCCAAATTAGCGGAAAATTTCATCACCATGTCCTCCCGTTACCCCCGCGCCACAGGCAGAGGCCTTCACGCGGGAACCTCTATCCATTTGTGTCCTTTGGCCATAGGCTTGGGGTCCAGATCGCCGTCCATCCACCTTTTGGAGACCGCCATGACCCTGCGCATCCCCGCCCTGCTCGGCGCTTTTTTGCTCAGTGCGCCCGTATTCGCCCAGACCGATACACAAACGACAGCGCCGGTTGGTCAACTAGAGGCAGCGCCCGTCAAACAGGAACAGGCCAGCCTGTCTCCTGTTTCGAAGGCCATAAAAGACGCGCTGGCCACATTGCCGCGCCAAACGGCAGCGCAAAAGAAACGGGCCACCGAAATTACCCGCTGGTATGAGGGGCGCAATTACGGCCCCCATTGGGTACGTGACGGGAAACCCACACCGGCGGCGGAGAGGGTCACCTTCACCCTGTTCAAGGCCAGCGAAGAAGGACTTGACCCCGCTGACTATGGTGCCGCCAAACTCTTTGGTAAATTGGATGTGGCAGGGCCGGAAAAGCTCGGCCAATTCGAGGTAGCGCTGTCAGACTCCGCCGTACAATACGGCCAGCACCTCCATTCCGGTCGCGTGGACCCGTCCAAGATCAACCGGGAATTGATGCTTTATCCCGACACGCTGTCGGCAGACAAAATGCTCGACAAATTGTCCGAAGGCGGGCGCAGCACCACGACGCTGGCGGAAATGTCCCCCCAGACGGACCGCTACGCCCGGCTGAAAAAGCACCTGCTCACCTTGCGCCTGCGCGCCGCCGATGGGGGCTATACAGCCATTCCGGAAGGCGAAGTCATCAAGCCGGAGGGGAGCGATCCACGCATTCCCCTCATCCGCAAACGCCTCATCGAATCGGGCGACCTGCCGGAAAACCTCCACACGGGGGAGGTGCTGGACGGCAAACTGTTGCAGGCGCTGAAATATTACCAATACCGCATGGGGCTGGAAGCCGATGGCGTCATCGGCCCCGCCACGCTGGCCCAAATGAACATACCCATTGCCGACCGTATCACCCAGGTGGAAATCAATCTGGAACGCCGCCGCTGGATGCAGGCGGATTTTGGCGAGCGCTATATTTTTGTGAACCTGGCCGATCAGGTGTTGAAAGTGGTGGATAAGGAAAAGACCGTCCATGCCACCATCGTACAGGTGGGCCTGCCCTTTCACCGCACGCCGGTTTTCACCGACCAGATGGAATATGTGGATTTCAACCCGTTTTGGAACGTGCCCTACTCCATCGCCACCAAGGAATATCTACCCAAATTGAAGCGCAACCCTTACGCGCTTCAGAGCCAGAAAATCCG
Organism: Pseudomonadota bacterium; assembly: GCA_039198355.1. Lineage (GTDB taxonomy): Bacteria > Pseudomonadota > Alphaproteobacteria > Rhizobiales > Rhizobiaceae > Pseudahrensia. The sequence goes on from JBCCTO010000033.1 coordinate 28,387, forward strand.
CGTGCTGCGGGGCGGCTCGGTGGTTAACCCCGGCTCCGTGCCGTGGTCCCGCTATTCGCGGGGCAATTTCCCCGTGCGCCTGCGCCAGGACCCGGGGCCGAAGAATGCGCTGGGGCGGGTGAAATTCATGTTTCCCAATAAACACAATATTTATATCCACGACACGCCGTCAAAATCCAAATTCTCCCGCGCCTCCCGCTATTTCAGCCATGGCTGCGTGCGGGTGCAAAACCCGTTTGAACTGGCCAAAGTGGTGCTCGGTTTTCAGGGCGTGACGGAAGACCAAATCAACGGCTGGGCCAACAGCGGCAAGAAAAAGATTGTGCGATTGGAACAAAAACTCCCCGTCCACATCGCCTATCTCACAGCTTGGGTAAATAAAGACGGCTCCGTCCACTACCGCCGCGACATTTACGGCCGCGACAAAATCTTAAAGAAAGCCCTGGCAAAAGCGTCTTAACCCACTGCGCACTTCGGCGGCTTCTCAGCGGTGACGTTCTTCCAATTCGTCGTCCTCCAAGGGGCGTGCTTCGGAGGGGAGGAGGATGGGGATGCCGTCTCGCACGGGATAGGCCAGTCGGGCTTTTGGAGAGTGCAGCTCCTGCTTCTCCTCCACAAAATGCAGCTGGCCATGGGTGCGCGGACACACCAAAAGCGTCGTCATTTTAGGGTCTAGCAGTGTCGCGGGATTGCGCTCGCCTTTTGCTTTGTCCGATTTGGTCATTGCAGTTTCGCGATCTGCGCCCGCAAAACTTGCAGTTTGTCCGCAGTGATGGGCCCCACAATTTTGTGGCGCACACGCCCTTCCGCATCCACCAAAAAACTTTCTGGAATGCCGTAAAAGCCCCAATCGATGGCCGTTCGGCCTTGGGCATCAACACCCACATGGGTGTAGGGATTACCCAGCGTGCCTAGAAAGCGGCGGGCATTTTCATCCCGGTCTTTGTAGTTGATGCCCACAATGGGCAAGCCGTCCTGTTCGGCCAAGGCCATCAAAATCGGATGTTCGGCCCGGCACGGCGCGCACCAGGAAGCGAAAATATTCACCAATTTTACGGAACCCGTGAGGTCTTGCGAAGACAGGCCCGGCACGGGCGCACCAGCACGGTTAAGCCCCTCCAAAGGGGGCAGCGAAAACGTGGGTGCCGGTTTGCTCACAAGGGCCGAGGGCAGTTCTGAGACATCCCGCCCAGAGGTGAGCTGGACGAAAAATACAGCCACCAAGGCCCCAAACACCACCAAGGGCAGGGCCAGCCAGAACAGGCGGCTCTTTGAGGTCGTTTCAGACGGCACAGCCTCTTCGCTCATGGTGACTTGGCCTTTTGACGGGAGGCCCGGCGAATGCCCGCCTCTTCCAGCGACGCAATCTGCCGACGGCGGCTGCGCTGGGTGAGCAGTACCCAAACCACCATGGCCATCAACACCAGCGCCGTAATGGCATAGGAGGATGCGATGAACTCAAAATAGCGGGTGCCAAATAATTCGCTCATGCTCGTACCTTCCAGGATTTCCTGGCCCCTTGGCCAACGGACCGAGCCATTTTGCGTTGCAGCGTGCGAATCTGGCGGCGCAAAATTTCATTGCGCATGGCCATCAAGTGCAGCGTGGTGAAGAGCAACAAAAAGGCCAGCCCCATCACCAAAAGCGGATAAAGAAACTCGGGTGCAAGGGTTGGTCCATCCAGCCGGGTCACGGAAGCGGGCTGGTGCAACGTTGTGAACCAGTCCACCGAAAATTTGATAATGGGGATGTTGAGTGCCCCCACCAAAATGGCCACCGCCGCCAGCCGTGCAGCCCGGGCGGGTTCTTCAATGGCATTCCACAGGGCAAGCAGCCCCAAATAAATAATCAGCAACAGCAAAAAAGACGTCAGTCGCGCATCCCAAACCCACCAGGTGCCCCACATGGGCCGCCCCCAGATGGAGCCGGTGGCAAGGCCCAAAAAAGTAAATGCTGCGCCAAAGGGTGCTGCGGCCCGCGCCGCCACATCCGCCAGGGGATGGCGCCACACCAAAACGCCCAGCGCCCCGGATACCATCACCATATAAGCGCCCATGGCCATCCAAACGGCGGGAACGTGCACAAACATAATGCGCACCGTGCGGCCCTGCTGGTAGTCATCGGGCACGTTGAACGACATCCAAAGCCCCACCGCCAAAACAGCAACCGTCAGCACCCACAAGAAGGGCAGGACACGCGCCACCAGCGCCAAGAACCGCGTGGGGTTGGCAAGGGCAGCAAGACCGGTTGGGGCAGCATTGGCAGACGTGACAGACATTGCGATCAGTTTAGATAATTTCCAGCCTGTGGGTAATAGGGATGTAGGGTGAAACGGGGGCAAGGTTCAAGACTATGCCTTCTGCGCCATGGTGACATAGTCTCAAAGTGCCCGTGCTTGAGGCTTGTTGCCGTTTCCGGCCAAAGCCCACGCCTATTCCCGCCCAGGCCTATTCCCGTCCTTGGCGGAGGGCCAGCGCCCCCGCAAAGGGGCCCAAGACGGCAAAGAACAAGGATATGGCGCTTACCAGCAGGAAAGGCGGCAGGAAAGGGTCTGGCTCAGTGGTGGCCGCCCGCACGGCCCCCACGCCAAAAATCAGCACCGGAATGCACAGCGGTAAGACCAGCACTGAAAGCAATAATCCGCCTCTGGGTAAGGAGACCGTCAGCGCAGACCCGGCAGCACCCATGAAAGAAAGCGCGGGCGTGCCCACAAACAGTGTCGCCATGGTGGCCAGCGTTGTGGTGCCATCCAGATTGAGAAACAGCGCAAACAGCGGGCAGACCAGCGCCAAGGGCAAGCCCGTCACCAGCCAATGGGCCAGCCCCTTGGTGAACACCTGCAAGGCCAGCGGCACCCGTGCCACCAGCATGGCATCCAGCGATCCGTCTTCCCGGTCCGCCTGAAACAGACGCTCCAGCCCCAACAGGCTTGCCAGCAGCGCCCCGATCCAAAGGGTTGCGCCACCCACCGTTGCCAGTAGTTGTGCATTGGGGCCAATGGCGAAGGGCATGGCCACCACCACCGCGAGATAGAACAACAGCACCGTGGCCGCGCCCCCCCCGGCCCGCAGCGCAAGCCGCAAATCCCGCAGCAGAAGGGCGCTCATGCAGACCCGTCTACATCGTAGGGTTCATCACCAATCACCACCGTTTGCGCATCCGCCAAATCCAACGGCACGTGGGTGGCAGCGATAATCAACCCGTCATCTTCCAAATGGGCGGCCATCAGATCATTGAACTGCCGCTCGGACGCCGCATCGAGCCCCGATGTGGGCTCATCCAGCAGCCAGACCGGGCGATAACTCACCAACAGTCGACAAATGGCAATGCGTCGCCTCTGGCCCGTGGAAAGATGCGCGAAGGGCACGGCCTGCAAGCCATCCAGCCCCACCATATCGAGCGCCTCATCCACATGCAGATGGGGCCTGCCATCAAACCCCCGCCAGAAGGTGAGATTTTCAGCCACGGTCATGGCCGGTTTCATGGCGTTATCGGTGCCCAGATAGTGGCACAGGTGCTCTAAGGGTATATCGGCAAACTCCCCCGTGTGATCGTGATGGGTTAACGTGCCCCCCGCCAGCGGCAGCAGCCCTGCCAAGGCCCGCAGCAGTGTGGATTTTCCCGCTCCGTTCGCCCCACGCAACACAATTGCCCTACCGCGGGTCACCGACAGGGAAAGGTCCTCGATAATGACATCTTCACCGCGCAAGACGGTGATGTTTTGGGCGTGCAATTCCATGCCCTGCCTCTAGCTCACTATGCCCCATTGCGAAACCACCTGCGCATCGCCACCAAGAACCCATGAGCAAGACGATTCGACCCGAAGATGCCGCCCGTGCCGAAAGCCTCACCGTGCAGGCCATGGAGGCCTTGCGCGATGCCCGCGCTGAAAAGGCCCTTCCCCTATTGGAAGAGGCTGCTCATCTGCACCACCCGGTTGCGGCCAACCAATTGGGCGCGCTTTTGGAACACGGCCATGGTGTTGCCAAGAACGAGGCCCGCGCCCGCCACTTCTATGCCATCGCCGCCGATCAGGGTCTGGCGCTGGCCCAGTTTAATCTGGGCTTTCTGCTGCACATGGGCCGGGGCGGCGCGCAAGACCTCACCCAAGCCCGAAATTTTTACCGCAAGGCGGCGGAAAAGGGCGACGCCACCGCCCTCCTCAATCTGGGCATCCTTACCGCACGGGGGGAAGGGGGGCCAAAGGACGTGACCGCTGGCTATATGCTGTGGGAACGCGCCGCCGCCAAGGGCGAAGCCATGGCAGCCTTCAATTTGGGCATGGTCCATGCCGGGGGCCATGGTGTGCCCATTGACTTCGTGCGCGGCTGCTATTGGTTTGAAACCGCCTTTCGGCTGGGCCACCCCCAAGCTGGGATGGAGGTGCAGAAATTGCGCAAAGTCATGGGCGAGGAGGAAATCACCGCCGTGGCCCGGCTTCACAAAGAGCAGCAAGCGTGAGTTTTCCCCCCGATCCGAACAATCCATTGGCGCAGCTTACCCACCGGGAACTCCTCGCCAACCGCGCCATGGCCCGCCGCGCCGCCAAACGGGGCCGCAACCGGGCCAAGTCTGAAGCACTGGTGGAGGCCATCGAAGCCGAATTAGAGCGTCGGCGCACCCTGCGCGCCGACCGCATCTTTAACGGCTTGCCCAGCATCGCGGCGCTGGATGAGTGAAAGAGAAACGCGAGCGCCCGCACGTTGGCGCGGGGGAGACGGGGGCCGATGGGGCAACGGCCTGCGCCACAAGGCAGGCCGTGAAATTTCAAAAAAAGACGAGACCAATGCCCCATCGCGGTGCCTGCGCCTGCCCGCTTCTTGGAAAGACCTTCACTCAACATTTTGACATGTGTGCAATGCTTCTTCCGAAGCCGCCGCTCTTGGCCCCGGACTTCCACCTGGGGTGATACGACGGGGAGCGGCGCTTCGGGCAGGCCCAACCAGACCCGCAAACCGAAAACCGGCGACCCCATGCCGCGAAGGTTGGTTGATCCGACCAGCCGTCCCCACAAGGGCCACACACGTAGTGTGCCGAATTGCAGTGCCACGGGGATTATTTTTCCCAATCTCTCACAATTCTCGATTGTCATCCCCGCTAAGGCGGGGACCCATTCGTCCATTTGCGTAATTTCAAGATTTTCGCTGCAAACCCAGCGACACCAATTTTCAACATTGGAATGCGTGACACAAATGGATCTCCGCTGCGGCGGAGATGACAATCCAGTGCAGAACTCAAGACTTGCTCCTCGCCTCCTCCTTGAGGGGAGGCCCAAGAGCCGTAGGCGATTGGGGTGGGGGGCGCGGTATTTACGTAAATCTCGACCATAAATCTGCCATCCAGCCCCCCACCCGGATCAGCCGTGTCTGCGACACCGCTTCTCCGACCTCCCCTCGGCGGGGGAGGTTACGCTGCGGGACGAGCCAATCCTTACGTCAGCCCCGCAATGGACCGCGCAAAATCGCCGGCATCAAACGGCTCCAGATCATCCACATGTTCGCCCACGCCGATGAAATAGACGGGGAGCTTATATTTGGCGGCGATGGCCACCATGATGCCGCCTCGGGCAGTGCCATCCAATTTGGTCATCACAAGTCCGTTGACACCTGCCACATCCTTGAAGATTTCCACCTGATTGAGGGCGTTCTGGCCGGTGGTGGCATCCAGCGTCAAAAGCACGGTGTGGGGGGCTTCAGGATCGTGCTTTTTGAGCACGCGGACGATCTTTTCCAACTCGTCCATGAGTTCCGCCTTATTTTGCAGGCGCCCTGCCGTGTCCATCAGCATCACATCGCGGCCCTCTTCCTTGGCCTGCGTATAGGCATCAAAGGCGAGGCCCGCCGCGTCGGACGCCAGCGGGCGGGAGACGACGGGGGACTGGGTGCGGTCCCCCCAGATGTGCAATTGTTCAATGGCGGCGGCGCGGAACGTATCCCCTGCCACCAACAGGGTGGAAAAGCCCGCATCGTATAGTTTTTGCGACAGTTTGCCGATGGTTGTCGTTTTGCCGGATCCATTCACGCCCACCACAAGGATCACATGGGGCGTGTGGTCCAGATCAAGCTCCAACTCGGCGGCCACGGGGGCGAGGGTTTTTTCCACCTCGCCGGCCATGAATTCGCGCACTTCTGTGTCGGTCACATCCTTGCCCATGCGCTGGTCCGCCAAGGCATCGGTGATGTTCATGGCGGTTTCCACGCCCAGGTCTGCCTGGATGAGAATGTCTTCCAAATCCTGCAACGTGTCTTCATCCAGCTTTTTCTTGGTGAAGACGGCGGAAATATTGTCCGTCAGTTGACCGGAGGATCGGGCGAGGCCGGAACGGAGCCGCTCAAACCAGCGCCGTTTCGGGGCCGGTTCTTCGTCGACGGGTTCCGGCTCTTCCCCCCGCTTGCGCGGATTGGCTTCCGGCGTGAACGGTTCGCTGTCCTCGGTCGGCGCTTCTTCTATCGCCGTTTCGACCGCTCCAGCAAAAGCCGCATCATCTTCGCGCTCGTTTTGTTCGTCACCCGTCGGGTTATCAAATTCTGGTTCAGGCTCTGGCGTTTGCGCCAAAGGCTCCGGCGTTTCGACGGTCTCATCCACCCGCGTTTCCGGGGGCGCGCCAAACACGCCATCCCCGTTTTCTGCCTGAATGGATAATTCTGCCTCCGGTTGTGAAATATCCTCTGCGCGGCGGGCTTTCGCCTCGGCAAGGGCCCGTTGGGCAGCGGCTTGTTGATCCACCTCATCGGCGCTGGGCACTTCCTCGGCTTTTTCAGCCAATGGCGTAATGCCGGGCGTTTGATCCAGATTGGCTCCGGCTTCCGTATCCACAATGACATTGGCAGCCGCTTCCGCATGCGCCACTACGGGGGCGGTTTCACTTTCCGCCAGCGCTGTGTTGGAGGTTTGATCCTCCACCGGCTGAAGATCAGCCACCTGAGGCTGGGAGACTTCCTCTGCAGGGGCTTGGTCCTTCTTGCCGAATTTGAACAGCCGTTTGAGAAAACCGCCTTTCTTTGGTTCTTCGCTCAAACGTTTGTTCCTTTCCTACACCATATGGCCCATGAGCCGCGCGCCATCATGGCCGGTCACCTTGGCGGTTATGAACTGGCCCGCTTCCAACGGCATTTTCCCTGGGGTTTGCAAAACTGCTATTTGGGTGAATTGTTCCAACCGACCCCGCCCATCACTTTCCATCAACACGGGCACGGTCTCGCCAACCCGGCTGTCCAGATAGGCGGACAAGCGCTGCGCGCCCAGTGTGCGCAGCCGCGCCGCCCGCTCTTTAATGACCGCGCCATCCACAGGCGGCATTTTGGCAGCCGGCGTGCCGGGGCGGGGACTGAAGGGAAAGACGTGGAGGTGGGTCAGTCCAGCTTCCTCCACAATGGCCATGGAATTTTCAAACATGGCTTCAGTTTCCGTGGGGAAGCCCGCGATGATGTCTGCGCCAAACACCATGTCAGGCCGCACAGCCCTCACGTCTTCACAAAAGCGGATGGTATGATCGCGCAAGTGCCGCCGCTTCATGCGCTTAAGGATCATGTCATCCCCGGATTGCAGCGAGAGGTGCAAATGGGGCATGAGCCGCCGGTCGCCACCAATGGCATCCATGAGCGGCTCATCCACCTCGATGGAATCGATGGACGACAGGCGTAGCCTGACGAGGCCTGTTACTTTGCTCAAGATGGATTGAACCAGCCGGCCCAACGAAGGTTGGCCGGGCAGATCGCCGCCCCAGGAGGTGAGGTCCACGCCGGTGAGCACCACTTCGGGATGGCCCGCATCCACCAGCCGGGTAATCTGGTCCACCACTTCCCCGGCGGGGACGGAGCGGGAATTGCCCCGGCCATAAGGAATGATGCAAAATGTGCAGCGGTGGTCGCACCCGTTTTGCACCTGCACGAAAGCCCGCGTGCGCTCCTCAATGGCATCCACCATGTGGGACGCGCCGGTGCGCACATCCATAATGTCGTTAACGCGCACTTTCTCAAACAGGTTCACGCCGAAATCAGGCAGTTGGCGGTAGGAATGGGCGGAGAGCTTTTCCTCATTGCCCAGAATGAGATCCACCTCATCCATATGGGCGAAGGTTTCAGGCTCTGTCTGGGCCGCGCAACCCGAAACAATAATGCGCGCCGTGGGGTTTTCCCGCCGCGCCCGGCGAATGGCATATTTTGCGTCTTTGACCGCCTTGGCCGTGACGGCGCAGGTGTTGACCACAATGGCTCCGCCATCCACTTCACCAAGGCCAGCCGCGCGGGCCTCGCGCGCCATGACTTGAGATTCATAGAGGTTTAACCGACAGCCAAAGGTCATCACCTCCACGCCATCCTTCGGGTCACTTTCGATGACTGGATTTTTCAGATGGGGCGCGGCCATTACACCGGTTCGCCCAATTTTTCCCACTGACCGGTGGCGGGGTTGAACCGGCCATCAAATTCATGGGTCGCGCCGCCCGTCATGATGACGCAAAGATCATCGCGCCATTCAATCTCCAGCTGCCCGCCCGGCAGGGTTGCGGTCACCTTCCGCCCTGTCTTGCCAAGCCGTGCAGCGCTCACCACGGCGGCACAGGCGGCGGACCCGCAGGCTTGGGTAAGGCCCGCACCGCGCTCCCAAGTGCGCATGGTCAGGCTTTCCGGGCCGGTAACTTGCGCCACGGTCACATTCACCCGGTCAGGAAACAGCATGTGGTTTTCGATCATGGGGCCGAATTTATCCAGCGCATAATTCTCCACGCTGTCTTGCGCCCAGAAGATCACATGGGGATTGCCCATATTGGCCACAGACGGGGTGTGCAGAAGGGGCGCCCCCGCAGGACCAATCTCCAATTCGATACCGCGCGTGTCGGCAAACTCTTCTGAAAGCGGAATTTGGTCCCATTCCAGCCGGGGCAGTCCCATGTTCACGGCAATGCGTCCATCCTCCAGCCGTTTGGCGGCCAGGGGCTTGCCCTCCACGGAGAAGCGGAAAATCTCGGTGCCTTCCATGCCGTGACGGGAGAGATAATCCACCACACAGCGTGTGCCATTGCCGCAGGCCCCGGCGCGGGAGCCATCGGCATTGAAGATTTCCATCTCCAAGGGCTGGCCCTGGGAGGGCGAATCATAGACCGCCATTAGCTGGTCGAAATGGGTATGGGCATCCGCAGCCAATGCCACCGCCGCATGGCTCGCCACCCGCCCGCCATGCGCACGCATATCGGCCACCAAGATTTGGTTGCCGATGCCATTCATTTTCGCAAAGGGGGCCGTGCTTTCCATCCCGCCTATATGGCGCAGGGGGATCGCAAATTAAAGCGGGTAAATCTCAAACAACAGGATCGTCATAGGCCGACTTGATCGGCCTATCTCCCAGCGTTGCTATGGAAATAGTAACAACAGGGATCCGCCGATCAAGTCGGCGGATGACGTTGTGTGTGGTGAACAAGCCTACACCTGCTGGGCAGCCTCCATGGGCACGTCCCACACCTCACCGGGCTGCAGGGCGCGGAAGACGTCTGCGGGGACATTGTGTTTCACCCGAGCCGCCTCCAGATCGGAAAGCTGGTCTTCGATGCTTTCATTGGTGAGCTGAAACGTGCCCCAATGGTGGCCCAGAGTGAATTGCGCGTCGCACAATTGATGCCCCTGCACAGCCTCGTCGGGGTTTTGGTGCTGGCCGCTCATGAAATCGCGGGGCTGATAGGCTCCAAAAGGCAAGATGGCGAGACGAAACCCGCCATATTTAGCCGCCGCTGACTTGTAATTGGTGCCACCGTGAAAGCCCGTATCGCCTATATGGTAAATCTTGCCCATGGGGCGATACGGGCTTTCACGGTGGCACCAATTACAAGTCAGCGGCGGCTAAATATGGCGGGTTTCGTCTCGCCATCTTGCCTTTTGGAGCCTATCAGCCCCGCGATTTCATGAGCGGCCAGCACC
>JBCCTO010000034.1:0-37434 GCA_039198355.1 Pseudomonadota bacterium
AACGCTTTGCCCGCGATACCCGTTTCCATCTCGATCTGCGTGATGCCTTCCGCAGGCGCGGTGCCACCATTGAATGCCTAAACTTCAAGCTAGAGGAAACGCCCGAGGGGGAGTTCATCGAAACCATCATGGCTGCTCAAGGCGCATTGGAGCGCAAGCAAAATGGCAGGCAAGTGGCCCAGAAAATGAAGGCCCGTATGGAGAACGGCTATTGGGTCCACAACGCGCCTGTGGGCTATCGCTATGAAGAAATCAAAGGAAGGGGCAAGGTCCTCCACCCCCATCCCGTTCTAGCTCCCATCGTGAAGGAAGCTTTTGAGGGCTATGCCAGCGGGCGATTTGAAAGCCAAGCAGAGGTGAAGCGCTTCTTGGAGAGCTTCCCCGACTATCCGCGCAACAGGAACGGTGAGATCACCCAGCAACGCGTCACAGAAATCCTCACCAATCCGCTCTATACCGGCTACATCGTCTCCAAGACCTACGGCATTGATTGGCTCAAAGGTCAGCATGACGCCATCATCGGCCTGGATACCTACGAGAAAGTCCAAAGCCGTCGCGATGGCAGTGTCCGTGCGCCACGGCGCAAGAATGTGGGTAATGAGTTCGTCTTGCGCGGTTTGGTGACTTGCTCAGGATGCAACGTACCCCTGCGCTCGTCCTTCTCCAGGGGCAATGGCGGGCGATATGCCTATTACCTCTGTCAAACCAAAACCTGCTCCCACTACGGCAAATCCACCCCACGAGAAAAACTTGAAAGCGAAGTGGGTGAACTCATCAAGACGCTGGAGCCAACGCCCGGCCTGATTAAGCTCGCCACCGTCATGTTTAAGACGGCTTGGGACCAACGACGCGAACAAGCGAAGGAAGTTGCCCGGTCGGCCAAATCGCAACTCTTGGCAATCGACAAGCAAATAGATGCGCTTCTCACCCGCATCGTGGACGCATCGAACGAAACCGTCATCAAAAGCTACGAGGAAAAGATCACCCAGCTACAGAAAGAAAAGCGTCTCATGGCCGAAAACATGGCCAATCAGGCCGAACCAGCAGGCACGTTTGAACAAAAACTAGAACCAGTCCTTCAATTCCTCGCAAACCCTTGGAAACTCTGGGAATCAGGCCACCACACCCTGCGCAGAACAGTCCTCAAACTGGCCTTCACCACCCACATCCAATATGACCGAAATCAGGGTGCTAGAACCCCCGAAATATCGTTACCATTTAAAATGTTAAGGGGTATTTGTGAGGGGGGAGTCAGATTTGGTGGGCGTGGTAGGATTCGAACCTACGATAGATCGGTTATGAGCCGACGGCCTTAACCACTTGGCTACACGCCCCCGCTTTGTGCATAGACCGGGGCTGGCCCGCTTGGCAATCGGGGAAAAAGGTCCTGCCTTATTCTGCGCCTGATCGTGGGGCTATCTCGCCGCAGTTTCATTTGCGGGAGATTTTTTGTGACCCTTTTTAGACTTATTGCCGTGGGCGCTTTGGCCGTTTCTTTCACTTCCATGGCCCAAGCGGCAGAGCCGAAGCCGGGGCGGATTGATGTTTCCGCCACGGCCAGTGCCGCAGTGGCTCCTGATATGGCGGTGATGGATCTGTCGGTCTTGCGGGAAGCGGATACGGCAGCGGAAGCGCTGAGCGCCAACAATGCAGCCATGGCAGAAGTGCTGGCCAGCCTGAAAGAGGCGGGCATTGCCGATAAGGATTTGCAGACCAGCAATTTCAATATCCAGCCGCGCTATTTCTACCCCAAGCGGCTGAAGAGTGGGGAGCAAGAGCCGCCGCGCATCGTGGGATATCAGGTGAGCAATTCTCTAACCGTGCGCCTGCGGGATTTGACTAAGCTAGGCGGCGTTTTGGATCGCACTGTGCGACTGGGTGTGAACAGTGGTCGGCAGGTGCGCTTCACCAATGACAATCCCGATGCGGCGCGGGAACAGGCGCGCAAAAATGCCATGGCAAAAGCTATGGCGAAGGCGAAAACGTTGGCCGAAGGGGCAGGTGTAAAAGTGGGGCGCGTGTTGGCCATTTCTGAACGGGGTGCAGCACGGCCAAGACCCATTGCCCGCATGGCGGCGGCCCGTGTGGCCAGGACCGAAGCAGCGGTGCCCATTGCCAGTGGCGAAAACTCTTACGCCATCACCGTGAATGTGAGCTTTGAAATTCAACAGTAAAAAGGCCCGGCCTCCATTGAAGTGGAGAGGCCAGACCTTCCCGCTTTCAGCTGAACACTCGGGTTAGGAACGGCCCACCGGGGTGGCGGTGGGCCTGCATTCAGCTTTGGCTATAGTTTGATCGCTTAGTAGCGCGAGCGCACGAAGCGTACGGAGCAGTGGCGATTGCGGGCGAAGCCCATGGTCACGCGCTCACCCCATTTTACGCCACGCACAATCACGCCCCGGGGGCCGACGCGGACAATATGGGCGCGACGTAGACCGCGATTGCGTGCTTTGCGCAGGGCCTTGCGCGGGCGGCAGAAATTGCGGGGGCGGTAGCGGCGGTCTTCATAGCGGGGGCCACGGCGATAATCACCAAAGCCCACTTCAAAACCGGGGCCACCGATGTAAATGCCGCCGCGCACTTCAGCGCTGGCCGTGGTGGTGGTGGCCGCTGTGGCGCCCAAAGCGCCGAAAGCAATACCGAGGGCGACGATGATGGATTTTGCAGAAACAGACATGATATTTTCCTCTCTATAAAAACGACGCCGGGGTGGGGCCGGGGGGACGTTTGGCAGCGATTTCGCTGTTCAGCGCCGTTGAGAGGACAATGGCAGGGCGCGGCTGAACCAAATTGGAACACGCCGTTCATATGGGGTTCAGGTGAAGTACTCTGTTCAGAGACGTCATGGGCGGCTTGACCGGCCCATCTCATACAGACTTGGGAGATCCGCCAATCAAGTCGGCGGATGACGAACCCAAACTTACTCCCCGTAGATAATGCGCGCGTCCGGCGGGGCGGGGCGGGTTTTGAGGCGCAGGCCTTTGCGCCACAGTTTCAGTGCCTCCCAGTGGATGGCGGCGACAACTTTGAGCGTCATGAGAGGGTAAGCGAAAAAGGCTTTGACGAGTGCACCGTCGGTAAGCGCATGGCGGTGGCCGCGAAAGTGGGTGCGGATGAGGGGCGCGCCGTCGGTCTTAAGCGCCACGCCCACGGTCATGTCTTCATCGGGGCGGGTGACGTGGAAGGTGTAATCGCCTTCCACCTCATTAAAGGGCGAGACGTAGAAACTCTTGTCGATGCCATGGGTCCAGGCGCGCCCGTGAGGATCGCCGGCTTTCAACACATAGGTGACATTCTCGCCAAAGGTGTTGCGGACTTCGTAGATCATGGCGCGGGGCGCGCCATCCTTCCCAAGGCAGAAATAGACGGTGAGGGGGTTGAAGGCGAAGCCCAGCAGGCGGGGGTAGAACAGCATGGTTATGCGCTCCACCTCGCCAGTCAGCCCCAGCCGGGCCACTTGACCCCAGGCAAATTGTGAGAGTGTGCGCCCATCACGGTGCCCATGCTGGTGGCGGTGCAGGGAAAAGAGGTTGAACCGCTCCAATGAAAACAGGCGTAGGCGCGCGGCTTCTTCTTCCAGCCGGTCCACATCCATCATGAGGGAGAAGACACGGTAGCGCAGCTTATGGGCCACAGGCCGCAGGCGGGCGTGGATGACTTCCCCGCGATAAAGGCTCCCCCAAACCATTTCTATTCCGCCGCCTGTGCCAGGGCGGGCTGTTCATGGACGTAAATGCGGCTGGATGGGTTTGCCACCGACCATGGCCGGGCCATGCCGCCCAATTGTTCGGCAACGGCGAGGCCCGATTGCAGGCCGTCTTCGTGGAACCCCGCGCCGAAATGGGCGCCGCAATACCAGGTCCGGTTAACGCCTTGCAGGCTCCACAATTCCCGTTGAGCTGCCATGGCTTTGGGGTCAAAGACGGGATGGGCATAGTCAAACCGAGCCGCGACGTTTTCAATCTTGCAGTTTTCAGGCGGGTTGAGGGTGACGAACACGTCTTCCTTGGTGGGCAGGTTTTGCAGGGAGTTCATCCAGTATGTCAGGCACAGGTCTTCGTCAGCTGCGGGGCCGGAGCCTTTGGGGGCGAAATCCAGATAGTTCCAGCTGGCCCATGCGGCCCGGCGTTTGGGCATGAAGCGGGGGTCGCGGTGGAGAACCGCGTGGTTTTGTTCATAGCCGAATGCGCCCAGCAGCGACCGTTCGGCGTGGTCCGGGTCTTCCAGCATGGCCAGTGCCTGGTCCGCATGGCTAGCGATGACGACGTGGTCGAAAGACTGGGACGTGCCATCCTCCGTCGTTACCGTGGCAGCAATGGGTGTGCGGCGCACGCCCACCACTTTTTGCGCGATGCGGGTCGTGATTTGGCTATCCGCCAGCAGCTTTGCCACATAGACCCGTGAACCGCCCTGCACCGTACCCCATTTGGGGCGGCCTTCCACTTGCAGCAGGCCGTGGTTTTGGAAAAAGCGGATGAAGGCGCGGGCGGGGTAGTGGCGCATATCGCCCAGTTTGCTGGACCATATGGCAGCGGCCATGGGCAGCAGATGGCGCTCTGTGAAAGCATCGGAATAGGAGCGGCGGGCGAGATATTGGACGAGCGTCTCGTCATCGCCCATGGTTTTGAGATCTTCCGGGGCCTGACGGAAAAAGCGCAAAATATCGGCAATCATGCGCCAGTGGCTTGGGAGGACGACGTTGGAGGGCTGGGCCACCAGCCCAAAATAAGTGCCGCCGGAATATTCATAGCCGCCGCTGTTGAGGGAGGCTGCAAAGCTCATTTCCGTGGGATGTTTGGGAACGTCCAAATGGTCAAAAAGGGCCAGCAGGTTGGGATAGGTGGCGGAGTTAAAGACGATGAAGCCCGTATCCACCGGCACGGTGGTGCCATCCACATCCATATCCACCGTGTTGGAATGGCCCCCCAGGCGGGCATCTTGTTCAAACAGCGTAACGTTGTGGTTTTTGGACAAAAGCCATGCGGCGGAAAGGCCGGATATGCCGGCGCCGATAACGGCAATATTTTGAGAGTTCATAAAAAAGCCAAAAGAGAGAAAGCAAGGAGAGACTTGCTGAGAGTTACGAGCGTAACCCCGTGGGAGATTGGCAACCACCCCCCTTTTTGGTCGCAGGGGTTTTCGCTCACGGCAGTTTGGCTTTGCCAAACGCCTGCGCCCCTGACGGGCAGTGGGGCGCGGCGCGTAAGCGCCGGGCGGCTCTTCGCCGCCTTTCTGCTCGGAGATTGAGTTACGCGCGGCTTAGTTTTTGAGCATCCAGTTGATTTCGTCGCGCCAGTTGACCATGCGGATGGGGGTGCCGTGGACGCCGCTGTCGTAGAGCACGAACCGGCCCGGATAGCCGGGGCGTTTGCGCTGGATGCTGTTGAAGAAATCCAGCTGCTTTTTGGGGGCGAACACCACATCATCCGTCCCATGGCCGATGTAGATCGGCACTTTTGCAGCGAGGGCGGGGCTGTTGAGATAGGCTTCATTCCAGAAGGAACCGAGAATGAAAAGGCCCGCCAGTTGGGGGGCTATTTGCGGGTCAGCGGCCAAGCGCCAACACACGCCGCCCCCCATGGAGCCGCAGGCCACAATGAGGTTTCGGTGAGGCGCATAGCGGCGGATGAGGGCTTTGATGTCCTGCGCGCCCTTGTCCTGAAAGTCGCTGAAGGAAGGGGTGAGCAGCAGGCCATTATTGTTGGCCATGAGATTTTGCAGGCGATTGAAATTGCCGCCAAAGGTCCAATCATTCACGCCCTGCCGGTGGTTGCCCCCTTTGCCGTGAATGTAGACCACGGTGACCGCTGCGCCTCGCGCGGTGCCCACTTCGTAATGCTTAAACGTGCCATTGGGCGAGGTGTAGGACGATAGCCGCCGCTGCCAGCGCACCCGTTCGTTCACATATTGGCGCTTCACCCGCCGCAGCGGAATTTCATCGCGCTGGTGAACGGAAATCTGCTTGTTGAAATTCACAAAGCGAAAAGAGTTGTCTTTGCTCAAATGGATGGTGGGCGGATAGGCAAACAGCTTGTCCTTGTAAGGCTTCAACTGCTGCGCCTGCGCTGGTAGCGCCCAAAGCAGCAGTGTGAGAAGTAGGCAGCGCATTAGAACTTCGCCGCATTTTTGGGGGGCGTGCGGGTGGCGCGGTTCAATTTGTTTTCCCGGTGGGAAATGAACGTGGCTGCGCCCACGATGATTGTGCCGCCCAGGATGACAAACGGGTCCACCGCTTCTCCAAAGACAATGATGCCCAGCGCCGCCGCCCAGACCAGCTGCAAAAAGGTAATGGGCTGGGTGACGGATATGGGGGCCGCCGCCAGCGCCCGCGTCATCGAAAAGTGGCCGAATGTGGCGGCGATGGCGCACATGAACAGCCAAAAGACTTCGTGCAGCGTGGGTGTCTGCCAGTCGAGAAGCGCCAATGGAAACAGGAAAATGGTGCAGAACAGAGTGAGCAGCGCCACGATGGTTTGGGAATCCGTCTTGTCCGTCATGGATTTGGTCATGAGATAGGATGTGGCGAACAGGGGGGCGGTGGCCAATTGGGCCAATTGGCCGATGGAAACCTCGTTAAAGCCGGGACGCAGGATAATCATGGCTCCCAACAAGCCTGCCAAAACGCCCATAATGCGGCGCAGGCGCAGTCTTTCACCCAAAAAGAGCGCTGCGCCGATGGTCACAAAAATGGGTGTGACGTAACCGATGGCCGTCACTTCCGCGATGGGAATGCGGGCCATGGCGAAGAACCACAGCGTTACCCCGAATGTGTGGGCAAAGCCGCGCACGGCCCCCAGCTTCCAGATTTCTTTTGATGGGGGTGCTTTCCACAGCCGCCAAAAGGCCGGAGCCATGATGAGGATCCCCAGCGCGTAGCGGATAAATGCTGCCTCCGCCGCAGGCATGTTGGACCCCAAATGGCGCACAATGCCTGTCACAGTCACAAAAGACAGGGTGCAAAGCACCATCCAGAAAATGCCCTGGATGATTTTGGGCGCAGGTTTTGTATGCGCCTTCGTATGTAGGGCAACGCTGGGGGAGGGCGCAGTGATGGGAGGTTTTTGACTCACCCCGCCTTATTGGCCCGCATTCGCAGCGGGGTCAAAAGGAAAGGCGGATTATTTGTAAAGCGCGATGATGGTTTCGTTCGCCGGTGAAAGGGGCGCCGGTGCTTGCCCCAGAACGCAGGCTTCCGAAAGGTCCCGCCAGAAGGGCACGTTTTGGGCCATGACGCATTTTGCGCGGAAAGAGCGCCCACCCACGGTGAGGCACACGATGTCCCCCAATTCACGCCGCTGGCCCTGTTTGTCGGTACAGAAACACTCTGGTCCAGACTTTTTCTTTGCCAGCGTCTGGGCAGAGGAAGCTGTAGAAGTGGAAAAGGCCCCTAGTATTAGGGCCACGGCGAAAAGAAGGGGGAAAGCCTGTTTGCGCATGGCTGGAGCCTATCATAAGAAACCGCCTGCGGCAAACGGGCACAAAACTGTGGGGTGAGTGATGGCAGGACCATTAGACGGATTGATGGTGCTGGACCTGTCGCGGGTTTTGGCTGGCCCCTCAATGACGCAAATTTTGGCCGATCTGGGAGCGCAGGTTATCAAGATCGAGCGGCCCGGGTTGGGGGATGATACCCGCCATTGGGGGCCGCCCTGGCTGAAGGATGCTGATTGTCATGATACCCGCGAGGCGGGCTATTACATGTCCGCGAACCGGGGCAAATATTCCGTAGCCGTGGATATCGCCAAGCCTGAAGGGGCGCAGATTGTGCGCGATCTGGCGGCGAAGGCGGATTTCTTTGTGGAGAATTTCAAGGTGGGCGGGCTGGCCCGTTACGGGCTGGATTATGAGAGCATTAAGGCGGTTAATCCCGGCATCCTTTATCTCTCCATCACCGGTTTTGGCCAAACCGGGCCGGATGCCCACTTGCCGGGTTACGACTATCTCATTCAGGCCCGCTCCGGCCTGATGAGCGTGACCGGCATTGAGGATGGTGCGCCGGGAGCAGGCCCCATGCGGGCCGGGGTCGCCACGTCGGATTTGCAGACGGGCTTGATGGGCGCTATCGGCCTTTTGGCAGCGCTCCATCACCGCAATCAGACGGGGGAGGGGCAATACATCGATCTGGCCTTGCTGGATGTTCAAATGGCGGGGCTGGCCAATCAGGGGTATAACCACCTGCTCACCGGCCGGGTGCCCCAACGCACCGGGTTGTGGCATCCGGCGCTGGCACCCTATCAGCCGGTGGAAACGGCCGATAATCCCATGGTACTGGCCGTGGGCAATGACACCCAGTTTCAGGACCTGTGCCGTGTGCTGGGGGATGAAGGGATGGCGCAGAACAAGCGCTTTGCCACCAATCCGGCGCGAAACGCCAACCGGGCCGCCATGATAGAGCGCATCGAGAGCATCACCCGCAACCAGTCCAGCGCCCATTGGGTGGGCCTGTGCGAGCAGAACAACGTGCCCGCCGCGCCCATCAACACCATCGATAAAGCGTTTGAAGATGAACAGGTGAAAGCCCGCGGCGTTGCGTTTGAACTGGAGCACAAAGCCGGTGTGAGAGTGCCGGGCATGAAAACACCTCTCAATTTTTCAGCCACACCAGCGGAATATGAAAAAGCGCCACCCATGCTGGGGGAGGATACGGCGGATGTACTGAGGCGCATATTGGGGAAGAGCGAAGACGAATTGAAACGGCTGAAAGACAGTGGCGTCCTTTAGCGGGTCTTTTGAGTGCTCGGCAGTTCATCTTTGTATAGTTTCAAATCGGCAACGCCGAAAATCAAAATGCCCGCAATGATGAACGAAATTACGTCGGTGCCAAATGCGGCCCAACCTTCGGCCTGCACGGCATCATCAGCCAATAGAAAAATGCCAAAAATGCAGAAAAACAGCCAATTTTGGCTGGCAGCGCGCAGAATTTTTTTGGGCGTCACCTTGAGCGCGTTTGGGTAATAGCTGGCGGTCTTCCAACCCAGCAAAAGGCAAAAAAGCAGCATCCATCCCAAGAAAAGGCGCAAGTGCGTTGATAGTTCAACGCTCGAGCCGTTTTCTCCGCTAAGCCAAATGGAGACGGATAGCCCCATGTAGAAAATCAGCAGCATGGAAAATGCTGCAGGGATTGCTTTCACCATGGCAAGGGGCAGGTGGCGGAACCGCTCACGCCATGGAAGCCGTGGTGCTTCCCGGCGGAGATTTGCACCGTCAAAGCGGTCTCGACAATATTTCAGTACCCGTTCGCCGAAGTTTTTGGGATCTGGTTTTGCTTCATCGGGTTGGCCCGGCTCCCATGTGGGTGCCCATTTGGCTTCAATTTCGAGCGGGCGCTTTTTGTTATCTTCCGTCATGCGTTTTGCCGCCGTGTGCGGTTAAGAAGGAAGGCCTGGATTTGGGTGCGCAAAGGTAATGGGAAAAGAAGCATGAACAGAATGGTTGGCGCGGCCATGCCTGCGAGAAAGGCAAAGGGCCACCACAGGGGGTGCAATTGCGCGGTCACAAATCCGTCTGTGAGGGGGCCGCTGATGCCTTCCAACACAAAGCCGTGGGGCCCGGCCTTACCAAAAAGAAGCAGGGTAGAGGTTACGCCAGAAAGGACTGCGGTAAAACCAACCCAAAACCATCCACCCACGAAAAGCCCTATTCTTTGCACGCGCAAGCCAAGGGAAAAGAGCGCGACGGTAAATGCACTTGCCATAGCACACACGGCAAAGCCTGCAAAAATTGTGAAATGCAAAAAGGCGGATTGGCTCTGCGCCATGATAGGTTTGGCAAGCGTCAAACCCAACAGCCCACTTTCCAACCCTATAAGAGTGGCGAAGAAAGCGGCAATCACTTTAGGGAAACGCGGATGTTCTTCCCAAAAGGGCGACTGTATTTTCACAAATTGATCCGCATCCATAAGTGCCTCCCTGCATCAGGTTTGTCAGGCGCGATAGCATGGTACGGCTAGGAACCTGTAACCATGGGCATTTATTCTGAGGCCAACCTTAATGAAGGCTTGCAGGAAGCCGCTACATCTGCGGAATACGCCCGTTAATCTTCGATGTTGTCGCGATTTCTGACAGCCGTTTTTGGCGCGTTTTGTCTGTCTTCGCAAGTTTCAGCCAGCGGAGCACGTTACGCTTGTAGCCGTCGGGATAGGCGTCGAAATGGGTGGCGGCGGGTGGGTAATTTTGCAACGCGGCGACCAGATCATCGGGGGTTATGAGCGCGTCCACATCATCCATAAAATGCCACAGGCCGTTGGATTTGCCCTCTTCAATGCTCGCCAGCCCCGCTTGATGCATATGGCCGTCTTCAATGAGCTTGGCCGCCCGGTCCTTATAGCTCCTGGACCAGTGCTGCACCTTGCGCTTGGAAATAAGCTGCATGGTGCGGGTGTCATCCAGCTTGCGCCGGATGCCATCGATCCAGCCAAAGGCGATCAATTCGTCCAGCACTTGTTGGACGGAGACGTATTTTGCGCCTTCGGATCTTTTGTGCGTCACCAGCCAATAGGATGCTTCGCTGACGTAGTTTTCTTCAAGCCAGTCCCGCAATTGAGCCGAGCTGGTGATTTCGATTTTTTCAAACTGATCGTTGGTGAGCATTTTCCATGCCTAACGTTTGAGTTGAGCGTCCAGCCACTGAATGAAAGTCGCGGTCACCTCATCCCGGTTCAACTCATTGAGGCTTTCGTGGCGGGTGTTGGGGAGCAGGGTGTAATCCACGGCTGTCATGCCGACGCTCTCCATACGTTTGGCAATGTTCTCCACAGCGCGGCCGTTTTCGGAGCAGGGATCATCTGCTCCAGCCAGTAAATGGATGGGCATGGTTATGGGCAAGCGGGCCAGGGCGGCATTGTCATTGGCGCGGGCGATGCCGGCCATAACTTCCAGCCACAGGCCGATGGTGACGGGGAAGCCGCAAAGCGGGTCGTTGATGTATTTGTCCACCTCTGCTGCGTCTTGGGACAGCCAGTCAAAAGCGGTGCGGTTGGGTGTGAAGGCTTTGTTCCAGGCATCAAAGGTGAGCTTGCCCGCCAGTGTGCTGGGCACGTCTGAGCCGAGGAAAAAGCGCTGGGTTTTGAGAATGGCGCGAAACACCGTTGCCAAGGGGCCATTTTCCACGCCCGAATTCCAAAGGGCGGCGGCGGCGTAGGCTTTGGGGTCTTGGAGGATGCAGTTAAAGGAAATGATGCTGCCCATGGAGTGGCCAAGAAGGGCCACCGGCAGCGAACCCCATTGATCTTGAGCGTGGGTGCGGACAGCGGTCACATCATCAAGCACCATCTGCCAAGACCCTGTGGGGCCGAAATGGCCCAAACCAGCTTTTGGCGCAGTGGTTTTGCCGTGGCCGCGGTGGTCGTGGGCAATGACGTGGTAGCCATTTTGTGTCAGCGCTCCCGCAAATCGTGCATACCGACCAGCATGCTCTGCCATGCCGTGGTTGATCTGAATGATGGCTTTCGGCGTTCCTGTCGCGGTCATTTCATAAAGGGCGAGCCTTGCGCCATCGGGCCGGTCCAGCTGTCTTTCTTCAAAACTCATTTTATGCCCCTCATTCGCCCGCGTATTGCTGGACGCGCTGCTTCGGATCGCTTGTTTTTAGCCGCCCAGGTGGCTAAATGGGCCCCAAGACTTCCACACATCGCGCAGACTGATCGTCCGTCGCTCGCACGCGGAGAAAACTTCTATGGCCCGTCAATTCATCTATCACATGCAAGGCCTCACCAAAGCCCATGGGGACAAGAAGGTGCTGGATAACGTGCATCTGTCCTTCTACCCCGACGCCAAGATCGGCGTGCTTGGGCCGAACGGGGCCGGTAAGTCCACACTGCTGAAAATTATGGCTGGTGTGGACAAGGAATGGTCAGGCGAGGCTTGGGCTGCGGAGGGCGCCAAAGTGGGCTATCTGCAACAGGAACCGGAGTTGGACCCGGCCAAAACAGTGCGCGAAAACATTATGGATGGCCTGTCGGAAAAGACCGCCATTTTGGAGCGCTACAACGAATTGATGATGAACTATTCCGACGAGACGGCGGAAGAGGGCGCGGCGCTGCAAGACCAGATCGATGCCGAAGGCCTGTGGGACCTGGACGCAAAAGTGGACATGGCCATGGACGCCCTGCGCTGCCCGCCGCCTGAAGCCTCTGTGGAGCCGCTATCCGGCGGTGAGCGCCGTCGCGTGGCGCTGTGTCGGTTGTTGCTGTCCGAGCCGGACCTTTTGTTGCTCGACGAGCCCACCAACCATTTGGACGCAGAAACCGTGGCATGGCTGGAAAAACACCTGCGCGATTTCAAAGGCGCGGTGATGATTGTCACCCACGACCGCTATTTCCTCGATAATGTCACCGGCTGGATTCTTGAGCTGGATCGCGGCCATGGCATTCCCTACGAGGGCAATTATTCCGCCTATCTGGAAAAGAAGAAAAAGCGGATGGTGCAGGAAGGCCGCGAGCAGGATTCGCGCATGCGCCAGTTGGAGCGCGAACGCGAATGGATGGGCCAGTCCCCTAAAGCCCGTCAGGCCAAATCCAAGGCCCGCATCAACAAATACCACGAATTGGTGGAAGCCGCCGATCAGCGCAAACCCACGGACACGCAAATCGTCATTCCCGTGGCCGAGCGGTTGGGCCAGACGGTGATCGATGCGGAGAAGATTTCCAAAGGCTTTGGCGATCGGCAGTTGATCGAAGACCTATCCTTCAAACTGCCCGCTGGCGGCATTGTGGGCATTATCGGTCCCAACGGGGCGGGTAAATCCACGCTGTTCAAAATGATTACCGAGCAGGAAAAGCCTGACAGCGGCAGTATCAAAATCGGTGATACGGTGAAGCTGGGCTATGTGGACCAGAGCCGCGACAGCCTGAACCCGGACGCCACCGTGTGGGAAGAGATTTCCGGCGGGGCCGAGATCATCAAACTGGGCAGCCACGAGGTGAACAGCCGCGCCTATGTGGGCAGTTTCAACTTCCGCAAGGCGGCGCAGCAGCAAAAGGTGGGCACGCTCTCCGGCGGTCAACGCAACCGCGTGCATCTGGCCAAAATGCTGAAATCCGGCGCCAATGTCCTGCTGCTGGACGAACCCACCAACGACTTGGACACGGAAACCCTGTCCGCGCTGGAAGATGCCCTGGAAGCCTTCGGCGGTTGCGCTGTCATCATCAGCCACGACCGCATGTTCCTAGACCGCCTCGCCACCCACATGCTGGCCTTCGAGGGCGACAGCCACGTGGAATGGTTCGAGGGGAACTTTGAGGACTATGAGAAGGATAAAGTGGCGAGATTGGGTGACAATGCGCTGACCCCCAAGCGTATCCATTTTAAGCCCCTCGGCCGCTAGGCCAAACAGAAATGGGGCGCTAGGCCGAATAGAGATAGGGCGGTAGGCTGAGTAAGTATTCGCTTAGGTAGATATTCAAGCAGTGTTTTGTGAAAGGTGATGGTGCGATGTTAACTGAGAAGTGGCATCGCACCAACGCAGCCCATGTCGTCGTTGAAGCCAAATGCCGCAATTTAATTCTCTTTTGCGTTTCCAAGCATAGGGTTTGACGTAAAACTCTGCGTCTATGAAACGACTGGCAAATATATATATGGGCAGAGTGAAGGTTAAATTTTCACTTCAACAGCACAAATATGCCATGTACATACCGTGACAAAAAAATCGCGCGCTGATCGCGGGCTATTCGGGGTAATAAGAGATGCACGGTTCTATCTTGCTCGCCACGGTTGATGGGAAAATTTATAGTTACCACACCTATTTTGATACGGCCCGGCTGGTTGCAGACTACGGCGTTCGCCTTGAGGGCATCGATTATATTGCTGAGTTGGGAGCGGGCGGATTCGAGACCTATGTGGGTATCATTGTCGACAACGGATACGCTTACCGAGTCGATGCGAACGATAGCTCGATCTCTTTCGTAACATAGCTCGGTGCTGGTACCGAAGGTCTGGAGCTTGGTTATCTTGGTGGGGATTTGGCAGCCTTTTATATCAGGCATGAGATCACTGGTATTCCCTATCCAAAAATTTTCGGAACTAAGCTTTTAACTGGTGAAACTTTTTCTATTGCCGAGCTCGGGTTTTCTTTCAACTGGGGAGATTTGCAATTCTACGGTGATAATCTTTATTTCAATGTTGATACCGATCTTCAATTTATCTCCCAGACCAGTAGGACACCAAGCAAGGTTGATGCGCTGGATTGGAACACGGCTGATGGTCTGGCTGTTGTCGGTGAGACACTCTATCTCATCGACGGAAATGGCCGCTACCAAACCTATGACTCTGCCACAGATACCGTGGGGGATATGAAACTATTAATTTAATCGATATTGATGAAATCATTACGGACGCGGCCTCCGTCCCCAATTATTATCTGAGTGCAAGCAACAATTATTTTGCCGGCACTATTTTCGATGATCGCGTTTTCGGATCCGGAGTGGCCGACACAATTGCTGGCGGTTTGGGACACGACTTTCTGGTTGGGAATGGCGGTGCTGACATTTTTTTCGCGGGCACGGGGCTGGACGAAATTTTGGGCGGCGATGGTGTTGATGTCCTCTACATGCCCGGGGACGCGCAAGATTACTTTATTTCCTACACCGACGAATTGGGAACGACCCTGGCGTCTCTTAACGGAATTACTTACGTGCGCACGGATGTAGAGTATGTCGCGTTCGGCGACATAACCGTTGCTTACGCCAACCTCGCAAGCACTTTAAAAAGCGGGAATATCGCTGTGGGCTGGGTGCAGGGTGACCATTACCTTTTCGGTGCCTACCAAAATAATGAATGGGTCAATGGTTGGCATTACGGCTGGCAGCAAAACATTTGGACTGTCGGCTGGAACGTGGGTTGGAACTACGGATGGCATACTTACACTGGGGCTTGGTATCTGGGCTGGGGCGTTGGTTGGCATGTGGGCTGGTATTTTGCCTCTTGGGCCTTGGGGTGGGGCATAGGGTGGTATTTCGATGACTTGGATCGCTTTGGTTGGCATTTAAAGTCCGGCTGGCATTACGGGCAATACATGGAAGTTGACGCCGCTTAATAACGAATTTGGTTTGAGAGCAGCTCTTGGGGTCCGCTTAACCTTAGCTTTGCGTGCCATGTTCCTCCTGTCAGTTGTGTTGGGTTGCCCTTAGCATGTGCGTCCCATCTAACACGCACCTAATTTGTGTGGCCTGTTTCATAGAACAGCCGTACAATCAGCCTATGGGCAGGCGAGTGCAGTCTTTGAATTTGGCTAGGCGTTAGTGTTGGCACATTTAAGACAAATAGAGGGATGGTGCGATGAAACCGGATTATGGGGTTTTGTTACGGATGCGGGCGGTCAGTGTGATCCTTGGCGGGGTGGAGCACGTTTTCGCTGGACTACACGATCTACAATAATGGTGTTGAAGACACGGCCGCGTTTAACATGGCGGTCCATCTGACCGACTCAAACAGCAATATACTTCCGGAATGGGTTCAAACTGATCCCATTTCCATGTCGGACCCCTTCACGTCGTTTTCGTCCGTGGCTTTTAATTTTTCCGGTTTGAACATCGGGACGCATTACTTTTACGTCGAGGCGGACCATGGAAATGCCGTCGACGAATTTTATGAAAGCAATAATATCTCCAAGCTTTGGAGAGTCGATTTTGAGGCCAATCAGGGTTGGGATGGTTTTTACGGCCAAATGGGCATCACCTTTTTCGAGCAAGAAGAAGGTTGGTTTTACGGGGGGAACGTCAGCTGGAACTACGGTTGGCACGATGGCTGGCATGTGGGTTGGTTCGTAGGCTGGGGCCTCGGCTGGCATCTGGATGACAGCACTTGGGCCTATGGTTGGAATGTGGGCTGGCAACTGGGTTGGACCATTGGCTGGCATTTGGGCTGGGGCGTTGGTTGGAACGTCAGTTACTATTACGGCTGGCAGTGGGTGGAAATCGTTTGATATAAATTCCAAAGCGAGCTCTGGAGAGAATTATTGGCTCCTTCCAATTGGCAGTTATTTGTCAAACGTGAGTGGTATTTGTAGCTGGGACGGGTGCTATTTTCGCCTGCCATGAGAAAGTACAATGTTTTGAGAGTCTTACAAGCTTCTAAAGACGGGCATGAGACTCAATATAGTGCCTTGCGCATCCATTTGGATTTGCGCCCTTTAAGATCAAACGATACGCTCTGTCATGTGGTCCAGCATGGAGGGAAGCACTATGTTTGACTTCTAAAGACTCTCGGAAGTTTATCATTCAGCTCAATTGAATGCTGCGCCACGTGCCGGGTGGACGGCCTTTACCCAGGCTCAGCTGGGTTCTCAAAAGGCGAGGACCGCATTACTTATGATGCACGCTTTTCGAAACCAACTTTATGGGCGATGATGTATCTACTGTTCGGGATTTTCGGCATTCAAATACCACCTAGTATAACCTGAACTCTAATACATGCGACATCGTGTTCAGGCTGATTTCTCATAAACCATTGGCCTTTCGACTCTCGTCATGTGACTACTACAGTTTAAGTGTCTCCATATTTCGCTTTGGTATGTTGCCTGTTTTCAGTATTGAATAGTCGTACGTGAACATGTGAGCCTCAAGGGTGAGATAGCGTGCTGTTTTCCCGGGACGCTGTCTGACGAAATTCTTTTCGAATTCTGCTTTGGAAAGGGCTCCCCCCCCCATGACGAACTCCGTTATTTATGATGGTCGTACGCTGAACACGTCGCCATTGCCTGCCATTTCCGATATCGAGATCATCGGCGCTGCAAATGGGACGCTCATTGCCGTTTGGACCGCCGAGGACGGCACCGCCTCCGACAATAGCGGGTCGGCTTTGGTCGTCCGCGTTTTCGACGCTTTCGGCAATCCGCTCATTCCGGAAGGGCAGGCCAATACCGCCGAAACCTTCGGCGATCAGTTCGATCCAGACTTGGTTGCGCTGGATGACGGTGGTGCTGCGCTCGTTTACACCAGTTCCACTAATATTACCGGGAGCAGCAACAACATCTGGTTTGAACGACGTGATGCTGAAGGGCAAGTGGTCAACAAGGGCGCAATCGAGCTTGCGTCCACCGACGACTCAGATGCAGTTGTGACCGGGTTCGGCAATAATGGACTGCTGGTCGCTTATCAAAGCGACAATGGCGTCGAAAGCGGGCTCTTTGCCCGCGTTGTCGATGCGTCAGGAAATGTCTCATCGCGCATCATCGTGGACGATCAGTTCGACAGCCAGTTCGCGCCATCGGTCGACATACTCGTCGATGGGCGGGCAGCCATCGCTTATCTGGACCAGTCTGGCACCAACACCTCGCTGGTTCGCATTGCACTGATTGACCCTGCGTACAATGGGTTCGCGGGCAATTTCGTCATCACGCCTACGGCTACAGAGATAAACGCGGTTGATATCGCGGCCTTGTCTGATGGCAACTTTGTCGTGGTCTGGGAGGAGGTGACGCCCACTGGCCGGAATGTATTCTATCAGGTCAATGATGCGAGTGGAAACGTCATAAACGGGCGCGCCGAACTTTTCTCCATTCTTGAAGACGAGCGCTATCAACCTGTTGTAGAGGCAACAGCAGACGGTTTCGTGGTTTCCGTAGTCGAAAACGACATCAATCCAAACAATGGCTTACCTTTTGAGTTGCCGAGTTCATACTACTTTGAAAACGATGGCGATTTTCAGTCCGGACGAGGAAGTGGCCGCCAAGAATCCGGCCTTCATATTGATCTTGCTGTAACGGCTGATGATCGTGCAGTCCTTGCCGATTTTTCTGATCTCGGCTTTGGGCCGCAGATTAGAGTAAGCCTTCTTGATGACTATAGAGACGAAGTGGTTGGTACAGCAGGCAATGACACACTTGTTGCCAATAACTTCGATGGCATCAACGTCTGGGGTCGTGCGGGCGATGATTTGCTTTACAGTCTCGATCGCGACGATGGCATGTTTGGCGAGGCTGGGAACGACACCATCATCGGTTCGGGAGGCGACGACCTGATTGACGGAGGAGTTGGCTTCGACACGCTCGACTATGGCGGGCTTCGCTACGCCGTCGTTTTGGGCTCGCAAGGAATTATCGACAAAAACGGTATTGGCACGGACACACTTGCCTCAACGGTGGTCGCAGGTGGTCTGACAAACTCCATCGAACGCATTGTTGGTGATACGGGTTTTCTTCAACGCGGTAACAACACAATCGACGGTGAGAATTCGACAGACAGCACCTTCAACGTCGATCTGGAGGCGGAGAGCCTCACCATCCTGCTCAGCGCGTCCAGCCCGATCGTCGGAGACCGGCTGGATTTTGAAGTCGTCAATTTCACGGACGTGTTGGGAACCGGCAATAACGATATCATTTCAGGCGATGGGCAAAGCAATCTGCTCGTCGGGGCTGACGGGAATGACACGCTCTATGGCCAATCAGGCAATGATCGGCTCGATGGCGGCGTGGGGAACGACATTCTGTCCGGCGGCTCCGGCAGTGACTATCATAGCGGCGGTGACGGTTATGACACCGTCTATTTCGACGGGTTTTCAACCAGCTATACAGTGCGTCAGTTGATTGGCAGCGATGAGATTGAATTTTTGGACTCGGTTGATATCGATCTTGTCTCCACCGATGTGGAGAGCATCGTTTTTTGGAACAAAACGGTGGATTTAGCGAGCATATCCAAGACCATTTATAACGAGAGCGGTGCCACCCTGGGCTGGTATCAGGGCTGGGGTGTTGGGTGGCATGTGGACTGGTTTTTCGGATGGGGCGTCGGCTGGAACCTTAACTGGTATTTTGACGGGCTCGCTTGGAGCTACGGCTGGACTTACGGCTGGTATGAGGGCTGGCATTACGGTTGGAACGTGGGCTGGAATGTTGGCTGGTTCTACGGATGGAACTAAAGCCTCAATTACGGCTGGGGGTGACGACGAAAGCCTCTCTCATTCCGTAGGGAGCACAAACGCATCAAAAAATGCGTTCGAAAACAGCATAGCCCTGTTTTGAGAGGCAGCGCTTTTCGCTTTAAGGTCAATGCGCAGTGCTTTGGCTGTTTGACCCCGGTGCAATAGCGCACGGATTGCGTGTGTATAGTGTCGTATGTCTATCCCAGAACTTGGTGGCCGTACGCCTTTTGAAAGCGTTCAGCCCAACGCACAGTCTGGGAGATGAGCGATGCCTTCAGATTTAACGGTCGCAGCGCGCAACTTTGATATTTATGGGGCCAATTGGGGCACGGTTTATCTTTCATTTGATTATACGGCGACGAACAGCGGAGATGCGTTCCAGGGGATCTACGCGGTTGCACTCCAAGAAGATAATCCCAACGGAATTCCTTATCAGTTTCATGTTTGGGACCAACAGGACCCAACTGCAAACAGTGTGCACACCAGCTCTCACTCTGCTCAGGTTTTCGTCAATACGGAAGGAGACTATTTCTTTTCGCTCGTTGCAGACCCCTGGCATTATGTGAGCGAGAGCGATGAGACCAACAACCAATCACAGCGGGCCAAGCTCACTTTCACGAACAGTTTGGAGTACAATCACGTTGTCGGCGGATGGGTGGGGCAGGAGCTTTATGAGCTCTACACCTATGGCACGGTGTGGAGCCAAGCGTGGCATGTGGGGTGGTATTATGGCTGGGGCCAGGGCTGGCATGTGGGCTGGTACAAAGGCTGGGGCGTTGGTTGGAATGTGGGCTGGCACAACACGTCCGGCTCTTGGGAATATGGCTGGCACGTGGGGTGGAACGTGGGCTGGCACATGGGGTGGAATGCCGGCTGGTACAAAGGCTGGCATGTGGGCTGGAACTATGGCTGGGTTGGCAGCCTAGGCTGGGAACTCATTGATGTTGAAATGTTCACGCCTGCGGGTGGGCTAATCCCTTAGCACCGGGCACGCCGTGTGGTGGGCTTGTTCTTGCCACCATGGTCAAAACGCCATTATTATTGGGCCGCGCACATCCTATGCGTGAGCCAAACAGAGATGCGGTGTTGAAGGAGCGATAGACCGTCATGAGCGTTGCACTGACCGATTCCACGGGGCGAATTTACAATTTTGATCCGATTTTGGGTGAGTTACGCTTGGTGCTTAACACCAGTATTAGCCTCTCCGATATCGGCTTCACGCCCGATTATGGTGCCTACCTCATCAGCAGTTCTGGTGGCTTTTACCAACTGGACCCATTCAGCGGCACGACAAGTTTTTTGACTACCTTTGACGGTGGCGCAAATTCTCTGGTCGGCTTCAGTGGGACCGACACGCAACCGACCGTTTTCTATGGCGGGGATATGACGTCCACCGTCTCGGGCTATTCACAGGGTGCTTTCGTCCCCGTGTTCACGTTGCCGACTGGAGTTCAGGCGGCTGGTGATATCGCTTTTTTTGACGACTTGACGTATGTGGCCGCTGACGATGGCTATCTCTATCAATACGACACCTCCAACAACTTCGTGGGCCGAATAAATGTGGGCCGCAATGATATTGAAGGCTTGGCGCTATCCGATGGTCAACTCTATGTGTTTGCAAGTAACGGCGACTATTATCGTCTGGGCGAGTCATTCGTCCAATTACAAGGCAATGTGGGAACGCAGATTACCGGGGCTGCGACCCTATGGGGCATCCAGATGGATGAGTTTGCGTCCAGGCAAGATGGCACGGACTTTGATGATCTGATTATCGGCAACAGGTTTGACAATAACATCTATGGCGAAGACGGAAATGATCTCCTGATTCCCTTGCTCGGCATCAATCTGGTTAATGGGGGAGACGGCACCGATCAAGTGGCTTTTTCGCTGCCGCCGTCAGAATATCACTATGAGACCACCATCACCGGGGCCATCTGGGTGCGGTGGTGGGATGGTGCAACGCTGGTTTCTAGCACCGTGGAAGAGGTGTGGTTTAGCGGCGTAACTTATGATTTTGCAGAGCTTACCACCATCCTTTCCGGTGAGACGCATACCCGCGGCTGGTTTTACGGCAATGAATACAGCTTTGGCTGGCATTACGATCTGGGTTGGTCCTACGGCTGGAATGTGGGCTGGCACAATGGGTGGAACGTGGGCTGGCAATATGGCTGGAATGTCGGATGGCACAATGGTTGGTATTTGAGCGCCACGTGGGGGTGGACTGTAGGCTGGCATGTGGGCTGGGGCTTTAGCTATTACTACGGATGGGCCATAGGTTGGTATCAGGGCTGGGGTGTTAGTTGGTATTACGGCTGGTATGCCGATTTCGGCTGGAACCAAGCCTGGAACTGGTACAATGGCTGGCACGTAGCGGCCTAATTCGCCGCGCCCCAAGCAGCTTTGAAAGTAAGGGCTGCTTCCGCTGCATCGTGCTGACTTAGGATGGCTTTATTGATGCATGTTTATTTTGCACTAAGCACGGGATGCGTGCGTAAAACGCGTTGACTTGGCCTCTCCTGATTTGATGTATGGTGTAAACCGACGCGCTGTTTTCGCGCCGTCTCTTTTTATACGCTTAGGAGCTTGATCGTGTCCTCTTTTTTGATTTCTACCAACGGTGGTGAAATTTACAGCTTTTCAGTGGACACGGGCGCATTACGGCTGATTACCGATCTCAATATTCCAATTGCGGATATTGATTATAGTGCTCAAGTCGTGGGCAATTCTTTGGAACCAATCGCAGGTTTCGTAGACACGAGTGGTTTTGCTTATCAGCTTGACGTAAACACACTATTAAACAGCTACTTTGGCGCTTTTGGGGCCGGTGCGAACAGTTTAGAATTGGGTACAGCGGGTGGCGTATTTTCTGCGTTTTTCGGCTATTCAACTTTATCGACCGTATACGTAACCGATCTAGCTACCTCTACTACTCAAGCTTTAAGTCAATTGCCACCTAGTGTAGGTGTCTCTGGTGATTTAGAGATCATCGATGGCACCTTAATTACTGTCGGAACAGACGGTATCCTCTACACAACCAGTGCATTCGGTGTTCCTTTTGCAGCGCAGTCTGTCGTTGCTCTATTTAATGTAGAGGGCTTGGCCTCGGCCGATAATTCATTGTTCATCTTCACGTCCACTGGCGATTATTACACAATGAGTTCGCCAACGAGCTCTGTGCAATACGCTGGCACACTTAATCTAAATGGTGCTGCTCTGACGGGCGCGGCTACCATCACTGAATTTTCGTTTGGAACAGGCGGTATCACGACATTTACTGGCTCTGCTCTTGATGATGTTATCACCGGCTCTCCTGACAACGACACCATGTTCGGCAATTTTGGGGATGACAGTTTCAGTGGCGGTGAGGGGAATGATGTTTTCTATCTCACGCATGG
This sequence comes from Pseudomonadota bacterium, assembly GCA_039198355.1. GTDB lineage: Bacteria > Pseudomonadota > Alphaproteobacteria > Rhizobiales > Rhizobiaceae > Pseudahrensia. The sequence continues at coordinate 22,250 of JBCCTO010000034.1, forward strand.
GGACAACTATGTTGTCGGTGATGGGGGTATTGATACGGTCGTCGTTGTTCCGTTCACGGATGATTACTTCATATCGGCCACGGGCATGGGCTGGGTCACCATCAATTGGCTCGGCGGCTCGGTCAAAGTGGATAGTTCCGTCGAATATGTGCAGTTCGCCGATGGGTTTGTGGCTTATGGCGATCTCATATCAACGCTGCCCACCGGTACGTTGGCCACCGGTTGGTTTGTCGGCGATTACACCGATTACGGCTGGCATTTAGTCAGCGGTTGGGAGCTTGGTTGGCGTTTGGGGTGGAATCAAAACACCTGGGCTTATGGCTGGAACGTGGGTTGGTTTTACGGCTGGCAGTCCAGCGCGGCTGGTTGGTTTCTAGGCTGGGGCGTTGGCTGGAATTTGAGCTGGTATTTCGCCGCCTGGAGCTATGGCTGGGGCGTCGGCTGGGTCTACCAATCATCCTGGCAGTTCGGCTGGCACAATTATGACGGCTGGCATTACGGGGACTATGTAATTTTTACATAGCCGTCCCTCAAGAGGAGCAGCCAACCTGCTGCCCCTCGCATTTGTCTTGCTTGATTGAAAGAGGGACGCTAACCGGCTCGTTCCAGCTTCAACAAGCGCGCGCCGCCACGGTCTTCCAACACGTAGAGGGCGCCGTCCGGCCCTTCTTCCACTTCGCGGATGCGTTTGCCCCAGCTGTAGCGTTCAGCTTCTTGGGCCGTGTTGTCTGTTTTGATGTCCACGCGGATGAGGGCTTGGGAAACGAGACCGCCGATGAAGGCATCCCCTTGGAAGTCCGCGAACTCTTTACCTTTGTAAATCACGAGACCCGAGGGGGCGATGGAGGGCACCCAGCTCGCTTCGGGGGCGTTGAATTCTGGCCGCGTGTTGTGGTCGGGAATGGGGGTGCCGTTATAATTGTCACCGTCAGAAACCACGGGCCAGCCGTAATTGTCGCCAGCAACAATTTTGTTGAGCTCATCCCCGTGTTTGGGGCCCATTTCATTGGTCCACAACTCGCCATTGGCGTCAAAATCAATGCCGAGCGGGTTGCGATGGCCGGTGGACCAGAAGGTCTTGGCCAATTCGCCTTTGTCCTGCCATGGGTTGTCAGCGGGCACGGTGCCGTCTTCGTTCAAGCGGATGACTTTGCCCAGGGCTTTGTCCCAATCCTGTGCGGGGGTCTGCTTTTGGCGGTCGCCAGAGGTGATGAAAATTTTGCCCTCATGGGGGCCGCCTTTGGGGCCGAAGGCGATGCGGTGGCTGAAATGCCCGCGACCGGGCAGCTTTGGCTGTTGTGTCCAAATATTTTGAAGGTTGGTCAGGCTTGGCGTGGGCGTGTCCGTCAATTCCGCGCTGAAGACGATGGCGCCGCGCGTGGCACCATTATCCAGGGATTCCACCATGGAGATGTAAACGCGGCGGTTCTGAGCAAAATCCGGGTGGGGCACCACGTCCCCCAATCCGCCCTGGCCGCCCACGGTGGGGGTGGGCACCCCTTCCACTTGGGTTCGTTTGCCATCCGCCGTCACGTGAAAAAGATCGCCGGGCTTGGTGGTCACCAGCATGGTGCCATCGGGCAGGAACGTCATGGCCCAGGGCTGGTCAAATTCTGCAATGGGCGTGGCGGTCAGCTTTGAACCTGCACTTCCTTCGATGGTGAAACTCTCGGCCTGTGCCATTGTGGCGGAAAGGCACAAGGCGAGGGTGGCGGCTTTGAAACGAGAGAGCATGACGTTTCCTTTTTGACAAAAGCGACGACAATAAAATCTGTGGTGGCGTAGATGGTTCCCCAACAAAGTGACACGCTTTTGGTGGGCGCCCGTCTTTTGCATCACGATTGCTTGCGAAGTGGATGGGGAGCGGGCACACAGGGAGGCGGCAAACGAGAGGGCGCGTTATGACTTTACCTTTTGAGCGGGATTCGGATCCGGGCCCCGACGTGCGGGCCATGAAATTGCAGGGCACGGTCGCCGGCCTGTTTATGGCCGATGGTAAGGGGTTTGTGACCAGTGCAGTGGATATGCTGCCGCTCACCTTTGAAGGCATTCCCGGTGATGCCCATGCGGGCCATACACGCCGCTCCGGCGGGCGGGAGCCCTGGTATAAGCGCGGCACGGAAATGACCAATGAGCGGCAGGTTTCCCTGCTGTGCCCCTATGAAATGAGCGTTATTGCCCGCCGGTTGGATGTGCCCGAAGTGCGGGCCGAGTGGATCGGTGGCAATTTTTTGCTTGCTGGCATAGACCGGTTTAGCCATCTGCCGCCGCGCACCACGCTGTTTTTTGAAGGCGGTGTGACCATCAGATTGGATGGGGATAATGCCCCTTGCCGTGCCTCAGGCCGCTCCATTGCGGGCCATTTTGAGGGGCGGGATGACATCGAAATGAATTTTGCCAAGGTTGCCCAGGGCCTGCGGGGTCTGGTGGGCTTTGTGGAAGTGCCAGGCGAAGTGAAGGTGGGCGAAGCATTTGAGGCGCGTGTGCCGCCCCAGCGACTCTATCGTCCCTAAAGGGCAGCGCCACTAAAGAGCATTCAACTTCGATGCCTTGGAAACAGTGCGATGGTTTCATCACCGCAAAAAGGTGATGTGGTCCAGTGGTGGCTCGGGATCAGTTTCGTCTTCTTGGGCATCTTCAAGCACCGGTTCCTCGTGGGGTGGCGCATCGAAGACCACGCCGGTTTGCGGTTTTGGTGGCCAGTTCTCTTCTTGCAACCGGTCTGTCAGATAGGCTGCGGGATCGTCATAGAGCGCGCGCTCACCCTGGAGTTCCGGGTCCATCTCACTGAATTCATCGTGCGTATCCAAACCCCGCTGGCTGCCCCATTCTTCCAGCACTTCGTCAATCACATCCGCCACAAAATAGCGGGCGGAGTCGTGGTCATAGCCCTCGTCGCGCATGGCATCATAGTCTGTGTGCTGGTGGCGTATGTGGGCGACAGTGGCCAGAAAGACGGCATTGACCGGCAGCAGATTGCGCATGTGTTTGGATTGGGCTTGTGTGGCGATGGGCACAAAATCCGCATAGGGGGCCTTGGGCACCAGTGCGCGCAGGGCCTTCAAAATAGCCCGCTGGCGGGGTGTTTGTTTTTTCATGTTCCCACCCCCGGTTTGTGTTGGGCTGAAAGGCGTGTAACACGGAATATGTAAACTTCTAACCGGCTTTGGGGCATGGAGCAGGTCAATTCACTTTCAGACACGGTGGGCTGGATGAAAGCTGCGGGCGAACCCACGCGGCTGCGCCTGCTTGCTTTGCTGGACCGCACGGAATTGACAGTTTCAGAGCTGATTTCCATTCTTGACCAAAGTCAGCCGCGTATTTCGCGCCATCTAAAATTGCTGGTGGAAGCGGGGCTGGCGGAACGGTTTCAGGAAGGGGCCTGGGCCTATTTTCGCACGCGAGACCAAGGGCCGGTGCGGGCTTTCCTCAACACAGTGCTAAAGCCGCTGGCGAAAGATGATGGGCAGATTGTCCGAGATATGGAAAAGCTGGGTGTGGTGCGGGCCCAGCGGGCCAAGCGGGCGGCGGACTATTTTGCCGCCAATGCGGAGGATTGGGGCAAAATCCGATCGCTCCACATCCCGGAAGACGATGTGGAAGCGGCCATGCTGGACATGGCTTTGGGCACGGGCAAACAACCCACCAGTTTGCTGGACTTGGGCACGGGGACCGGGCGTATTTTGCAGCTCTTTGCGCCCCATGTGGGCCGCGGTGTGGGGCTGGACACCAGCCATGACATGTTGGCCGTGGCCCGCGCCGCGCTGGCCGAGCAGGACTTGGACCACATGCAGGCCCGGCACGGCGATGTGTATCGGCTGGGGGAGGGGGAGCGGTTTGATCTCGTCATCCTCCATCAGGTGCTCCATTTTCTGGAGGACCCGGCGCTGGCTTTGCGTCGCGCGAAACGTCGGCTTTCGCGCCATGGGCGTCTGATTATCGTGGATTTTGCGCCCCATGAGTTGGAGTTCATGCGAGATCAACATGCCCACAGGCGGCTGGGGATGAGCACCGATCAAATGCGCCGCTGGTTTTCCCTCGCCGGGCTATCGCTGGTGGATGAACGCATGCTGGAGCCCTTGAGCGTGGAAGAGGGATCGCTGACGGTGGCGCTGTGGAGCGCAGAACACGCCGATGATGAGGGGTTTGAAGAGGATTAGAGCGTGCCACGCTTCGCGTGAGACGCTCTGGTGGCGAAGAGCCACTCGGCAAAAGTTTGTTGCGCCCGCGCAGCGAAGGCCAACAGGCCGACAGCGTGAGCGCAAAAGACCTAGAGCGATTCCATCGCAGATGGACACGTTCTAGGTATTTTCCGCCAAAACCGTTTCCAGCCAATGGGCCGCTTGCAGAGCTTTCTGATCTTGGCCAAAGGGCGCGATGATTTGCACGCCGAGGGGCATTCCGTTTTCATCTTTCATACCAGCCACATTAACACAGGGCATGCCCAACAGGGTCCATAGCTGGTTGAAGCGGGAATCGCCTGTGCTTTTGAGGGTGCGCGGGGCGGCCCCGGGGGCGGAGGGCACGAGGAGCACATCGCATTTGTCAAAAAGGGTATGGCTGGCCTTACGGGCCTGATTGGCGGTGCGGCGGGCCTCATCATAGGCCTGCGCGTCGATATTGGCGCATTCTTTCATGTAACGGCGCAGCGGAGCGCTGAACTGTTCGGCATGGTGTGTGCGCTCATGGGCGAGGGCGCGGAAAGCCTCATAGCCTTGTATGGGGGCGTGGGCTGCGCGGGCGGCTTCCACAGTTTTCGGGCTTTTGATTTTGCCCACGGCTGCGCCCCAGGCTTTGGCTCGTTGAGCAGCGTGTTTGAGGGCAGCAGCCATATCCTGTTCCATCAAATCGTCGATGGAAGAGCGCAGAACGCCGATGACAGGCGGCGTTTTGGCGGTTTCATTCACCAGCAAATCCCGGTCCGCGACATGGGCCGCCACAAAAGCCACGTCGGCCACGCTGGCGGCAAAAAAGCCCACCGTGTCAAGGGACCATGAAAACTGCTTCATGCCCAGGGTGGGGAACAGGCGAAAGGAAGGCTTGTAGCCCGCCACGCCGCAAAAACTGGCCGGGCGGATGACGGACCCGCCGGTCTGGCTGCCGATGCTGGCGGGGAAATAGCCTGCCGCCACGCCTGCTGCGGAGCCGGAGGAAGAGCCTCCCGGCGTGTGGGCTGGATTGTGGGGATTTCGGGTTTTGCCGGGGTGGAACCAGGCAAATTCTGTGGTGACGGTTTTGCCGCAAACCGTGGCGCCCGCCTGCCGGGCCATGGCCACCACGGAGGCATCGGCGGGTGGATTGTGATCGTCATAAATGGGGCTGCCGCTGCGGGAAGGCATGTCGAACGTGTCGAAAATGTCTTTCACCCCCATGGTGATACCCCGCAGGGGGCCTTTGCCTTCTGCCAGTGTTTCGGCCTTGTGAGCGTAGATGTTTAGCCTGTCTTCCCGAGTTTTCGCCGCCTCTTCACCCATGGCGAATGCTTGTTCTGGCGAAATGCGTTTGGCAGCAATTTCCTGGGCCAAGGTCCGTGCGGAAAGCATGGGCAAGGTGGGTGATTTGGGCATGGGGCAGGCTTTAGTCAGAGGCGCGTCGTTGCGACCGTAGCACAGGCCCCAGCATGCGGCCATCAATGACCGCAAGCCGCATTAAAATGAGCGCGGTGCCCAGAATCTGGTTGGCTTCCGGCGTTTCGCCATTGGCACCTGCCAGGTTGCCACCCGATATCTGCTCACTGGCAGATACGGTAGGGATTTTCTTTGTCGTTGCGGCCCAGGTCCACATGGATGTGGTTTTCGTGAAAGCCGTCTGACCCCGGTCCAAGGATAGTTGTGAAAGCGCCGCAGGCTGCCTGCCGCAGAGTTTGTTGAAACTTGGCTTGTTCAACGGTGAGTGCTTCTGCGGGTTGCACGGCGAAACTGCTGTTATCGGCCAGCGTGAAAGAGGCGATGTCCGCGGCATTGCCAAAGGCGTGTTCGGAGAGTTTGCCGGTGGGCTGATTATTGCGGCGGCGGCAGGTGAAGCCGGGGCCGGTGGTGATGCGCGTGAGGTCCTGACCTAGATGGAACCGGGCCAAAGGTTGTGCCACATCGGCGCTGAATCGCACAAAGGCCAGCGCAAAGGGGCAATCAAGCACGAGCCCCGGTGGGAATGTGATGAGAGCTTCGCCGCGCGTGGCGGCAAGTTCCACCGGTTCCTTGACCACACAGGCCGCATCGTCAGCCTTCGGGGCGGGCACGGCCTTGGCGCGGGCCACCTGGATAAGCTGCGCCATGCAGGTTTGAGCCACGGTGCGGGCTGGTTCATCGTCCGGGGTCATGTCGGGCTTGGCAGCGTTTGGCCCTTCCTTGGCGTTGGCCAGAGTGCGCGGTTCTATTACGATGGGTTTGGGTGCGCCCGGATAGTCCAGCTGCTCCGCCTGAACTTTGTCGAGTGGACTGGACAGCGGTTTTTTGGCCTCGTCGGTCACCATTTCCGGGGCAGGTCGAAAGCTGGGGAGGGCAACATTGCCCCCCATGGCAATAATCTTTCGCGCGATTGGGCCGCGCTGGGCTTGGGCGGGCAGGGCGGTTATGGCCACCATGGCCAGTGCGGGGATGAACATAAACAAGGCTTTTGACATCATGTGCTCCCATGGCGCAGCAAAAAGGCAGCGATCTTCCACGCCGCGTGATAAGGCTAACGCAGTTTGCGCAAAAAGGCTTCGATAGACTGTGATGAAGTGCATGGATGGTGAACAGCAACCCCTTGATGTGGCGGTGATCGGCGCTGGGATGGCCGGTATGACCGCAGCCCGCCGCCTGTCGGATGCCGGCATGACAGTTTCGGTGTTAGAAAAAAGCCGGGCACTGGGCGGGCGCATGTCCACCCGCGTAGTGGCTGATGAAGGGTTCACCTTTGACCACGGCGCTCAATATGTGCGGGGGCGCAGCAAAGAGTTTCTCCAAACTGTGGAGGGTTTGAGAGCGACGGGCCATGTGGTGCCCTGGGCACCGGATGGGGGCGCGGATTTCGACCCAACGGGTGTGATTGTCGGTGCGCCTCACATGCGTGATTTCGTCAAGCCGCTGGCAGAAGAGTTGACCGTGCACTTCGAGACGCTTGTTGAAGGTGTGGAACAACAGGATGGTGTTTGGCACCTTCACACCGACCAAGGGCTGGTTCGGGCCAAGCGCATCATTTCCACCATCCCCGCGCCCCAAGCCTTGCGCCTGTTTGCGCAATACGATGTGGATGCGTTGAACGATGTCATCATGGCCCCCTGCTGGGCGATGATGGCGGCTTTCGATGCAAAATTGGATGTGGGTTTCGATTGCCGCCGCCATGCCAGTGATACGTTGGGTTGGGTTGCCCGCAACAACACGAAGCCCGGTCGAGCAGATCAAGAGACCTGGGTGGCCCACGCCTTGCCGGACTGGACGCAAGCCCATTTGGAAAGGACGCGGGAAGAGGTGGCGCCGCTGCTTCTGGAAGAATTTGCCAAAGCCGGGGGGTTGGGCACCACTCCGAAACCCAAATGGCTTCGCGCCCACCGCTGGCGCTACGCGCAGACACTGGAGCCATTGGGTGAAGACTATCTTTCCCGCTGCAACGAAACGCTCTTCATCGGTGGCGACTGGTGCATCGGCGCGCGAGTGGAGGCGGCGTTCACCAGCGGTGCAGCTATGGCGAGCGCAGCGTTGGTTCAGGCTTAGGCCGCCCCATAGCCGCCCGCTGATGGGGTGGTGACGATGACGGCTTCTCCGGCCGTCACTTCCGTTTGTTCGGCGTGTTTGAGCAGTTCGATTGTGCCGTCGAGACGGCGCACTTCCGTCTTGCCGCATTCCCCGTTACCGCCGCCGTTCAAGCCCTTGGGGGCATGGTAGCGACTGGAGCCAATGGTGGCGCAGGTCATGTCTTCCAAAAAGCGCAGGCGGCGTATGGTGCCGTCGCCGCCGGGATAGGCACCCTTTCCGCCGGAACCGGCGCGGATGGCGAATTCTTCCACCACCAGCGGGTACCGCATTTCGAGAATTTCCGGGTCCGTCATGCGAGTGTTGGTCATGTGAACGTGGACACCGGATGCGCCCGCGAAAGGCCGACCTGCATTGTCCACTCCTCCGGGGGAGCCGCCGCAGATGGTTTCATAGTTTTGGTATTTGGCGTTGCCGTAGGTGAGGTTGTTCATGGTGCCGGGGCCATTGGCCATAGCTCCCAGTGCCATGAGCAGGCAGTTGGTGACCTGCTGGCTGGTTTCCGTATTCCCGGCGATCACGGCGGCGGGATATTCCGGCCTTAACATGCACCCGTCAGGCACGAGGATGGTGATGGGTTTGAGGCAGCCGGCGTTGAGCGGAATGGCCGCTTCCACCATGATGCGGAACACATAAAGCACCGCCGCACGTGTGACCGGCTGCGGGGCGTTGAAATTGTTTTTCTCCATGGGAGAAGTGCCGGTGAAATCCACTGTGGCTTGGCGCTTCGCGCGGTCCACTGTGATCTTGACCTGAATTTGCTGGCCGGTATCGGTGGGGTAGATGGCCTCACAGTCGGACAGGCGATCGATGACGCGGCGCACGCTTTCTTCCGCATTGTCCTGCACATGGACCATATATTCGGCCACCATCTCCTCGCCGAAATGGTTCACGGTGCGACGCAATTCGGCCACGCCTTTTTCATTGGCCGCCACCTGGGCGCGCAGGTCCGCCATATTCTGGGCCGGGTTGCGGCAGGGGTAGGGGTGGTTGGTGAGCAGGTCCAGCAGGGCCTCTTCTTGCAGCACGCCTTCGTCCACCAGCTTGAAATTGTCGATGAGAACGCCTTCTTCATCCACATGGGTGGCCAGCGGCGTGGCAGAGCCGGGGGCCATGCCGCCCACATCGGCGTGGTGACCCCGAGAGGCCACGTAGAATTGGATGTTGCCTGTCCCTTCGTTGAAAACGGGCGTGACCACTGTGATGTCCGGCAGATGGGTGCCGCCATTATAGGGGGCGTTGAGCATGAACACGTCGCCGGGTTTCATCTTTCCAGCGTTCAACTCGATGATGGTTTCCACGGAGCGGTCCATGGAGCCCAGATGCACGGGCACATGGGGGGCGTTGGCCACCAGCTGGCCCTCGGCATTGAAGATGGCGCAGGAGAAATCTAGCCGCTCTTTGATGTTTACGGAATAAGACGTGTTTTGCAGCGTCACGCCCATCTGTTCGGCGATGGACATGAATAGATTATTGAACACTTCCAGAAGAACCGGGTCCGCACCTTCCCCTTTAGTGCCTGCAGCCACGCCGCGCTCCATGGGAGTGATGCGGGTAAGGATGATGTGGTCGCGGTCATTGATCCGCGCCTGCCAGCCCGGTTCCACCACGATGGTCTGGTGATCTTCAATGATGAGGGCGGGGCCGTTGACGCGGTTGCCGGGGGTGAGATCGCGGCGGGCGAATTGTTTGCCGTCTTCCGCCTTGCCATTGGTGAAGAAGGGGGCGTCGGCGTCGCTGGAGGCTTCCACATCGGTGGTAGTGAGTTCTGGTTCGTCGATGGCAGCACCACCGCCTACGGCTTCCATCTCAAGCGCTTCGATGATGAGCGGCTTGTCGAAAACGAAACCGAATTGCGCGCGGTGGGCCTCTGCAAAGGTTTCCCGCATGGCCGCTTCATCGGCCATGGGCACGGCGATGGCGGTGTCTGTGCCATCATATCGCAGATGAACGCGGGGCAGGGTTTCGATCGTGTCAGGTGCTACGCCCTGGCCTTCCACTTCCGCGCGGACAATTTGGGCTAGATCTCCAGTCATGGTCTCCAAAGCGGCCAGACCATCCGCATCTAATGGCTGGATCAGCGCCTGGGAGCGGCTGGCGCGGATGTCGGCGAGGCCCATGCCGTAGGCGGAGAGGATGCCTGAGAAGGGGTGAACGATAACCGTTTCCATGCCCAGATTATCGGCCACCGCGCAGGCGTGTTGCCCTCCAGCCCCTCCAAAACAGGTGAGGGCGTAGTCCGTCACGTCATAGCCGCGCTGGACGGAAATTTTCTTGATGGCATTGGCCATGTTTTCAACTGCAATGCGCAGGAAGCCATCGGCCACTTCTTCTGCCGATTGACCTTTTCCATTTGAATTGGGGCTGATCTCGGCGGCCAGCGCCTCGAATTTCTCGCGCACCACGTCTTTGTCTAGTGGCTGGTCTTGGGCGGGGCCGAAAATGGCGGGGAAGTTTTCGGGCCGCAGTTTTCCTACCATGACATTGGCATCGGTGACGGTGAGCGGCCCGCCCCGGCGATAGGCGGCGGGGCCAGGGTTGGCCCCTGCACTTTCCGGCCCCACACGGAACCGGCCCGCATCGTAGAAAAGGATCGAGCCGCCGCCTGCTGCCACCGTGTGAATGCGCATCATGGGGGCGCGCATGCGAACGCCGGCGACTTCCGTTTCAAAGGCCCGCTCATACTCGCCATCATAGTGGGAGACGTCGGTGGAGGTGCCGCCCATGTCGAAGCCGATCACCTTATCGTGGCCTGCCAAAGACGAGGTTTCCACTGCGCCCACCACGCCCCCGGCCGGGCCGGACAGGATAGCATCCTTGCCCTGAAACAGGTCGGCAGCTGTGAGGCCGCCGGAGGACTGCATGAACATGAGGCGGGTGTCTGAGCCAAGTTGGCTCGAGACTTGCTGCACGTAGCGGGAGAGGATGGGGGAGAGGTAAGCATCCACCACCGTGGTGTCGCCGCGCCCCACCAGTTTTGCGAGGGCTGAAACTTCATGGCTTACGCTGACCTGGGAAAAGCCCATGTCGCGGGCGATTTTGGCGGCCATCTGCTCGTGTTCCGGGAAGTTCCAGGAATGGAGGAAAGCGATGGCGATGGCGTCTATGCCGTCCGCACGGGCTTGCTCCAACGCAGCGCGGATTTGGGCTTCGTCCGGGGCCTGTTCCACCGTGCCGTCAGCCAGCACCCGCTCGTCGATTTCGGTGACGGTTTGATAGACCTGTTCGGGTTTGATGATTTGCTTGGCGAAAATATCAGGGCGGGATTGGTAGCCAATGCGCAGGGCATCGCCAAAGCCGCGGGTGATGAGCAGGGCCACCGGGTCGCCCTTGCGCTCAAGCAGGGCATTGGTGGCGACAGTGGTGCCCATCTTGACGGTGTTCACCAAGCCTTCAGGGATGGGTTCGCCCGCTTGCAGCTTCAAAATTTGGCGGATGCCTTCGATGGCCGCATCGGGATAGGCTTCGGGGTTTTCCGACAGCAATTTGTGGGGGTGCAGTGTGCCGTCCGGTGCGCGGCCCACGAGGTCCGTGAACGTGCCGCCTCGGTCGATCCAAAAATCCCAACCCGTTTCGTTTGCCATGCTTGCTACCAACCCGTCGAATTCTGCTCTGCGCTTGTTCCACAATGGCCATATTGTGAAAAGCCTAATTCATTTGCGCTTCTCAAGATGGCTTCAAAAAGGTTTCACATCCGTACAGCACCGCCTGTCGCATGGGGCAATCTGTCGTGAAACTGTTCTCCACTGCTGCCCGTTTCTGTTGCGAGTTGCCGATCAGGGCAACCGACAACCGAATTTACCAAACGGAGATTCTCTCAATGAACGTTTTTAAGAAAACCATCGCCGCTGCCGCCATTCTGGCCGCGTCTGCAACTGCTGCCTTCTCTGCCGACATTGTGGACACCGCTGCCGGCAATGAGGATTTCTCCACGCTTGTGGCTGCTGTGAAAGCTGCTGGTCTGGTGGAAACACTTAAAGGCGAAGGCCCCTTTACCGTGTTTGCCCCCACCGATGACGCTTTTGCAGCCCTGCCTGAAGGTACAGTGGAAAACCTGCTGAAGCCCGAAAACAAGGATCAGCTGGTGGCTATCCTCACCTATCACGTGGTGCCCGGTAAGGTGATGTCCACGGACCTGACGGACGATGCTTCCGTGGTCACGGTGCAGGGAAGCAATGTGATGATCGATCTGGACAATGGCCCCATGGTCAACGACGCCAAAGTGGTGACCGCTGATCTGGAAACCGACAATGGTGTGATCCACGTCATCGACAAGGTGATTATGCCCAAGTAAGGGCGGCGGGAAGAGGTTGTAGACCTTTTCTTCACCATGGGCCCGGTCGTTTCGGCCGGGCCTTTTTTTACCCGTTTTTGAAAGTGACAATTTATTCACTCGCGGGGCAGACGCAAAAGGCGTAGGAATGAAGTCATGTCGATTTGGACTGATCTTGGCCGGTTTCTTTCCAGCTTTGCAGCGGATGCATTTTCCACTGTTGTGGAGAAACTGCGCACTCTTTTTGCCGGTGATGCGGACCACCGCCGCCGGGTGGCCTTTTCCGTGGCCATTATTGCGCTCTCCGCCAAAATGGCCAAAGCCGACGGTGTTGTGACCCGGGCTGAGGTAGAAGCCTTTCGCCAGATTTTTGATGTCCCGCCCCACGAATTTGACAATGTCTCGCGGCTCTACAATCTCGCCAAGCAGGATATCGCGGGCTATGATGCCTATGCTGAGCAGGTGCGCTCGTTCTTCCCCGGCACCCATGAGAGCGATGAAGATATTTTGCGCGATGTGATGGATGCCCTGTTCCACATCGCTAAAGCTGACGGCTCCATGCACGAGAACGAGCTTTTGTTTTTGGAAGACATCGCCTTGCGGTTTGGTTTTGGTGCCGAGGAGTTCGACCGCATCAAACTGCGCCATGTGAGCCAGGGGGAAGCAGACCCTTATTTTGTGCTTGGAGCTGAGCCGGACTGGGATTTTGCCAAGCTGAAAAGCCACTACCGCCGCCGCATGATGGAAAGCCATCCGGATCGACTCATCGCCCGGGGTTTGCCCCACGAGTTTGTGGCCATCGCCAATGATCGTGTGGCGGCCCTCAATCAGGCCTGGGATACGATAAAGACACTGCACGAAGCCGAAGGCCGGGTGCCCGCGCTGGCTTCCTAGACATACCTATTGCGCGCCAACTATCCCCACTGTGACAAACACTATGAGGCTATGAATTTTGGCCAGCGGCGCGCTGGTGCACCCATCGACATTTTGATGATGCATTATACCGGTATGGAGGACGGTGAGGCCGCACGAAAGTGGCTCTGTTGTAAAGAAAGTGGCGTGTCGTGCCACTATCTCGTCCATGAAGACGGGCGCATTGTGCAAATGGTGGATGAAAGCCTGCGTGCCCACCATGCCGGGGCAGGGTCTTGGATGGGGGATGAGGATATCAATTCCCGTTCCATCGGCGTTGAGATCGTTAATGCTGGCCATGAAGCCGGTTTGCCTCCTTTCCCTGAAATTCAGATGCAGGCTGTTTTGAAATTGGCGCTCGACATTGTGGAGCGTCACAACATCCCTGCGGCCCGCGTGCTGGGCCATTCGGACACCGCACCGTGGCGAAAAATTGATCCGGGCGAAATTTTTGATTGGGCTTGGCTTGCTCACAATGGCGTGGGCCACTGGGTGGAACCAGCACCCATGACCAGCGGCACTTTCTTCCAGGAAGGCGAGGCGGGTGAACCGGTCGAAGCGCTGCAATCCATGCTGGCGCTTTATGGCTATGGCCTGGAAATCACCGGATTATTTGATGCCCGCACCAAGGCTGTGGTGGAGGCGTTTCAGCGCCACTTTAGGCCCGCTCTTGTGGATGGTGTTGCGGATGCTTCCACCATCACCACACTCCATCATTTGTTGAAATCTCTTCCTGCGACAGAATAGTCCTCACTTTTTGTCACATTTGCGCCGAAATCCTGCCGGAAGTGTGCCATGAGCAAGCGGGCTTGGATTTCCGGGTCATTTTGTGGTGTAGGGAAACCTGGGCAGGTGCCGGTGCGGCGTTCCGGCTTTTCGAAAAGGCTGCGCCATTGAAAAAGGTACATGGGCGCGCCGTATCAGGGACGTTGAATTGATGACGGAGTGCCGCCATGGCTATGCGCTTGTTGGTCTTGTTTGTGTTGATGCCTCTGGCCCTTGCCGGATGTCAGACAGCTCAAACGGGACTGACGAACGGTTTCTTGCCAGAAACGGCCAATAAGGGCCCTATCCCTAACGCAGCTCACTCTCACCCCATTGGCGAGATACCCCCTGCCAATGATGCTGCCCTGTTTGCTTCGCTGCGGCCCGCGCCTGTTAGCACTGCCGCAGCGATTGCCGTTAACGAAGCGGCCACAAAGCCGGTTAAAGAAATTGAACCCGCTAAACCCACGCACACGGTGGTGAACGAGGCTGCAACGGCCCCGGTGAAAGAAATTCATGAGAATAAGGCGAAGGCTGAAAGCCGGGCCAAGCCCAAAAAGAAAGCCAAAAAGCGGCGCAATAAGCGCATCACCGTGAAGGAAGGGCGCCGCCGGTATCGCGCTTTGATTGCCAAACACGCCAAGGCCAACAATGTGCCGCTTAATCTCGCAATGGCCGTTGTGGAAGTTGAATCCAGCTATCGCCGGGGGGCAACGGGGGCAGCGGGCGAAATTGGTTTGATGCAGCTCATGCCCCGCACGGCTCGCTTTATTGGCTATAAGGGGTCCATGAAGGCGCTCTACGATCCCGATACCAATTTGCGCTGGGGCATGAAATATCTGGGTAAAGCCCGTCGCCTTGGCAAAGGCAGCCTCTGCGGCACAATCCTGAAATACAATGCAGGGCATGGTGCTAAGCGTATGAACCCCATCAGCGCCCGTTACTGCAAACGCATCCGTCGCATCATGGCGCGCACTTAATTTCTCTTTTCAGCAAAACCTTCTCACGCTAAGCCGTACCCACACCAGTCGGCTGGACGGCCGCCCTGGCATTCGTGCGGGGAGGAAAGTCCGGGCTCCATGGAGACACGGTGCCGGGTAACGCCCGGCGGGGGCGACCCCAGGGAAAGTGCAGCAGAAAACAAACCGCCTTCTCCTTGCGGAGCGGGCAAGGGTGAAAAGGTGGGGTAAGAGCCCACCGCGCCGCTGGCAACAGGGGTGGCACGGTAAACCCCACCGGGAGCAAAACCGAATAGGAACGCCACGCCCGCGCAAGCGGGCAGGTCGGTTTTCAGGCCGGGCGTTCGGGTTGGTTGCGCCGAGGCGTTCAGCAATGGGCGCCCCAGATGAATGGCCGTCTAAGGTGGGCTTGCCCACCAGGACAGAACCCGGCTTACAGGCCGACTGGTGGCCGCGTTATCGGCCAAGCCACAGAACCTCCAGAGGCGATGGAGGTACTGTGGATGGGGTTAGAAAACAAGAAGTCCGCCTGAACGCCTTTGC
>JBCCTO010000035.1:0-35911 GCA_039198355.1 Pseudomonadota bacterium
TCCGCGTGTCGCAGTCGCGCAATTTGCCCGTCTCGAATCCGCGGAAGAACCAGGCGCTGCGTTGGGCGGCGGTGCCGTGGCTGAAACTTTCGGGCACCACATAGCCTTGCTGGCGCTTTTGGATCGTGTCGTCACCCACATGGGTGGCGGCATTCAAGGCCTCTTCCAAATCACCTTTTTCCAAAAGGCCTTTGCGCTCGGTGAAGTGCGCCCAGATACCCGCGAAGCAGTCGGCCTGAAGCTCGATGCGCACGGACATTTGGTTGGCTTCCACCTTGCTCATAGAGCGGCGGAGTTGATTGTATTTGGGCAGCACGCCGATAACGTTTTGCACGTGGTGCCCCACTTCATGGGCGATGACATAGGCATTGGCGAAATCGCCCGGCGCGCCGAACTGACTGGACAGGGTGTCGAAGAACTGTGTGTCTAAATAAATCTTGCTATCGCCGGGGCAGTAGAACGGCCCAGTTGCCGAACTGGCCTTGCCGCAGGCGGACCGTACCTGTGACTTGAACAAAACCAGTTTCGGCTCAGGATAAATGCGCCCTTGCTGTTGGAATATGCCTTTCCAGACATCTTCGGTTTCCGCCAGCACCACCGCAATGAAAGTCGTCATATCATCGCGGGAGCGGGCCTGTGTGGGCGGCGCGTTGCGGGCAGGCGGCATGAGGGTGTCATTGACCTGCGTGGTCTGCCCGCTGGTTTGGGGCGCAATATTACCACCTCCACCGGCCAGCATATCCAATGGGTTGATGCCGCAAGCGCGCAGCAGGAAAAAACCCACCACTAGAAGTATGATCGTGCCGAAACCGCCCCCGGAAGCCCGACGGATGCGCCCACGGCCACCAGTGTTGCGAGGAATGCGGAAGCCGCCACCGCGGCCGAAGCCCCCACCACCGGAATTACTGCCGCCACCGCGGATGTCTTCAATATTGGAACTCTCACGACGACCGCGCCAGCGCATAGCGAACCCTCCCTCTTCGCGCCCGCAAGATCAGTACTCGAAGGCTTGCTCACATGGTAAGAGAAAGGGGCGGGCGCCGTAAAGGCTTACCAGTCGTCATAGGGGGTCACGACCCCCCCATCCAGCGAATAGCCAATATCGGCCACCATGGTTTTCACGGGCTTAGCGCTCAGCGTGCCGGTCAGATAAACCGGGTCATACATCTGCTCCAGTTTCAAACCCCGCGCATTTTTCACGTAAATGATCTGGTTGGGCGCTGGTGGCGGAACGTGAATGCACGCGCCCAGATAGGGCACAAACAGAAATTCAGTGATGCTCTCTTCGTCAAAGCCCACGGGCGTCACATAGCCGGCCAGCTTGATGTCGGTGCCGTGCAGAATGACGTTGATCTCATCCCCCTCGGGCTGAAACTCCCGCATGGCGCGCACATCTTGCAGAAACAGTTCCAAGTCTCCCGCATTGCCGTCAAATTCGTTGAGACCGATGGCACTGTCCACCTGTTCCGCCTTGGACCGGTCCATCATTTGCCCCAGCCCTTCCGGGGGCACGAGATCATCCCACGTGATTTCGATAGCAGCTCGGGCGGGCAGCGCAGAGGCAAGAACAAGAGCGGAAGTGGAAGCGAGAAAGGTGCGTCGGCGCATGGGTTTCTCCAAACGGATCACGACCGAACGAGCAGACCGTCCGATAGCGACAATGTATAGGCCCGAATGGCAGGAACAAGGCCAGCCAATATGCCCCCTGCGACAATGGCGATCAAAAGTGTGAGATCACCCCCGTCGGGCCAGGTGAGGGTCATGTAAAGCCCGGTGGCCGTCTCAATAAGGTCGCGGAAAATAAATAAAGCCCCGTAAACCGCAGCAGCCCCGATCAATGCGCCAACAATTGCCAGCAGCGCCGCTTCCATAACGAACAGAGCAAGCACCTGCCAAGGCCGCGCGCCTAGAGAACGCAAAATGGCCATCTCCCGCCGCCGCTCGTTCAGACTACCAAGAATAGAAATAACCATGCCTAGAAAAGCGGTCACCACCACCATGGCGGAAATGCCAAACAGCGCTTTCTCCACATTGGAAAGCAAAGACCACAACCGGCCGAAGGCCACACCCGGTATGATGGCGGTGAGCGGCTCGGCGCGATAGGTGTTCACGAAGCGCTGTAAAGCAAACGTGGCCAAGGGGGAACGCAGGCCCACCATGAGGGCTGTGGCGGATTTGGGCGAGAGGTCCGCCGCTCGGGCCTCTTCCTCCGAGACAATATCATCGCCCCGTGGGGCACGACCATCGTCCCACCCCAAATGGATGGCTTCGATAGCCTCCATAGAAACATGGACCGTCCGGTCCACCGGCGTGCCGGTTGGGGCCAAAACCCCGCTAATGGTGAAGGGCTTGTCATCGTGCAAAGCCCCCAGCGCCACGCGCCCTGCCCCATGGGCCACCACAATCTCGTCGCCCACCTTGTAGTTGAAGCGCTCTGCAACCTCACTGCCCACGACGGTGTCAAAGAGGTCATCAAAGGCTTTACCCGTCGCAAACTCCAGCGCCACATCACGGCGGTAACGGTAGCGGGTGAAGTAATCCACGCTGGTACCCATGACGCGGAAGCCGCGATGGCTGTCCCCTAGAGCGATGGGCACGGTCCACGCCACAGCCCTGTGTGCGGCAATATCCTCCACCGTCTCCCACGTGATATTGGCGGTAGCGTCGCCCATGCGAAACACGGAGTAGAGGAGCAGCTGCACATCTCCCGTCCGCGCGCCCACGATGAGATCTGTGCCGGAAATGGTGTTAATGAACCCGGCCCGCACGCCCTCGCGCACCTTCTCCACGCCGAGCACCAGAAACACAGAAATGGCGATGGCCAGCACAGTCAGGCCTGCCGTCAACCAGCGGTTTTTCAGACTTTCCCACGCCAGCTTGAGGACAATCATGGGGCCTTGCTCCAATCCCCCATGGAGATAACGCGATCAAAGCTGCCCGCCAGCGCCTCATCATGGCTCACCACGAGGAGCGTTGCGCCGGTTTCACTGGCTTGTTCCAACAACATGTCCATGAAAACGGTCCGCCGGTCCGCATCCAGCGCGGAAGTGGGCTCATCGGCAACGATTAAAGGCGGTGAACCAAGAAAGGCCCGGGCCGCCGCCACGCGCTGCTGCTGGCCCACGGAAAGAAGTGCCGCCTTGCGGGCAAGAAACTCGCCGCCAATGCCCAAACGGTTGCACACATTAATGGCAATCTCCCGCTGCGCCTTTCCATCCCCGCCCGCCGCAAGGCGCCGGGTTTTTGAAAAGCGCAGGGGCAACAACACATTGTCCAGCACGCACAGATAAGGAAGCAGGTTGAACTGCTGAAAAATCAGGCCGATCTTTTCGCTGCGAAACCTGTCCCGCGCCGCCCCACCCAGCCCATTGATGGTCTCGCCCATAACCGCCACGTTCCCTTTTTGGGGAACGAGGGAGCCACAAATCAGCGCCAGGAGAGTGGACTTGCCACCGCCTGAAGGCCCCACAAGACAAACGCGCTCACCACGCCCCACATTGAAATGGGGCACCGTGAGCGCAAAGTCTTCGTCTCGTCCGGTCCAGCTGAAGTGAACATCGGTCAGGGCGATGGCGTCTGCCGGTTCTGCGTTCAAATCACAAAACCCTAGTGTGGTGAATTACTGGCTAAAAGTGACCGTTGGGCTATTGGCCGTCAATTCAACAGCCACGGCACCGCTGGCCAAAACCGCTTCCACGTCAATTTCCTCAGCCTTGGGGAACTGCTTGAAGAAAGAGGTTGTCATGCTGGTCATGGCGCTGGCGTTTCCGCATTGGTAGACCCATTTTACCTCAAAGCCAGCGTGGTCTCCATGAACGTGCAGTTCAGCGTCCACATCCATGGCTTTACAGGCCGCAGCGGCGGGCGGTGTGAACAAGTCCGTTGGTTTGCCCATCATGGCCACAGCCTTTTGAACAGCGGCTTTTTCAGCGTCCGTTTTCGGCTGACGCTCAAAACCCACGATATCGTCGGCTGGGCTTTCCAGTTCAAAGGCAAATTTATTGCCATCCTGCGCCACTTTCAGCGTGCTCACCCCGTGAACATGGGCTTCCATCTGACGGGAAGCCTCTTTGCTGTGGTTATGGTCGTGATCGTGGCTGTGATTGTGACCGTCGCCGGCGAAAGCGGGGGCGGCGAAAAGTGCGGAACCAAGGGCAAAAGCGGCGGCAAATTGGGTCAAAGAATAAGACATTCCTGAAGGCTTCCTCTGAAGTCAAAACGTGTCGTTTGTTATAACATTACACATTTGCCATGACAATCGCGTCAACACTGTGACCAGCCAACACCCTTGCCGAAAATGATGTGGGTTTTTCGTGTGGGTTGCGCACCAATTTTGAGGGTGGAAACGGCCAATGGGGGGTTACACCCCGCTAGCCCTTTGCTTATAGAGCCCCCTTAGCAAGAACAGTTTGCCGCATCTGACCTGCCTTTCGCCGAGGCAGCCCGTCGTGGTGGCCGCGCTAAAGGGACGACCATGCCCAAAAGAGATGACATCGACACCATCCTTATCATCGGGGCTGGCCCCATCGTCATCGGCCAGGCTTGTGAGTTTGACTATTCCGGCACCCAGGCCTGCAAGGCATTGCGGGCGGTTGGCTACCGCATCGTTTTGGTCAATTCCAACCCCGCCACCATTATGACGGATCCGGAGCTGGCGGATGCCACCTATATCGAGCCCATCACACCGGACATGGTGGCCAACATCATCAAGCAGGAGCGCGAGCGCCACCCGGACAAAAAGCTGGTCCTGCTGCCCACCATGGGCGGGCAAACGGCCCTCAACACGGCTCTTTCGCTCAAATCCATGGGCGTTCTGGACGAATATGACGTGGAAATGATCGGTGCTGACGCTGCCGCCATCGACAAAGCCGAAGACCGCGATCTCTTCCGAACCGCCATGAAGAAAATCGGGCTCAAGACCCCCGCTTCCTCTTTCGTCAACACATCCGATTTGAAAAAGGAATTTGAGGCCGAGCGGGAGGCCCATTTCGGCGATGTCACGCCCACCTCCAACCCGGAAAAATTCGACCGGCTTTCCAAACAATGGGACGAAGGCGAACAATACCGGCGCGAGCGCCACCGTCTCACCGCCCAACAACAGGCGCTGGACGCCTTCAAAATTTCCGGCCTGCCCGCCATTATCCGCCCCTCTTTTACCATGGGCGGTCAGGGCGGGGGCATCGCCTATACGCTGGAAGAACTTTACGACATCGTCTTGTCCGGCGTTGAAGCCTCCCCCACCAATGAGGTGCTGGTGGAGCAATCCGTGCTGGGTTGGAAAGAGTATGAGATGGAAGTGGTGCGAGACCGCGCTGACAACTGCATCATCATCTGCTCCATCGAAAATGTGGACCCTATGGGCGTACACACAGGGGATTCTATCACCGTCGCCCCGGCCCTTACGCTGACGGACAAAGAATACCAGATCATGCGCAACGCCTCCATCGCTGTGCTGCGAGAGATCGGCGTGGAGACCGGCGGCTCCAATGTGCAATTTGCGGTGAACCCCAAAGACGGGGAACTGGTGGTCATCGAAATGAACCCCCGCGTCTCCCGCTCCTCGGCGCTGGCCTCCAAGGCTACGGGCTTCCCCATCGCAAAGGTCGCGGCGCGACTGGCAGTGGGCTACACGCTGGACGAATTGGAAAATGACATTACGGGCGGGGCCACGCCCGCCTCGTTTGAACCCTCCATCGACTACGTGGTCACCAAAATCCCGCGCTTTGCGTTTGAGAAATTCTCCGCCGCGTCGGACACGCTCACCACCTCCATGAAATCCGTGGGCGAGGTCATGGCCATCGGGCGCACCTTCGCCGAAAGCCTGCAAAAGGCCCTGCGCGGGCTGGAAACCGGCCTCACCGGCCTCGATGACATCTGGATCGATAATTACGACCACAAGGCAGAGACCGAGCAAGCGCTGAAGGAAAATCGCAACGCCCTTCGCGCCGCCCTGGGCACGCCCAAACCGGACCGCTTGCTCAAAGTGGCGCAGGCCATGCGCGTGGGGATGTCACTCACCGAAATTCACGATTATTGCAAAATTGACCCGTGGTTTTTGGAGCAGATGGCGGAGATTGTTGCCATGGAAGAGCGGGTGCGCGCCCACGGCCTGCCCGCCGATGCCGCCAACATCCGCATGCTCAAATCCATGGGCTTTTCCGACGCCCGCCTCGCCACGCTGACGCAAACGTCCCGCCAGCATGTGGCTGACCATCGGGCTGCGCTGGACGTGCATCCCGTTTACAAGCGCATCGACACCTGCGCCGCCGAATTCGCCTCCCCCACAGCCTATATGTATTCCACCTATGAATTGCCCTTCGCGGGCAATCTGGAAACGGAAACCGGCATTTCCGACCGCAAGAAGGTCATGATCCTGGGCGGCGGCCCCAACCGCATCGGCCAGGGCATCGAGTTTGACTATTGCTGCTGCCACGCCGCCTTCGCGCTCGCCGATATGGAACTTGAATCCATCATGGTGAACTGTAACCCGGAGACGGTCTCCACCGATTACGACACGTCCGACCGTCTTTATTTCGAGCCGCTGACGGCGGAAGACGTGCTGGAAATCATCCGCGCCGAACAGGCCAAGGGTGAGTTTGCTGGAGTGATAGTGCAATTTGGCGGGCAGACGCCCCTTGGCCTCGCCAACGCGCTGGAGGAAGCGGGCGTGCCCATCCTCGGCACGTCTCCGGACAAAATCGACCTGGCCGAAGACCGTGACCGGTTCCAGAAATTCCTCATGGATCTGGACCTTAAACAACCCGTCAACGGCATCGCCCGGTCCGTGGACGAAGCCCGCACCATCGTCAAGGAAGTGGGCTATCCGGTGGTTATCCGCCCATCTTATGTCTTGGGCGGTCGCGCCATGGAAATCGTGCGCGACGATGCGGGCTTTGAGCGCTACATCAATGAGGCGGTGGTGGTCTCCGGCGACACGCCCGTGCTGATCGACTCATACCTCACCAACGCCATCGAAGTGGATGTGGACTGCCTTTGCGATGGCACGGACACATTTGTCTCGGGCATCATGGAGCACATTGAAGAAGCGGGCATCCACTCCGGTGACTCCGCCTGCTCCCTGCCCACCCACTCGCTGGATGAAGCCATGCTGGCACGGCTGGAAAAGCAGACCGCCGACATGGCCATGGCACTGGGCGTGGTGGGCTTGATGAACGTACAATTCGCCATCAAGGATGATGAGATCTACGTGCTGGAGGTAAACCCCCGCGCCTCCCGCACCGTGCCCTTTGTGGCAAAAACCATCGGCCAGCCCATCGCCCGCATCGCGGCCCGCCTAATGGCGGGGGAGAAACTGGCGGACCTGCTGCCCCATCCACCAAGCCGAAGGGATTTACAGCACATCGCCGTCAAAGAAGCCGTCTTCCCCTTCGCCCGCTTTCCCGGCGTGGACACGTTGTTGGGACCGGAAATGCGCTCCACCGGTGAGGTCATGGGGCTGGATCGGTCTTTTCCCGTAGCCTTCGCCAAAGCACAACTGGGTGCATCCAACACCCTGCCCCTGTCCGGCACCCTGTTCATTTCCGTAAAAGGTGACGACAAGGCCCGCATATTGGACAGCGCAAAACTGTTGACACAATGCGGTTTTTCCATCGTGGCCACCCGGGGCACACAACGGTTTTTGGAAGAAAATGACGTGCCATGCACCCGCATAAATAAAGTATTGGAAGGCCGTCCCCACATTGAAGACGCAATCCGCAACCGGCAGATTGACTTGATTTTCAACACCACGGAAGGCCACCAGGCCCGCTCCGACAGCCGCTCCCTGCGCGAGGCGGCGCTGCTCAACAAAGTGCCCTATTACACCACCGCCTCCGGCTGTAATGCCGCCGCTCTGGCCATCAAAGGCATGTTGGATGAGCCACTCACGGTGACCCCATTGCAGGATTATTTCTCCGCCGCATAAACGAAATTAGCACCTTAGAAGCGAATAAACCCTTAATTAACTTTTGGCTTGCCCTCGACAGTGCGACATTCCGCCCCTAGGCTTAAGGTCTTACGACTAGGGAGGGAGATTATCCATGTCCATGCAACCAGCGCTCACTGAGCTGCCTATTGAGACCGCCGATAGCGGTTTCTATCGGGGCTTCAGTCAAATCGTCACCATCACTTCAAAACTATTAATCCTGGGTCTCGTCATCTGGGCCATCGCCTTTCCGGAACAATCCGGCGCGGTGCTCAACGGGATCAACAAATTCATCCTCTCCTCCTTTGGAGCCTGGTACATCTGGACGGTGACCCTGTTCGTCCTCATCTGCATTGCGCTGGCCATTTGGCCAACGGCGGGACGGCTTAAGCTGGGGTTGCCCGGCGAGGTGCCGGAATTCTCCAATTTCTCTTGGTTCTCCATGATGTTTGGTGCCGGTATTGGCGTGGGCATGTTGACCTGGGCGGTGGCGGAACCCGTCTATCACTTCCAAAACAACCCGGAAGTCATCATGGGCCTCACCAATGGCGGCACGGAAGACAATGTGCGCATGGCGTATAAATGGTCTTTCCTGCACTGGGGGCTGGGTGCTTGGGCCTGCTATGCCATTGCCGGTCTGGCGCTGGGCTTTTTCAGCTACCGTCGCGGCCTGCCGCTCACCATGCGCTCCTCACTCACCCCGATTTTCGGTGAAAAGCTGTCCGGATCCGTGGGCCATGTGGTGGACATCGTTGCCGTGGTGGCCACCATTCTTGGTGTTGCGCAAACGCTGGGCTTCGGGGTGGAACAGTTCGTCTCCGGCCTCACACGCATCGGCATTGGTGGTCTCACCAATGAAGCGGGCACAGCCAATTCCACCGGGATTATCGTGGCCATCGTCATCATCATGGCGGCTTCCACCTTGTCGGCCCTGTCCGGCGTGGGCAAAGGCATCAAATGGTTGTCAAACCTCAATATGGGCCTTTCCATTGCTCTGTTGACCTTCTTCCTGCTCTTCGGCTCCACCTTCTTTGGCCTCCAAGCGCTTGTTCTTGGTGTGTGGGACTATTTGATTGCCCTGCCCGCCATGAGCTTCACGGTCTGGTCCGGTGATGGGGTAGAAGGTTCCGTGGCCACCAAGCTGGAAGGCTGGCAGGGCGGCTGGTCCGTGTTCTACTGGGCGTGGTGGATTGCCTTTGCACCCTTTGTGGGCCTGTTCCTGGCACGCATTTCCAAGGGTCGCTCCATCCGCGAGTTTGTGCTGGGCGCCATGATTGTGCCGTCCCTCATGTGCTTCGTATGGTTCACCTGGGCCGGTGGCACCGCTATCGACCTGACCATGCAGCAGGCCGCCTCTGGTGAAATTGCCAGCGTTAAGGAAGGCGTTATTTTTTCAGCCCCCGATGGCGACAAAATCTTCGCCATGACCAACTACATGCTCGCCCCCATCTCCACCTTCCTGGCCTGGGCTATGTCGCTGATGATCGTGGTGCTGTTGATGACCTATCTGGTCACCACGGCGGACTCCGCGGTGCTCATCGTCAACACCATCAACGCCGCTGGCGATGAAGGCCCCAAGGCCCGCCCACACATTCTGTTCTGGGGTGTTGCGCTGGGTGCCGTGGTGGCAGCCCTGTTGCTCGTCGGTGGCTTGAAAGCCATTCAAACCGCCATGGTGATCGGAGCCCTGCCCTTCTCACTGGTGATGGTGTTGCAATGCGCTGCCCTCGTGAAAGCCATCTACAATGATGGCCGTCGCGAAGCTGCGGGCATGCCCACAACGGTGGCCGCCGCCCCGGCGGAATAGGCGCAGCACTTTCACAAACAAAAAGCCCGCCATGCTGAACGCGTGGCGGGCTTTTCTATTGAGGTCAAAAACGAATTTAATCGCCAACAGCGCCATTGGTTTGCCACAGTGGACCGTGACGCTCTTCTTGCTTGAGCGTGTCGGAACCCCAGTGGAAGCGCGCGCCCACGTAGAGTACGTCTGCCTCAGACGGGTCCAAATTCGCCCCTTCAATATCCAGGAATTCACGCTCATAGCGATAGCCCGCAAACAGGGATACGGGTGCCTGGTCCATGCGCCAATTGGCTTGTAAGGCAAAATGGGTGGAGGTGTGCTCTGCCAGCTTGCTTAGCTGCGTGTGGTCCATGTTCAATTTGGCGTCAAAGCGAATGTTATCCGTGGCGTAGTAACGACCCTCCAGGCCACCAATGGTGACATCCTGCTCCGTCGTGTCCGTCTCGTTCACGCCAATGCCAATGTGGCCCAAAATGCTGATTTCGCCCATAAAAGCAGCGGCTTCCAAACCACCAGCGAGCAAATCGTTGGTCTTACCGATCGCATCCTCGTTTTGCGCCATGTGCCCCCACGCGCCGATGGCAAACCGTTTGGGGTCGCGCTTAAACAGGTGGAATGTGCCGGAAAATGTGCTGTCGTCGGCGCAGCAGCCGTCGATCTTGCGATAGGCCACATCCACCTGCACGTTCAAATCTTTGGCAAAGTTTACTGAGTGGGTGCCGCGCAGGGACCAGCGGTCTTCATCCTTTTTCCCATCGCGACCGGAATGGATGTCGATAGCCCCTTCCACGTAACCGGAGCCGTAGTCAGACTTGGCCGGCTCCGCCACAGGCGGTGGCATCATGGGCGGATCCACCAGCATATCGGCGGCGTAGGCGGGAAGGGCGATACCGGCAAAGAGGCACACGGCAAGGGGGCGCAAAGTGGTTTTCATGACAAACATCCCGTTACAGGTCTATAATGCAGGCTAGGCGGTTAAGGTTACCGTTCCCCTAATGGTCAATGTTTTGTTGACTCTGGCCCTGCGGCCAGAAACTGACGCAAGTGCGGGCACAATTGTTGTGGCCGGATTATTTGGCGGGAAACAAACACCGCGCTCACACCACCCGCAATGGCTTGACCCGCTGAAACCACCCCCCATATAATCTCAAACAACGCCGCACACGGAACCTGTTTGCGGCAACATTCATGAAAAACCAGCCGTCCTGAACCTTCCGGGCCCGCCCGGCGGACGGCTTAGAATTTTTGAAAGAAGGAGGCGCTCCCATGGAAAAAGTGCCCATGACACCCACCGGATTTGCTGCGCTCGAAGCAGAATTGAAGCGCCGTCAGTCTGAAGACCGGCCCCGCATAGTCAGCGCCATTTCCGAAGCCCGCGAGCACGGCGACCTTTCGGAAAATGCCGAGTATCACGCCGCCAAGGAGCAGCAGAGCCTGAACGAAGGCCGCATCATGGAGCTGGAAGATGTGATAACCCGCGCCGAAGTCATCGACATCAGCAAGATTGCTGGCGACACGATCAAATTCGGCGCCACCGTACGCTTAATCGATGAAGAGACCGAGGAAGAAAAGCACTACCAGATCGTCGGTGACCAAGAAGCCGACGTGGCTTCCGGCAAAATTTCCATCTCCTCCCCCATTTCCCGCGCTCTTATCGGCAAGGAGGAGGGTGACGTGGTGGAAGTGGCCGCCCCCGGCGGCGCGCGCTCATATGAAATTTTGAAAGTGCAGTATATATAAGAACGCCTGACCCCACCCAGCGTCATAGGCCGACTTGATCGGCCTATCCAGACCTGGCTTTCGTCACGGGCCGACTTGATCGGCCTATCTCGCACCACTTGAGGCGATCCGCCGATCAAGTCGGTGGATGGCGATTCAAACAATGGAGCCCCAGCCATGATCGACCTTTACACCTTCGGCACGCCCAACGGCAAAAAGGTCTCCATCGCGCTGGAGGAGATGGGGCTGGACTATGAGGTCCACACCATCGACATCACCAAAGACGAGCAATTCGCGCCGGACTTTTTGAAAATTTCGCCCAACAACAAAATTCCTGCCATTGTGGACCGGGAGACGGGCATCTCCATGATGGAGAGCGGCGCAATTCTCTACTACCTCGCCACCAAGACAGGCCAATTTTTGCCCAAAGACCCCACCCGCCACTGGCAGGCGCTGGAATGGCTGTTTTGGCAAATGGGCGGCTACGGCCCCATGCTGGGCCAGGCCAACCATTTCCTGCACTTCAACCCCGGTAAGTCGGACTATGCCGAAAAGCGCTATGGGGAAGAGGCCAAGCGGCTTTACGGTGTCTTGGACAAGCAGTTGGAAGACAATGAATTTGTTGCGGGCGACTATTCCATCGCCGATATGGCCATCTGGCCGTGGGCCGCCCGTTGGGAATGGCAGCAGATCGATATGGAAACCCTGCCCAATATCAAACGCTGGTATCACACCATCGCTCATCGCCCGGCCGTGAAGAAGGGCTTCAGCATACCCACAGCGGCAGAAATTCCCCTGCCATGAACCCGAAAAAGTCATAGGCCGACTCAACTGGGTTGTCTGAGCCTCAAGTGTGAGAGCCAACGGTCAATCGGTGGATGGTGATTTGGAAAAACGCCCATGACCCACAAAGTCTGGCTGCTCACCGACGGCAAGGCGGGCGATCTGCAACAATGCCGAGGCGTGGTCGCGTGGCTCGAAGGCGTTGAAGTGGTTGAGCGCGTGTTCAAGCCTGGACGGTTGACAGCCTTGCCCTTGCCCTTCGTGCCCATATCGAAAGCGGATAAGCCGGAAAATCCCGCGTCACCTATCGCCCCACCTTACCCTGATCTTGTTATCGCTTCGGGACGGCGTACGCTTCCCTATCTTTCCGCGCTTCGCTTTCGTACTCCGGCCACAAAAATCGCTTTTTTGAAAGACCCTCGCCGCTTGGGTCGCGGCATGGCAGACCTCATTTGGGCACCAGAGCATGATGGACTCACCGCCAATGGCGAGACCATCATCACAACGCTCACTGCCCCCCACCCCTTCACGCCGGAACGGCTGGCACTAGACAAGGCAGCCGCTCAGGCACGCTTCAACTTGGCAGATAAGTCTGTCATCGGCATCATATTGGGCGGGAATTCCAAATCGGTCAGCTGGACGCCCACGCTCATCGAACAATTCGCCGCCCGCCTAACCGCCCTGCCGGAAAATGCCAAAATCCTCATCACAGGCTCCCGCCGCACACCCATGGACCTCATCAAAACGGTGCAGGAAACCTTGCAAAACCACGACATGTGGCTGTGGGATGGCGAGACTGGCGAAAACCCCTACAGCCAAATACTTGCCGCCAGCGACCACCTCATTGTCACAGGCGATAGCCACAACATGGTCTCCGAAGCGCTCGCCGCCCCTCGCCCCGTCCACGTTTTCCGACCGCCGGGCTTGGCTAAAAAACTCACCCGCTTTTTGGATAGGCTGGAAAAGGGCGGTCACATCTTGCCCTTGCAAACCCCACTGGTGAACAGGCCCACGAAGGCACTGGACGCCACGCCGGAAATTGCCGCCGCCGTACAAGACTTGCTCAACACTTAAACTTGTTGGGGGCAGCCGTTTTGGCCGCCTTGAACTTGGCCAAACGCCACCGCATTTTGAAGATAACAGAGAGACCGCAAGGGGCGCAGACCCATGGCCAATCACCACACGAAATTCCTCATCATCGGCTCCGGCCCCGCCGGATATAGCGCCGCCATCTATGCTGCACGGGCCATGCTGAACCCCATTTTGCTGGCCGGGCCACAACAAGGCGGGCAGCTCACCATCACCACGGAGGTGGAAAACTACCCCGGCTATGCCGACCCCGTGCAGGGCCCCTGGATGATGGAACAGATGCTGGAACAGGCCAAAAATGTCGGCACCACATTCGCCACCGATATAGTAACCAGAGCGGACCTTTCCGTCCGCCCCTTCCAATTTGAAACCGAGAGCGGCGACACCTACACCGCCGACAGCGTCGCCATCTGCACGGGCGCGCAGGCCAAGTGGCTGGGGCTGGAGTCAGAAGAAAAATACATGGGCTTCGGCGTCTCCGCCTGCGCCACCTGCGACGGGTTTTTCTACAAGGGCAAACACGTCATCGTGGTGGGCGGCGGCAACACCGCCGTGGAAGAAGCTCTCTATCTGGCCGGACTGGCCGCCAAGGTGACCGTCATCCACCGCCGCGATGAATTCCGGGCTGAGAAAATCCTGCAAGACAGGCTTTTCAAAAAGGAAAATGTGGAGATCGTCTGGGACAGCGAGTTGGTGGAGGTGAACGGCACCGACGGCCTCATCAAATCCGTCCAGTCCGCCCAGATCAAAAACCGCAAGACGGGCGAGACCACCACTGTAGACGTGGACGGCATCTTCATCGCCATCGGCCACGCCCCCGCTGTGGAATTGTTCAAGGAGCAGATGAAGCTGAAAGATTCAGGCTACCTGTGGACCGCTCCCGACAGCGCCGCCACCGAAATCCCCGGCATCTTCGCCGCCGGCGACGTCACCGACGACATCTACCGCCAAGCCGTAACCGCCGCCGGCATGGGCTGCATGGCGGCATTGGAGGCCGAGCGGTTTTTGGCGGAGATGGAGGATGGGGAAGAGAAAGAGGTGCGGTCAGGGTATTGAAGCAGACAAGAAGACAGGCTTTTCAAACAGTCTGAATCCTGTTTTCCTGCCACCAACATTTGTCTGCAATACTCCGGAGCCGGAATGAGTGAAGCTCTCGTCAACCAGTTTCTTGCGGAACTGGACCGGCTCAAAAAAGCTTCCGGTTCCCTAAACGAGCAAACCATCCGCCCCGCCTTTCGAGACCTCCTGCGCAGTTGGTGTCGATCGAAAGACCTCATCCTGTTGGAAGAGCACGAATTCAAGACGAAGCTAAACACTAAGGTCTATCCCGACGGCACTATCGTTCACGACCTGCGTGTGCCGCTTGGCTATTGGGAGGCCAAAGATACCCAAGACGATCTTGATGCAGAAATCCGCGACAAGCTGGCCAAGGGCTACCCCACCAGCAACATCATTTTCGAAAACTCGCAACTGGCTGTGCTTTATCAGAACGGAGCCGAAGTGCGCCGGGCTTCCATGCTGGAGCCTTCCGATCTCTCCTCTCTGCTGGCGCGATTCTTTGCCTATGAACGGCCCGAAATTGCGGACTTCCGCCGAGCCGTGGAGCAGTTCAAGACAGACCTTCCGGACGTCCTGACCGCCCTGCGGGAGAAAATCGACGCTGCCTATCACGACAATGATAACTTCAACGCCGACGCAAAGCAATTTTTGGACCACGCCAAAAACACCATCAACCCGGCCATCACCGAGGCCGACATTCGGGAAATGCTCATCCAGCACATTCTCACGGAGGAAATCTTCAACCACGTCTTCAACGAAGGCGATTTTCACCGCGAGAACAACATCGCGAAAAATCTCTATGATCTGGAGCGGAAGTTTTTCAGGGGGGCGATCAAGAAGGACACGCTGAAGGCGCTTGAGCCCTATTATGCCGCCATCCGTTCCGCCGCCGCTTCCATCACCGCCCATGTGGAGAAGCAGAAGTTCCTTAAAGTCATCTATGAGAACTTTTACAAAGTTTATAACCCCAAGGCGGCAGACAGGCTGGGCGTTGTCTACACGCCCAACGAGATCGTGCGCTTCATGATCGACGGGGCGGATTGGTTATGCCGGGAAAACTTCGGCAAAGGGCTCATCGACCGGGGCGTGGATATTCTTGATCCCTGCACCGGCACGGGCACATTTATCTGCGAATTGCTGGAAACATTCCGTGGCAACCGGGAGAAGCTGGCCCACAAATATAAGAACGAGTTGCACGCCAATGAGTTGGCCATCCTGCCTTATTATGTGGCCAATCTGAACATCGAGGCCACCTATGCCGCCATCACCGGGCAATACGCTGAATATCCCAACCTGTGTTTTGTGGACACGCTGGACAATGTGGCGGCGCTAGGCATCCGCTCCGGCCACCAGCATGACATGTTCGCCGCCCTATCGGACGAGAACATCGAGCGCGTGAAGCGGCAGAACAACAAGACCATCAGCGTCATCATCGGCAACCCGCCCTATAATGCCAACCAGCAGAACGAGAACGACAACAACAAAAACCGCACCTACAAGCGCATCGACGAGAGCATAAGATCCACCTATGTAGCCCGCTCCACGGCGCAGAAAACGAAGGTTTACGACATGTATGCCCGCTTCTTCCGCTGGGCATCGGACCGACTAGGGGATGATGGCATTGTGGCGTTCATAACCAACCGTTCCTTCATCGACAGCCGCACATTCGATGGCTTCCGCGCTTGTGTAGCGGAGGATTATTCGGAAATCTGGGTGGTGGATTTGGGCGGCGATGTGCGTGCCAACCCCAAACTATCCGGCCCCCGGCACAACGTGTTTGCCATCCAGACAGGCGTTTGCATCGCCTTCATGGTGCGCCGCACGGAGGCGCAAAAGCGCAACGCCAAAAAGACCAAAGAGAAACCCCAAGCCATCATCCGCTACGCCCGCCGCCCGGAAATGGAGGAGGCGGAGAACAAACTATTGTTCCTGGACAATACACCTCTCTCCGAGATGCGGGTGGAAACCATCACACCGTCCGAACGTGGCAACTGGATCAATCAGGTGGAGAATGAATGGGATGATCTGATCCCGATTGCGGATAAGAAGACGAAAGCTGCAAAGGGGAAAGCGCAGGAACGGGCGGTCTTTAAGTTGTTTTCTTTCGGCGCGGTCACCAACCGTGATGATTGGGTTTATGGTCGAAGTGAAGCAGAAGCTATTCAGAAATCGAACTATTTATTGGCCCGATACGAAGTTGAACGCGCTGACATAGCACGGCAAAAAGCCCTAAATGCAACTAATGCAATTAAGTGGACGCGATCCATGAAACGTCGACTTCAAATGAATGAGAAGCTCGACGCTTCAAATGCAATCACTGCTACGGTTTCATATAGACCTTTCGATAAGCGGGCATTGTTTATGTATCCCCCACTCATTGAGATGCTTAACCAGCAGCGCGTAATGTTTGGCGAGCATGGTCAAAGAAACAACTGCGCAATCGCCGTAACCGACCCGACATCGCAAAAGCCTTGGATGTCACTTGCAAGCGCTCATTTGATCGATATGCACTTTGTTGGTGCTGCCGCTGGAGCAAATTGCCTCCCCCGCCACCGCTACTCCCCCTCCAGCGAAAAGATCGATAACATTACGGACTGGGCACTCAACAAGTTCGTCACGCACTACGGCAAGAAAACTGGCATCACCAAAGACGCCATTTTCAACTATTGCTATGCCGTGCTCCACGATCCTGTCTACCGCGAGACCTATGCCATCAATTTGAAGCGCGAGTTTCCGCGCATTCCGTTTTATGAGGATTTCCACCGCTGGGCCGCATGGGGCGAGGCGTTGATGGGGGCGCATATCAGCTATGAAGAGGTGGAGCCGTGGCCCGTAGAACGCCAAGATGTGGCCGACCCCAAAAGGGCTGAAGGCACTGCACCCAAAGTCATTCTGAAATCCATTCCGCCGGAAGATATTGCCGATGACACGGCCACCGGCAGCATCAAAATCGATGCTGACACCACGCTCACCAACATCCCCACCGCCTGTTGGCGCTACAAGCTGGGCAACCGCACAGCCATCGACTGGGTGCTGGACCAGCACAAGGAAAAGAAACCCCGCGACCCCACCATCCGCGAAAAATTCAACACCTACCGATTTGCCGACCATAAGGAGCGCGTCATCGACCTGCTGGCCCGTGTGGCTCGCGTCAGTGTGGATACGGTCGCCATCACCGAAGCCATGGCAGAGGTAGAACGGGCGGAAGAAAAGGCCTAGCCTGTCTGGGAGAGAGCAAATCACCCCACCCAAGGACCGCCCCCATGCCCATGGATTGGGATCGCCTTCGTATTTTTTATAAAGTGGCCTCCGCTGGCTCGTTCACGCGGGCTTCGGAGCTCTTGAACCTCTCCCAGTCCGCCATTTCGCGGCAGATTTCGGCGCTCGAAAATGAGGTGGGGGTTCCGCTGTTTCACCGCCATGCGCGGGGGTTGAAGCTGACGGAACAGGGGGAGATGCTGCATCGGGCTGCTGAAGATGTGACCGACCGGCTGCATCAGGTGAACAGCGAGTTGACGGATTTTCGCGGTGCGCCGGAGGGGCCGCTGAAGGTTACCACAACCGTGGGCCTGGGGTCAGCATGGTTGGCCATCCGTGTGCATGAATTTCTCGACCAATATCCGGACATGCAAATCGAATTACTGCTGGACAATGCGGAGCGGGACCTGACCATGCGGGAGGCGGACTGCGCCATCCGCCTGCGCCAGCCGCAGCAAGCGGATTTGATCCAGCGCCGCCTCTTCACCGTGCATTTCCACGTCTATGCCTCGTCCAAATATATCGAAAAGTTTGGCGCGCCGGAGACGCTGGATGATCTGGAAAACCACCGCATTGTGGTGTGGGGTGAAGATGCGCCCAACTATCTTGCGGATTTGAACTGGCTGCTCACCGCCGGCATGCCGCCAGGCAAAAGCCGTGTACCGTCGCTGAAGATCAACTCCATTCTGGCCATCCAGCGCGCCGTGCGCCGGGGTGCGGGCATCGCGCTTCTGCCGGACTATACGGTCTATGAGGGAGACGATCTCGTGACCGTCATGACAAACACGGACGTGCCCAGTTTCGACACTTATTTCGCCTATTCAGCGGAACTGCGAAACTCAGCCCGCCTCGCCGCCTTCCGCGATTTCCTGTTGGAACAGGCCAAGCGGTGGAAATACTGACCATAGAAAACGGGCGGCTACCTTTCAGCAGCCGCCCGCTTTGTTTTCATATGCGCTACCGGCGTCTTATTGATCGCGCCTACCGGCGCCGGTGCTTGCCCTCACGCTTACGCTTCAGCCAGAAAGGCTCGATTTCACCGGCCATGATGCATCCATATGGATCGATATAGTCTTCAATCTCGGCCAAACCGTATTTCTCGATCTGACGCACCACGGCATCGGCGTTTTTATAGCCGGAGGGCAGTTCGGCAATGTCGATCTTGTTTTCGAAGAACCAGATGTCCAGCCCCTCGGTTTCCCGTTTCAACATTTCCTGCGGCGTCAAATCCGCGTTCCGGCGCTTGTGCTCTGTGCGCGAATAGTTGCGCCCCGCCCCGTGCGGGCTGAAGCCCAAAGCGTGGCCGGCATCCGTGCCCTTCACCACCAACACGGGCTCTGCCATGTTGAGGGGAATGAGCGTCAAACCCGTGGCATCGGCGGCATAGTCCCCCCAGGCCGGGGTTGCCCCCTTGCCGTGGTAGAACAGGTCACCCCGCTTGAACACGAAGTTATGCTCGTTCCAATAGCGGTCCACCAGTTCCGCACCCATGCCTTCCACCGTAGCCTGATGAATGCCCGTGTGGTTGGCTTTGGTCCATTTACGGATCAGCTGCAACGCTTCCCAATAGGCAACGCCCTCATCGGTGTCGGCTGGGATCCACGCATTCTGCTTCAGCGTCTGAGGCGACAGTTTCTTGCGAAACCGGTTGGCCATATCCATGCCCAGCTTGTAGAGCGCCGCCCCCGGCCCGCGAGAGCCGTGGTGGGTGACGATGCAGGTCTCCCCGGTTTTGCGGGAAGTCCCCACAAACAGGAAATGGTTGCCGTCGCCCTGCGTGCCCATGTGCTCATGCATCATGCGCTGGATTTTAGCGTTGGAAAGAAACCGGTTTTCGCGGAACGCATCCACCAGTTTCTGGCTCACCGTAAACCGGTGACCCTGCCGACGTCCGCCCTGTCCGAAATGAGTGGCCGCGTGGGCGGCGTTCATCACGGTTTCCGGCTTCACCTTGCCCAGGTTGGAAATCATCACAGAACAGCAGATATCAGCCGAGTGCATGCCCGGGTGGATGGCATTGCGCGCCGCCACCACACCGCCCACCGGGATTGTCCCCAGCGGGCCGGCCGGACAGGCATCGGGCATAATGGCCCCGGCTTCCAGCGTTGGTGTGCGCATGAGCGCCGTCATATGGGCCTTCACGTTCTGGACATTGGCTTCCTCATCCTCGTTCTCCGCTTCAATATTGATGTGGAACGGCACTTCCCCGTGGGCCCGGAGAGGGATCTGGGGAGCAGGCTTGAAAGGCTCCAGCAAGGTGCGCACGTCGGCCATGGTCTGGCCGTCATTCAGCGCTTTCTGGCCTTCCCGCAGGGCGGCCCCAAAGGCCGGGCCTGGCTCGTGGCCCCAGGATTTCAAAATTTCGCCGTTCAAGGCATCTGGCGTCATTGTATCGGTCATCATCATCGTGTCCTTCGCGTCTATTTCGTGCTTTCATTGCAAAAATGGCTCGACCGGCAGGACTCGAACCTGCGGCATCCTCGTTAACAGCGAGGCGCTCTACCAACTGAGCTACGGTCGAATGAATTGGTCAGGGATGGAGGATTCGAACCTCCGGCCTCCGCAGTCCAAAGGCCCACTTAGTCAGAGCGCGGCGCTCTAACCGGGCTGAGCCAATTCCTAAAAGGTTTTGGGCCCAGAAAGGTGGCGGCTAGGCCACCCGGCTTAAGCGGCGGGGTTGGCGCAGCCTCGCCCTTTGGCGCGATAATGTGCGATAACGCGCAAAAGGGGCCGGAATGCTGAGCAGATTGAGGGCATCGCCCTTCGCAAGCCTCCGGCCCCGAAGCGATGCAAACACGGATTTGTTTGCCATTGGTTTTTTCCTTCTGTTGACACGACCAAAATGCGCGAAACTGAGGCCCCGCCAAAGAAAAAACGTGAAAACAGCAAGCTATTGAAATAATTCAATAAATTACACTTTTACGAGTACCGCACGCGAATTTCTTATTCTCTTAGATATGAAAATATCCTAAAAAATAGACATGAAGAAAAACGTCGTCATTGGCTTTCTGGGCACTAAGCTGGATTCGGGCAAAAAGCGCCGTTGGCGGCCCTCCATCGCCCTCACCCAGCATGTGGATTTCCCCGTGGAACGGTTGGAGCTGATCTTTGACCGCCAGTTCAACCGGCTCGCCTATGCTGTCAAAAAAGAAATCGAAGAGAACCAAGCGGCCACAGAAGTGCTCTTACAGCAAATCGACCTGCGTGACCCGTGGGACTTCCAAGAGGTCTATGGCGCGCTCTTCGATTTTGCCCGCGCCTATGGGTTTGATGAGGAGCGGGAGGAGTATTACGTCCACCTAACCACCGGCACCCATGTGGCACAAATCTGCTGGTTTCTGCTCACG
Source organism: Pseudomonadota bacterium (assembly GCA_039198355.1). Lineage (GTDB taxonomy): Bacteria > Pseudomonadota > Alphaproteobacteria > Rhizobiales > Rhizobiaceae > Pseudahrensia. The sequence continues at coordinate 20,981 of JBCCTO010000035.1, forward strand.
GAAAGCCGCCACATCCCCGCCCGCCTGCTGCAAACTTCTCCCCCTCGCCGCGACCAAGAGGACGGCGAGCCCGAGGGGCAAATGAACATTGTTGATCTGGACCTGTCCCGATACAACGCCCTGCAACAGCGGTTCGATCAGGTGGCGGAGGAGTATAATGCGCTACTCAAATCCGGCATCAAAACGCGTAATGGCTCTTTCAACAGCTTGATCGAACGTATCGAATTGGTGGCCACCACAAGCGATGCGCCCCTGCTGCTGGTGGGGGCTACCGGCACCGGTAAATCGGCTCTGGCCGAACGCATTTATGAGCTCAAACTTCAGCGCCGCCGGGTGAAAGGGCGTCTGGTCCATGTGAACTGCTCCACCCTGAAGGGCGAACGGGCCATGTCCACCCTATTTGGCCACCGACGGGGTGCCATGGGCGGCGCGCCCAATGACCGACGGGGCCTGTTGCGGGAGGCGGATGGCGGTGTGCTCTTTCTCGATGAAATCGATGAACTGGGCCTGGATGAGCAAGCCATGATCCTGCACGCCATCGAAAGCGGCAAGTTCTTTCCCCTCGGTTCGGACCATGAAATCACCAGCCGTTTCCAACTCATCGCTGGAGCCAACCGCGATCTTGGCGCTCTGGTGGCCCAAGGCCTTTTTCGTGCCGACCTCTTTGCGCGGCTGAACCTGTGGACCTTTGAATTGCCTGCTCTGCGCCACCGGCGGGAGGATATTGAACCCAATATAGAGTTTGAACTGGGCAAAGCCGAGCGAACCTTGGGCAAGCGCGTGGGCTTCAACGCCGATGCCTTTCACCAATACATGGCCTTTGCCACCGACCCCGCCACATTGTGGCCCGGCAATTTTCGAGACCTGAGCGCATCCCTTCAGCGCCTTTGCACGCTGGCACCCCGCGCCCGCATCACGCTGGCCATGGTGGACGAGGAAATTGACTTCTTACTGCGCCAATGGACCAATTCAAACGAAGATCAAGACGATCAACTGGTCCGATATTATCTGGACAGCAAGGCTGATACATTGGACCCCTTCGACAAAGTGCAATTGGCGGCGGTCATCCGCACCTGCCAATCCAGCAAATCCCTAAGCGCCGCGGGCCGAACGCTCTTCGCCGCCTCCCGCGCCACCAAAGCCAGCAAAAACGATGCGGACAGGCTGCGGAAATATTTGGACCGGTTCGGACTGGGCTGGTCGGATTTAGCGCAGGAGTAGGATTTTCAGACACCGGATATGCATTTTACGAAAACCGAGCCATGCGCTCACCGCATAGCAGGGATGCAGAACCGGCGATTGTGCGACTGCAGCAAAAATTGCATTCTCTAGCCACCGCAGGGGTGGCACTCCTCCAACCAGCCTAACCTGCGCCAAGGACGGTCAGCACTCCTCCTCCCAGCTTGACCGTCACTCTTTCAACCGGGTTTTGCCTTCGGGCAGGCCCGGTTTTTTTTCATCTCAATTTCTCAACGCATAAAAAAACCGCCCAACACAATGGTGGGCGGTTCTTTGAAACTATTTAGGCCGTCTACTTTACGTAGCGGTCAATTTCCGTTTTCAGCAGCGCGTATTCGCGGCAATGCGTACCACAGCGCTTTTCAATTTCAGCCAATTGCTCACGTGCCTTGTCGACCCGGCCCAACTGCAAAAAGGCTTCACCCATATATTCCCGCACTAGCGTATAGTCTGGATCGGCCTTCAAAGCGGCACGGTAATAGGTGAGGCCTTCTTCAATGCGTCCCAGTTTCCGGGTGGAAAAACCCATATAGTTGAGAATGCGCGGATCGCTCTTATTTTGAGCCATGGCCAGCAGCGTGAGCGCTTCTTCATGGCGGTTGTGATAGGCCAAATCCCGGGCCGCTTCGTAGATATTATCATCGGTAAGGTTGGACGATTTTGCCTTCACACATTTGCGCTTGCGCTTGTCCCAAACCATGGAGCGGCGGCATGTGGGTGTGGTGGAAGAGCTGCTATCGCTGGCGGCCCGGGTTGATGTGGTTGTGGCCGTGGTGGCGATGGCACCCATGCCTAAGGCCAGCATAAGGGGCGTTGCAGTGATGGTGCGTTTGACATTTAAGGCCATGGTCGTCTCTCCAAACAGGGGCATCATGTGGAAATCAATTTGCAATAGGCTATCAGCTACGGCTGACGTGTGCGACAGGTTTCGTCAAATGACGGCGAGATGCCACTAAAGATCGTTCACAATATGCCCATCCAAATTTTATTACCGTTGTGCAAACCATTGAGGGCAGAGTGCCGTAGGCCATGACCCGGACCAGCGCCAATCTTCTCATGCTTGTGGCTGGCTTGGTGTGGGGTCTGGGTTTTGTGGCCCAAGAACAAGCCATGGACGACATCGGCCCATTCCTTTTCATGGGCCTGCGCTTTGCCCTGGCGGCTTTGGCGCTTGCGCCACTGGTCTTGTGGGAGCTGCGCAAGCGGGACGATGCATTGCCTCACCTGTCCAACAAAGACTGGTTGTCGCTTGTTACCGTTGGGGTCATCTTTTTCACCGCCATGGCTCTCCAACAGGTGGGTTTGCTGGCCACGTCGGTCACCAATGCTGGCGTTTTGACCGGGCTTTATGTGGTACTGACCCCCATCATTCTGCACCTGTTTTTTGGCCAAAGGCAGCCGGTGATTATTGGAGCCTGCGCCGCCACCGCCTTTTTGGGCATCTGGCTTTTGGGCGGCGGTGGATTGGGGCGTTTAACGTGGGGAGACTGGGTGATGATCGTGGGGGCTGTGTTTGCAGCCCTGCATGTCATCATTGTGGGCGCAACCGTGGGCAAAATGCGCCTGCCCGCCACGCTGGCGGCCATGCAATTTGCAATTGCCAGTCTGTTTTCCTGGGCTGGGTTTGCTGTGGTTCGGATTGCAGACTGGTCCTATGAACCCGCCTTAGCGTTCAATATTGTGGCCCGCGCAGCGCCGGAAATTGCCTATGCCGCTCTCATCGCAGGAGCACTGGCTTTCACCATCATGGCCTTTTGCCAGCAATACACGAAAGCGGCGGATGCGGCGATCCTGCTTTCCTCCGAGGCGCTTTTTGCGGCATTGGGCGGCGCTATCCTTTTGGGAGAAAGGCTGGATGTGCTGGGCTACGCGGGCTGCGCCATTTTGTTTGGGGCCATCGTCGTCACCAGTTTCGCTTCTGCGAAGCTGGAAGAGCGAGCAACGCTCACATAAGCCGCTCACCATTGGGCACAGGCTTGTCGGGCGCGGCCAGAACGATGGCGCCGTCTGCATCCGCAAAACCCAGGGTCAGCACTTCAGACATGAACGGGCCGATTTGGCGCGGCGGAAAATTCACCACCGCCATCACCTGCCGCCCAATAAGGTCCTCCGGCGTGTAGTGGACAGTGATCTGGGCCGACGATTTCTTCTGACCAATGTCGGGCCCAAAATCGATGCGCATTTTAATGGCAGGCTTGCGCGCCTCAGGAAACGGCTCCGCATGGACCACCGTCCCCATGCGAATATCCACGGCCATGAAGTCGTCAAAGCTGATTGTATCCGCCACGGTTTGTTCCTCTTCTATGCTTGGGCCAATTCCCGGGAGCGGTCGGCCGCCGCCGCCACAGCCTTGGTCATCAAAGCAGGCAATCCATCATCGTCCATGAGCACAGCCAGTGCCGCCGCCGTCGTGCCGTTAGGTGAGGTGACGTTCTCGCGCAACTGTGCTGCCGTATCATCGGAGCGGTAAAGCAGTTCTCCTCCCCCCTCCACTGTTGCCCGCGCCAAACGCAGGGCCAATTCTGGTGGCAGACCCGCCGCCGTGCCTGCCGCTGCCATAGCTTCCACCATGTGGAAAATATAGGCAGGCCCGCTTCCGGAAACACCGGTGACGGCATCCATCAGGCTTTCATCCTCCACCCATTCCACAGCACCAACGGCTTTCATCAAATCACTGATCCAGCCTTTCTGTTCGTCTGAAACACCATCGGACGCCACACAGACCGTGATGCCGCGACCCACCATGGAAGGCGTGTTGGGCATGCTCCGCACCACGCGGGGGGCAGGAGCAAAAGGCTTGGCCAGCCGCTCCATGGTAATCCCGGCAGCAACTGAAACCAGCACATTATCCCCATCCAAGAGGGGGGCGAGAGAAGGCAACACTTGATCCATAATCTGCGGCTTAACCGCCGCGATCACAATATCAGGCCGCATGACGCCCTCAGCAGAGGTCGCATGGCTCACGCCGCCTGCTTCGATTAACCGGACCATGGCTTCCGGCGGGTTGGGGTCAATCACGGTAATGTTGGCAGCCGCCCTACCAGCACCTAGCCAACCGGCCAGCATGGCCCCACCCATATTGCCCGCGCCCACAAGGCACAGGGTCGGTTGCCCAGCCACCGGCTCAAGATCATCAGTCATATTACGCCTCCTCAGGCCGGTTTCTACGCCTGCCCCACCGTATCGAACAGCACATTGCCCAAGGCTTCACCGGAAGACTGCCCAGCCCACAACACATATTGAAACGCCTGATAATAGCGTTCGCAAGCGGTAAAGGCCGCCTCCTGCATGTGCTCAATCTGCCCTTCGGTGGCCATAGCCCCTACATTGAGCGGCAGTGTGTGGCGAAACATGACGGACCCGTCTTCAACCCACAATTCAAAATGGCCGAGCAAAAGCTGTTCATTGATCTGACCCACCAGCTTTTGGGCTTCATGAACCCGCAAGGGCGGCACCCGCATGTCAAAGGCACAGGCAATGTGCAGAGCCTCAAAATCCTCCATCCAGGAAAAGGACATGCTGTAATCGGCCCAAGTTCCTTTCCGCAAAATAGAAATTTCATCCCGCGCATGGCGCTGGAACGACCATTCCCGTTCATCGGCCACATCTTCCACCGCATCCACCGGGTGGTATTCCCGCATCATATCCATAGCCGCACCGGTCCCCTTGCGCGCCGGCCCTCTGCCCCGCGCCGCTGTCATTCTCAATCCGGTATGTTGAAACTACGCGCTACCGACCCGAATCATTCATGGGGACCACCCTATTACGGGCGGGAGTCGCGGTGACCCCTGGGAACGGCACATTGTTTGCGAAGGAAGGCGGGAACGCTGAATCAAATTTCCCGCGACTCAGCCCAACGGATTCAAAGGACTCGCCTTTTCAAGACTTATCCACCGCCGCCAAAACTGTGGACGAATTAATCGTCTTTGGGAGCAGCTTTCTTCTTCGCAGTGGTCTTTTTGGCGCCACCAGCCATTTCCGCCTTCAGCGCATCCAATTCTTCCCGCAGAGCCTGATTTTCCATGCGGGCACGGCTTGCCATTTCTTTCACCGCTTCAAACTCATCCCGCTGCACCAGATCCATCTGGTCCATGAAGCGTTCCGCTTGTGACTTGAACACTGTCTCCACCTCACGACGCGCCCCTTGGGCAACACCTGCGGCATCTGTGGCCAGCTTTGCCAGTTCATCAAACAGGCGAGAGGGGCCACCGGAGAAATTGGGGCCGGGCTTGGAATTGTTCATGGGTGTAGCTCTCTCTAGCGGCGTTTTCAGATAAGTAGCGACACCGACAGCCGCCTTCAACCGCAGCGCCGTCGCACACTTGCTTCCCTCCACGGCAACGGGCAAGAGGCAGGCCATGACCATGCCCCCTCCCACCCTGTCGGCTCTCAGTTTCCCGGCCATCGACCCGGTGATCTTTTCCATCGGCCCACTGGCGGTCCACTGGTATGGGGCCATGTATGTGCTGGGCATCACCTTGGGCTGGTTTTTCGCCAAGCGAGTGGTGGGAAATAATGGCTTGTGGGGAGAACACACCTCCCCAATACGCCCAGCGGAAATTGACGATTTTCTAACTTGGGCCGTCATCGGCATCATCGCTGGCGGGCGGTGGGGCTATGTCATGTTCTACAACCTGCCCTATTACCTGGAAAATCCCCTTGCCATTCCCGCAGTCTGGGACGGGGGCATGAGCTTTCACGGCGGCGCTCTGGGCACCATCATCGCCATGGTGCTGTTCGCCCGGTCTCGCGGTTTCACACCCTATACGCTACTAGATGTGATCGCCGCATCCTCCTGCTTCGGCATTTTCTTCGTCCGCATCGCCAATTTCATCAATTCGGAACTGTGGGGCCGGGTGACGGATGTGCCGTGGGGGGTGATCTTCCCCAATGGCGGGCCTGAGCCACGCCACCCAAGCCAGCTTTATGAGGCCGTCCTTGAAGGGCTGGTACTATTCATCGCCCTTTGCGTGTTGATCTTCATTTTCAAAAAACTGCGCCAACCCGGCTTTATCGGCGGCGCCTGGGTGTTCGGCTACGCCACCTCGCGCATTATCGTGGAGTTTTTCCGCCAACCGGACGCGCAATTGGGTTTCCTCGCGGGCGGCTGGCTTACTATGGGCATGGTATTGTCCCTGCCCATGCTGGCTGTGGGCCTGTGGGGCATGCTGACGGCTTCCCGCCGCACCCCATGGCGCAACACTGATGGCTGACGAAACGCCCCTCACGGAAATTTTGCATCGCACCATTGCGGAGCAGGGTCCGCTGCCTATTGCAGAATATATGATGCTGTGCCTGACCCACCCCCAGCACGGCTACTACATCACGGGTTCGCCCGTGGGTGGACGCGCCTCGGCGGAACGGGAGGGCGGCGACTTCATCACCGCCCCGGAAATCTCGCAGATGTTTGGCGAGATGATCGGCGTGTGGTGCATGGAAGTCTGGCAGGCGCTTGGTGAGCCGGAAGCCTTCTCGCTGGTGGAGATCGGCCCCGGGCGTGGCACGCTTATGCGCGACCTGCTGCGTGTGGCCGACGCCCTGCCCGGCTTCAAAAAAGCCGCGCAGGTGCATCTGGTGGAGGTCAGCCCCACGCTGGCCGAACAGCAAAGCCTGTTACTCACCCCAACCAACGCTTCGCTGCGCTGGATTGGCGATATTGACGCGCTGCCAGACCAACCCGCCATCATCATCGCCAATGAATTGCTGGACGCCCTGCCCTTCCGCCAATGGGTCAAACAGGGGCGCGCGTGGCATGAGCGCGCTGTGGGCTTGCAGGACGACAAACTCACTTTCGTAACCCGCCCCAACACGCTACCCAGTGCCAGCCTGCCAAAGGGCCATGAAGACGAACCGGAGGGCATGATCTTCGAGACCAGCCCCGCCCGCGAAGGCTTTATCGCCCGTCTCGCCCATTGGCTCCATGAACACAGCGGAGCCGCTTTATTTCTGGACTATGGCCACCTGAAAACCGGTTTCGGTGACACATTCCAGGCCGTGCGCAACCACGCCCATGTGGACGTATTGAGCAGCCCTGGCCAATGCGACCTCACAAGCCATGTGGACTTCGCACCGCTCATCACCATCGCGCGTGAAATCGGATGCGTCGCACCAGCCCCCGCCACCCAAGGCGATTTCCTGCTGGATCTCGGACTGCTGGAGCGGGCTGGAAATCTGGGCTCTGGGCGTGAAACGCACATTCAAGAGGCTCTACGCAGCGCTGTGGAGCGCCTTGCAGGCCCCAAGCACATGGGCACCCTGTTCAAAGCCATGGCCTTCGGCGCGCCCGCCACACTGGGGGACCGCTGGCCGGGCTTTTTGCCAAAAGGATAGGCAGTCTGGGCGCGCTCGGCTAACCTGCCCGCATTGAACCAACGCTTGCGGCCCGGTAAATGACCACCCTATTCCCAGTCCTTTCCGAAAAACTCTGCGCGTTAAAAGGCATCAGCCACGGCTTTTTTACCCGCGCGGGCGGGGTGTCGGAAGGCATCTACGCGGGTCTTAACGCCGGTTTGGGTTCCGGCGATAACCGTGCCCATGTGCTGGAAAACCGCCGCCGCATGGCAGCCTTTCTCAAGGTGGATGAAGATCGCATTGCCAGCCCCTATCAAATTCATTCCGCCCTCGCCGTCACCACGGACAAACCGTGGTCTGACAACCGTCCAAAGGTGGACGGCGTTGCCACGGCCACCCCCGGCCTTGCCTTGGGCATCGTTACCGCCGATTGCGGCCCAGTCCTGTTTGCCGACGCGCAAAACCAAATCATCGGCGCGTGCCATGCGGGCTGGAAAGGAGCCCTTTCCGGTGTCTTGGAATCCACGCTGGAGGCCATGGAAAGCCTTGGCGCAGAACGCTCCAACACTGTGGCCATTCTTGGCCCTTCCATCAGTCAAACCAACTACGAAGTGGGCCCTGAATTCCCTGCGCCGTTTTTGGAGCAAGGCGCGGACAACCAGCGCTACTTCATCCCGTCCCAAAAGGCGGACCATCACATGTTTGATCTCTCCCAATACATTGTGGACCGTCTTGCCCAAGCGGGCGTGTCCACCAGCGGCATGGTGGATGTGTGCACCTATGGCAGCGAAGACTTCTTCTCCTACCGCCGCACAACCCATCGCGGCGAACCTGATTACGGTCGTCAACTCTCCGCCATCGCCCTTACGGAGTAACCCATGCTGCATTTCACAGAAGCCGAATTCGCCCGCCGATGCGCTGCTTTAACAGATCGCATGGAGGAAGGAGGGCTGGATGCCATGCTCCTTTTTGCCCAAGAGAGCATGTATTGGCTCACCGGCTATGACACGTTCGGCTTTGTGTTTTTCCAATGCCTTGTGGTGAAGGCCGATGGCGAGATGGCCCTGCTCACCCGCTCCGCCGATTTACGGCAGGCCCGCCGCACGTCCACCATCGACAATATCGTTATCTGGCGCGATGCGGCCAACGCCAATCCAGCCAAGGACCTGCGGGACCTGCTTGGCAACATGAACTTGCTGGGCGCCACCATCGGTGTGGAAGTGGACACCCACGGCCTCACGGCTGCCAATGGCAAAAGGGTGGAAGAAGCGCTCACCAGTTTCGCCAAACTCAAAGACGCCTCTTCCCTCGTCCACAGCCTGCGCACCGTCAAAAGCGCAGAAGAAATCGCCCATGTCCGCAAAGCCGCCCATTTTGCTGATTTGGCGTTTGATGCAGCGCTGGAAACCACCCAAGCGGGCGCAGACGAGGCAGAAATTCTCACCGCCATGCAAGCCGCTGCCCTTTCTGAAGGTGGCGATTATCCCGCCAATCCCTTTGTTCTGGGTTCCGGGCCGGATGCCCTTCTGTGCCGCTACAAATCCGGGCGGCGCACGCTTTCCAAGAACGATCAACTGACCATCGAATGGGCGGGGGTGGCCGCCCAATACCACGTGGCCATGATGCGCACGCTCATCATTGGCGAACCAAAACCTGAACACCGCGCCCATTATGAAGCTGCCCACACAGCCCTGATGGCTGCGGAAGAAGCCATGCGCCCCGGCCAAACCTTTGGCGATGTTTTTGATGCCCATGCCAGGGCCATGGACAGCGCGGGCCTCTCCCGCCACCGCCTTAATGCTTGCGGCTATTCGCTCGGCGCGCGCTATGCCCCCTGCTGGATGGATGGTCCCATGTTTTATGCAGGCAATGAAACATCCATCGAACCTGATATGACGCTCTTTGCCCACATGATTATCATGGATTCCGAAAGCGAAACCGCCATGTGCCTCGGGCAGACCTATCTAACGACCCAAGGCGCGCCAGAACCCCTGTCCAAACACGATACTGGCTTCATCACACTTTAAAGCGTGTCACGCTCTGGTGGAGAAGAGCCACCCGGCAAAGGTTTGCCGCGCCAGTGCAGCGAAGGCCAATAGGCCGACAGCGTGAGCGTAAAGAATCTAGGCTGTGGGGATAAAACCGCATAGCGCTTGCACCCTGCGTCGATATTGCTAAGACACCGCCATCACGCGACACGTCCGCTGGGCAGGATCAAACGCCATGGCCATGAAGCTCTTTTCGGGCAATGCCAATCAAAGCCTTAGCGAAAAGGTGGCTGATTATCTGGGCATCACGCTGGGCAAATGCACGGTGCGCCGGTTTGCCGACCAGGAAATCTTCGTTGAAATTCAAGAAAACGTGCGCGGTGAGGATGTCTTTATCCTCCAGTCCACGTCATACCCGGCCAATGACAATCTCATGGAGCTGCTCATTCTCATTGATGCAGCCCGCCGATCCTCCGCAAAGCGCATCACAGCCGTGCTCCCCTATTTCGGCTACGCCCGGCAGGATCGGAAGCCCGGCCCCCGCACCCCCATCTCCGCCAAACTGGTGGCCAATCTCATTACAGAGGCTGGTGCCGATCGCGTGCTGACCATGGATTTGCACGCAGGACAGATTCAGGGCTTTTTTGACATTCCCACGGACAACCTTTTTGCCGTGCCCGTCATGAGCCGGGATTTGAAGACCAATTATGACGTGGAAAATGTCATGGTAGTTTCGCCCGATGTGGGCGGCGTTGTGCGCGCCCGCGCTCTGGCCCGCCGCATCAATTCCCCCCTCGCCATCGTGGACAAGCGCCGCGATAAGCACGGTGAATCTGAAGTGATGAATGTGATCGGCGATGTGGAAGGCCGTGACTGTATTCTTATCGATGACATCATCGATTCCGGCGGCACCCTGTGCAACGCAGCCGAAGCGCTGCTGGCCAATGGGGCCACAAGCGTAACAGCCTACATTTCCCACGGGGTCCTATCGGGCGGTGCTGTGGCGCGCATCGCCTCCTCCAAGCTGAAAGAATTGGTCATCACCAATTCCATCGAGCCCACGGTTGCCGTGGAAGCGGCCCACAACATCCGCGTCATCTCCATCGCAGACCTGATTGGCGAAGCGGTCAACCGAACGGCATTGGAACAATCCGTCTCCAGCCTGTTCGATTAAGGCGTATCATCTTGCGACGAAAATGGTGAGACTGGACATCAGGAACTGGCCAGCAGTTTTGTGCGTCGATCTCCATTTTCAAGCCACGCCTGTCGCTGGGTGAAGGCCTTTACAAAAGCGCAATGGTCCAGCGCCGGGCCGTAAAGAAAGCCCTGCATCACGTCACACCCCTCTTCCATGAGGAACGCCTCCTGGCGTTCGCTTTCGACCCATTCGGCCACCGTGCGCAAATCCAACGCCTTCGCCATGGCCAGAATTGAGCGCACCAGCGCCCTGTCCCGCCCGTCATTTTCCAAGTCACAGATGAACTTTCCGTCGATCTTCACTTCATCGAAGGGCAAGTCCCGCAAGTGGGTGAGGGAGGAATAGCCCGTGCCAAAATCATCTAGTGAAAAGCGATACCCCAGCTGGCGCAGCGCGGCCATGACCCGGCCCACCTGCCCCGTATCATGGGTCAGCACATGCTCGGTCATCTCAAGAACCAGTTTCGTGGAGTCGAATTGCGGTCGCGCTGCATAGGCGCGCATACGGTCCAGAAAACCGGGCTGGTGAAACTGCTGGGCGCTCACATTAACCGACAGGCTCAAATCCTGAAGTGCATCGTCTTTTTGCCAAGCCGTCAGAGTAGCCACCGCTTCGTCAAACACCCATTCGGTCAGCGGAATGATGAGCCCATTGGCCTCCGCCTGTTCGATGAACTGGCCGGGATTCACCAGCCCCTTAGTGGGGTGGAACCAGCGTAACAGGCCCTCCGCCCCCACAACTTTCCCCGCACGGTCCACCTGCATTTGATAATGCAATTTCAGCGCGCCTTCGCGCAGCGCCTTACGCAAGTCTGCCATCAGGCCAAAATTGCGATCGGCCGCCTGTTGCAAGGTTTCGCTGTAAAAGACAGCGCAATTGCGCCCCTCTTTCTTGGCTGCGAACATGGCTGTATTAGCTCGGCGCAACAGTTCAAACGCCCGGCCTGAATCCGCATCAAGCAAAGCGATACCGATACTGCATGTGGTCTGAAACGGGCCTCCAGAAAGATCAATATTCTGGTCCACCACCTGCCCCACCAGATTTGCCATGCGCGCTGCCATGGTGCGGGCTGCCGTTTCGTCCGCCGGCAGTTCCTGCAACAAAATGGCAAACTCATCACCGGCCAGACGTGCCACCTTGCCTTCGGATCCAATGCAATTGGTGAGCCGTTGGGCAATCTCCACCAGCATCTCATCACCGCACACATGACCCAAACCGTCATTGAGCGTTTTGAAACTGTCCAGGTCTACATACATCACCGCCCCATGGCGGCCATGGCGACGGCACTGATCCACCGTGTGCTTGATGGCATCTGTAATCGCCCGCCGGTTGGGCAGACCGGTCAGACTGTCGGTGAAGGCCAATTGGTGCAATCGCTCTTCAGACTTTTTCCGGTCTGAAATATCCGCCAAAAAACCATGCCAAATCATAGTTCCATCGGCACGCCGTTCCGGTGTCGCTTTCATAGAAAGCCAGATTTGCTTGTTATCCATGCGGCGGAAACGATATTCGCAGCTCCAGTCCGTCATGGTTTCCATGGCTTTCTTGTGAGACCGCGAGGCCCGCTCCAAATCCTGCAGCGGCACCATGTTCCACAAAAATCGCGCATCTTTTTTCACATCACCGGGCAATTCCCCCAGCATTTCATGAAAACGCGGGCTGGCAAAGGGAATGGTAAACAGACCACCCCGCTCATAAGTGGATTGCACCAAAGCCCCCGGCACATGCTCCGCATAGGTGCGGTAGCTATTTTCCAGCCGCAGCCGTTCCACCGTGTCGGTACACTCCCGCACCGTGCCCTCATAGTGACTGGGTTGGCCGAAGCGGTTATAAACGATACGGGCGTTTTCCGTGATCCAGATCCGCTCACGGGTTTTGTGGCGGTAAATTTCCGACACAAAATCCTGCACCTGCCCGTGCTTGTGCAAAAGCGTAATAAATTCATCCCGCCTTGTGGGGCCCACATACCATTCTGTCCCGATGTCCCCCACCGCGGCTAGCATTTCCGCTTCAGTGTCATAGCCATTGAGCTTAACCAGCGTGGCATTGGCCATAAGCTGCGCACCGTCCAGCGACGAGCGGTAAAACCCCTCGCTCATCTCTTGCACAAAAGTCTCAAAATGGTCCCGGGCCGCCATGCCCGTGTGATGCTTTAGCGCCCCGATGGCCCTGTTTAACACTTCACTCAATGGCGAACGCAGCTCGCCCGTCTGTTTATTCATGTCTCCGCCCCAAGACATTGCCCTAATTGCGCAAGATGTGGCCGCCGCCGCGGTAAATTTGTCTTAAATCCCGGTCTTCATGACTTCGAAAATGGCACTAGGCTAAATGTTTGGTGAACGCAGCGACGGTATAAACAGGCTCACCAACCTGCACTTGCAAGGGGCGCGTGCCCGTTCTATAGAGCCGCCACCGCGTCGACACCCCTGGAGGGAACGCGGGTCGCACCCCCATCATTGGCAAAGCCAGTAAAGCCCCGAAGGCTTGGGAGCGCGAGCGGCAATGGACCTTCTTGGGCCTTTGAACCGCAACCTTCAAAACCGCTTAGGAGACGATAATGAGCGACGACAACAAGCTGGAGGCCCAGCTGCGCGAGCGTGTCGGCAAGGGGGCCGCACGGGAACTGCGCAGAAATAACATGGTGCCTGCCGTCATTTATGGCGACAAAAAAGATCCCCTTCCCATTGCCCTTCCCCTGAAGGAAATCACCATGAAAATTCATGGCGGTGGCTTCATGACCAATATCTTGGCCATTCAGGTGGACGGCAAAAGCCACAATGTGCTGCCCAAGGACTACCAACTGCACCCCGTCAGCGACCGGGTGATGCATGTGGACCTGCTGCGCATTTCCTCCAAAACGCAGGTGACGGTTGAAATTCCCGTGGCGTTTGAAAACGAAGAAACCTGCCCCGGCCTGAAAGCCGGTGGTGTGCTCAACGTGGTGCGCCACACGGTGGAGGTGAACTGCCCCGCCAACGCCATCCCGGAAAGCTTCGCGGTGGACCTTTCGGCGGCACAACTGGGCGACTCGCTCAACATTTCCACCGTGAGCTTGCCCGAAGGTGTGGAACCCACCATTACAGACCGGGACTTCACCATCGCCACCATCGCAACGCCTGCCGGCTTGCGCTCTGACAGCGCTGATGACGAAGCGGACGCACCTGCGGAAGTGGAAGCCATTAACCAGAAGTCCGATAGCGACAACGGTTAACAGCCTTCGCAGTGATGTGATAAATTATTGGAACGGGCCGGATGCAAAACGCTCCGGCCCGTTTTGTTTGTCAAACCATGCAGAAAGTGACCTGCCATGTTGCTGATCGTCGGATTGGGCAATCCCGGCCCCAAGCATGAACGCCAGCGCCACAATGTGGGCTTCATGGCCTTGGACGCTTTGCATGCTGCCCCTACTGGAGAAAGCGACTTCACCCCGTGGAAAGGCCGCTTCTCCGCCCTCACCAGCGAAGGCCGCATCGGCGGCGAAAAAGCGCTTCTGGTCAAACCCACCACATTTATGAATGAGAGCGGTCGCGCGGTGGGCGAAGCCGCCCGCTTTTACAGAATTGAGCTGGACGACATCATCGTCCTCTACGATGAGCTGGACCTCGCCCCCGGCAAGTTACGGGTGAAAAAGGGCGGTGGTGCAGGTGGCCATAACGGCATCCGCTCCATCGATGCCCATTTGGGCAAGGACTATCGCCGCGTGCGCATCGGCATCGGCCACCCCGGCCATAAGGACAAAGTCACAGGCCATGTATTGGGCGACTTCTCCAAAGCCGACCACACCTGGCTCGACCCCTTACTGGACGAAATCGCCCGCAACGCCGACATGCTGGCCAAAGGAGACGATGCCGGTTTCATGAACCGCATTGCCTTGCGTACACAATCCAACGAGCCTTCCGGGGCCAAAGGCCAAGTGACCGCCAAAAAAGGCAAAAGCCATATTCGGCAGGCCAATAAGAGCGGTCCGAAACCAAAAATGCCCACCACCGGCCCCATGGGGGACATGTTGAAAAAGCTGTTTGGGGGAAAAGAGTAGCAACGGGACCCACAACAGGCACTCCTAACCTCCCACCCGAGGCAGGGGAATCGCATATGGCTAGATTTTGTTGATTTTTGGCGCTTTTCAGATTCTTTAGGGTGCGGTTACCCCTGGAGAATGTGTCATGCGTGATTTTGAATGTGTGTTCAGCGTTATCGACGATCCCCGCGCGCCCA
>JBCCTO010000036.1:0-35533 GCA_039198355.1 Pseudomonadota bacterium
ATGGGGCTACAACAGGACGCAAATACGTATTGCGATCACCATTGCGCATCATTGGTGTAATTACGGTTAATGGGGGGTGAGCAAACATGGTTAGCCGCTGGTTAAGCGTGTTTACCCCTTGCCTTAAAATGCAAAACCGCTGTAGCGGGACAATTGCTTTTAAGATTTGGGACATTTGAAATTGCGCCAAACTCAAAACCGCAATTAATAGCCGCTTAGTTCCGGTCCACTCCTCTATAGCGCTTCAAAAAGCGGCTGGCGGTGCGCCCAGCTTGGTGCAGTCAAGCCCAGTGGACTTGCTATCGCGCAGCGATTGACACAACGCTTTTATCGCCTCGTTATTAGCGCGTGAAAGACCTATTAAATAGTCGATCTTGCGCCCTTGAACGTATCGCTCCACGCCTTCGCGCACGTCCTTTACCCTCTCCGCGTCCCGTGCAGCGGCCAACTTATCCGCACGGTTCCACACCTTATCCCAGTTGGAAATTCCGAACGGAACAACCACTGTTAGCAAGATCAACAGTGTTCCACCCACGCCCGTTCCAGCAATGAGCCGCATGACTGGTGTCATCGGCATACGCCGTCCGTCTTCATCAAAGTCTGCTGATTTGGTCATTCATTGCCCCCTGTAAACGTCACCGTGGTGGCTGTGTATTTGATGCCGTCAACGACGGCGGTAACTTCTGGATATTGGACCCTGTAGCGCCGTCCACCGCAGTCATAGTCAATCCCGCCCTCTGCAATTGGGAATGTGCCGATGGGGAGGCTGCGATAGGGCGTGGCCAGATCAAAGGGCACGGTGAAGGTGATAAAGCCATGCGGTGTTTTGGGGATGTTCTTTGGTTTGCCCCTACGCTGCGCATAGAACGGTTTTCCACCCGCAAAACCTGCGAGGAATACGGCCAGCGTGTCGCAATCAGCGCGCAGTTTTTTGAGCGTAATATGACCTTTGCATTCGCCTGTTGAGAGATCGCAAAAGACACGGGCTTGGGAGACAATGGATACCCTGGACCAGCCGAAATAATCGTATGCCCTTTGAACCCATGGCTCTGCGGCTGTGCCAAAGGCGAGGCTAACAGCAAGCACACCAACAGCAACACGATATCGCCTATCGGCAAACCGGAATAGGCGTGAGATGCGCGAACTTTTCTGTCCAACCATATCACCGTGCCGCCCACTCAAATCGCATTGCGTGGGCGGTGGAACCGCCACACGATGATAGGGGCGGCTGCCAGTGCAATCGCAACCGATGACAGGGGAAAAACCGCATCAAGGAATAGGCCACGCAAGCACAATTTGGCCACTTGATAAGCCGCTATAGAAAACAGCAAACACATGGTCCAAAAGCCCACATTTTCACGCCATGTAAGTCGTGCGCGCACTTTGTCCGATATCAGCACAAAGCCCAGCAATCCGGCCCATTCCAAACATGCAATTGCAGCAATCGCAGCCACAACAATCATGGGGTTATCAATGCTCATGACCGGGCACCGTTTGTCTTACGTTCAAGCTTGGAATGTCTGGCTTCACCACCGCGCCAAGAGCGTCCGTAATGGCAACAACACGCACGCTGGTTTGACCAACGAAATTCAGTTGGCCAACCTGCCCGGCAACCACTTTTTCCAGTCCAATCGGCACCAGCCAGTTTGCCTCTAAGGTGCTATCACTGGCCGGATTGCAGACCTCAACTTTTACCGCGCCTTTGTAGACATAAATTTGCCCACATCCGCCCGGCCAAACAATGGGTCCAACGCTCTGCCCATTGGGCAATAAATTAACGGTTTGCAGCTTCTCGTCCGCCATCGGATTAAGCCCCTTTTTTTGCATCAATTGTGGTTGTGTAACCAGACGCCTCACCGGCTGTAAAAACCATATTGTCCGTGACCGTTTCCACGCTCCATTTCCCGTCAACGCCATCGCGACATTCGGAGAGGGTCAACACGCCTTCGGCCACCAAGGTTGGGTCACCGGGAATGGGAACGGAAACGCCGCCCTCTCCCCGCTTTAGCTGGTCACCTTTGGCCTTTGCTGCGGCCTTCGCCTCGGCCTCATTTTCAAAAGGTTCGCGCAGCGTATGGGTGGGGCCGTCACCGTTGACGGTGTGCTCCACCTCTTCCCGCTTTACGTCTTTCCGATTGGAGTGCGTGGCCTTCACCTTCCCGTATTTGTTGCGGGGTTTCAGGGTGTAGGTCGCGCCCGGCAAGATATCGGCTGGGGTCAAGGAAAGTTCCGGTGCAGTCGCCCCGCTGGCCGATTTCCCGCCGCCCCGTTTGACCATGCCCAATCGGCCATCCTTCACAGCGAACAGCCCGTCAAACTTGCGGGCAATGCGGCTCAAAAAGTGCAGATCACTTTCTTCACTCTGGCTTTCAAAACGGATTTTGATGGCCCCGATTTCATCATCAATGGCCGGTTGCAATCCGTGCTCTCCGGCAATCTGGGAACCGATATCCTTGATGGTTTTATCGTCCCAACTGCGCGTCTTGGATTGTTTCAAAGACGGCTTCCCAGCGGCTTTGCCGGTGATGGTCATTTTGCGTTCGCCCGTAAACGAACCGCTTACCTCTTCCACTTCAAAGCGGCCTTTGCGAACCAGCCCGCCCGCGTCCAGATAGCCGATAGACACGTCAAGAATGGCCCCTTCACGGGGCATGGCAATGGATCCGTTCTTGTCATCCAGTTCAATGGAAACGCTGTCGCTTTCACCACCAGCTTTGTCGGTGATGGTGATGGACAAAAGCCGGGATGCAAACGCATCGGTGGCGGGGGTGCCATCGGCGGAAATAGAGAAATATGGAATGCGTCCCATGGCCTTACTCAAACAACTTGAAAGATGATTGTGGGGTGGAGGGTGCTAGGTCTGGCAGCGTGATTTGCAACCCTGCTGGCAGCTTTAGCGGCTGTGCCGCCAAGTGCCGGTTGACGTCCAAAACGGCTTCCACGGTAAGCCGGTGCCGCCCATAGTGCCGGTAGCAAATCTGATCCAGAACATCGCCTTCGATGGTGGTGTAAACGGCCATTAAAACAGCCCCCCAAACGCACCGCTGGAGCCGTCCCGCACGATACTCATATCCACTTCAATGCGCTGCGCTTCGCCCAAAGGAGTAAACAGCGATTTGCCGTCCCCAATGTTTTGCAAGCACCACATGCCCAGATAGACACCTGCCGCCCCGGCGCTCACATCAAAGAAAGGAAGCCGCGCCCCCGTGCCGCCCGTGGCCCGCAATTGGTCAAGGCTGGTCTCACCGTTAGGAGACAACACTTTGGGGAACACCACCGCCTTAAACGTCACCGTTTCATCGCCAATGCCCAAAAACTGTTGCGATGGCGCGGACTGCCCCACGGGCATGGAAGCTAACCGGAAAGGCAATTGCCTGTCGGCCAAATTCACCGGCATGGTGTCCACTTTGAACCGGCAGGGGCCAAGTTTCATAAACATCAATTCACCCCCGCATCGGAAAGGGCCAAGCGGGTTGCCTGCGCCGTTTTTGCACCCACCTGTCGGGCGATTTCGGCAGCGTCCGCCCCTTTGGTCACATGCACTTTGGGTGTGACAGAAATGGCTGGTTTGTTCTCGGTGACGTGGTTGACCGTGGACGGCGGCGCTTTGCTCGGCAGGGGTGGGGGCACACCCAAAATGTCGTTGCCAGAACCGCCTTTCACCGGGCCTGCACCATCGCTGCCGGATATCGCATCGTCTTCACTTCCGCCCATGAACCGGCTCAACCATCCAGGTGGCTTGGGCCAGCGAATAAGGGAACTGATATCGATGTTGCCGATTGCGGCCAGTATTTTGCTGGGCAAGCTGGCAAACCAATCCAGAACGCCCTTCAATCCGTCCTCTAGGCCCGCTTCAATACCAGCAATGATCTCGCGGCCAATGCCACGTACCAGCGTAATCGGAACGGAAAGACTGCCTTGAACACCCGCCATGAGTGCGCCACCCAAGTCAGTCCCGAAGGATTTGAATTCTATTTCGGCTTGCGCGCTGTATTTGTTCAATGCCAACGCATTGTCGATTGGCTGCGGCGGCGCACTTGATGTTTCATTGCCCGAACCACCATTCACGGTGCCCGCACCATCGCCACTTGAAATCTCTTCACTGCCTGAACCAAGCAAACGGCTCAACCAACGCGGTGGGCTAGGCCAACTTATGAGTGAACCGATATCGATGTTACCGATTGCGGAGAGTATTTTGCTTGGCAGGCTGGCAAACCAGTCAAGAACACCTTTAAGACCACCTTCAAGCCCCGTTTGAATGCCTGCAATCATCTCACGGCCCACGCCGCGTACTAGCGTAATTGGGATGTAGAGCGCCCTTTTTATGCCCCTAATCATCGCTTCCGCTACGGAAGCGCCCATGGATTGAAAGTCCGCCTCGGCCTGTGCGCTATAATCTTTGACAGTAAAGAGATTGCCCAACCAATCGCCAATTTGGGCAGGCAATTCGGTGAAGAACGAGACAATCGCGCTGCCCATGTTTTGCAAGCCGCCCAACGCATTTGCCGCATATCGTTCTATGTCTTCACGGCTAAAGCCCAGCCACTCACCAAAGTCGATTAACTTGGTCCCAACATAGCCACCCACATCCGCAACAAACTGCCCAAGCGCCGCTGCCGCTGCGCCCAACTCCGCACCAATCGCCGAAGCGAAGCCAGATGCAAAATTGCTAATCGGCTCCCAATATCGGTTGATTAGAACTCCGGCGCCAATCAATGCTGCAACCACCCCGGCAATGGGCAGGGTGACGGCCCCAGCAAGTCCAGCAAACAGACCCAAAGCCACTTTAGCAGCAGTGACAATGCCACCAAATCCAAACCCGGCAGCGGCTTTTAATCCTCGCATGCCGTTCGCCACAGCGGAGATGTTCTGGCCTTGCTTGCTGAATTTCAGAAAGAGCGATGCAGTTTTAATCAGCGGCCCACGAATGCCATACAAGGCAAATGACGCAACCCGGCTGGCCACCGAAAATGCCATTAAACCGGCAGCCGCTTTTACCAGCGTGGAAGTCAGTTCTGGGTTTGCCGCTGCCCAGTCGGATAGCGACCGCACCAAGGCAGTCGTGTCACTCACGATGGACTTGATGACAGGCATTAGCGTTCCGGTGGACCCTAGCAACATGCCAACCGAATTGCGCAATTCAGCGGTCATAGAATTGAGACCGGATGTGACGCGCTCATAGTCTTGGGCAATCGTGGAGCCATCCGCAGCCGCCACCTTGTCACGCTGACGTCTATACTCTTCCAGATTTGGGATAACAGCCCGCAGGAAATCCAACACTTGCTTGTCCGCAAAAAGCTGGCTCATTTTGAAGGCGTCGCCACCCGTTTTTTCTTTTATCAGCGTAAGCATGTGGTCCAACACATCGACGCCACGCGCCTGTGCATCCTTCATCTCTTTTTCAAGGTTCACGCCTAGCTTCTTGAAATTGCGCACGGTGTCGCGAGATGTGATCTTGCCCAAGAAGTTGGTAAAGTTGGTTGCCGCTTGATCTTCACTGCCAGCGGATTTCATGGCCAATTGCAGCGCAGATGTGAGCGATGCAACGGCGGGCAGCCCTTCCATTTTAAGAGCCTTCGCGCCTGCCGTGATTTCGGGGAATTTGCGGGCCATGGCCTTAAGCTCGAATGAACCTTCCTTGCCGGAAAGCGCCATCACATCGAACGCCAGACCGAGGTCCTTTGCTGCAACCTTAAGGTTGTCCATGACGGCAAAGCCGGAATTGGCCATGTCTTCGATTTCGGATTTTGTTGCAGTTGCAGTGCGCCCGGTAGCCGTGATGGCGGCCAACGCTTCATCTAAATCCATGCCCTTGCCCACATAGGCGCTTAGGGTTGTCAGCATTTCAGCTTTGGACTTGTTGGCGGTTTTGGCCGCCTTCACAAGACGCGCTTCAATAGCCGCCTGTTGGTCCAGCGGGATTTCGGCAACGTTTGCGAAATCAATGAACTGTTCTTCAAAGTCAGCGGCCAGCTTCACCGGTATCACCAGCCCCGCAGCCATGGCCAAAGCCCCTTGCAAGCGCCCTTTGGCTTCCTGCAATTTGCGCTCATTTTGGGCTAAGGCCAGATCGATGTTGTCGGCAGAAAACCCGCGCTTGATGGCACTGGTGAAGTCCTTGCCCGCTTCTTTGGCACTGGCTCCCAGCCCGCCAAAAGTGGCTTTCAGCTTGTCGGCAGGCGCACCCGTTACAAGGTCCTTAAGAGCAACAATCAGCGAAACGTACAAATCAGACACTGATTGCCCTTTCCCGCCGCTATTGCTTGGGCGTCATACCTTCGTAAATCGCATTTAATTCCCACCACCACGCCACAGCATCATCCCATGGCAGCGCGTAAATGTCGGCTAGTCGCCATCCGTATCCGAAGGCGAGTTGGGCGGTGAGTTGTCGCCAGTTAAAGACGCTAGGCGCTTTTTGAATTCCAAGATGGCCTCTTGGACAGTCAGGGGCAAAAAAGGCGTCACGGCCTCCTCCAGCCCCGTGTAATCTTCCCAGTAAAGGCCATCGATAATGGCAGGGTGCAGCCCCACATAAGCCGTCACCAGACCACGCAATCCACGGTCACCGGAAAGCGCTTCCACCAAGGGAGCCAGTTCACCAATAGAGCGGCGCGGCACCTCAATTTGGCTTAAGGTCTCGCCATCCACGTTGAGTGGATGTTGCAATTTATAGACCTTGCCCGCCGCAAATTTGGGGTCTGCAAAGGCGACAACCGGCGCAGGCTTTTGCGCCGCCCCTGCCGAACCCGAACCCATTTCCGGGTCCGGCAGGGGTTGGGTGGCTTCTTCGCTCTGGGGGGTATTCTTATCAGTGGCCTTGGTCATGGGTCGCGCCCTTTTTATGCTGACAGGGCGCGGATTGCGGCCTGATATGCGGTAGAGCCTTTGCCCTCTTTGCGCGTCCGGCGTGTGCCCGGTTGCACATATGCAAGGAAAGAGTTTGGCCCCAACCGATGAACGCCATTCACCGCGTCAATGATACGATTTCGGCGCTGCGAACGATGTTTGAAATTCCGCTTTTTCATTGGCTGACTCCTACGTTGCCAAGCCAATATTGGCCCGGTGTTCTTTCATTTGATCTTCCCCATCCACAATCTGAATAAGGTTCACCATATCGATCTCGTGGACTAACTCACCGTCCACTACCAACTTGTAGTAAGAGATGCTGGTGATGGGATATTCCACGCCGGATTTGGACCCGGCAGACCATGGTTTGGGCTTGGCGTTGATGCGCCCGCGCACCGTTGCCACCACCGATTTTGAACCCTCTTCAAACTCGCTGGACATGGACCCGCGCATGGTAACGGTGTTGATCTTGCCCGCTGCCAGCCCTGCTTTTTTCAGCAGGGACTTAGCAAAGCTGGTCATGATCATGGACGCCTCCAGCTTGACCAGACCATGAACCACATCGAAATCGGCCAGCATGCCGCCGCCGCGATAGTCTTCCGTGGCATCTTCCAAGCCGGGAACCTGCGCCTCTTCAATGTCCAGATGGTAGCTTTCACCCTCGGCCCAAGCGCTGAAAAATCGGATAATCTCACGCATCGTTCAAAGCCTCCTAAGCAGCCCGGCGCACGATTTCACGCGCGGCCTCTTCCACCAATTCGGTGTAATAACCATCATTGCGATAGGCGACGAACCGCAATTGCTCCAAAGGTGCGGGCGGCTCGATATCGAAGGACACAAACGCCTTGCCCTGCTTAAGAATAGACGGCGGGTTCAATGCTGGTTCAAGCCATGCCTGTCCGCCCAAAATTGCCCCTCTGGCTTTCAAGTAGCGCAGATAATCGTTCACCTGCCCGCCAATGTCTTCCAGCAGTTGCACGGAAAACGGCTTGTCCAGTGCCCAGCGGGCGGCGTTCTCCACGCTATCATAAATGAGGTCTGCCGTGCGCCGCACGGGCATGAAGGCCCATTGCGGGTCCGCAGACGCGGTGCGGTTACCAAACAGGCGGAACCCATCATCACGGATAACCGTCGCCACTTCCCGTTCGTTGAGATAGTTGGCTTCGGTCGCCGGGTCGTTGAGATAAAAACTTATGGGCCGTGCCGTGCCCACAATCCCGTTTATCACCTTACTGGAAGGCGAATGCCAGAACCCGTGCTCGTGGTCCGTTTTGGCCGTAAGCCCGGCCACGCGACCGGACACCGGCTCAATGACGTTGGCCCCGCTGCGAAAAACCTTCACATGGGGGTCGGTGATGAAAAGGCGGCTGGAGCCGAAATCTTGCCGGTATCCCACCGCCGCGTCCCGCGTGGTATTCGGTCCGTCCGCAAAGACCATAGCCCGCATGCTTTCGGCAAGGCTTATGGCTTCGCTCACCACCGGGTTGGCCGCATCACCGGGGCGTTGCGACGTGAAACCGGGAAAGGTCAAAAGCCGGGGGATAATATCCAGATGGGCCTTGGCCCCTTTTAGCGCGTGAACACCGGTCTGGGCGGCGGCGTTGCCCACCACATTGGCAAGGGTCGCGTCAATGTCAGCACCTTCCGCCACACGCACAACCACCACATCCAAGCCATTGCGTTGGTCAAACAAACCATCAAGCTGGTTGGGCAGGGTGCCGGTATCGCCAATGCCAGCCGCTTCCACGGCGGTTTGAATGTGGATTGGCTCATTCATCGGCCAAAGCGTGTTATCCGCATTGGGCGCGGTGCCCACAATGCCGATGGTGGCGCTTTGGGCTGTGCGAGTGGGGCGGCGTCCGTCCGTCCGCTCTTCCGTCTTGATACCGTGCAAGAATTGTTCGGCCATAGGGCAACCTCCGTGGTTGCCCATTGATACGCCTCACCGTCTTCATCGGTGGTGGTGACACCTGTCACCCCAAAACAAAAAAGCCCCGTTCAAGGGGCCTTAAAAATGGATATCAGGCGACGTTCTGGCCTGTCAATTCGTGAGGCTTATCATCCGCATGGCCAAGTCATTCATTTCCTCCACGCGATCTTTCAGCAGGCCGGGTGAAAGTGTGTGCGGATTGCGAAAACCAAGGGCGGCTGCGCAGATTTCAGAACAGAACCATCGCGAACGGCTATGCCGGTGCAGATTGAAAAACTGGCAAAACAGAATGCCCAAATAGTCATACCGCAGACCGTGCCGTTCCTCAAAAAAAAGCCGGTCGCGCTCCCATTCAAAAACAATAGGCACGATGACCCAATGGTCATTTTTAAGCACGATTTCTTTGGCTCGGACACCGCCATCCCGCGCAGATGATGACGCACAAAAATGCGCTCCGGTTGCATGGTTCTTGCCCAGCACCATTTCCACATGGCTGTAACGGGACCGTGTGGCCAACCGAATGCACCAGTCCACCCATGTGCCCTTGCCAATATAAAAGGCAAGGGCCGGATAAAACGGAATATCAGGCGTGGCGGTCACGCCGCCAAGGCTTCCATTTCCGCGGCAAAGTCAGCTTCACGCTGCGCCTTTGTGGCTGCCAGTCCAGCGCGGAAGGCTTGGATTTCTTCAACGGCCTTAAAACCCTCCAGCATTTTTTCGGCCTCCCGCTTTGTCCCACCGGCTTTGGAAATAAGGCGGTCGGTAAACTCAACTTTTGTGCGGATTTTTTCGGCCATTACCGTTGCCGCATTCTCGCCCGCCGCGTCCCTTTCAGCGGGTGTTAGCAGACTGGCCAAGAGCGCATCATGTTGGCTGTCACCACCAAGATGGACCTCCGCCCAGCGCTGTTGTCGGGTCCACGTGTCCCGCTCTTCGATTGTGGCATTGCCCGTCAAGCGGCGCAGTGTTTCGGCGTGCTCATTGTGAATATCAACCAAAGCGCGGGCGCGCTCTTGTTCTTTCATGGCCTCTGGTGTGGGTGAGACTGCCTTGAGGAGCGCAATGACTTCGACGCTGCCTCGCACCTCTAATCGACCATCCTCCAGCGGTGTCGCCAGCGTCCCGCTGATAACGCGGGAACGATCTTCATCAGACAAAAGCTGTCGCGCGCATGCGTTTTCTTCGAAAGACGCGAAGGTGATTACATCTTGTGCCACCGGATTTTCCGCGGTGACGGTTTCTTCTACTACTGTTTCGTTTTCGACGGTCATAGATCAAACTCCAAAGAAAAAGCCTGCCCAAGAGGCATAGGTGATGACGCCATTCGACCCATCCGGTTTGCTGGACAGTGCAAACAGATCAACAAAGTCCGTGGTCCCGTTCATGCCGATGAAAGCCGCCCCGCCCGTCACGCCGCTGTAGCGCGAAGCCGAAGACGAAGACCCTTGCCACGACGTGGCTGCGTCGCCGTTTTTGAATACGGCGCTTAAGAATTCTGGGATTTCACTGGGCGTGCCTGACAGCCAGTTTATCTGCCATTGGAGTAGATAAAAGCCGGGTTTGTTAGGTTCGAAACGTGTTTGAGCGATGTTGTACACGCCGCCGAAATCACTCACCTGAATGGGGGTGAAAACCTTTGTCCAAGTTTCGTTGGGTATCCCTTGCCCCTGCCCAGCATTGGTGCGGGCCGCAAAATACGACCCTATGAGCCGTCTAAAGGCGGTGTCCTCCGCCACGTCGATACGAAGAATAATATTGCCCACAAAACCATAAGCCTCGTATCGCGGTTTGAGCGAGCCGAGATTTACCTTTGTCTCCGCGTCAGGCCTGTTGGAAACGATGCTTTGCAGTGTGCAATGCACTGAACCCATCGTGTGCACGTCCGTTATGTCGCCCACGTAAAAGTGGAAGACGGGCTCCACACTACCGTCGAAATAGATACGCACCTTTTTTGCGCCAGATGGGTTGTTTGAGTAGATTTTGACATTGGCAAGATAGCCGGTGTCATGGAACTCACCAGCTATGTGGTAGACGACAATCCCGTGCTCGAGGCTGTTGACCTGTAGCCGGAATGCCAAGTGAATTGAACCAGCTCCAGACAGGGGACGGAACTCCACATCCACCGCGCCAGTGATTGCCGCCTGTTGGCCGATAAAGCCGGTCTCGGGTACCGGAAACAGATTGGCATAGCGTTCATCCGGCAGACCGGGATCATTTACATCGCCCTGCGCACGTCCGTCGATGATGTGAGGAATGTAAAGGCCATCTAATGCGGCTTTATCCACCTCATGAATGCGATCCTCCGAAAAGTCACCGCCGCCTTTCAAACCAAAACCGGTGTCAATGCGGCGCGTTTTGGGAACGGCGTCCGAAGCTGGCGTGAAGGTCAAATTCACGTTGTCCATATTGTCAAAAACGACTTTTATAGTAAGTTTTAAAGCCCGCTTCTCGGAGTGGTTGGGGTCCGTTTTGACCATGATATTCCCGAACCGGCCAATGACGATCAAATCACCGTCCGCATCAAAAAGCCCCCAAAGCCAAGCGGTCCATGGGCCGTAGTTTTTGCCGTCAGTCCCATCCTCTGGCACCGTCATTTTGAAGTAAGCCACGTGGGCGCTGCCATCCACTCTGCCTTGTTCACCAATGACCGCCCGGTAGAGTTCACCCGGCAAAGCGGTTTCCGAACCGGTGGGCTGCACATCGTCTCCCGCTAGGGCCATTTCAGCCAAATTCAGTGGAGTGTTGTTGGCCGCAGCCGCCGCCATTTTTTGACGGCCAATATCTGTGATAAATGTGGTCATGGTCCGGTTTCAACCTCAACAAGGGTGGTCATTGATGCCCCGGCATAGGCTTGGGCATTGCTTAATTCGGGGTCTGGCCGATAGGCGGGAACGTTGATTTCAATTTCTGAAATCATCGCCGCCCCGGCGTAGGCCCCGGCATTGGTGGGTTCGGGGTCAAGGAAATAGGCGGGAACGTTGATTTCGATTTCCGAAGTCAGCACCGCTCCCACGTTGGCAGTGACCGTCAGGTCAAGAGCCACGCTTATGGCGTAGGCGCGAGACAGGGGCTTTGATGCGGAAATGGCATTGCGCAAAAGTGTGAAATCGTCCGCAAGCCAGTAGCGCCCGCCCTCGGAACTGAAATCCATTTCCACCGAAAATGTGCCCGGCACACCAGCGGGGGCCTGTTCAAACCATTCCGTGACGGTGGCTATCACGCCCAAACCGGCCAGACTGGCCTTGACGGCCTGCACCGTGCCTTTTAGCCGATGCACTTCCGGGGACGCCTTAATCACATCGCGCTTTAATTGTTCCGGCCATTCCGGGTCCCACACATCCACCGAATTGGCCCATGCCAAATGGGGCAGGAACTCCAGCGGGCAGGCGTCCGGGTTGGACAGTTCGCGGATAGGAATGGACGTATTGAGCAAGTCGCCGAAAGACGCCACCACCGCGTTTTCAAGGTCAGTTTGTTGGGATGGCAGATCGACGGTAAGTTGATGTTTAGCCATTGAACCAACGCCCCGGAATTTGCGTCACGTTCACGGCAATGCTGTTGCAACGGGCCGCTTGCCGCAGGGTTGGCACCACATCGGCGGCGGGTGAGCTGACTTGAATATCGTTGTGGACCCCTTCGATGTAGCCAATGCCACCCAATCCAACGCGGCGGATGGCACGGCCCACGCGGAACTGATTTTCCACATAGGCTTGCACCGCCGCTTCCAACTGGTTTTTGACCAGTGCCATATCGGGACCGGGCAGCACTTCCACATCAATCACCACGTCATAAGTGATGATTTCGGCGCTTTCGATCATCACATGATCGGAGAGCGGGCGTTTTTCATCGGCGGTGATGTTTTGGCGGACCGTTTCCAACAGTGCCGCATCGGCAGTGCCGCCATTATCACGGGCCAAGATGACCAACAAAACTTCGGCAGGCTGCACCAACCCGCTTTCTGGCCCATAGGCTTCGCAATCCAGAACGCCCGCGATGGCCAACACATGGAACAAATAGGCACCATAGGACCCAGCAGTGGTGAAGGCTTCAAGCGCCAATTGCATGCGCGCCCGCAAGCGCTCGTCATCTTCCATCACCGCAGGCGTGGGCGGCGTCGTGGTGTTGTCGGCTGGCTCCAGCACCAGCCGCACCACGCCATTACGGGCGGCAAGATGGTCCAGATCGGTGCCAATAGCGTAGGCTGGCATCACGGCTTTGGCCGCATCGTTTACACGGCCCCGCAGGATCATTTCATGATAGGCGAAATTCTCCATCAATTTGACAAGCGGTTCGCTTTCGAGTGCCATGACACCGGAAAGGTCCAGCCCGATTTCAGCGCCCAGCGTCACCAGCTTGGTTTTTAAGGCCGTGACAAGCGCCTCATAATCGAGTGTTTCGATAACATCGGCAGCGGGCAGTTTGGCCAGATCAATGTCGGTAAACCGGCTCATTGCAGCACCTCTGTGGTGCGTGTCTCACCCGCTTCCAGCCAGAACAATTCAAGGGCGATTTTCATGCGCCCATCGGCACCAGCTTCCAGCACTTGAATTTTTGAAAGCCGCACACGCGGCTCCCATTTGTCCAACGCTTCCGCCACATCCGTGAACAGGTTCATCGTGGTGTCATCGTTTTGCGGATCATCCAGCAAGTTGGGCACATTGGACCCATAGGGGCGGCGCTCCACACGCGACCCGATGCGCGTGGAGAGGATATCCCGAATGGATTGTTCCACATGGGGCCAGCCTTCAAGGCGGCGTCCAGTGGTGCGGTCCATGCCCATCATGGCGGCTAGCCTTCGCCCTCATCATTGGCGTTTGCCTGTTGGGCGCGCTGTTCTTCGCGCTTCTTTTTGGCAGCCCCATATTCGCCTTCCGGCACAATCTGGCCATTGCCTTCGAGAAAGGCAGCTTCACGGGGTGTCATGGTGATGGTGTCACCAGCCTTGCGCAATTTGCCATCCGGCCACCCCGAATCCATCACCTTGTATTTCACAGGTGTGTCCATATCGACGGAAGGCTTTGCAGCATCCTTTTCGGCGGCTTTGGCTTTAGTGTCGGTTTCGGCCTGCGCATTCACTTTTGTCTGCGCTTTCGCTGCCTCTTCCTGCTTTTTCTTTTCCGCTTGCGTCATAGCCAAATCTCCTATGCTGGCTTGTCAGAAAGTCCGCCACCCGGCACCACGCCGGTGTGAACATGGGTGTCATCAATGACGGTGCCGTTGTGTTTGATGTGACCGCCACTCACGTCCAACCCATCCGCCGATAGCGTCATGGTCACCCCACCATTGGCAAAATAAATGCCGCTTTGGGTTTGGGTGATGGTGGTGTCACCCATCTTGTCCACACGCTCACCGGCTTTGCGGTGAGGGCGGTTTTCCCTGTTAGACAGGGCACCCCGTTCAAGGGTCGCAAGGGCCATTTCCCCATTGGGCGCATTCACCTTGACCGCTTCGCCAACGGTTGGCGGGTCATAGCTTTCATGATCTCCGGCGCGTTCCGTCCACGGCACCCAATGGGTGATGGACGTTTCCTTATCGGAACCGATTTCCACCTTGGCCAGACCCTCTTCATGGTCCACTTCCGTCACACGGCCATCCCGGCTGGATTGCTCTAACCGGCGCTCCAGATCGGTAATGCGGGTGGCCATGGCAGCCAACATGCTGGGGAGATCATCCATCGGCTTGCGGCCCCATTTTTTCCGGGTTCACACGGACTGCCGAAACTTCGCCCTCAACAGTGCCAACCGTAGAGCCGTCTATCTGGCGATCTTCCGCAACGCGATCGACGCCCAACGAAATGGCCTGTTGCCAAGTCACACCAATAAGGGTGACACCCTGTTTATTGAGCGGCCCCGATGCGATGCGGGCGATCTTCACATCCTGCGCAAACTCCAGCCGGTTCCCATCCGGCCAGCCACCCCACCGCTTGTGGTGGGCAATGACTGCGCAGTTTTCCGCCACGGCCAATGCCGCATCGTCATGGCCGATTTTTCCAGCCTTGCCGGAAAGCACGAACAAGGACACCGTGACAGTATGTTCCCGCTGCCCACTGGCTTCTGCTCTGGATTTTGGAGAGGCGATAATGGACACATAAATGGCCTGGGGGGATGCGGACACGCGCTTGACCCCTTCACCGGAAAACTGTCCGCCATACTCTTCCACGGTTTTGATAAACGGCATGGCCGTTTTCAAATCGGCAATGATGGCATTGCGCAGCCGCACCAACACACTGTTGGCCACCAAGTCTTCAAGGCTGGGAAAACTCATGCCGCCACCTCCCTAAGAAAGGCGTCAATCTCACTTTCGATTTCGCTCATATTGTCGGTAGACACGCCCAGAAAGGGCCGGGCGATTTGCTCCACCTGTGGCACGGCCACCGTTTTGCCACCCACGGTGAACACCAGCCGTTGCGCATTGACGGCTTTGATGACGCCCCCGAATTGCCGTTGCGCCGCGTAGGGGACCGAAGCACCAACGGTGATAACTTCGCCCGCAACCGTATAAGCAATGCTGTCGTTCAAGGCCCCGGTGTCGTCCATGATAGGGTTATCGCGGCCATTGTCCGCCCACGCCTCACCATCGGGCGAGGTTTTTTCCGACATGATGCGCCGCTTGGTCTGGCTTTCGATCACCCCACCCACGCCTTCGCGCAATTCACCCATATCCGCAGCGGCAAGGCGCGTGGCGAAATCCATGGCCAAGTCCATGCCTTCCAGCGTGAGGTTAACAGAAAGGCCGCTCATAGATCACCCATGGTGCCACGGGTGAACAGGCGCTCATCCCCTTCAAACAGCACGTTGTCGGAACCATCGTCATCGGCTGCGCCTTCGCCCATAAGAGCGGCCCCGGCCACGTTAGCCTTGTGGTCTGCAATGTCCTTCAAATGGGCGATGGCGCGCTTGTAACGTTCGGTGATTTCTTCCGTCATCAAGTGGTGCGGCTGCGCCAAAATATAGACGGCGATATCAATGCACGAACGGATGATGAAGGCGGGCGGCGTTGCCAGTGGCGTCACATAGCGCACGGATAAATAGGAATTGATTTCGGACGTGGCTTGTGTGAGCGCATCGCCCACCAACGCATCTTCGTCGGCATCTTCATCGCGCTGCACTAATTGTGTCACCAGTTCGGCAGTGTAGAGATTTTCAATGTCGGCGCGGGTGGCGTAGGTCGTATCTTCCATCATTTTTGGCCTTGTGAGTTCGGGGGAGAGTTCTGTGCTTCATGCCAAGGCCACTCATCATGAACCTCTCCCCCTACAGGCTGCGGAAATCAGAAAAACCGCAGCCCGATTTGGTTATTGGGAGAGGTCCGTCCAAATGGCTGCGATATCTGGGCCTTTGACGGCAAAGCCCAGTTCTGCCGATGCGGTCACAACGGTTGGCTTTTTGGACGCATCCGCCTTGTGCGCCTCTTCCAAATAGGCGCGCAGTTTGGCGGCGTCGTCTTCCTCTTCGCCAACTTCACCGCTTACCTTTGCATGCCAAGCCGCATCTAGTTCGTCGGCAGAAACGTCAAATCCAAGCGCTTCAATCACCATGGCGAGCGCGGGTTCTTGGCTTGCCAATTCCACCAGCACGGCCAGACGCTTCGCACGAACGTCGGAACTCACTTCCGGTTCATTGCCCGGCTGGGCATCCTGCCCACCAACATCAGTCAAGCCATCGCGATCACATTCCACGGCCCGCAAAACGGGATCACCAAGAATGGCCTCGGCCTGTTTTTTCGAAACCTTCAGCTTTTCGCAGTCAATGACTAGCTCTTGCTGGGCGCGGAAGCTGATACCGCCACGGCGGCGGTCTTGGGTCGGGTTTACTTTGATAAACACAGCTTACCCCTCCCTATTTGAGATACGGACAGACGAGGACTTCCACCAAGTCGCGGTCCGTATTGGTTTCGCCGTTGGCCCGCCGTTCGGCCTTAATCAGTTCATTGGCGGCAGCGCGCAGGGACGGGGGCACCACCAGCAGCGTGGGCATGACGGCAAGCGGGTTGCCTTCGTCATCCACTTGGCTGGTCATGGCGGTATAAAGGGCCTCGAAATTTACGCGGTTTAACTCCGCCTTGGAAGCGGCAGCCATTTCGTGAAAGGCAAAACCGGCATTGCCACGGGCACGGGTGCCGAATAGCGCCTGATCTTTCATAAAGACGGTATCGCTATCATCGGCGTTGGTTTTGTTGTTGAACTGGGGCGCAACGCGCTCCTGCCAGATGAACGGCTTCAAGGACTGGCTGGTGTCCAGCAAATACCATGCAGGCCCGGCACCATCCTGTTTGTTGGAATAGCTTTCCACCGCGCCGGTTTCATGATTGATGACGGGGTGGTCATCATCAAAGAAGTTCTGCCCGTCATAACCGGTTTCCGTGAAGCCTTTTGGCAGGATGGAAAACACGGTTTCATCCGGCCACTTGCCAGCGGCCACGCCTTGGGCGTTGGACATGGTGGAATATATGCCCAACTGGTCATCTTCGATATCGGTGATTTCCACCTCAATCGTGGCCTCATATTTCTTGTTCTCCAGCGTGTAGGAATGGCCGGACAATTGCTTGACGCGCCGGTCACCAATCCACTCGCGCAGCCGGGGCCACTTGTTTAGCCAGTTATACTGGTTAGCCGCCCCGGTGGACGGCACTTTCGTGGCCACCCGGTCCCACATGGGCGCGACCGTGGCCATGCCCGCGTTGAACTCGGTTCTTAGCGAAATGCCAAGATTGGCGATATTTGCACCTGTGACTTCCATTGGATTGGCCCCTTAGATTTGAACGGACACGCCGGACGCATCCACATCGACAATCTTGCCCACCTTCGATTTCCCGGCAGCGTCGATTGTCACGAATTCATTGTCTTCCGCGTAGCAATCCTGCCCGATATGGGCGCGGGTCACCGGCGCGGTTGAGGAGTTGCGCAGCACAAAACACCCCTTTTCGGTTGGTGCGCGCTTGTCGCCATCGGCCCCGGTGGAATTGTCCACGCTGTGGGTGCAGATACCCGCAGACACCAAATTGGCAGCGGCAATGGCGTTTACGGCCATGCCGGCTTGCAGCATGGTGATGGCCCCCTTGGGGATTTTGGTGGCCGCTTTCACGGGATGTTCAAACTGCACCCCGGCACGGCGCACGAAATTGGTTGCCTTGTCGATCATGACACTGGCCCTTTATGTCTTCGCGGTTGGCAAGGGCTTGCCGTCGCGGGTTGCAAGGAAGGCGGCTTCATCCGTGCCGGTAGCGCGGCACATGGCCTTTTCAGCTTCGGACAATTGACCGGCACCGGCTGCCGGGTCCGCATCATTCAAGCCGGAAGGCGTAAGAGCCGGATTGACGGGCGCATCGGCCACAAATTTGGTGAAGTCATCCAGACCACCATCACGCTTACACGCGGCCAAATGATAGTCTTTAGAACCGGGCGCGATCTTGCCCGCCTTAATGGCATCATCCACGGCAGCTTCGGCGCGGGCGTTAAGGGCCTTGGCCTCACCATCGGCAATGCTGGCCTCCGCAGTTTCGGCGCGGGTTTTCATCGTGTCGAAATCCGCACGGGGCACGAACTGGTCAAGGGATGGGTTTGCAGCGGAATTCTGCGCCTTTGCCAATTCGGTGGACTGGGCATCAAGAGCGGCCATCACGCTTTCCACGCTGGCATCCTCTTTTAACCCTAGGCGACGGCAAAGCGCCTTATACTGTTCTGGGGTCATGGCTTGTGCATCCCTTTGTTGGGTGGGTTCATCACCGCGCCGGTTAAGGGCGGCAAGAACAAGATTGGGTTGATTGGTAAGGCCCACGCTGACAATTTCGGTAATCAGCAGACTGTCGGGCTGGTAATAGAAAACGGGCGAAATGAACCGATATTCGCGGGCCGCGATCATATCTTTGGCCTTCTCCGTCCATTCGACGGTTGCCCAGATTTCGCCGTTGCGATTTTCAAGGGCTGTAATCCATCCGGCAGCCGGGGCCGGTTCGCCGTTCCAAGCAGCGATTTCCGTGGCGTGTTCATAGTCCAACACGATATCGCCTTGACGGGCGCTAAAGGCGGCAACAATCCCATCGGGGTTGTCATTGCGCCAATAGCGCCCATCGCGCCCCATCACCTCGCCGCTGGGCAGCAGGTGAATTTCAGTTGGCACGGTGGCACCCTCAAAATTGAGAGCACGTGCCAGCGCACCCCGTTCACCGGCGTGACGATCACTCCGGTTTACGGCTTTCAATGGCGGGCAACCTTCATGCCCCAAAATTTCGGTGCGCTTGTGCATGCCGCAACCATGGCGCAAGGCAGAACAAGACGTGTTGGTGACACCTGTCACCCCCAAGGCGCTTGGCTTGAATTTCTCACGATTTTTGGGATATGGGCACGATAGGCCCCAAATGCGGGTCGATCAAGCCGGATTAACGGGCCGTTAAAAGCGTTAAAAGCCCATTACGGCGTTTTTTCGCACTTCCGTGACGTCTGATACTGACCACGGTCACGAAACGCGCTGTGTGGGCAAATTTTCAAAACGCCCGAATTCTTGCTTTTTGCGCCTTCCAACATTATGCTTGTTACAGGTTCGAGCCAGACGGAAAGCCGGTACATGCCGTGGGGACGTTTCGCCCCCCCGAACCTAATTCACCCTTTCGCCCCGCTCTCTGATCTTTTCGACGGACCGCGCCCGCCATTCGTGCAGCGTGGTCATAAACAGTTCGTCAAACCGTGTGACCTTCAACCCTGCCACATAGGGCCTGTCCCCCACCAACATTATCAGGCTCAACTTGCCGCGCCGGTCGCGCCACAACTCGCCCTCGTCAATCATCCGCTGTGGTAGCTCCGCATAGTCTTCCGAATTCGCCTTCCCCACATGCTGCCGGATGGTGTCCGATGACAACATGACCGCGCGGGCCTTGGTGCCCAACGTATTGGCCAATTTATCACTAATGGCCGCAAACGGGATAGCCGCTCTTTCACCGATGCGATTATTGATGGCCCCGCTCACAAATTCAGCCAACGGGCTGGCCCCGATAACCTTACGCCGCGTCTGGTCATCCACTGCGCCAAGCGATGTGTCCAATTCACGGCGCAAGGTGCCATAGCGCTCCTTTCCGGAATTGGTTGCCCAACCGGGGTCAATACCATCCGGCACCATGGATGTTTCACCACTGCGTTCGTTGACGAATTGACGGCTGGTGATGTCCGGTTCGTCACTTTCTCCGCCAAGGCTTTCCGCTTCGGTGCGCCCGATTTGGCGCAACCAGCATTTGCAGCCCCACC
Organism: Pseudomonadota bacterium; assembly: GCA_039198355.1. Lineage (GTDB taxonomy): Bacteria > Pseudomonadota > Alphaproteobacteria > Rhizobiales > Rhizobiaceae > Pseudahrensia. The sequence goes on from JBCCTO010000036.1 coordinate 20,013, forward strand.
CATTGGGCGGAAACCATTGGTCCCAAAATGGATGATCGACGGGCAAGATCACGCCCGCCTTGGCCACGTGTTCTGGCCGGTGGTTTCTGGAATTGCCCAGACCATAGACGAAATAGGGTGACACCCGCTTGGTGCGCTGCGCCCGCTGCCACTGCCCGGCAGCGCGGGCAGTGCGGGTGTTGGCCCAATAAATCGTTTGCAAACGGCGTGGTGACCCAAGTTGCACAATTGCGGTTTCACCGGTAAGCGGGTCTGTCATTTCCTTTCGCCCCCACCAACCCAGTTCTTGAAGGCGTGGTGTCAGGTCCTTGCGGAACTGTTCAAAAGGCACCCCTTGGCGAATGGCCTTTGAAACATCCGCTTGGATGGTGGCCAGAACATCGGTTTGGGTTGCCTTTGCCACCGTAAAAGATGTGACGTGTTCTATGCCCCAAGTGTCGCGGTAGTCGAAAGCCGGGCGCAGCCCCTTTTCATCAAAGAAGGCGACAACTTCCTGTGGCGGTGTGGTATCAAAGGTGAACGTGTCCATGTGTTTTGAGCGCCGCGCTAGTCGCCACCATCCCCTTGGCCCATGGACAGGAACATGGCTTTGCCAAGTGCCGTGGCCAGCCGGTTGATATCACCCTCACTGGCCGCATCCGGCAGGCGCTTCAAAAACTCTTCATAGGTACTCACCGAATTGGCAGCCTTGCGGATGGGGTCCAACAGCGGGTCTAACTGTTCCTGCCAGTTCATGAGCGCATCCGCACCAATGCGATCAAAGTCGCTTTCATCCCGTTCATCGCCCACGCGGTTGCGCGCCTTACGGCAGCCGCCGCACTGGCAAGATGTACCATGCGCACGGTTCTGCGCCGTTTCTCCCGTGGTTTGCGTTGCCACAAACCCGCCTATCAACTCCGCGCCCTCTTCCGGGTCTGCAAAGCCGAACCGGTCCCGCACTTCGCTGGCCTGAAAAGTCAGCCCGGCAGCGGCCAGCGTTTGGATAACGGTTGCCAGCTTTTCCAAGTCCTCCGCAGCTTCGACGGGCAAGGTGTATTGGGGGTAGTGTTCCTGCACCCCGTAATTGAAATTGATAAACGGAATAACGATGCAAGTCTGGATGGTTTCGGCCAACTGCTCTGCGTCGGCTGCCACGATATCCATGCGCACTTCATTGTGAACCTTCGCTTGCGCTTGGCTGGACCCATTATCCGTGGTCATGGTTTGGCCCAGCACCGCCTTGGAAAAGGCTTCGTCGATATACTTGGCCAGCCCGCCGAACACCGCTTCACCACCGCGCCCGGATGCGGCTTGGATCAACTCCACATCCATGCCGTCCGGGATGACGGCGGCGAAATCATGGGCCATCATGCGCAGGGCGCGCAGCAAGGCAGCTTTGTCCTTGGCGGCGGCGTCACGGTCATATTTGCCAATCCGCATGGGCAGACCGAACGTCTCGGCAAATTGCGCCCAATCCTTAAGAGAGTAGGATTTGAGAATGAACATCCACGCTCCCAGCCGTGCCAAACCGTTGCGGGCGGGCAGGCCGGATTTGAGTTGCGGAACATGCACCATGAACCGGCCCGGTGTCAGTTCCACGCCGTCTTCATTGCCCTCTTGCCGCAAGCGCATTTCACGCCCGTTTGCGCCCCACTGAAAATGGCCTTGGTCGCGCCAAAGGTATTCCAAGGGTTTCCACGCCGTGGTGGTGGCCTGCCAGTCGATTTCAATGACGCTATAGCCTTTGCCCAGACCGTCGAGAGCGTCGTATTTCATGCGCCGAAAGCCTGCCGTCTTAATCAACTCCCTTACCGCGTCCGCCATTTCCACGTCTTTTGTGTCATCGCTGGCCGCTTCCACCTGGGCGGAGAGAGACACCACGGCCAGCTTGCGAGTGTTGAGCACGGCGGCATAGTGGGGGTCGCGCTCTTCCATTTCTTCGGCAAAGCGCAGGAATTCGGCATTATCGCCGCCCCGCGATGTTTTGAGCATGCGGGCCAGCTTTTGTGGCGTCATGCCTGCGGCAACGCTATCGCTCCAAACCTTGCGCACCCCGCCCACAGTTGGGGTGGCCTGTTCCTGAACCAGATCGGGCTTTTTGATGGGCCGGTTATATTGGTCCACCAGCCCGGCAAATGTGTTGGCCATAATTACAGTCCATCCGTTCTGTAGAAGGCACCACCGGCAAGGGGTGCATCGTCTTCATAATCGTCATCGACGCGGTTGATGGAGGCACTTTCATAGCCTTGATATTCGCGCGGCTCGATATCGCTTGCCGCATAGGCCAGAACCGCCGCCACAAAACTGTCCCCGTGCCGCTTGTTGCCGTCCTTGGCATCCTTGGTGCGCACTTTGGGCACCATCGGCACCCCATCGTTTAGGCGCACCATGCGAAAGTCTGTCAGCACACCATCATCTTGGGGCAAGAGCAGGTTGTCATCTTCCAAGGCGGCTTTTACGGGGGGCACATGGGCGCGATACCATTGGCGGCTAATTTGTACCTCTTCCACACGCCGCGCGCCAAATTCTTGCATGCACACTTGCGCAAGGGCTTGGCCAGAACCGTTGGCATCAATACCGGCCCCGGTGAAGCGGGGTAGCTTTTTGGCAATGTGGAAGAACAGTTGCTTTTGTTGTTCGAAGGGCATGCGCCGCATTTCCACGATGAACGGCGTCACCCGGCGCAGGCTCATTTCCACGGCCATTACCCAAAGCACGGACAAATCCATGGCATAGGCGTAATCTTGTCCCAAAACGTGCCTTAAACGCGGGTTTAACTTCGCTAACAACGGCTCCACATGCTGGGCAATCCAGTCAGCCATATAGCTCTGGCGTTCGTGCTTGGGCCATTCGGTAAAGTCTTCTGCCGGTGGTTCCCACCGCAGCACCGGGATATCCACCCGCTGTTGTTTTTCGATCAAGGCGCGGGGCAGGTAAATGCCGCTGCCGATGGATGGAATGCAGAACAATTCTTCATCCGCATCGGCTCCGTAAAAGGCAATGGTTTTAGCCCGCCACGCCGCCTCCAGTGCTACCGAATAGGTTTGGCGGCGGATGTTGCATATGCGCCGGTAAAGCCCGTCTTTTAACGCATCGTCAAAATCAAACTCTACCAGATTGTAGGGCAGACGCTTGGCGCGCACATCGTTGACGATTTCATTGAACGGGTTCATCTCCCCGTCATGGGTGGAGATCACGCAAACCTTGCCGCCCCAGATCAACAGGGCCAAAGCCGCTTTCATCATGCCCGGCAGATCGTCATGGAACGCGGCCTCATCTAAAATGACAAAGCCTTGCTTACCGCGCAGGGACCGGGGGCGCGATGACAGGGCAACAATTTCAAAGCCGCTGTCCATGCGGATGCGGAAGGCTTTTACCGCCTTGTCCTTGTCCTCTTCAAAAATGAACTCTTCCACAGCCATGGTCACGCGCTCAAAAGCGGCTGCCCACATGGCGCACACGTCGATGAACTCCCGCGCCATTTCCAGATTGTAGCCGATGTAAAAGGTGTCCATGCCGCCATCGCTTTGACGGGCAGCGGATGTGAGCACGGCAGATGAACCGATGGCCCATGTGGCCCCGGTTCGGCGGCTTTTGGAGCACACCGTCACGTCATGCTTGTCAACCGAACGTAAGAGACGCCGCTGAAACCCCAACAGCATTTCACTGGGGCCACCAAGGGCCTTTAGCCTGTCGCTATTGACAAGCGCCGCCTGCCGTAGCTCCAGCCATTCTTCCTTGGAAATTCCACGCCCAACCGCATCACTCATCACGCACCTGCCTGATTAGTGTCATCCGGCTCATCGTCATTGATACCCAAGGCATCTTTCAGCGTTTCGATGCTCTCTGGGGAAGCGCCGTTCTTGCGGCCCTCTTCCTCCACACGGTCGCCAATTTCTCTCAAGATGGCGCGCTTTGTGGAATGGGCTGTGGCGCGGGCGCGGGACAGGCGATAAAGCGCCGTGGCCGCTTCCCGTAAATCCTTCATGCTGGGCTTGTCCTGGGCGATGATGGCGCGCATGGATTTGGCGATGGCGGCTTTAATCAATTCGCCCACATACAATTCGACATCGGTGCCACTGCTGGCTTCCATATGGTTGATGAACACCTGCGCCATTTCGCGGGCGTGGATGATTTCATGGCCCTGCGCCATGATGATCTTGGCGTAGTTGGACATGGAATTTCGGCTGATCTTCCGCTTAATGCCTAACTCTTCCAGATTGCAGTTTAACTCATCCAGAATTTCGGTCTGGTTCAACCGGGTGTTGAGCAATTCCTCCCGCACCCATTGCACCAAATGCGCCGCCTTTTCGGGCAGCGCGTCGATGGCATTGCGGCGGGGGCGGCTTTGCTTTCTGCGATGCACCACCTTGCCCGCATTGTCAGCCGTCTTGTTGTTCGGGCTTTGTGCCATTACCCCGCGCACCAGTCCTTGACTTTGGTGGCGCCGTCATAGGCAACACCATGGCCCAACCGCAAAAGGGCAACGCGCAGGGAAAGCCATTGGCCTTTGTGATAGACCTCCACATCACCAACAGCCCGCCCGTAATATTTGCCGGGGCGCAGCCTCACCAGACGAACTGGACCACGGCTTAAAAAGCGCTTGGCATAGAACTTGGCCAGCTTCGCACGGCGAACGGCGGATGGGCACAATTCGCAACTGGCACGGCGCGCCGCCCGCTTGGTGGTGACGCGGCGGCACAGGCGGGTTTCCGGCGTGTCGATATCGGCCAAGCGCAGATCAATGCGCCCGTTCACACATCCAAACGGACAGCGGCGCGGCACGGCAAAGCGTTGGGTGTCCCCGTCCAGCACGGTCACAAGCTCGGCAGCATAAGGCCCCAGCCAGCGTTCCGCTTCCGCAGCCTTTGCCAGTTGTGAGAGCAATGAAATCAACACTGCCGTTATCAAGATAATGACAAGCACACTGGCAAAGGTGCCGGTGATGTAGTGGGCAATGCGCCACTTTTCCTTGATGCGGTCATTCATTGCGCGGCCTCAATATCGGAAATCTGCCGGGCCAACTCGCCGTGGCGGGCGCGGCATGTGCGAAGGTTCTGGCGATCAAGGTTCCACCGGCTTTGCACCTGCTTACGGGTTTGCCGCCCAGCGGGAACGGCGACAGGTGCAGGGCAGGGGCGTTTTAGACGGCCATCCACACGCGGGCGCGGGGCATCCACAACGGTGACCGTGGGCGGCGTCTTAACGCACGAACTGCCCATCAATGCCACTGTCATCATTGGCACCGTCAGTATCTTCAAACTTGCGAACAAGGTCATCCACTTCACCTTCCAGCTTTTGGTTTTCGGCTTCCAATTCATCCACACGGGCCTGTTGTCGCCGCTCCAGATCGGCATTCTTGCGCATCAATTCCGCGATGTGCCGGGCAGTCTCGGCATTGATTTCCGCCTCCCGTTGTGCCCGCGCCAAAGCGGCCACTTGGGGATCATCAATGAACCGGTCATAGGCCAGCAGGCCGGAAATCGCGGCCATGAACAGGCCACCAATCGCTGCCAACCCCTTGAACCCCAGCACCCCAAACGCCGCTTTAATCATCACCCAATCCTTTGGTTTTCAGCCGTTTCAAAGTCTGTTGGCGCAGGCTCCCAAACCACATCATCGTCCACCACTTCGTTCTTTGGTATGGACTGGCCCTTGGATTTCTCCAGCGACCGCCCGCCAATCATGACGGTAAGGGGAGCGGTGAAAGCGGTAAAACCGGCCACGATGATGGCCGTTGCTTCCGCAAGCGTTGCGCGCCCTGTCAGCAGCAAAAAACAGACCGTAAAAGTGAACGCCACCAGACACACGCAACAGGTGATGGCAACCACGGGACGCCATGCACTGCGCCAGAAATTGACCCGCTGTTGATCTTGCGGGCGCACATCACGCCTCGTTTGTGGAAATCGCGCCTTGACCCATCCGATGAATTGCGCGGCCATCGCCTTCCATGGCCGTGGACGGCCAACGGCAACCGCCCTTGCGCAGGCGGGTTTTCTTGATGCGTGTAACATTCACCGCATTGCGTTGATTGGCCCCAAGCACGTGATAGCAGGTGGCATCTTCACCCACATAAAACCCGATGTGCCCTTTCCAGCCCGTGGGCTTGCCACGCCAGAACACCAGAATGGCCCCATATTGCGGCTTGCATTCATCGCTCCAGTCTCGCCAGTTGATAGAACCGGCAGGGTTGTTGGGCAGCTTTTCATCGGGCAGACAATGAGCGATCACCGCCGCCATCCACATGCCGCACCATGCATGCTTGATGGGGTCAAACCAACTGGCAACGGTGGACAGAAAGCGCTTGACCTTCCCGTAATTGCGCCGCTCGTGCCATCCGTCCATGGACTTGGCGAAATCCATCCATGGCGCAAGATCGTAAGGACCATCGCCGTTGCGACCGGCGGGCAGCAAACCCCGAACCCTGTTTTCGGCCTTGGCCTTAAGGTCCTGCATTTTGCCCCAAGTCTCCGGCCCCACCAGACCATCAACAGTGAGATCATATTGCCGTTGGAAGGCTTTCACCTGTCCTATGGTTTCGCGCCCACGGATACCGTCCACAGTAAGGGGGAAGCCGTGGGATGCTAGAAATTCCTGATATTGACGCACAAAGCGATTAGACATGACGCGACCTCCGGTTGAGGAGATCATAGGTTTTGGGGTGTCATGTGCTTGGGGTGACACCTGTCACCCGCACGGCCAATCGGCCAATTAAACGGCGTTTAAGGCGGCTCTAAAACAGCGACCCTTGCCCGTTGTCGCCAGCCGCGCCCCGCTTTTTGTGTCTGAAAACCGTGCGCCGGTCAACGCGCACCGTGTTAACCACATCGTTCACCGATGCGCCACGGCCCAGCATTTCGGCAATCTTGCGCTTGCGTTGTGCATCCGAATTCATGGGGCCAAAGGGGATTTGCACCCGCTCTCCGCGCGGCCTGTCTATCCCTACGGAAAAGTGTTCACAAATCGCCTTGGCACTGTCTTTGCCCACGGCATCGATAAGCCAGTGCTTTTCCGGCAGGGTGGCCGGGATATAGACTTGCTGCCCACCCTTGGCCCGCGCCAACTGGATGGCGGCAACTTCGCCCGCCACCTCGGCAATTTCGGCCAGCAGTTCCGGCAGATGGGAGAAATCTTCACTCACCACGAACCCACCCGCGCCGTTGCCGCTTGGGATGTTTGGAACGCCGTTTGCGGTCCACAAAGGTTTGGGAGCGCCATTGTTCTGGGCGCTGAACCGTCACCACAGCATCGCCTTTCAAGACGTATTCCACCCCATTGATGCGCAGCTTGGGCGCTCGGAAATGCCGGTTCCCATCCACCTGCGCGGCCATGAACGTACGCAGGCTGGCCACGTCTATGCCGTAAAACCGCTCCAGCATGCGCACGATAGCATGGTCCGTGATGTGATGGGGGGGGGTGGCCACTGGCCTAGCGCCCCCGCGCCGCGCGCACTTCCGCGCCCAGCTCGTTCATAAGATCAATCCAGTCCTGTTTTTCAAAGTTGACCAGACTGTCCCGCTTCATGCCGTAATGGCGGCAGCGGTCCTTGAGAAATTCAATCTGACTGATAGGGCCGTCCGGCCCGTCACGGTCGATCACTCTGGCCCGCATCAAGGCGCGGTATTGCGCCTGCACGATGCGAAACTGGGGGTCGTTGATATAGGGCAACTGGCTGTGGTTGTTGCGTTGCCAACTCACCATACCGTCCCGCGCCAGCCATTGCTTAAGCGTTTCAATGGCTTTGGTGCCATCGTCCGCTTGATGCAAAAAACGCGTGTGCGATATCTTCGTCATACGCCGCACGAAATTCATGCAAGCCTTGTCGGAACGGTCCTTGACCACACCTAAATTCCACCCGGCAATCCATAGCGCTTGCAGCTTGGCGGCATAGGGGCCGTCCATGCGGTCCTGTGGCCCGCGATTGCCGCCCGTGTCAGCACCTAGCCGGTCCAGTTCCTCCAGCACTTCCTTGCGTTTGCTGTGGGGCACCAGCGTGGATGAACGCACACCGGCCACCCGATAAAGCATGGCGCGATAGGCTTCATCTTCCATGCCCAGCTTTTTCTTGGCTACTTGGCAGGAAACGATAAACGGGTCGCGTTTGGATTTGGGCTTTGTTGCAACGGCGGTCATCACACAAACCTCCGCAGATCATCCACAAGGGTTTGGAGTTCAACTTTTTCTTGGGCACCTTTCCAATTGCTGTGGTGTGTATACCAAAAATACTTGAGTCCTCTCTCGCACAACACATCAACACCGTTTGTGTCCAACGCCCTTTCCAACGCATCAATTAGCTGCGCATCCGAAATCTGTTCCATCGTTTTAATCCTATAATGCGTGTTGATGACCCCGGCGCAGACCATCCCGCGCCGGGCTTTAGTGATGCGGCGCTAGGCGGCTTCGCCCACACGCCGCTCCAGTTCTTTCTCGATGGACGCCATCCATAATCTGGCAGCGTCTTCCCGTTGCTTCACCTGCGCAGCGGTGTTGCCATATTGGGCCATGTTCAAATTATTCATGGCCTGCCGGTAGTTGAGGAGCAGTTGCGCCACGGTGGCCTCCGCTTCGGCTTCCTGACCCCCACTCATGGGGCCAGCTTCGCGCCAAACGGCTCGATCTTGAACGTCTCCTCATCGTCAACGAACCGGACGCCATCAATCGTTTCTGCCGTCTTACGGTCTTTTTTCATCGCCGCTTTATCAGGCGTGGAAACCGTCTTAATCAGCGCTTTAAACGCCTTGGTTCCCTTTGCCATAATGTCGGTCACGATATCTGCCGCATCACGATCAAACACGATGGACAAAGGGTTGGCCTTCCAACTGATATTGCCGGTTGGCAGCTTCACCGTTTTCAACGCACCGTCCTTGGTAAGAATAGCGCGGTTATTTTCCGCATAGGTGGTGATGGCTGCCGTGAGCGCTTCAATCTGCTGTTTGGCTGGGGCGGATTTGGTTTCAAACGCTTCCTTGACCGGGGCCAAGGCTTCATTCATTTCCGCTTCCATTTTTTCCAAATGCGCTTGCCACTGGCCAAGCGCCTTGATGTGGCTGTGAAATTCTTCCGGCGTTTCGGCTACTTCAACGGGTGGCATTTCTTCCTGTTTTTGTTTGCGATTAAGCATCGTCATTTTTCCTTTTGGAGAGCGTGGCCTTGGTCTCGTCAAAGGTCTGGGGTGACCAGATCATGGGGGTTTGTGGAACTGTCCGGGGTAGATCACATTGCCAATTTCACTTTTGGGTGGTTCTGGCGGCAGGTTGCCCAAGCGACCAACCATAATTGTCAAATCCCGCACCTCGATTTCCAGCGCACGGACTTGGGCCACTTCGCGTTCAATGTGGTCCAACATGTCCATGAATTGTTCGGGCGTAAATTCGGGCTTGTCTTGCAAGCGCAACCGCACCGTGCGGGCATAGAGTGCAAGCCGCTCACTGGTGCAGTTGAGCGTTTCCGGGGGAACAATGGACATGGGCCTTATTCACCAACGGAACGCGCTTGATAGGCCACCCGAATGTCATTGGCGTTCACCTCACGGTCTGCGCCCAACGCATAGCCCTGCGCCACCACATAGGTCTTAGCCATGTTGCGCAGCGCACCTTCCCCTTCGCCAATCGCTTTTAGCAATTCACGCTGTTCTGGGTCTGTGACCCTCCAGCCGTCCAATATCTGCACGATATCTTCCGGCCTTGGCTCCATACGCTTTAAGCGCTTGCCAATGCGTCCTTTAATCTGGGCATAGCTGGGACCGCCCTTCTGGTGAAAGCGGGTATAGATTTCGTCATTCCCCACCAGCGCCACACCGCAGCGGAAATTGTCTGGGAAGAACCGCAACTGGTTGACGGCTTCGTCATTCAATTCCTGCGCTTCATCAATAATCAGCAGCGCATCACCGCCGCCCTGTTCAAGACGCTCACCAATGGCGTGGTCAAAGTCGGCACTGTTGGTGCGCCGCACCCCAATGACGCGACCGATTTCCTGCAACATGCCGAAATTGCGTTTCGTGTTGGGGCGCATCGTCACCAGATGCACATGGGGGGACGCATCGCGGAAGCGTTTACAGGTGGCCGTTTTCCCCACACCCGAACCCGTGGTGACGATGACCAACTCCCGTTGCATTTGCGCATAAAGCAACGTCATTTCGATTTCGCGGGCCGTTTTCGTCTGCACGAATGGTGGTTCGGACGGGATGGTGGCGCGCAGCTTGTCCATGGCTTCCACGCTTTTAAGCCAGCGTTCCACCTCTTCCGTTACCGCGTGAAAATCCCCGGCATATTCGCCGTCATACCACGTGTTGAGACGGGCATTATTGATACCGGCCCGCCGCGCAATATCGGCTTTGGAACGTCCACTTTGCGTTGCGATTTCCCGCACCTTTCGAGCAGCCTTTTGCCAAGCCCGAACTTGGGCATCGGTGAGCGGGTCGCGCTTTTTCCTCTTGTCACTTTCATTAGGGTGCGAACGGGGGTCCTGAAATACCGTTGCAACCGGTTTTGTGGCCATGGCGGTTGTCATGAATATGGTTCCTTTAGTCCTCGTGATCGAATGACGAACTGTCATCCTCGGTGGAACCCATGGCCGAATACGCGGAACCAATTCCGGCCAGCGGGTTATTGCGGGCGCGCGCCGTCAACTCTACGAAGCGCATGAAGTCATCTTCGGTGGCCACGTCGATATCGACGGCGGCAGCACTCGCGGCGATGGCCGAATTTCGTTTTGGGCGGGCCTGCCGGAACACCGGAGCCACCACATTGGGGTTTTGTTCTTCCGGGGCTTCCGGTTCGGGCGCAGGTGGCACGGCGCGCAGGTGGCGCTGCACTTCGTCTAGCGTCATTTCTTTCAACAGACGCTCTTTTTCCCGCGTGTGCTTCAGGTAGGCTTTGCGGTTGGTGTTGTGCTTCCGCGCCGCCTCTGCACTGTCAAAGCCCGCTTTCTCCAGCACCGGCACGGCCATGATGTATGCGCCGTGAAGATCATAGATGTGGATGGGTTGGTGCAAGTTTTCCGGGTCAAGGCGAACGGTCACCGTCTCACGGGCATGGTCCACCATTTCCGGTGCCCAATAGCGGTTGCCCAATTGGTGGATTTCGCCGTTCTTTTTCACCTTTACATTTTCAGCAGCCAGCAGCCAAAGCCGCTCTTGCTCTGGGCTTACGCGCTGTGGCGGCAGCACCCGTTTGGCCAAGCCTTGGGCGAACGCATCGTCAAAACTCAACACGCCGCCGCACACCTCGCTGCGCCGTTCGGGGCGCGCATTGTGGCGCGGGATTTCCGCAGCCACCAATGCCTTGAATGTTTCAATGGGGACGGCTTTGGAGGCGTAGTTTTCCGGCTTCGCTTCCACTGAATTGCCAGTATAGGCTCCCGCGCATGTGGGGTGCTTTGCGATATCATCGCACATATCTCGGAACGCCCGTTCAATGGGTTTGGACTGGCCGGAATAGGGCGTGGTCCAGTGGCATTCCACACCCAGCAGGGGCAACAGGCCCACCGGGTCGCTTTCCTTTCTCTTGAACTTGAACCGCGTGTCTGACTTCCCCGTCACCCATTTAGACGCAAACGCCCGCCCATTATCCAGCCACATCTTGGCGGGGACACCGTGCCGCCGCACCATATCGCCGATGACCAACAGCACGGTTTCTTTGTTTTCACTTTTGGCTAGACGCCAAGCGATGATCTTTCCGCTGTAGAGGTCTTGAATGGCCACAAGGATGACCCGCCCCACTTTGCCATCCGTCCAACGCACGAACACATCAAACAGGTGGCCGTCGATATTGACGGCTTCCATGGCATCGAAATGCTCACGGGTTCGGGTAAGCGCCGGATAGACGGCTTTCAGCTTGTCTCCGCCTTCCCGCGCAAGCGTCATGGTGGCCTTATCCACCTCCCGCGTCATGCGCCGCTCTAGCGTCTTGCGGATAGGCACCGGCTCCCAACCATTAGCCTTGGCCACATGGCACAAACGGCGATAGCAGGCGGCGAAGGATGGCTTTTCCAAACGCAGATAATCTGCTTTCAAAAACGCCCAAGCGTCCGGGTGGCAGACCGTCCGTTCGCGCCCGCCGCCGTGTTTGGGAGCCAGCACCGCCGCCCAGTCTTCACGGCCATGGGGCTGCACTTGGCGTTCCCAGTTGCCCACACTGCTGGCACTAAAACCAAACTTGGCAGCGGCCAATTCCAGCGCCGCTTTTTTGCCCACTGCGCCCGCATTGTAGAGATCAACGGCATGAACCACCGCAGCTTTGCGGCGCTCACAAAGGTCCTTTTGGTCCTGTTTAAGACGGTTATATCGACCCCATAAAGCCGCCTGTTCTGGGGTCTGCCCATCGGCTTGGGCGGGTTCATCTTCTTGCGGTTCAACGTCTGGTGTGGCCTTGGCGGTCAGCCGCATGCGTGTGAAGGCGGGCAAAACGCTTTCATGATATTGCGCGGCCAGACGGCCACGGCTGGGGCGAAACGTGTCAGCATTATTTGTCCACCCACACCGTTTGGCGTGGGCTTCAAGCCCTTGTTGCGTGGACGGCAAGCCGGGGTCGTTCGCCTCCAGCACTTCATAGACGGTGAACCAAGCGCCGGTCATGCGGCCACCTGTTGGGAGAGTTCCACCAACCGGTAGAGCGTGGGCCTGCGCCCCTTGCTCTGCACATCCAGACCCATTTGCTGCAATCGCTTGCGCAATTGGGTCATTTGCACTTTCACCAACATGCTGGCCTTGGCATAGGGCATGGCGTCCATCTCACTTGCCGTGCGATGAAAAGCGCTCTCCAGTAGATCGTAGGTGTCCACAAAGCCGGGCTTGGCGGTGGCCAATCGGTCAACAATACGGAATTTCAGCGGCTCTAACAGCATTGTGAGCGGGCCGAATTGAAGGCGGTTCATCACGTCATCCAGCACAAGCCCATCGCTCACCGGCATGGGCTGCCCACAACAGGGGCAATGCGTCTGGGCGTCCGTGGAATGCAGCGCGTTATGGGTGGCACTCATACCCGCACCCCCTCACGCACGGTGACGGGTTGCCGCCGCATCTTGCGCACATGGCTTTGGATTTCACGGATTTGCTGCTCGTGCAGGGCAATCTCGGCCAGCCGGGCTTCATCACCGTCCAACACGGTCAAGCCTTCATCGGCCACCAACAGGTCCCACAACCAGACCGCGCCGGTCACACGCACAAAGGCACGAAACCGCAACACGCTGATTTGATGGTCCGCCTTGCTCTCCGATGTGTAGGAATTGAGCGTGGAAACCGGCACCGGGTCCGTGCCCAGCACTTGGCCCATCTCCAGTGCCACCGCGCCACGGCTTTTACCGCATTCGCGCAGCGCCCGGCTCATGGCGCGGGCCAGTTTGTTGGCCATACCGTCCCCGTCCAGCACGGGGCTGGCTTGGCGAGACGGGAACACCGCATCATCAAACAGATTGCCTTGATCGGGGTGGAATTGGGTTCTAGCCATCAAGCGGCCCTCCCGCTTCGCGCAGGGCAGCTTGCCAATACCCATCCCATTGCTGGGCGAGGTGCAGCTTTTCCTTGTCATCCTTGGCCGCGATCAACATGGTGCCATAAGACCGCAACATGGATTTCGTGGTGCTGGACACCTCGGCCCAATGTCCGGCGCACATGCGCCGTCCGTGGGGCATGACGTGATGGCACCCGGCCACGGGGCACCGCTCTAGGGCGGGCAGTGCCACGGGCGGGGCAGCTTTGGCGGAGATACGCATTACAAATCCTCCCCCATGCTAAATTCAAACAGGGCGTCACACGCCTGTTCTTCGGTGTAACCGTGCCGCTCCATAAGATGGGTTTTCAGGCTGGACCCGCTTTCCAGCCAGTCCCCGCAATTCCCGCAAACCGTGCCGCCATCCGGCACCACGCCCGTGCGCTTGGCTTCCGCCATCCGCGCCCCCAGCGTCCGCGCCGCAATGGCCAAATCTGATATTGAGATGGAAGCCATGGTCACTCTTCCCCCCAGTAGATAACGACACCCTCAAACGGCAGGCCGTGGGTCTCAGCGAACCAAGCCGCCATATCCATAAAGCCGTCAAAGCCATCCGCCTCGGCAAACTCATCGTCTGTCATGTCCGCATCGCGGGAATGCAGCGTGGCATGCAGCAAATTGCCGTTAAGCCACATGTCGATTGTGTTGATCTTGATGGTGTCGATGCGCGTGACGGTCACCACGTCCAGCAGGCGACATTTTTTGGTGCGCATGCCGGTATAGAGTTTTAGGCGGTCACCCACCTTGCAATGGGGCCTGTTATCCTTGCGATGGGCACGAACCGTCTGGCGCTTAATCCTGCGCTCCACATCATCCGCAAAGCGTTTCTGAAAATTGAGAGCAGGCATCACACCACCTCCCCAGCAAAACCGGCAACCGGTTGCGGATTTGGCGCAAGGCGTGTGTTATTGCAGACCTCACCACCAGACTTTGCAGAAAGCCGTGCAATGGAGTTAAAACACGCTTGGATGTGGTATTGCCAAGAACGGTTCCCGGACCCGAACGCAAACCCTGCGCCGGAACCAGTCTCTCCGATGCAAGCCTTAAGCCTGCTTTCGGATTTGCAGCCGATGTTCACGGCCCGCATCGATATGATCGAAGCCACGCCATACAACACGGCCTTTGATAACGAAGCCGACAACATGCTTTTGCACTTGGCCCGCTTCGACGATCTATCAGCGTGGGAAAATGGTTCAGCGGGTGCGTGGCGCGTCCTCACTGAACGCTTAAGACTGTCTGTATCGATGCTTAGGCTGGACGAATTGGATGGGAAGAAAGTCATTGGTCAACTCCCTTCCGGCCTTGATCGTCGCAGTAAAGCGCGGGCAGTGATGCTAGTTCAGCTTGGAAATCGTCGAAGCGACGTCCCTCCCGAATGGCTTCCCAAACAAGGTCACGAACAGCCCGCAGCCATTCCCGATTTCCCGGCTGATTGGCCACTGAAAAAGCAGTAGAGTGCAGCCTGTCGTTTTCGCGTTTCAATTCTTCCCAAGTCATCAAACTACCCCCCCATCTTCCAGCGCGGAAAGGAAGCGCTTGCGGTCTTTTGTGCCCAGCCCCATGAAGGCGTTGAACACCTTGGTCCACGCTTCCACTTTTGGGGTCTGTTTGCGCCCCTGTTGGCGGGCGATTTCGGCGCGGATATCCACCGGCGCTTCATCGGTTTCCGCCGCCACCGTCTCGGCAAATTTCACCTGCTTTTTGGCGGGCAGTTGGGACAGGCTTTTGACGATGGAAAAATTGTTCGCTTCCGGCCTGCCGCGCAGGGCTTCAATCACTTCCGGTGTCAGCGTTTTGGTGACCTGAATTGCCTTGCGAATTTGGCTGTCAGAAACACCAATTTTTTCCGCCGTTGCGGCGGTAAATCTCAAAGCGGCAAATTTGCCGTTTTGATCGCCTTCTGAAATCAAAACGACATTTTTGTCGTTTTGATTTTCAGGGTCGTTTTAAGGGTCTTAAATAAAGATCGCATTTTTTCGCACGTGAGCTTTTTCAACATCACATTTTCGGTCCCCACCAAGCTTCGTTTCCGGGTGCCAATACTCAAAAAACCCC
>JBCCTO010000037.1:0-34794 GCA_039198355.1 Pseudomonadota bacterium
GCTGCAAGCGCATGTCCTGCTCATCGGTGGAGACCCGCATATATCCAATTTTTTGGTGAATGGCGCTCATGTGCCATCAATAGAATTTCAGGATAAATGTGTCAACATGATTCAAAAAATGCTTGACCGTAAGGCACGGGTGAATTAAGTATATTCATGTTACAAAGATTCAAACGCGAAACGGGCGCAATCAATGACAATCACCAAAGGAAATAAGGCAGTTGTTATCAACGGAAATGAGGGTGCTTATTGGGCAAACGTTTATGTAAACGTGCGCGAAGGGATCCGCTACGCCGATATCACAGGGGTTCAGTGGAAAGGAAAAACCCTTGCCGGAGCGAAACGCTGGGCTAATCGTCAACTTGAACGATAATTGAAAAGAGAGGAACGCCAGTGAGGCAGGGATTAAACGAAAAGGGACGGACGATGGCAAAGGGGATTGACCTTGGAGAGCGTCTTGAAGGAATGAAGCTGGCAGCCGTCGAATTTGCCAACGACTATGGGCCACTCTCGCAAGCCAACAAGGGCGATGAAACTGCGAGACATGAACTCGCCAAAAGACTTCATAGCGCACTTCGAAAACAGGGGCTTTCTATTGTCCCTGGCGATATTTGAATCAGGGGGACGGACGATGGCAACGATCACAGATAAAGTGGTGGTTCACTTCGGCGAAATAGCAATTTCTCAAGCTGTGGTAGACGCTGACGACCGCGATCGTTTGTTTATTTTGTGCCGCAAGGCATCCTCACCAACCCAAGGATTTTCAGGCAAAAGTGGCATCCCAGATAAGCCTTGTAGAAATTTGAGTGTACGCTCAACGTTCCATTCGCACTTCTCCAAAGAAGAAATGATGAGACTATATGGATAACCTGTAGCAAGCCGCACCTCGATCACCTCTTGTCGCAATGCGTTGACTCCTTAATCGCCTCAGTGTCGAGCCCCGCGATTGATCCATTTCAGCGGTGCCATCACAAAGCTATACCTCTATTTAATTTTTCAGCCAATCGTGTAACCCAAAACGGAAAATCGAGGTGACCATGATAAACGTAATAACCATCCCCTAAACAAAAAAGCCCGCCACACCGTTGCTGGTGGGCAGGCAAGTAGGGCGGGCAGGAAGGCCCCGCCAGGGAGGAAATTAAAGCTGGGCAGCTGGAGCGGGCGGATCACAGTGGTTTTTGACAGACCCTTCGTCTGACACGGAAAACGGCGCAGACCGAACGGAAACTGATTTGGAGGCCCCGCTCCAAGCAGGAAATTCGATTGTTGTGTCAGCCACCCAGCACCCCGGGGGAATGTTGCACCCATCGGTGTAAACCGATAGGCGTGCGGTCCACAGATTTTGAGGATTTGGTTCATACCGCCCCACACCATCGGTGGGGCAGACTTCAAATCCGACCTTGTCTTGGGATCGAAACTCCGTGATGTAATTGCCGACAAACCGCTTACGGACGGTGCGGTGAAATACGATCATGGGATCGTCGCCACTTTCGTGGTGTCGAATTTGGAGAACCATATCAGAAATCCAATAGGACGACGGTACGAAATAAGCCGTCGCGCCCGCATTTTGGTTCCACGCCCACCCCAGCACTGCCGCTCCGAGGTATGCAAAAAGCAAGGCCTGAAAAAGGGCCAATGGGGCGTGAACGCAAATGTCAAAAAACCTATTCCGCGTCATTTGCCTTTTCCTTTGAGTATTTCAATCAAACCCCCGGCAATGGCAGGGTCAACGAAGCCCGCCACTAGCAGCAAAAACAGGTAGGTTGTGACAGGCGGGCTGGCGATGATCTCAAAACTGGACAGGCCCACCAGCCCCAAAAAAAACGCAAAGGCCAGGACGGCGCAAACACGTCGGAACCCGCGCGTGAAGCCGTTGGGGGGAGGGAGGTTTGCCAAAGTCATTGCGCCCTTTCCAAACGATCCGCCGCCTTCGCCAATGATGCCTTGGATTTTCCACACCGCCGGAGTGCAGCGCGATCTCTTTGGTGGATTTTATAGAGGCCCGCATGAGTCGTGCCTTCCGGTATGGGCAAGGGCCTGTCACAAGGCCGCTTAAGGCTTTTCGGGATCGTAACCGGCGGAACCTTAGCCAGAGACTTGACGCTACCTGATGTGTTGCAGGATGCCAGGGTCAACAGGCAAGTCAGTGCAGCGGCAAGGCGCAGTGCGGTTTTCATTAGCTTGTCCTTGAGCTTCTCGCGCCCGCTGGAGCGCAATCTTAAGATCAGCCGCCCGTTTGTCGTCAGCAGCGGCAAGCGCGTCTCGCTCGGCGTTGTAAGCGGCTTCTATGGCGGCCAGATCACGGGCGGCGACCACGCGCTCCCGTTCGAGGGTGCGCTCCGCTTCCGCGACCTTGGCGATCCAATAGCGATCACGCTCGGCGCGGGCGGCGCGGCGCTCCAATTCCACTCGCCCGGCAATCAGCGGTCCAATGAAGTCCACCCGGTCGATAAAAGGAATTTTGCGCGCGAGCGGCACGCCCTCGTAAAAAGCAACAATGCCCAATGCCACACAACCGCCGATGCCGATGGTCCGCACCAGCCATGCGGCGACGGTGGCAATCACTTCGCCCAGCCAAACCGGCGCGCGGCGGCATACCACCATTCAACGGCAATACCGACTATAACGCCCAGCCCCACTTCGATAGCGGCGACCAATTCGGGGTCGCTAATCAGCTGGTTTGCGTCAGCATCGGAAAAAACACCATGGGCGATGAGAACACCTGCCACATAGCGCAGAAAAATGCGGATAAAAGCGGCCATGACGGACCCCTATGCTTCGTTGGTAAGAACCTTGCCGCCCCGCGTAATCAGAGGCATCGTGTCAACTCCAGTTTTCGTGGGGAGTGGATAGCCGGGAGGCCAATAGTATCGCGCGTCACGGGCCGTGGGGTGATATGGGTTGATCTGAACCATGTTGCCCTGATTGCCGCCCAGCCCCATCACGCGGCCTTTGTCATCACGCCCTGCGACGAATGTAATATGACCAGAACCGGGGCGACCGGGGCGCGTCATATCCATGATTGCGCCAAGGGCGGGGCCATCAAGGCGAGTGCCGTGCGCTGTCCATCGCCAGCCCAATGCCGCCGCACGATATTTGCGCGGAATAGCAAAACCAGCTTGTTGAACAATGGCGTTTAAGAAACCTGCGCACCACGGCGTTTCATCGTCACGGAAATGAAGTTTAAGCTGCTCCCACCAACCCACTATTTTGCGGTTGTGGCGAGACCCACGAATTTCACGCAGGCCCAAGTTGGCATAAGCAAGGCGCAACCATGGTGGGCGCTTGTTGCCACCAACGACATCCTTCACATCAGCGGGAGCCTTGGCGTATGGGTCCACCTTGTCTTCAAAAAGAGCCGCCCAAGTGAGCGGCCCCAGATACGGGCGGGCGCGATAGCCAATGGAGCGCTTGAAGGCCACAATGGCCTTGTCTGTGAGCTTGCCAGGAATGCCGTCGATGTAAACTGGATCAAAGCCACGCCGCCTGAGCTGTCGCTGCACGTCCTTCCATTCGTTTTTTGTGAGTTGACGTTGCATAACGCATCGCGCCGCCCGTTGCCGGGGGCGTGTCCCTGTTCAAATTGTGGTGCTATCAGTGTTGGTGTGTGCGAGATGCGCGGCGGTAAAACAGCCAACCGAAGGCTGACACCCCGGCGAACATGATAAGGCCCAAAAGTGGGCTGCCACTGGCGGCGGCCACGCAAGCTTCTAGAACCGCATCAGCCAAGCCGCGATCAATGCCGATTGCATAGGCCTCGTCATGGGCGGCGCAGCAGTGGCTCCAGTCTTTGCCGAACAACCGGTCCCACCAAAGGGTGCAGTGATCGTTCACTGGCTTAAGGCTTGCATTTCTGCCACGAAGTCGGCTTCACGCTGCGCTTTGGTAGCCTTCAGACCGGCGCGGAAGGCTTGGATTTCAGCGGCAGTTTCCATGGCCTCAACGGCCTTCTCCGCCTCCCGCTTTGTCCCACCCGCCTTGGAAATGAGTCGGTCGGTGAACTCAACTTTTGCGCGGATTTTTTCGGCCATCACGGTGGCCGCATTCTCGCCTGCCACCTCCCTTTCAGCAGGGGTAAGCAGACTGGCCAAGAGCGCATCATATTGACTGTCTCCAGCCAGATGAGCTTCCGCCCATTTCTGTTGGCGGCTCCACGTGTCTCGCTCTTCAATTGTAGAATTGCCCGTCAAGCGCCGCAGCGTTTCGGCGTGCTCGCTCTCAATATCGACCAAGGCCCGTGCGCGTTCTTGTTCCGCCATGGCCTCTGGCGTTGGTGAAACTGCCTTCAAAAGCGCAATAATTTCAGGACTTCCTCGGACTTCAAGGCGGCCGTCGTCCAGAGGTGTTGCCAGAGTGCCGCTTATAACGCGAGCAAGGTCTTCATCTGACAACAGCTGTCGTGCGCAGTCGCTGTGCGCAAGGGATGCGAAGGTGATAACGCTTTGCACCGCCTGATTTTCAGGAGCAATGACTTCCTCAGACAGGTGATCGTCATTGTGTTGTTCGGTCATGAGAGAACTCCGTAGAAAGAAGACGTCCAACTGGCATAGGTAATTTTTCCGTTGCCGCCGCTAGGCAAGGAACACAGCCCATAAAGATCGACGTAATCAGTAGTCCCGTTCATGAAAATTTCGGCTGAACCGCCTGATATGCCGCCGTAGCGGGTGGCGGACGATGATGATCCCGGCCATGAATTACCTGGGTCACTATTTTTGAATATCGCGCTGTTAAAGACCGGAATGTTTGTTGGCGAACCAGCGAGCCAATGTATTGTCCAGTGGAACAAGTAGGAACCCGACCGTCGGGGTTCGAATCTCGACCTAGCTATGCTGTAAAAATCACCAAGGTCCGACAATTGGACCGGAGCATAAACCTTGGTCCAAGTCTCGTTTGGTACAAGCAGGTTTGCTGGGCTGTTGGTCCGGGCTGAGAAAAAAGACCCGACGAAACGTCGAAACGCAATATCGTCCCTCACGTCAATTCTGCGAAGGTAAGTGCCCTTAAAAGCGGTGGATTCGTAGCGTGGCTTAAGCGACCCCAGATTTATTCTGGTCTGGCTATCGTGCTTATCTGACACCACAGACTGCATCGTGCAGTGGACGCTGGCCATAGTGTGTACATCGGTCAAATCACCCACATAGAAGTGCCAAACAGGCCCATCGCTGTTGTCAAAGTGAATGTAAACCTTCTTGGCCCCAGAGGGATTGTTAGAATAGATATCGACGTTTTGGAGAAAGCCGGCATCGTTGAATTCGCCTGAGACGTAATAAACAACGATTCCGTCTTCGCGGCTATTGATCTGCAAACGAAACACCAAACGAATAAGACCGGCCCCTGACAAAGGGCGGAATTCAACATCTAAGGCACCAGTTATCGCTGCGTATTGGCCGATAGACCCCGACCCTGGTACCGGAAACAAATTTACTTGGTTCTCATCCGGCAAACCGGGGTCCAACACCTCTGTTTGGGCCCGACCGTCGATGATTTGAGGGATAAAGCGGTCATCTAATTCAGAGATGTCCAAGTTAGTTAGTAAAACATCCCACGCAGACCCGTTAAACCACAAAACTGTAAGTACTCCCTGGTCTTCAAAGTTCGCTAACAGGCCGGGTTTGGCATCATAATAAACCCAATCCTCACCCCGCCATATCGCAATCTTTTCGCTTTTCGATGCCCATCCATCAGCGCCTGATGACTTGACCACATATCTTGCGCCATTAACTGGATTGATAGGCGGAGATGATTGCCAACCATCAACACGAATGTCGAAATTCGCATCAGCACCAGATCGAAGCTGTGTGAAAATCCTAGAGAGTTGCCGCAAATCGACTTCGTCTTGGCCTGAATTAAATGCTCCACTGCCTAAATGGTCATCAATCGCATTTGCAATCTCACGTTGTGGATGCTCAATGGCTTTAGCGGGTACGGCGGATCCCCGCTGAGCGTTTGGAGTGTCTCGATCCACATAAGCCGCGTTTGGATTTGATGCATTTACGGGGGGGTGATACTTCACGACACATCTCCTTCATAAGAAAACACCGGCAGGGTCCAGCCGGGAGCAAGTTTTTCAAATTGGCAGCGCAAGGGATCTATTCCCGGCAAAGAGAATAAAGGGTCCACCGAGACTTCCGATTCAGCTGCGCGGAAGTAAGAAACTGCGAGACCTATTACATGGACAATCCAAAACGCTTCTTGCTGCACATCTCCTGTTTCATGATCTCCACCACATTGGCTAAAGCCACACTCGAATGAATAGACCTCTTCAATTTCCACCGTGTACCCAAGGTCATTGGCTACCGTGATATAATCCGTCGGCGTGATAACGCCTGCGTTGCGCACCTTGGCCACAAGAGCGGTAATGCGCGCGGAAATTCCTTCAGGTAGCGGTCCGCAATCGTCGGGCAGACCAAAATCCGCCTCCCAATCCGGTAGCGTTTCGTTAAGCGTCAACAGGCGCATTTCCAGCGTCATCTGGTAACCGCGTCGGTACAGATAGGCCCACGGGGCCGAAAGTCCGCGCACCACTGAAGCCCAGAAATCCGTTAGAGGAAGAGCGCTGCCATCGGGCGTGCCCCACGCCGCGCCCACCGGCAGGTGGCCAATGTTTTGGACTGTCAGCGCCTCTACAGTCGGATTGGACAGGGCATCTGCTGTGTTGATAATAACGTCATTACCGTCATTCACACTTGCGATTTTGGTGATACGGTTATCGCCTGTGCGATCAAACATAGGTCACGGTGCCCATCACTGGAAATTCCCCGCCCGTCAAAACGATATCGCCGGCTGGTTCTGTCAGGCGATGGCTTGTCTCACCGGCGGCTCCGGCAATGGCTTCCACCAGCCATGACCGGGACAGGGTAAACGGTTCCGCCGTTGTGCCAGGCCGCACGCGCTTCATGTAAAGCGCAGCCACAGCAGCCTCGATGGCTGCGCGGGTTTCCGGCGTATCGCCCACCAGATCGGCAATCGTCAGATTGATTGAGCGGGCCACCGGCGCGGCTGCCACTGGGTCCATGCGCACCATTTGGCGCTTAAGAATATAGGCGTTAACCGCATCCACGTCGCCTTGCTCCGGAATCCCGTTCACACGACCGGCAAACAAAAACAACACCCCGATGGTGTTTGCGCCATTGGCAAACCGATAGGCCCAAGCATGGGTCACACCTGGCACCTCTAAAGCCCAATTCACGTAGTCATTCAAATTCCCGCCATTGGGGGGCTGGCCCTGCCGCGCCAAACCCCGCCGCCGCAGCGCTCTGATGGTTTCGATATCAGCCCCACCACCGAAGCCGCCGATGGCAACCGTTGCCGTCTGGCCCAGCGTTGGCGCTGTCTGCGGGTCCACAAGGGCAAGCTGTGCCCCTTCCTCCAGATTGCTTGCGCTGCCCGCCATCAAAGCCTGCACTTTGGCTTGACCTTGCCCCTGCGCATCCATAGTGAACGGCTCCTGCACAGCAAAAATCAGATTGCCAACAATAAATTCCAGACCCGCCGGATAGGTTTGATTGGCCAGGCCCGTTACGTCCAGCAACCCTTTGGCCGGAGAGGCCTTGCGACGATAGATGCGAATGTCAGCACAAAGCGCCTCCACATGAATATCATCCGCCGTGCGCAAAAACCGTTGGCGGGCCAGATATTCCAGCCGCAGCTCATAGTCCCGCCCCATCAGCACCAGCACTTTGGCCAGCACATAAGTGACGTTTTGCTTCAGGCTGGCATCCGTGCCGGTGATGTATTGCCGAAACAGTCCGCGCACCTGGCGCGAAATGTCGTCAAGCGAGCGGGGCAGAAACGCCATCAAGCTGGTCCCACAAAATCTGATATCGTTCATGGAAGGTGGCTGCACCTTCCTCACCAAAACCGTCCACCGTCAGGTCAAGCCGGTTGAATTCAAAATCAGCCCGCGCCGTAGCTTTCACACGCACAAAAACGCCTTGATCAATCAGTGTTTGCAGCGCCTCCTCGGCGTAGTCCTGCGCCTCGATTTCAATTTCTTCCGTCAAGGCACGGCGACGTAGCAGCCACAGGCGTGAACCGAGCGGCGTTTCGCCGGGCTCCAGATCAAACCCATCCCCCGGCCAGCCCCGGTTTTCTTCACCATCCGCCAACTCGCTTGGGTCCACCCGCCGGTCTGTCTGAAGGCAAATCAGCACTGCCGTGGCGATGGCCTGCTCCGCCTGGAAGCCGGCAGGGTTGCTGGGGTGGTCATGTGGCGTTACCCGCAGCGAACCCACCCGGCCATTCCAAACGATGTCGGGATCCAGCAACGTCTCCGCTGCCAAGGTGAGAGGTGTAATTTTCATAGGGCGCTAGTGGCTGTGGGCGTTTGGGTTGGTGCTATCTGTCGTGATATTGCCAGTAACGTGCAGAGCACCCTCAATGCGCACATCCCCCGTCAGCGTGTAACCGCTGCCGGCTGACATGGTGATGGACTTACCTTTCACGTCCAGCACCATGCCGTCATCAAACACCTTCAAAATATGCCCGTTCTGATCGTAAAGCGCCGACGCCCCCGGCGTCAGGCTGGGCCGCATCTGGGGGTTTTCACCGCCCATGACGTAACCTGCATCCCGCGCGCCCCGCGATTGCAACACAAGACCCTGTCCACCCTTAACCGGGTGCGAGGCGAAACCGTGGGGCTCCGGCCGGAACACGTTGCGGAAGTCATCCCCCGCAAAGCCGCGACCGTTGACAAATTGCTGGCCACCACGATGATCTACTGTGCCATCAAAGCTAAACCGCGTCAGGCCCGTCTCCCTCACAGGGCTTGCTCCTTATAGTCCGCCGTCGCGTCTCCAGGCGCAGACCATGACGGTGCCGATTTCCCGCGCGGGTTTTGACCACCCAAGGCGCGTGGGTCCTTCAAATTCAGCGTGGCCTCGGTGCCGCCCTCCGCATCTTGCGAAAGCGAAACTTGCGCCGTCACCATGTCCTGTTGCACGCCGATCCAGTCATCATCCACCGAGACCAGAAAATTCCGGTCCCATATCTTGCCGCCCTCATCGCGCCAACCGGGGGTGATGATGCTGGCCGTCGTGCCATTTCCGGCGGCGCGCTTGGCCTCCCACTTCACCCGCTGTTTAAGCCGGTCTTTTGTGGCCTCACCTTGATGTACCACGATCAAAACCCGCTCACGCTTGGCGTCCGGATTGCTGGCCACCGCATCGGGGTGAAAGGAGGTGGCATTGGTGCCATGGCTGTTTTGCCCACGGCCCTTGACCTTGGAGAAGTCCCGGGCCGATGACAGATTGGCCGAGGCGGATTTAATATTCACCCCGCGCTGCAGCGTTCCGGAGTGGCGCCCTTCCGGCTTGTCGGCTAACCTCAGCTTTCCTTCCGGCGTGTCGTAAATCAAAATGCCCAACGCCGCCGCATCCGGCTCGATGGTGTCGATCAGCGTTTCACCGGTGATGACCTTGTGGGTCCGCTTTTTTGGCGTCACCACATCACCCTCCACACCCACACCCGCAGTGTCGAAAGTGCGTGCAATTTCCAGCAGGTCCACATTTTCCGCAATACCCTGTGGGTGATCCACGGAACATTCCGAAGCGTCACAAGTCCGCGAAATAAGCGCCACGCTATAATTGCGCTCATTCTCGTCATGACTTGGATTCATGTCCCGCACTTCACCCGTCAGCCATAACTCACCGCTTATGTGCACAGTGGCAGGCTCACCTTTTTCACAAGGAATGCCCGGCCCATTATAAGCCACCTCAAATGTTGCATCCCGTTCCACCTCTTCCGCGCCGCAATTGAGCACGCAAGACTTATGGGGTAGGACCTTGCCCGAAACGGTGAGGATGACGATTTCCGATGGCATCAGACAGCCCGCGCCACCAATTGTGTCGGCATGATTGCTGGCGTGGCCACACGGTTGCGCTGCACCAATTCACGACCGCGTGCAGGATTTCCATAAAGCCGCCAGGCGAGCACGGTTGCGCTTACAGGAAAAGGGGTCTCCACACGCACAAGAGGGGGTAATGCGGTTACTCGGTTTGAAAGAAGGCGCAAACCGGTTCCCACAACACCCATAAACCATATCAGCACATCCGCTCCAAAAAACGCGCTTAATGCGCCATAAAGGGCATCAGCCTTGGCTGCTAACTCTGCGCGAGCCTTCATGGCGGCATCTCTATCATCAAGGTTCCGATTGGCTACGGCCATTACCTCCATGGCGGCGGCCAGCATGGCGATCATCACCGTTTCCGTTTCCACTTCACCCGCCGGTGGCTGCGCCAAATCCCGCGCAAGGGTGTCCGCATCCGCCGCCTCGGCAATGTCTTGCGCGAGGGCCAAAATAGCCGCACCGTCCTGCCGGGCCCGCGCATCGGATAAAAGCCGCTCCGCACGGGCCATGTCATCGGCGGAAACAAGGTGTCTGTCCGCAAGCCCGCTCATCCATGCCAAAATCACAACAGGCCTCCAATGGCCGTGGCCACTACTACACTGCCCGCCGCCCAAACATCCCGCATGGCCGTTTGCGCCGAGGCTTCCACGGCAGCCCCGTTGGAAGCGGGCAAAAATGTAAGATCGTAAGCGATGAAGCCATTACGGTCCCGCTTACGATTGCGGGCACAGGTTTGCGCGTGAACAATCTGCGCCGGATCCATGGGCAAGGTGAGAGGAACCGGGGAGGGAATGTCAAAAACCGCCTCCAGGGCATTACCTTCGGTGTCCGCCGCATCGCCCGCCACATAGGCTTGAACAACGATCTCGCCATTGCCGCGCCCCATATCCTCCGTAACGGCCTGCTCACCACCGGAGATTTCGTGCACCGCAACCCGCCGCTCTTTGACTGGGCTTTCGGACAATACCCAAAAGCGCACACCAGCCACCGAAGCCCGGCGAAACCGTTTGGACCAATCCGTCATGGCTTGGCGATACCCGCGTCAGGCATGGTACGGCGGCGGTTTCCAGTAGCACGGGGCAGCGATTTGGCGCCCCCGCTGCCGGAGGGTAGGCGCAGATTGTTGGCTTTTTTCTCCACTTGGCCAAGCATCTGCAACAGGCTTTGACCCTTGCTGTGCAATCGGTCAATAGCCTGCTCGGCCGCGCCCGTGTTAAGCTGCACCGTCCCAGCCATGGGCGTTTCGGCTGACCTGCGGAGACCTTCGAGACTTTGAAAGGCTTGGCCGGTATCCACAACGGCTTCGTGTTCAAAGATCGCTTTCTCTGCACGCGCAAAATTGGTCTGGTCTATGGGACGCGAAAGCGATTGCATAACATCATCGGCCCTAGCAACACCTGCGCGGCGCAAACGATCAATGTTTTGCTCTATTGCATCAGTATTAAGCTGAATATTTGCAGTCATTGGGGCTTCGGCAGATCGTCGTAATTCGGCAAGGCTTTGAAAAGCCTGGTCTGTATCCACAATAGACTTGTTTTCCAAGGTCACCTTGTCTGCAGGAGCCAAATTTGTTTGGTTCATAGAGCGCGAAAGAGATTGCATAACATCATTGGCCCTAGCAACACCTGCGCGGTGCAAACGGTCAATAGCTTGCTCTGCTACACTAGTATTGAGATGCAGCGTTCTAGCCATTGGCTTTTCCGCTGACCGCTGCAGCCCTTTAAGGTTTTGCATGGCTGTGCTTGTATCTACCGAGGCTTTAGTGCGAATATTAGCAATGACCCGCTCGGCGTGGGCTTGATTAGACTCGTCAATAGGTTCGGGTGACCGCTTAAGAGGAGCGATGGTTTTGCCAAGCCCTGCACGCTGTTGGCGGCTTTCCGCTTCGCGTTCGAAGCGCTCCAACAAAGCGACCGCAGTAGCACGGTCATTGGACCGGCCCGCTGCGGCTTGCTGGTAACCCGCAGTTACCTTCACGGGATCGGAAACGTGCAAAGGTCTATCGCGGCGATCTTGGAAAGACGGGACGCGCAGGCCGGAGGAACCCGGGCTCACCCTGTCAATTGTCGGCACCGGCCCGCGACCCCGATTGCCGCTTTGCAAGCCTTCCCGTTGCGCCCGCAGGGCAGCGGCTAATTTGTCAGCTTCTTGCCGCACGATGTCCATCGGGTCGCCTTTGAAGCCGCCCGTCACCCACTTGGCCAGCAACTCGTTTTCAGCTTCGGCCATATTGTATTGATCTATGGGACCCTCAATAAAACCCATGTCATTATTGGCGCGATAGTGCTCTCGAAAGCGCCGCCGGAATTCAGTAGCACTTTCGCCATATTTTTTGGAAAGCACTTCACGGCCGCGGGCGGCAGCAATTTCACGCTCCACCATATTGGCGGCCCCGTCCATGACGTTGCCAATTGGGCCAGCAACAATAGCACCCAAAGATGAGGCAAGGCGCCCAGCAGAGTTAGCCGCCTTATCTAGCTTTGCCTGCTGGTCATCCAGCACGACACCTAAATCACGCAGGGTCGTGCCCTTAACGTTGGAAAGCGCTTTCATAAAGCGCTCCATGTCATCGGCGCCATTCATTAAGGCCCGCATACCAGTCAGCAGCTGCTTGTCAGCAAACAATTGCGGCAGTTTTGACATGTCACCGCTGATCGCCTCGCGGCTCAAATTGATGAAAGTCTCCAGAACGTCTTTGCCTTCCTTGCGGGCAGCGGCCAATTCCTTGCGCAGATCGACACCGAATTTCTTGAATTTATTGGTGACGGTGTCCGTCTCCATCTTCTGGATAACATCCATAAACGCCGTGGCCGCTTCGCCGGATGTGCCGGTGGTTTTGCGCACCACCTGAAGGGCCGCCACCAGTTTCTGCAAGCCCTTTTCGCCCTCATACCCGAGTGCTTGGAATGCAGGGGCAAGGGACGGAATGAATTGCGCCATGTCGCGCAACTCAAACTTGCCCGCCTTACCGCCAGCCACAATAATGTCAAAGGCCGTCTGCATGTTCTCGCCGGATATTTTAAGCGACCCGGCAAGGGCATCCGCAGAGGTGGCGATGTCTGCCACATCCGCACCGGAAGCCTGAGCCGTGGCCATCACCGAGGGCAACAGCGCCATGGCTTCCTTGAGGCTTCGCCCCGAAGCCGTCAGCGCATCCAGCCCTTTGATGCTGTCAGAAAATTGCATCCCCGTGTTGCTGGCCAGGCCATACAATTCATCGCGCACAGCGGCCATTTGTTCCCGCGTGGCTTCGGCGGTAATGCCAATACGGGTCAGCGTGCGCTCATCGCCGGAGAATTTGCGATAAGATTGCGCAGAGGCAACCACTGCCGCTCCACCAACCGCAGCTATACCCCGCGCAGCCATGGCGGCACGGCGGGCCATGACGGACTGCTGGCGATTATATTTTTTCGCCTGCCGCTCCGCCTGAGCCAGCTGCTTTGATACGGAATCGAAAGCACGCTTGGTCCGGTCTTTAGCGGTGAGCAGCAGCTCCGCTTCAATGGTCCGGTTGGCCATGCCGTCAATCCTTATTCAAGCGCTTGCAGGCACGGGTGTGCCAATAGTCAATCTGTGCAAATGTCAGTGCACTGATCCGTCCCGCATCCCATCCGAGGATGAAGACGAGCTCGTCGGCTTGTTGTTCGCCTCGGTCAACAAGGCCGCCGGGTAAAAAAAACCACGCACCGCACCGATCAAAGCCTCCGCATCCTGTAGGGAAAGAATGTCCAGCACATCAATGGTGACAGGGGGTTGCACAAGCCGCTTGATGTAATCGTTGAGGTTTTCGGTCAATTCCATGCGGATAACCGTACCATTGGCATATTGGTCCAATTCGATGGGGCCAATATCCATGCGATCTGCCAGCGTGGGCGGGCGCAACACCACAGCATCAAAAGATTTCCCGTGCATCTGGTAGGCTTTGGAAAGGCGAACCGTTTCCATCAGGCAACAGCCTTACGCTGATAGCGTCCGCCAGAGATAGAAACGCCACTCACTTGGCCGTTTTCGCGGGCATCACTCGGTCGGCCTTTCAGGAAAACATCCGTCCAGATATGGGTGATGCCAGACTGCACTTCTACCAGACTGGCATTGAAGCGCGGGCCTTTTTGAATGGCTTCGATATCCTGCCCGTCATCGCGGAATTCAAACGCCATCTCACGGTCAGTGAGCGTGAAAACACGGTCAACGGAACCATCCTGATTGGTTTCCGCATCCGCCTCCAAATCGGTTTTCATTACCTTCGGCGGTTGTCGCAAAACAAACTCCACGCCGGTGGAAAGCTTCAGGGTCATCTCCCCGCCAAAATCGCGTCCAGCCATGTCGGCTCTCCTTTGCTAGTACCCGTGCGGTTACGCAGCGGGAATCTGTTTTTGATAAATGGTGGCGTTTGCCGCAATGATATCGAGCGGCACCCCGCGCAGGATGGGCGCAAATATGTTGTAACGATTGGGGTTTCCGTTATCCCGCGTGACCCGCACCGCTTCGGTGAAGGCTTGCGTGTTGCGGAACACGCCCCCCTCCACCAATTCTGTATAGGTTTGCACCAGCGTGGCCTCCACATCCCGCGTGGTGGAAGCCGGAAGATCAGGTGACAGAACATCATCATCCGCTGCTATGCGGTTGGAGTGCTCAAAGGCAAGCTGGGCGCGGATGCGCCGCAAACCATAGGTGAGCTGTGCGATAGACTGTATGTCGCGGAACGTAGCGTCCGGCGCATCGTTTTCCGTCTTATGGTGGGTCACCACTTTGGAAAGCACCACCTTGTCGGCATTGTTCACACGCCAAACCGAGCCACCCAATTTGAGCAGCGTGTTACGCAAATTGTAATCCGGCCAGGACGCACGCACCCGCGGCGTTTTATGACCCTCCGCCGGCAAACCGTCATGGGCACGGGTCACACCGCCACCTGTCCCGTCAGATAGCCAATTGTGTAGCGGTGCCATCTGCTCCGCCAGCACCCCCCAGATCGGTGTGGCGTCGCCCGATGCCGTGAAAGAAAACACCGTGGAAACGTGGCGCGTGTCTTTCGCATCAAGATAGGTAGTGATCTCAGCTGTGGAGCCGCGCTTGGCCGTGAAAACATGCCCGTAAAGTTGCTTGCTCCACGCCCACCGCCCAGACACATCGGAAAGCAGTGCCTCATAGCGGGCAAAATTCGCGTCATCGCTGAAGGGAATGTAAATCCAATCCCAATTGTTTTCATCAATCGCGGCCAACGGGGCGGAAAGATTGGGATCACCCGCACCCGCCGTTGGCGTGTCGATTGTCACATTCCCGATGAAAGAATTGGCGTTCCGGTCATCCAGCCAGATATCCACGCCCTCAAAAATGACACCCTTGTGCCGCGCGGTCAGCGTGACCACGGCAGAGGCCGCAGTGGCTGTGTAAGGCAATTCCGCCTCGGTCAGCGGGTCGTAATAAGAGTTGATGGCGGCGGCGAGTGCCGTTGCAATAGCGGCAGGCGTGTCATCCACGTCTGTGCCAACGGTCACCATTTGACCGGCAATCTGAATCCGGCCGGTGCCGGTGGCAGCGGTGTTGATGGTCACGGTCACCTGCTGCGCTGTACCCACATCAGCAACAGACATCATCCAGACGTTCAAAGCATTGCGCAGCGAGAAACGCCGATACATATCCGAAAGAATGGATCCCTTACCGGCCAGCTGACGGGCTTCCGAGCGGTTGGCCGGGAAGTAAGGCACGTTCTGATCCATCGTGCCGTCCGTAGATTTGGGCGCAATGACGAGGCCCCGGCTTTCATTGGTGAATGTGCCGCCAGAATTCACCTCAAACGTGATGATTGGGGCGACAATATCGCCGGGGATCGTGTCGAAACCTGCATTGCTCATTGGGTCTCATCCTTCTTTTTATCAGCCTTTTGGGGCGTAACTTTCGTGGCCGCAGCCGTAGCGGAAATGTCCGGCTTGTCCGGGGTCAGATCGCCCTGGCGGATGGCGGTGGCGTAGTAAGGCTCCAGCGGGTCAATGCGTTCACCTTCCTTGCCAAAGGCTCGCCCACCGCGATCCGGCATGGGGAAAAAGGCATCCCGATTGGTCAGCCAATAAATCGGTTTTTTTGTCTTACTCATGGGGCGGACGGCTCCTTAATTCCTGAATAATTGGCGGCCTGCACGATGTCCGGCACCTCAAGGTCGCCCACGACAGGTGGCGAGAACCGTGTCAGCAGATTTGTCAGCTTCTCAAAATTGGGTGAGCCCTCCGGCAAACGGTCCAGCAGGGCTTCAAAATGCTGCGGCTTGCCGCTGGTCATATCAAAGCAGTCATCGCGCATCCGAAACGTCATGCGCATGGTGGTCCGCAAAAACCGCACATCAATATCAGCCACCGCCATGGGCATCATCTGGATGCTTTCCAGACCCATCACCACTTGCCGAAAAGCGGCCCCTTCCGGGCTGCGCTCAATGGCAAAACGGGCCTGCGCCAACAAAGCCGCCAATGTGGCCTGGGCATCAGGGTCATTTTCAGACATTAACGGCATGGATAGATCCCCGCCGTCACTATCGCCGGAAAAATCGGCTCGAACGGCCAATTCCCCCACCACGTCCAGAACGCCGGTAAAGAGCAGATCACCACCCATGGCACCCCGTTGAGTGCCACCACTTGCCTCACCGGAATAAAGAGACAACACAGGTGTAAAATCGTCATCCTCGCTCAACGCCTCCACCGGAATGATGGCGCTGTCATAAACCCGACCTGCCGCAAGCGTCGGGAAAGGTCGATTGCCCGTCAGGGCTTCCGTCGGGCACAACAACTCCAACGCCGTCAGGCGCATGATTTCCGTGGCAAGCATGACTTAGCCCTTGGCGGGGAGAAGCTGCACTTCAAGTGTGGCCACACCATCCGGGCGAACCCGACCAGCTTGAAAAACCTGCCCCCGATAGTCGCTATCCGCGCAAGCGCTCACTTCAATTTTGTCGCCTGGCTTTACGGTGCCAGGCGACAATTGCAGCGTGAGCGTCAGATCATCCCCAGCGTGGATCGTGCGATCCACCCCGCCCATCATGCCGACAGGGTTGGAGTGGCCTGATTGCCGGTCATCCTCGCTATGGCGATAAATCACCCCGTCCAACGTGACAGGCGCGCGATCCGGATCAGGCTCTGACTTGGCGTTCCGGCCCTTGGGCTTGTGCATAGGGAATACGGTCACCTCATCCCCATGCACGACGGCGACCACATCAGCGACAACCGCAGCCATTTGGTTATTCAACGCCACGATTCAGCCCTTACAGACTTGGACCGATCTTGACCTGGGCTGTGGCAACACCATTGCCTGCGGCAGCGACAGCCACCCCCACAAGGTCATTGCCAGAGGCGGTGGTGGTCAACTCCGAACCGGTCCAATAGAGCTTTGCCCCCTCAGCCACCACATTGGCGGCAGTTTTGGGAAGATCAAAAACGCCACACGTTTTCATCTCAAAGGCATCCCCTTCGGCGGCGCTGCCAAGCGCGACACCAGCCAGACTGCCGATGATATAAAGCATCCCAGAAACAACGCCTCCGGATGGTGCGGTCAGGGGAAGTGTATCGCCATGCTGCACATAATTTTTCATCGTTATTCTCCGAAAATCTTTGCCACCCCACCATGGGGCTGCGGGCGGCAGGCCGGATCAACCGGCCCGCCGTGTCACAAGCGTTTAGGCGCCAGGGTTTTTGTAACCGGCGCGGAAATCCATCGCGCCAACACCGAAGTCATGCTCCAGAGAAACGCCCACACCCTGCTGGCCAAAATGATCCTCCATGCGCAGACGGGGGGCCTCATACCCGTTCAGATAACCCCAAACATAGTTGGAATTGGCGCTGGGCGCGGAAAGCAGATACCAAGCATTGCCGGAAAGGTAAGAAGGTGAAACCACGGTGAGCGTGCCACTGAAGGGGTTTACCCGACCAGTTTCGTTAGGCGTGACATTGGTGACCAGCTGCTGCGCTTCCAGCTGCTTGTCAGGCCCCACTAAAAGGATGGTAGGTTGCACACGGATCGGGCGACCATCCAGTGACTTTTGTTTGCGAATGGCGGCACGGGCGGCACCTACAGAGGCTACCGTGATGGCAGCACCGGAACCTGCAAGGTTGTTGTGGTCAGCGTGGAATATGGCCTTACCGTCTGCCAGCTTGGCGGAGCCAAAGAATTCATAGAAAGTGCGCTCCTCAAAGTCTGCCACTTCGCCGCCCTGATCACCGATAATCTCGGAAATCGCGCCCAGATTGTCATTCACCATCATCTGGCGGGTAATGGCAAACTGAATGGCATAGGGTACCACTGATGCTTTCTCCGCACTTTCGGAGAACGTACCGTGTTTGATCTCACCCCCTTCACCCACTTTTTGCAGGCGCGGGAAGTCGCCGGCTTTCACCATGGTGTGTTCGCGGAAGTCAGCGAAATTGCGCTGACGGGCAATGCTGCGATAGGTGGGCACCTCGTTTATGTAGCGGTTTTGTAGCACACGGTTGATGGAATCGCCGAAGATTTCAGGGAAGTCTGATGTCGTGTGAAAGCCTGCACTCAAAAGCGCATCACGTTGTGCATGGGTGCGGCGAGGCTCATTTGCACGCCCAACCGATAGGGCGGCCATATCCACGAGGGACATATTCATAAACGGAAGGCCACGATCATCAACGGGGGCATTGCCCGTCATTTGCGCTACAAGCGCTGCGGTCATACCGGCGCGCCGTGTGTCCACCTCATCGCGCTCAATGGTGGCCGGACCTGGCGTAGGGGAGGGCCTATCGCCGCCAGTGCGCTCCATGCTGACCATTTCCAGCATTTCTCTTTGGGCCGCTTCAATCGTGGTATGTTTAGCTTGCAGCTCCACCACCTGCGCAGCAGTAAAGTCGAGGCTCACACCAAGGCGACCGATTTCCGCAGTTACTGCCTGAAGGCTCCCGCCCGCATCGGGAGCGGCGGTGGCCTTGGTAGGCTTCGCCGTCATTTCAGGCGTGGGACCCGCTTCAGGCTTCACGGTCTCTTCACCAACGGGCTTTCCGTTGGGCTTGTCATTGGATTTAGCCATCACGGGCTCCTTCGGTTTCGGCGCCACCCCGTGCGGCGCTTGCATTTGAGGGCGGCGCGAACCATCCCCACCCTGCGGCGTAAGCTGCAAGGAAATCTCTTTGGGCAGATTGGAAAACTGGCCGTAGTCGAACCATGGCAAAGACATCGTGACCCCACCGGCCGCTATTTCATCGTCAGCAAATCCCTGCTCCACCGCTTCCGTGGCGGTCAGCCAGGTCTCTGCCTTCATCATGGCGCGAATAGTTTCATCGGGCAGGCCGGTTTCGGTCGTGTAGATCGTTGTCACCGCAGTAGCTATCTGCTCAAGCTGAGACAGCGAACGCTTATGATCTTCGGCATTACCAGTGGTCTGTTTTGTCGGGTCATGCACCATCATCATGGCGCCTGGTTTCATGGTCACGGTGTCGCCAGCCAAGGCAATTAGACCGGCTGCGGAGGCCGCAATAGCCTCCACAAAAAGCGTCACCGACCCATCAAACCCTTTAATCGCGTTATAAATTGCAACACCCTCGGAGGCGCTACCGCCGGCGGAATTAAGCCGCACAACAATGTCACCGTCCATCTGCTGAAGCGCTCGCCGGACATCCAGGCTGGTGAAGCCCGTTTCTTCAAAGATGTCATAAAAGCCCACCGGCCCGAACAGGCACAGCTCACCGTCTTGAATGAGATCATTCGCCATCATTGTTATCCTTTGGCTACCCACCCATCAGATTGCGCTCACGGGCCGCATCTTCCGCGCGCTCATCATCCACATCTTCCACATCGCGGCCGCGCTCCCGCACCGCTTCCGCACGGGATTTGATGCCGGCTTCCATGGCCGCAATATTGGCGTTTGTTTCCCGCACCGGATCCACCATGTCCCGAGCTGGGGGCGTCCACCCCAAGCTGAATTCACCCCGCACACCGGAAAATTGGGCAGCCAATTGCGTGTCCGCATTTACCCGGTCCAAAAATTTCGGCTGCAGCGTGTCATCCCGCGTGGCTTCAAAAAAACGCTGATCCTCCAGCCAACCCATGCGGCTGCTGGAAAAATTGCCCTTGCTCAAATCACCGGTTAGCGTGGCGTAGGAAAGGCCCAGACCCATGGCGATTTCGAGAGCATTGGTCCCCCAATATTCCCCGTAGCCCTCCACTTGCGGCGGCAGTCCGGCGGTCACCTGATCCCCGTCGCGCAAATGAACTGCAGACCCGGCTGGCACATCTGTAATAGGGTACGACGAAACATAATCTTCGCCGTCACCCTTGCGGGCCTTCATGCCCAGCCCTGCCTCGCTGTTGCTATGCACGAAATAAGCGAAGCTGCTGGCGTTCTTCTCACGCAGCAACCGGAAGTCGCTGAAGTCTTTCAGGTCGTGCATTTTGACCATCACCGGCGCAAACCAGCTAATGCCGTTCAACTGCCCGGCCATATCTGACCGGAAGATGTGGGATACCCGCTCCACCGGGTAGAAATTGGATTCCAGACGCCGCACGTTAAGCGTGTCATTGGGGTGCCGGTCATAAAACCAATACCCCCTCACGCGCCCGGCGCGGTCATAAACCACGCCGTCAAACACCGTCTCGCCATTGGTTGAAGGCGAAAGCGAACGCTTTGTCACGTCCAGATAGTCCGCAGACAAAATCTGATATTGCAAAGGCATTTGCGGGCCGTTGCTTTTACCCCGCGCCGCAAAGGCTTCATTCATGTGGCGAAGCACGAAAACTTCGCCATCCGTCACCATGCACGAAATGATCTGCCGCTGCAGACCGTATAAGTTTGCACGCCCGTAAAAATCACAGGCTGTGGTATCAAAATGAGCCTTTAACAGGCCCTCAACTTTTGTTTTCCGTGAGGCCACTTTGCAAATCGTGTTGGGCAGGATGCCCCGCCCCACCACATTTTGCGAGATCACCATGACCGCCTTTTTGGCAATCGGGTTGTTCCGGACCAACTCGCGCCCTCGATAACGCACGCGGTTTCGCGCTTCCGAAACCGTAGCCGCAGGGCCGGAAGACCCGCTACGCCAACCCGCCGTCCGGCGCCCGGTGGATGCCGCGTCATAGCTCATATCAGCCAGGACACGGCGGGCCACGGCCCGCTGAAGGCCAAGGCGAGGTGCCACAGCCGCAATGGTGCGATCCAGAATATTCACAACAGTTTAGAGGCCGCTATTCACCACAGGAATAGAGACTGCGGAATGGCCGGCGCCCACCACATCACGCTCCATAATGCCCAACAAACGTTGCATCTCACTCACAGATCGAAACTCGGTTTCATGTTCCTTAATCTTGACCCGACGGGCCCCTGTGGCCATCGCCTTTTTCAGGCGCTCAATGTCCTTTTGCGTATAACCCATCAGAACAGCTTCCGATGGCTACTGGTGAAACCAGGTCGCGGGGCGGTGGGTGCAGCTTCCCGGGGAGCTGCTTCATCAGCATTACGCCCGCTTTTGCCTTTGGCCAGTTTGGCCGACGGTGGCGTGAAGAGCCCTTCATCGGCTAACTCACCTCCAAGCCCCACACCGTATTCCGCAGCAAGATCGCGCCAGTCATCTTCATCTAGAGCGTTCAACCCCAAGTGGCCATCGGCCACTGCGTCGGAATAGATAGTGCAATCCAGCCAGTGGTTTTCTTTGCCGGGAATTGGCTTCCAAATTCGACGGATGCGACCAAGATGGGTTTCTTCAGCCAGATACTCGCCGGTAATTTGTTTGAAATATTCGAGCGGCAAACCCCAAGAAAAATGCACATAACCGTGGGGGAAATCGCCGTCATCCAGCATATCTTTGCGAAGGTTGGAATAATGCACGCCCTTTAGTGGCCAAGTGCCGACACTGTAGAGCTGCACACCTTTACGAATGCGCTTACCGTGTAAGTTAACGTCTTGTGGGCGAGGCGCTCCCAGGGATGGTTTATTCCACCCATCATCCCCCTTAATTGCCATGGCGCCCATTTGCACATGGTCCCGCACATAACCATAAACCACATGGGTGCGGAAACCCGCATCAATCGGGAAGCGAATAGCCGAGGCACGACCACCCGCCTCAAATTTATAATCGCGCCGCTGATATTCCTCCAGCTTTGCAAAGGCACCGGCGCGATGATCAGTGGTGTCGCCTTCCAGAAAATCCGCATCAATCACATAAGACTGGCCACCAGGCCCATAGGCTTTGACGTGAACATAAATCCCATTGCCTTGCACGTCCGCACCACCAACCAAAATGACTCCACCATTGGGTACAATCCGGCTCGCCATGGATTTATCACGCCGCTTGAAAAGCCGCTCATGGTCCGGCGCATCACCCGAATTTTCATAGGGCAGACCGAGCGTCAGGTTATGGAAAGTTTTTTGGTCAGACGGATTGTCTCGCGCCTCTATGTAACGCTGCGCAATCACGTCAAACGGAACGAACGGCGATGTCAGCGCATCAAAGTGATAAGACGGATAAGCGCCGGGGCGGGATGCGGTTGGAACCCATTTTCCCGTTTTAATAAGCCTGTTTTTTTGATGGCTTTCGATAACGCCACCACAGCACTTTGTGACGTAGTGGGCCTCAAAGGGATAGGTGTCGTTGAACCGGAAGGCTTCACGGTCAAACTCAAAATGGAAATCTTCCCCGCAAGCCGGGCAGGGCATCATCCAATAACGCTGATCCCCATCTTCAAACCGCGTCTGAATTTCACTTTCTTCCAAAATGGTAGGTGTGGAGATATAACACCGCTTCCAGTCCCCGGAGACGAGAAACGCCTCCTGACGGGCGGCAATCATGCCAAGTGGGGATCCCTGTCCGTTCAAATCTTTTGGGTATTCATCCACCTCATCATTCACCACCCATCGCACCGTGCGCCCGCGCAAATCGGCCGATGACGATGCTAAGGCCAGCATCAGCGACCCGCCCGGATACTGTTTTGAGAACGTCGTGGAAGCATCGCCGGAGCGCGATGTCTGATCCCGAACAACCGCAGCAATTGCGGGCGATTGCTCGATCACCCTCATCAGTTTTTCTTTGTTGAAAGCGTGCAGGGCCCCTTGGGTCGGCTGCACAAACATGGCTTTACACGGCTCGTTGACCATCATGTAAGCCGAGGCCGCCAGCCCCATCATCGTGAAACCTGTCTGCGCACTTTTCCGGATGGCAATTTCGTTAACAGGGCTGTCCTGCGCCATCATGTCAAGCGGCTCAACGATGTAAGGAGTCAGGCTTGGATCCCATAGTTGCCCGGCTTGCGGCCCGTCCGGCACCACCACATTTTCAGAAGCCCACACCGATGGCGTTTCGAGCGTCGTGGAGCCGATGACGGCAAGGGCTGCCACCATCAACAGGCGGGCGCGCGCAATATCAGATTTCATCATGTCACCCCTTTCCCGATTTCATGCTCATTTGTCTCGGTTTTGGCATGACGCATTGAATCGCCGCCAGGCGAGCGCTCACCTTCAGCGTCCCGAACCGGTTGCAAAATATTACTCTCAATTTTGGCGCGCGTGTCACGAACGATGCCCCGCGCTTCCCGTGTGGCAGCCGCCTGGTCACCCATGCTGCAGGCGTCCATCATGCGGCGAACGATTTCCGATGGCAGGCTGTCCAGTGCCCGAAGCACCACGCCCGCAAATTCATTATAGACCTGCTCCACAGCCTCTTTCGTAAAACTGTTACCCTTGGCCGCCTCCATTTTAAGGCGGGCCATTTCGGCCTCATAAGTTGCCCGTTCCGTCTGCGCGGCCCGCAATCCAGTTTCCGCACCAGCGTCTCCGCCGGCCTCGCCACGTTTCGTAGCCTCACCCATCTCACGGGCCCCATTGCCATCCTCACCTATGGCCTGGTCAAACTCCGCAATATTCACCAACCGCTTGCGACCCTCGGTTTTCGTGGTCAGTAATCCACGCTTTTCCAGCCGGTTCACACGATCCCGAATGGACTGGTGCTTGACCCCTTGCCGCTCCGCCAATCTCGTAAGCGAATACCAGATAGCAGGGTCCAGACGATCAGCCACGAAACACCAAACCTTTCATAATAACCATGGCCACCTATTGCAGCCCGCAGCCAGCTTATTGCAGGCATTACAGGCCAACATTTTCACCCCAAAAACTACCGAAATCCCGGGGTCGTCCCGTCCCGTTGGGCTGGGGGGCTGGGAAGGACCCGCGGGGTTAGTCGGGCAGGATGCGCAAGAGCTCGTGCAACATGCGGGGGGCGAGGTGGCTTTCGGCCACGTCCGCCATGATATCCTCGAACGGGTCGGGTGAGGTGGCCACGTCGTTGGCTGGGTTGGGCCCGAACATCTTGTTGATTGGCAACCGATCTGCACCAGCTCGCCTAAACACACCGGTGTTTCCGCTGCTCATATTGGCGATAAACGTTCCGCGAATGGACTTGCGCCCTTTCACGAGCACACCACGCCGGCCCTGCCGCGCGCCGAGGGCATAGAGCGAAATCCAATCGGACCTCACAACCAGTCCACGCTGCGCCGCCGAGACATTGGCCTTATTGTGCACACGCTCACGCACATGCTTTTGCGCAATGCTGATGCGTTTGGCGGATAGCCGCACCACCCGTGTTTTGGCCATGGACATCACGCGACCATAGGCCCGGTTCATCACCTTGCCCTTAATCTCACGGGGCAAGCGCCGAAACTCTTTCGACATATTGAAGAAATCGCGGGCGTCAATGGTGATCTCCGGTTTCATGCCAGTGCCCCCGTCGACTCCATGTCGCCCGCAATTTCATAAAAAACCCCGCCACCGAAGCCGGGAGCGGGGTAACTCTTTTCTGCCCCTTGGAGCAGGTCTTTCCGTTTGACCTTTTCCAGTGTGTCGAAGGGGCCGCAAATCTCTGTCGCACGCAACCCCTCATGGTCACTTTTCTGACAAGCGATTGAATTAAAATGCTTCTTTCTGCTTTCACGGATGGAACAACGGACCGTCCACACCGAACCACCCCCCCCCCAAACCCGCACAAAAACGAACCTTCACGCATTCACAGCGGGCGCGGTCACGATGGTGACGGCTGGCAAAACCACCCCACCATCGTCAAATGCCGGGCAGTCCGTCGCCCACAGGTCGATGAAACCATCAACAGCTGCGCAAACGGCATCACCGACGGCAAACAGCGCCACACCCCACAACTCGCGCTCGATGCGGGCCGCGATATCCGCCGCCGGATCGGGAACAAGCTCAGTTTTTTGATACGCGTCAGCATAGGGCCGACGGGCGCGCGGGTTGTAACCGTCCACCTCAATCTCCCGGTGGTGCTTCTCTCCCACCAACCCTTCCTGCGCAATGGTGGTTTTGCGAAACCATGCAGGCCGCCCATTCTTGTGCACCGGGCGGGCTTTGAACACTACGTCGGGACAGGGGGGGCGCGTACCCAGCACCGCGTGGGTAATGACAAGGGACAGCAGAGGCCGCCGCTTCACCAAATCCCACGCCCGCGCTGTCACGTCAGCATGATGCACGCCTAGATCAAGCGGACCGTTATCGCCACAAGGCTGCCAATCTTCATCCCGCACGATGTCCATATCCGCCAGACCATCTACCGCCTTGCCGATGGCCACGGCCAGCGGGTGGGGCGGCCCCTCATCCTGCCCCAATGGCACCAAGCCGTAACGGTTCACCCGATCTTCCTGCACATGGGCCAGCAATTCGCCATATTTGGTGACAGACCCAAAAGCGTTGCCATAGCCCGCTGGGCCAGGGGCGACGCCCGTGTCAGCGCCACCGCCTTCCTTTGGCAATTCCCGCTGATAAGCCCATTCCAGCCATTCCACCATGCTGCGCCGCCGCAATCCATTCAGATTGATAAGTTCCATAGAGTTCGTCTCCTTTTTTGTGACCAGGGTCGATAGGGCAGATGAAGGGTGGGTAATTTTGCCATGTTTTTCACCGCTCCAATCTCTTATCCATTTGGTTTCGTTTGCACTTTTATGATTTTTAGGGTCGATAGGGTTGATAGGGCAGGTAATTCGCTATGAAGCCACACATGTAACTCTCTCCATTTCTAACCTCGCAAAAAGCATGTCTTACGTGTGCGCGTACGCGCAGACACCTGCCCCATCGACCCTATCGACCCTCGGCCATCGCAAGCCGTTGATTGAACTTACCTTTCCCCCGCACCCTTCAAGGGCAGCTAACAGAACCGCCCTTATTTACCTGCCCCATCGACCCCAAATGACATTCCGCAAGAGCCTTTCGGGCCTGGACAGCAGGGGCAGACGGTGACTATTGGGGCCAGATAGACTGGTCCCAATGGTCCAAATTCGCTCACAGGGTCCCCGTCTGCCGCTTCGCAAAAGGGGTTCGGGGAAACACACCTTCCCCATGGGTTATTCCAAATCGACAAATTCACAGGTCGGGGCGTGACCGGCGGCACAAGCCGCCTCATGGCTGTGCCGGTGCGCCTCTTGCGCGTTCCACCCAATCCAGATCAAAGCCGCCACCACGAACAAAAAGCGCCAGTCCGTTTTGTGCCGTATCGGCGGCTTTGGCGCCTGAAAGCGATTAACCATCCTTGTCTCCATATCCTTGCGAGTTGGATGCACCAGCCAGACCCGCGCTTGTGTATTCATATTTCAGCGAGCCACCGTCATAGACCCACAGGCCGCCCGTCTTGCGCCGCGTCAGACCAAAGCGCTTGGCGGCCAAGGGAAGGCGTTTGGTGAAGGTGGTGGGCTTCCAAGGGGTCAAGCCCGCACCCACAAGGTATTTGGAAAACGCATCCACCATCTCCTGCGGGCGTATGGGGTCCGCCGCAGGGCCCAGCGTCACCGCCTCGCTCAAAAACGCCGTGATGGGGTCCGATTCCTCACGGTAACTGTCCGTGGCGGCGCGCACTGTTTCCGGCACCATCAGGCCGTGCTCGAGATAGGTTATCAAGCCTTCCAACAGCCAATTGAGAATGCCGGAACGCTCTTCCCACAGTTTGTCAGGCAGGGC
This sequence comes from Pseudomonadota bacterium, assembly GCA_039198355.1. GTDB lineage: Bacteria > Pseudomonadota > Alphaproteobacteria > Rhizobiales > Rhizobiaceae > Pseudahrensia. The sequence goes on from JBCCTO010000037.1 coordinate 26,790, forward strand.
CTTATCCACCTCTTCTTTGGGGATCTGCTGCTCCCACGGCACCAGCAGGAAGCGCCGCCAGATACCGTCATCGCCACCCTTGATGGCAGGCTTGTGGTTGCCGGAAATCACCAGCTTGAACGTGGGGTAAACCTCGTTAAACCCCTTGTTCAACGGTCGCACCAAGATGGGCTCACCGGAGGTGAGGCTTTTCACCATGGCCTCGCGGAAATCCATACCCTGCTCCGGCTCGGAGGCCCGCACCAGCCGAGCGCCGGGTATGCGCACCAAGTCCGGCGTGGCATCAGACCCGCGCCGCCTGTCATCCCCGGCTAATGTTTCAAAGGGCAGGGACGCGCTATAATCGCCCATGATGCGGGCCACTATGTCCACCAGCGTGGATTTGCCGTTGCGCCCACCTCCAAAGAAGAAAACCAGCACCTGCTCTTGTGTCAGGCCCGTCAGGCTATAACCCAAATAGCGGCGGATGAATTCCAGCACAGCATGGCCTTGGGTCGCATCATAGGGCTGCACACGGTCCAGAAACTTCTCAAATTGCGGGCATTTTGCATCAGGGTCATAGGCCACAGGCATCAATTTGGAGATACGGTCCTCGCGGTTATGCGGGTCCAATCGCACGGTCCACGGGATGGGTGCGCGGGGGTCAGATCGCTCACCTTTGATGAGCTTCAGCGTGCCATTTTCCAAATTCATGGCCAACGGGTCCGCATCAAGCGCATCGAGGGGGCAGGTCACATAGGGCCGCGCCTCGTGCATCATATTGTTGAGCGCGTTGGTGCTGGCCGAGCGTTTGGCAAAGGTGATGCGCCCCGCCCGCCGCTTGCGCACGGCATCCGCAGCCGCCTTGCCTTGGGCGATGCGGTCGCGCAACCGCCGCATTTCCAGCTTTTCGGCCTCATCGGCCTTGTTGGCCACAGCGGCCTCTTCCATCACCTTCAAATCGGCAAGGGCTTCCTCGCCCGCCTTGATGGCCGCCTCTTCCTCAACCGTGGGCGGAATCACCAACCGTTCCAAACTTATCTTTTCCGCCGTGTGGTGGGTGAGGGGGCGCGTGTGCTGCCCGCCCACATCCTCTTTCCACCGCCGTCCGTCATAAACGAACCATTCCAAATTCTCCACGAACAGCATGTCATCGCGGTGGCGGATGAGTAGTCGTCGGCCATTGCCAATATCCGTGTCTGGCTCCGCCGCGCAGGCGTGCAGCGTCACCCAATCAATCTCGTCACCACCTTCCGGCGGCTCACCATCCTGCTGCCCCCCAGGCGGGACCTCTGGTGGCCCATCAGGTGGTCCGCCATCATTTTCCGTCACCGGATTGCAGATATCGGGCGACGTATCCTCCCGCACCGGCAATGACCCGAGGGCAGGGGCCAAATCAGCAAAAAGGGCGATGATGTCATCCATCACCCACACCACCCTTGCAGGCGCTTGTCGGATTCCGCTTTTCCGGGCTTCCAGACCACGGCGTGGCCAGACTGGATGAGCGCGCCCCCGGCGGTGCGACCATCGGGCAGGAGGATGGAGATCAACAACCGCCCCGTACCGTCGCGGGCACCGTCCCGAAAGCCGCCGGGACCTTCCACCACGGGCCACCGCACGCGCAGGCGCGCGCGGTTATGGCCTAACACATGGCTTAGGCGTAACGAAGCAGCCGCCCCGGCGCTTACCTCGGCCGCGCAGCGGGCAAAGCGGCCCGTCTCGGGGGCATCAACACCCACCACATTGGGCTCACCGTCGCCCAGCAGGCGCGCGGTGATGAAATTGCGCGCGGAGGACACCCCATAAAGGCGTACCGTGTCTCCATCCACCACTTGAATTGCATCAGGCTGCAAAAAACGTTCGGTTTCGTGAGCGGAATATTTGAATGAATGCCACACCACGAGGCTGATAGCAGTCAAGCAAACGCCATAGGCCAGCAGATCGAAACTTAACTTGTATGTTTTGCCCGTACGGGGGCGCTCTTCGCTCATGACCCCATTCCCGCCAGCATGTCTTTGATAACCCCATCGTCCGCCAGCGGCGGTTGCTGGCGGTTGGCCCGGTCAGCCCGCCGCCTTGCGCGGGTCGATGATTTTACCAATCCCATGCGGCGGCTGATATCGCCCCAATATTCCTGCTCCCGCTCAATCAGCACGGCGGAAAACCCTTCACGATAGGCGGCCTCACCCGTGGTGCCGGTGCCAGCAAACGGGTCCAGCACCACGCCACCGGGCGGGGTGAGCAACCGCACCAGCCATTGTATCAAGGCCACTGGCTTTACCGTGGGGTGTTTGGACCCCACCCGATCCGCAGCCTCCGCCTTGGCATGATAGAAAAACCGCTCCGCCTCATCCCGCAAGCACCCGTCATGAGTGATGTTAGCGGGATGACGGCCAAGGCCGTCGACTGGACCTAAATTACAGGGTGACAACCCACTGCCATAAGTATTGACAGTTTTCCTGTCGCTTGATGGCCCTTCGTAACGATACCCACCCTCATCCCCTACCCGCGCCGCATCCACATGCACCGCTCCGGTGCCGGTTTCGAGCACCTGCGCCGCCACGCTGCCCGCTTTGATTGGCTTGCGGGCCAACAAAATAGGCTCATAGGCCGGCTTCAACGCCGTGCCCCACCCGTCCCATTTTTTGGCATCGGGGGTGACGGGAAAATCGTCATCCTTTTCATGAAAACCATTTTTTAAAGCGACCTCAATCCACGGGCCAGTTGCTCCCCCCAAACCATCTCTGCCGCCTCCCGTGGCTTTCCGATTTCGCACTTCGCTTGCGGGAACACGAACCTTCTCTGAATCCGCCCCAGCCATTCGATCAATAGCTCTGCTCACATTGTGCGACTTGGGAAATCCAGACCCAAAGGCCCAAAACAGCTCACCGAGCGGCCCCAGCCCGCCTTCCAATTGCATCAGCGCATCGGCCTGCTGGCGGGTGAGACTGTCCAAAAACGCCCGCAGGCGTGGCTCAGGATCATAAAAATTGACGATGCGGTCACGCATTTCAAACCCGGCCAATTCGATGGCCATGCCCATGCGATGCACGCATTTGGGGGCAGCAAAAGCCGCCAGATGTCCTCCAGGCTTCAACACCCGCATCACCGCCGCCCAGGTGGCCGGGTCAAAGGCGATGTCGCCCCCATCCCACGTTTTCCCCATGAAGCCGGATGACGCCCGTTTGAAAACGCCCGTGCCGCCCTCCGGCACTTGGGCAGGCGCCGCATCATCGGCGCCAAACCGCTCCACAATCGTGTTGAAGTGGTAGGGCGGATCGCAAATCACCACATCCACACTGTCTGGCTCCATGCTGGCCAGAACGTCCAGACAATCCCCCGGATGCAACACCACCCGCCCCTTTAAAAACTCACGCGGCCCCATTGCTATTCCCCTTATTGTTGAGCGTTGCCGCTTGCGAACCCCAAGGGGTCATTCGGCGGCAATAGCGCCAATTATTCACCCGCGCTTTGCTGCCGTGGCTGACCGCCGGAAAGGCACCACGAATAAAATCCCAATCCTGATAGACTTCCTCAGGCCCCGTCGGAGCCATCCCAATTTGGTCTGCATAGGCTTTGAAAACGCCGGCCATGTCGTTGCACAAAAGCGCCAGCACATATCCTTCCGGACGCTTGCCGAAGTGCAGATAGAGGTAAAGCGGTTCGCGCAGGTGAACCGCGCAATCGCTCCAATCGATGCCATAGGTGGAGCCGCCATAACGCAGACGCTCTTGCACGCTGCGCACCGTGCGCAATTTTTTCGGGGCAGCGCATTCAGCCATGGCCGCCACCCCGCCGCTGCGTAGCAAATTCGGCGTGCACCGTGCAGTAACGGGCACCAGATCCCTTTTTGCCCGGCTCCACCGGCGCACCGCAAACCCGCTTGTCCTGAATGCGGGTGACCTCCGGCCCCCAAAGCGGAAACGCGCAATGACACTCCCGCGCATCCAGATAGGCCATGCCGCCGCTCGGCGCATTGGGTGCCAAGGGCGTGGGCCGGGGCTGAAAGCCCGAAGGCGCCTTGGCCTGCTTTACAAATTCTGTGGGCTTGGCCCGCCGCCCCTTGTTGGGCCGCCCCTTGGCAGGGTGCTGCCGGTCTTTGGGAAAGGAATGGCGATTGCGATGCCAAAATTGACGGATGGACTGTGGTGACCCCGCTTGAAGAGCCTCCGCACACTGACTCGCCGTAAAATAATCGGGCAAGGCCACAAGGGCCTCAATTTTTTGCACTGATGTCATTCCCCGCCACCCAGCAGGCTTGGGCTTGCAGGGCCGCACGTGCTTGGAAGCCGGGACCACCTCGCCAGATTTCTCACCACGTCGACGGGGGAAAATATGCCGATTGCGGTTCCACAAGCCGATAATGGCGGACTTGCCGCAGTTTTCGAACTGTGCGGCAATTTCCGGTGCCGTCATCTTAGCCGGCATGGCCGCCACGGCCTCCACTTTTTCGGTGGATGATAGCTTTTTCCAATCTGACCGCACCAGAGGCGAGGAATTCTTGACCAGCATCACGCGGCCTCCTGCCCAGCCATGTGAGCGCGCCACATATCATTGAAATCCAGCCCTTCCGCGGCCATGGCCACAAGCGTGGCGCAGCCGTGATGAGCCCACCGCTTTTGCGCGGCCGTCAAACGCGCGCGGGTGGCCAGCGGCTCACTGTCCCCATCGCCCAACAAAATGCCCGCCTGCACATGGGGTGGCGGCACAAAAGCCACTTCACGCAGGTCCGGCTCATTGGAAGGGATGAAACCCCGTCCGTCCGGGTGCTTTGTGGAGGGGCCAAGCGTGGGTCCGGACATGTTGCCCAAATCACCCATGGCGGCGGCCAGCACCTGCCATGCGTCGCCCAAACCGGCGGCTAGGGCGGCGGCATGGGCGGAAAATGTGGTTTCGATCCCTTCCCCCGCCAGCAATAGGGCTGGGCGCGGGTCATGGGGGTTATAATTCACCAGCCAGATGGCTCCGCCCTTTTTGCTGCCCCGCATCTTTTTGGCCTTCAGCGGCTCTCCGTCCGGGCCGCGCAAATCCGCCTTAAAAGACGGCGCGTTATCGAGGTCCAGCCAGGTGCGGTGCAGGCCCATGAATCTACCATCCGCGCCGGTGATGGCGGCCATCATGCAGGGGCCAGTATGCACCCGCTTCGGCTTGTCGCCGTCAACATACCAATAGGGTTCATCCGGCGCGTAGCGCAGGCTTTTGCACGCATCGGTGAGCGTGATGCCCCGCGCAACTAAATAGTCCGCCACCGGAGACGGCACGGCGGGCACCGTCTCCCGCCATTTTTCATAATTCTGCCGCCGCTCCTTTTCCGCCTGATCCCGGCGGCGGACCTCGCGGGCCTCCCGCTCCACGGCCCGCTTTTGCTCCAGCCGCTCCAGATCCTGCGCATCCATGGGCACGGAATCCTCTTCCAATTCCGCCAAGGCGTCACGGAAGGAAAGGTCGCGGAATTGCTCGAAATAGTCAAAAATATCGCCGCCGCAGCCATGACCTTTCAGGCACCCAAAGGAACCGGACTCCCCGTTCACCCAAAACGGCTTTTTGCCCTTCACCGGATGGCACAGGCACATGCCCTCGCGGATGCCGCGCCCGTTAGCGCGGCCCAGCTGCTGCCCGTCTTCCGCAATGATTTCATCCAGCTTACGGGTGGCTTTTACCGCTGCCACCCGCGCCGCTTGCTCCGGCGAAGCACTCACGATACCACCTCGGCGGGTGCGTTGACCTGATCACAACCCATCGCATCTGTGGCGGAGAACTGGTCCCGAAAGCCGTGAAAAACAGATAGCCGATCCGTCAGCGGCTCAAACCGCGAGGCAAAGTAACAAAACCCGTCGAACTCATTCAGCCGCAGAAACGCGCTAGACCACCAAAGCTCAATGGAATTGATGGTGTAAACCTCACAATGGATAGGCCCCGGCACGGGCTCATTATTCTGATTGACCCAAGCCGCCTTGGCCGTGCGCCGCAACACACATTTCACCCCCGGCTTCGCCCATTTCGCCATCACCCCGCCTCCTTCACCACGGCAGGGAACGCGCCACCGGCTTGGGTGTGCGTGGCTGCCAGAGAGTTTTCCAAATCATCCAAAGCGCCCCGGGCGGCATTGACTTGCCGGGCGAGGGCGCGGCTTTCCGTGGGGCAGATCACTCCATCCGCCATGGCGTGGGCCGCTTTGGCGGTCAGATCGCTGACTGCACCGCTGACGGCGGCAAAACTGGTGGCAAAGGACGGCACCTCCCCCGTGGGGCAAAGCGTCAAATCGTGCACGGCGGCCATGGCGCGGGTGACCACCGGCTGGCCGGTGAATTCTTCCAACAGCATGGCCGCGCAGATCGGAATGAGATCGCCATGGTCATGGCTGGCCCAACGCTGCACCGTGGATTTGCCGTAAGAGCACACCGAGGCCGCCGCCTCCAGCCCGCCCGCCATTTTCACCAATTCACGGGTGGCGGCGGTGATGCGGTTCCGCGCCGTGGGGCGCAATCCGGAGTCCTCACCAGAAGTCATCGTGTCATCGGTGGGCGTCTTTGTGTCTGGCATGACAAAACCTCTTGGTCGGGCTGAATTTTCGGGCAGTCGGCCCGTGCCGGAAATGGTTCCCGGCGCGGGAAATTTTCGTTTTACTTCCCGTGGTTAGGCTGTACCGGGCAAGGCATGTTGGGAGCATGAAAAACGCATCAAACCACCTCGTTTGCCGCTTCCGTGGCGCTTGTTTTATCCCCCGCGTCGGCTCCACCGGACACACCCTGCAGACAAGAGGGAGCCTGTTCAGCAGTGTTAGGTGCATCCGGTGGAGCCACCCCGCCGCCCGGGAGCGCAGCGGAGGAGGCGAATGTGAAAGTGGGCGGAATATCCTTACCACCGGCAGCCTGCCAAGACCGCAAAGCGCGCCATTCACTCAGGCTTTCCGGCTCAGCCAAATCGGCGGGCCAATTGGTGTCAAACCACCCCATCACACGGTCAAAGCGCCGCCCGCCCGGCGAGATCGGCTTTTCTTCACGGCGAAGACCGTCAAAAAAACCGTCCTCGCCAGCCGCATAGCGGCCCAGCGTGTTCGCTGACAGCTTGCCACTGCTCAAAAAGGCATCGGCACAACTCAACAGGGCTTGGCGCATCAATTCTTCCATGCCCCCACATATTCGGTTTTTCCCGAACATGTCAATCGGGAAAAACCGAATTGCACCCCGAATTTGGAAAACCCGAAGATCCCACCATGAGTAAAATACTAAAAGACAGGCTGGCAAAGCTGCGCGATGAGGGCGGTTTTAGCAATTTCTCTCTTGCTACAACGCTGGGCTTTGGCAAAACCTACATCGACGATTTTATGACGGGTCGCACCGCATCCCTATCGGCCAAACGGTTGGACAAATTGGCTGAACACTTTGGTGTGACAAGCGCATGGCTAACCGGCAAGACGGAAAACAGGGACGGCAAAGCCACGCCAGAACCGAGTCGGAGCTTACCAGTCATGGGCACGGCTGCCGGTTCCGTGCTCGGCGCAGTGCAATTGAGTGACGCACCCGTTAACTATTTTCGTCCACCGCCAGGCTTAATAGACGTGCGCGATGCCTATGCCCTTTATGTGCTGGGCGATTCCATGGAGCCGCAATACAGCGCCCGCGACCCGATCTTTGTGAACCCGCACCAACCGGTGCGTGCCGGTGATATTGTTGTCGTCCAAGAAGAGCGGGATGGCTCCATCTATGCGTGGATCAAGAAACTCACCGTCTTCACAGAAGACGAAATCGTGACCGAGCAATACAACCCCGCCGGTGAAGTGCGATTCCAACGCCGCTTCGTTGTAGCGGTGCACAGGGTGCTACCAATGGCCGAAGTGCTTGGCCTATAAATTCGGTAAAATTCGGTAAATACCGAATTTCTTGTTGACGGTTCGGTTTTTCCCGAATAACGATGACCTTTAGTTAATGTCTAGAGGTCAAGTCGGTGTCATCAGTTATCACTCCCCGCACCCTTGAGGCGAAAGTAAGTCGCCGAGGTGCCCAACAAGCTACCCGCAACAAGA
>JBCCTO010000038.1:0-34261 GCA_039198355.1 Pseudomonadota bacterium
GACCATTACGAATGAGAATTTTATCGCAACTTGTCAAAAAACGCCGAACCAAATGGTGGTTGGATGTTCTACCATAAACGGAACGCCGGTCGCCGGTATTGGGAAATTGAAAGACAACCGTCGAGAAAGCGCGCCGAAATGTTTTATGTAACCGAGTTGCATTAACGCCGTGCAACACCTTGACACCACCTTTCTTCAACGTTTCGGCATTGCGTTTAGCTCGAGGTGAGATTTTGTTTACGTGGTCGTAAGTTGTGGCAACAAGAGAAAATGGTTTGCGCACTTTTTTTGCCAGCGCCAAAGAGAAACTGAGGTTTCCCTCTCCGACCAATAACATTGGACCGCGTTTCAACCTGCACTGGAAATCAAAAGGGTCTGCTTTCCTAAGTCGGGATTCAGGCGCTCCTTTCACCTCAAACCACTTATGATCTGTGCGTATAGCCATGCTTTAATCACCTAACGTCCAACGAAAAGGCAATTAAGTCATAGAAAATTCAGGGGTGGATAAGTCTGCGCGCAATTTTGCAGATGTTCATATGTGCCTCGTTTGATTGGCATAATTCGCCACAGATGAACTTTAAAAAACAGTAGAGGTATACTTATTAGCCCAGAGGATGCAGACACCCATTTTGAACAAGGTTATTGTGTCCCAATTGCGGGAATGCAGTCAGTTTCAATCTGATTTCTGCTCAAAACCCCCGTGTCGGCCTCCCTGAAGGTTTCCCGAACCCCTCAATCAGCGCCTCCGTCCCCGCTTCATTCGCCAGTTCGGCCTTCAGCATCACCAGTCGCTCGACGCTCCGCTCATCCCCCACCTGTTCCACGGCTTTTTGCGCCTCTTTCAACTCGCTCCTCAGCGTGTGGGACCGCACATGGAGGCGGTGGGCTTGTTGCCAGCCTTCGCGGGCGTCTTCGAAGGCGGCGTCGGTGAGCACTTGCCAGAGGCGGGAATTGCGAATTTGGGTTTCGATCCGGTCCAGTTCCGCCTCTAGCCCCTGGGCGATGATGCTGGCGCGGATGGTCTCGCCGGAGGGGGCGTTGCCCAGATCACCGGCGGTGGCGAAGGCATTCATGAGCGCGCCGTGGACCTGCCGCAGGCCGGCGTGGTGGAGCGGCAGGGCGGCCAATTCTTCAAAATGGGAGAGACCGATGGCGGGGTGGTTGATGACGGTCACCACCAGCGCGCATTCCCGCAGGGGGGCAGAGCCGTTGGTCATGCCTTCCCCGCTCCCTGACAAACGGTGGCGCAGGGCGGATTTCACCAGCGTTGAATTCACCAGACTGTCGGAAAAGGCCATGCGGCGGGGCATTCCTCCAGCGCGCCCGTAGGTGTTGGAAGCGCCCCGTTTACCGCCCCCCTGCTGGCCTTCCACCGTGCCGAAATACGAAGCCAACCGGTCGCGCAAATCCTGCTGGTAGTGGCGTTTGACGTTGTCATCGCCCACCTGTGCAACGATGCCGAAAAGCGTGCGCTCCAATTCGGCTCGCTTTTCCGGCGTGTCGAAAATCTTGCCCTCGACCTCTCGGTTCCACAGCATGTCCGCCAGTGGGCGAGCATTGTCCAACACGTCCTGAAAGGCCTCCGGCCCGGCGCGCTTTACGAGATCATCCGGGTCTTCCCCCTCCGGCAGGATGGCAAAGCGCAGGGAGCGGCCCGGTTTCAGCCCCGGCAAGGCCGTGTCCACACTGCGGAAGGCGGCGCGCAGGCCTGCGCCGTCCCCGTCAAAGCAAAGGGTCGGTTCGCCGCCCACCCGCCAGGCCAGTTCCATCTGGTGCTCGGTGAGCGCCGTGCCCAGCGGCGCGACGGCATGTTCAAACCCGGCGGCGGCCAGCGCGATCACATCCATATAGCCTTCGCAAACGATCAGCGACCCTTCCCGCGCCACAGCCTTGCGGGCGCGGGCATAGTTGTAGAGCACATGGGATTTGGAGAAGAGGTCCGTCTCCGGCGAGTTGAGATATTTGGCGGGCACGTCGGCGGAAAGCGCCCGCCCGCCGAATGCAATGGGTCGGGAGCGGGCATCGAGGATTGGGAACATGATACGATCACGGAACCGGTCGTAAGATACCGCAATCTCGGGCCCGAAAACGACAAGACCGCAGGCCTCGATCTGCGCTTTCTCCACGCCCTTACTTCCCAGATATTCCTTCAGCGCACTGCGGGAAGAGGGCGCATACCCCATGCCAAATTCCTGCTGAATCGCGGGGGAAAGCCCCCGTTCGCGCAGATAGGCCCGCGCCTTGGCCCCGGCGGGGGATTGGAGTTGATCGCGGAAGAACTCCACCGCGAGCCCCATAACATCGTAGAGCGAGGCTTTCTTCTTCTCGCGCTCCGCCGCCTGGGGGTCCACGGCGGGCATGGGTACGCCAGCTTCATCCGCTAACCGTTCCACGGCCTCCGGGAAGGACAGGCCGTCCAATTCGGTGAGGAAGCGAAAGTGATCGCCCGACACGCCGCACCCAAAACAGTGATAGCGGCCCTTGCTGTTTTCGCAGTGGAAAGAGGGTGACTTTTCGCCGTGGAAGGGGCAGCAGGCCCAAAAGTCGCCCTTGGCCTGGTTGGATTTCTTCCGGTCAAACGTCACCCGCCGCCCGACAATGTCGGCGATGGGTGTCCGATCACGGATTTCGTCCAAAAAGGCGGGGGTAAAGCGCATGGGGTCTCCAGTCTTGCTCTCCCATATAAGCACGAATTGGGGGCGCGGCAGACTCCGCCCTAACATTTACCCGATAAACACAGGCCGGAAGCGCAACGGTGTCACACCACGCAACGCTCTTCCCCGGCTGCTCATTTTACATGCATCAACAGGAAGGGATGGACAGTCATGAGCAGTTCAAAGAGCCACGAGCAAATCTGGGAAGAATGGCGCGATCTCGTGAATATGGCGCCCAAGGAATTGGAAGAATGGCTGGAGACGGAGGAAAGCCAGAGCGTCGGCGCTGACTCGGGCGATGGCGAGAGCATTGGCCATAAATCCGGCGAGCGCATTGTGAAGATCAAGCGCACAAATAAGGATGATATATCAGACGACCAGTGGGACCACATGGCCACCGTTGTCGGTTACATCAAACGCCACCTGAGCCAAGGGGGGCCCGAAAATGATGTGGAGACCTCAGCCTGGCGTTATTCGCTGATGAATTGGGGCCATGATCCGTTGAAGGAAAGCTGAGGAGCGGCAGATTATTCCCGCCTGCTATTAGGCCACTCAAGAAACGCTCCGTTGGTGAGGCTTTGTGCTGTCGCTTACGGGGTTTGGAAGGCAAAATCCGTAGGATTTGCTACGCCACTTTGTTGATGATGCGTAGATACAGCCAATAGGGCAGGTGGTTGATAATTTTGAGGATCCAGACCAGCTGCCAAGGGAAGGCAATCTCAAATTTCTTGGCTTTCAACCCCTCCACCATTTTGCGCGCGGCATCCTCCGGCTGCATGAGGAAGGGCATGGGGAAGTCGTTTTTATCCGTCATGGGGGTTTTGACGAAGCCGGGGTTGATGACGGAGAGATTGATGCCCTTGCGGGCCAGTTCATTATAGCTTCCCTCTGCCAAATGAATAAGCGCGGATTTTGATGCGCCGTAGGCGGCGGAATTGGGTAAGCCGCCATAGCCGGCTACGGAAGATACCCAGGAAATGTGGCCACGGCCTCGCTCAATCATCTTCGGCAGCACAGCCTGAACACTGCACACCACGCCGGTGACATTCACGTCCATGGTTTTCTCGAAATTCTCGATTTTCGAATCCGAAAGTGAATTTTGAAACCACGCCCCGGCGCAAAAGACGGTGAGGTCGATGGGGCCGTGTTCGGCTTCAATTTCGGTGACGAGTTCTTTGAGCCGGTCGCCATCGGTCACGTCCGCCTCATAGGCGAAGAGGTTGGGGCTGTCGGCGGCGATGGCATCCAGCTTGTCCTTGGAACGGGCGCAGATGGAGACTTTGCAGCCCATATCGGCCAATTGGCGGGCGGTATGCTCACCCAGACCGGAGGAGGCTCCGGTGATCCAGACGTGGTTCCAGGGGGGCGTGTTGGCCATGGTTTGGTCTCGCAAAATGAATTGGTCTATATGTGCAAAGCAACGCTTGCTGCATTGAAAAGTTTCAAAGCCCTTTTGCTATTTAGAGCATCTCGCATTCTACTCGAAGCGATGATGCATCAAAAAATGCGTTCGAAAACAGCGTATTGCTGTTTGAGAGGCAGCAATTTTTGGTTCAGGTTGAATGCGCAATGCTTTAGCCTGTCCCGGCAGGCCCCTTTGATTGATTGGATTGCCCCATGATGGATTTGTTTACGCTGGAGAACTTGTTCACCCTTTTCATGCTGCTGTTGCTGCAATTGGTGCTGGGCTTTGACAATCTGCTTTACATCTCCATCGAGTCCAAACGGGTGGCTCCCGAACAACAGCAGAAGACGCGCTGGATCGGCATCATCATGGCCGTGGTGCTGCGGCTTATTTTGCTGTTCATCGTGGTGCGGGCCATCGCTTATTTTCAGGACCCGCTCTTTGCCTTCAACTTTCCCGGTATTTTGGAGGGGGATGTGAACGGACACAGCATTATCGTTTTGTTCGGCGGGGCGTTCATCATCTACACGGCCATGAAGGAGATTATGCACAAGCTGGCGGTGTATGACCCGGATTTGGAGGGCGAAGGGAAAAGCCGGTCCATGGTTTCCGCGATTTTCTGGATTGTGTTGATGAACCTGGTGTTTTCCTTTGATTCCATCCTGTCGGCGCTGGCTCTGACGGATGTGTTTTTGGTCATGGCGGCGGCCATCGTCATTTCCGGGGCGGTGATGCTGTTGCTGGCGGACCGGGTGTCTGACTTTTTGAACAAAAACCGCATGTATGAGGTGCTGGGCCTGTTTGTCCTGTTCATCGTGGGCATCATGCTGGTGTCCGAAGGGGGTCATTTGGCCCACATCAAACTGTTCGGCTACGCCGTGGAGCCTATGGCCAAAAGCACGTTCTATTTCGTGCTGATTGTGCTGCTGCTCGTGGACATCGTGCAAAGCCGCTACCAGCGCAAACTTATGGCCAAGAAGAAGTACGAAATCGACGCGCGGGATGTGACGGTGGACACGATTGAGGCGAAGCTAAGGTAGGGCCGAGACCGTCTACGTCATGGGCCGACTTGATCGGCCCATCTCTCAAAATGTGAGGAGATCCGCCGATCAAGTCGGCGGATGACGGAACAGATTGGTAAGTCCGAAGTCAAAATTGGCTCAGTCATTGTAACCATCACCCGCCCCGGCATCGGCCTGACTGGCGGCATCGCTGGGCACCATGGTGGCGTGGGCATAGTGGAGCAGTTTTGCCCACAACGCGCGGTCCACATGGGCGCGGGCAGGTTTTGGCAGCGCAGCGGTTTTGTCTTCTGCATTTTGAAAAGTGAATACAGCGCCAGAAGGTGTCTCTTTAATTTTGCCATTTATGCTCGCTGCTTTCGCAAGCGCTTGCAGGCAGTTTGGACAATCCATCTGCTCAATCAGGAGCGTTTTGCCATCGTCCGACAAAATTGTGGCCAGCTCAACGAGACTGGGGCCGTGATGTAGAAGGCTGGCCTTGGAAATGATCGAGGTATTTCCATGCCGTTCCGGTGTCACAAGAACGGCGCTCTTATGGTCAAATCTGCTCAGCGCATCGCATAGTTCCGTGATGCACGTTTTTAGTTCGTTGCCATCCAGCTGGGCCAAGGCCCCGGCGACATCTTCCGCCACCCCCCGCACCACCCCTGCGCCAAGGCAAGACTTTGTCAGTACGGTTATGAGTTGATTGTGAGAAACTTCCGGCATGGCCCTTCAAGCAGGCAAAAACACATCGCCTGCATTTTCCACCGTCAATTCATCCGCCGTGGGCGCGCCCTTGAACAGGGTAATACGGGTCCAGCGGTCGGAGCGGGGGTCGAAATTGGAGGCGCCGAAGAAGGAGAGTTTGCAACGCAGCAAGTCGATGGGGCGGACATTGGCGGCCACCAGATTATCGCGGATTTCGCCATAGGGGTGCCGGGCGATGGTCTGGACGCGGCGGATGATGTGGCGGTGTTCCGGATGGGCCACCATGAATTCCGCTAGCGTGATGTTGGGTGCATAGTCTTTCAGAGCCTTAGCCAAATCCTGCACCATGTGCACGATATGGTGGGGCATTTCCTGATGGTCGGCGCTGTTTTCCGGGCGCTGGCCGAAACGTGGTTCGGCCTTGTCTTCCGACACATACCAGACCATGGCACGGGCATCCGTAGTGGATAAGTCTGCGTTAAGCGCCCAGTCATAGTGAGTTTTGAGCAGATCGATGAGACGGCCCACATTCATGCGCGGGTCCAGGGTGGCGTTGGTTCGGTCTTCCATCTGCCCACAAAGATCGTCGATCATTGCCCCTTGGGGTTCCAGAACCAAAGCGACCAGAAGTTCCTGCACATCTTCGCTATGGTCGCTGCTGGCCACGACCATACTGTCCCAAGGGTGCGTGGTGGCCAGATGCTCCTCCACTGTTTCGCAGAACAATGCCCAATCGACTCTTAGTTTTTCAATTCGAGCTTGCTCGGTTTCATCATCCACATTCCATCCGGCCAGATGAGTGCGGCTGCGGTCGATGAGGGTTCGGAAATGGGCAATGGTTTCGGTTGTAGCATGCGCGGCACGAACGCGGGCGAGGGCGGTTTCGCGGGCGTTCATCCAATTGTGGATAAGCACGGGGTGGCTCACCAAAAACGGGGCCATGCCCAAGCCAGTGGAGTTGCCGATGCCGAAGCGACGTTTCATGGCGGCGCTCAAGGTAATCGCTTTGGCGCCGCCTCGGGCGCGGGCCACATGGTCCACCAGTTTCAGCGTAAACTCGCGGATCAGATAGACCGTGAGCATTTCAATGCGGAACGGGTGAGCGAGTCCAGGGCGGTCGCGGATCACATGGCGGTCAGCAATGCCAAATTTGCCATTGCCGTAAACGGCAGTGGTGCGCATGAGATAGCCGACAGATTGCACCATGGCCTCATCCGGCTGATGTCCTGCCGCCAGTGCATCGGCCACATGCTCAAACAGGCGCACGGAGCGGTTGGCGCGGGAGAGGACCAGCACCCGCTCATCATAATGGCCCGCCTCTTGCCTGGTGGCGTGGCGGCGCAGGTGAGCGATGTCGTTTGCTGTGGGTATGCCGTCGAAAAGCACAAAACAGGCGTCCCACGCCGTGGCAATCACCCGGTCCGTGCGGTTGGCGGCGTCCAGCGGGTCGCTGAAAGCGATGAGGGAATAGGGGAAACCGTCCAGCTCTAGCGTGACCACAGCATCGCCATGGCCGTGCTCGTTCATATGGAAGACAGGCCACGAGAGCGTCACCGCGTCATCGGCCAGTTTGCGCAGAAGCGAGCGCAGAAAGCTGAGGCGGGTGGGGAAGAAACTGCCCATGCGGGACAGGCGCATGACGGTTTTGGGTGAGCGCAGCGGGATGGTTGTTTGGGGTGTTGGTGCGACCTCAACCATCACCGTGCTCCCATGGGCGCGAAGGCCTCGTCGTAGAAACACAACCAGTTACCGCCCATCAACCCCTCCACTTCCTCTGCGTTGAAACCCACTCGTGCCAGCCCTTCGGCAATATTACCAAAGTCCCGGTTGTCGCGGAACCAGCCAGGCATTGGCGGAAAGCCTGCATTGTCGGCATTGCCTTCGCCATAGTCCAGCTGTTTGGACCAGCGCCCGTTGCGCATCCATTCCACCACACTGTCGGGCTGATCCTGACACAGATCGGACCCGATGCCGAGATGTTCGGCACCGTAAAGCGCTGCCGCATCGGCCATGGCCTGGCAGAAACTTTCCAGCGTGCAGTTGCTGCCGTCTTTCAGGTGGTGGGGATAGAGCGAAAAGCCCAACATGCCGCCGCGCTCTGTGAGGGCTTTGAGCACGGTGTGGGATTTGTTGCGCAGCGCCGGGTGCCATGCGGCAGGGTTGGCGTGGGTGATGGCGATGGGGCGGGCGGACAGGTCGATGGCCTCCAGCGTGGAACGCTCGGCGGAATGGCTCATGTCGATGACCATGCCCACACGGTTCATCTCTGCCACGGCTTGCTTGCCAAATCGGGTGAGGCCCGGGTCCTCCGCCTCATAGCAACCTGTCGCCAGCAGGGACTGGTTGTTATAGGACAATTGCATGAAGCGCCCGCCCAGCCGGTGCAGCACTTCAATCAGCCCCATATCATCTTCCATGGGGGAGGGGTTTTGGAAACCGTAGAAGATGGCCGTGCGGCCGTCGGTTTGCGCGCGGCGGACATCATCGCCGGTGAAACCTTGAAAAATGAGGTCGGGGAAGCGCTCGAACCAGCGGTTCCAGGCTTCGACATTGAGCACCGTTTCGCGGAAATTTTCGTGATAGGCAATTGTTACATGCACCGCGCTCACACCGCCCGCATTCATCTGGCGGAGAATTTTCTCCGACCAGTTGGCGTATTGCAGATTGTCGATAATGAGCGATTTATGGGCCATAGGCGCAGACTATCACAGGATTTACGCGCGAAAGTGCATAATTCGCGCCTTCAGCCCTTACATGGGCGACACGGTAGAATTTATATGCGCTCACGCTGTCGGCCTGACGGCCTTCGCTGCGCGGCGCGGCAAACGCTTGCCGGTCAGCTTTTCGCTGCCTTCACGCTTCAATCTGCGATTGAAACGCTTTACGCTGGCAACGACACTTTCTTCCTGTTTTAGGACATTTCATGAGCAAAATCGTACTCGTCACCGGCGGTTCTTCCGGTATTGGCCGCAATGCGGCCTACACCATGGCTAAGGCCGGGTTCACCGTTATCGTCACCGCCCGCCGACAAGATGCGCTGGACGAAACCGCAGCCCATGCCGAGGGAACGGTTGTGGGCATTGCCAGTGATGTGACGGATGAGGCTTCGGTGGATGCCCTGTTTGCAAGAATCAAAGCCGATTTCGGGCGGCTGGATGTGGTGTTTAACAATGCGGGCAATAACGTGCCCGCCGCCAATTTTGGCGAGTTGGAACTGGCCGACTGGAACCATGTGATGAATGTGAACCTGAACGGTGCCTTTCTGGTGGCCAACCGCGCCTATCGCATGATGCGCGATCAGGACCCGCAGGGTGGGCGCATTATCAATAATGGATCCATCTCATCCACCATGCCCCGCCCCGGTTCTGCGCCCTATACATCGTCCAAACACGCCATTTCCGGGCTGACGCGGACTATCGCGCTGGACGGACGCGTCCATAACATCGCTTGCGGCCAGATCGATATTGGCAACGCGGCCTCTGACATGACCAGCAAAATGAGCGGTGGCGTGCCCCAGGCCGATGGCTCCATGAAACCCGAACCGGTGATGGACGTGCAACATGTGGGCGATGCCGTGCTCCACATGGCCAGCCTGCCATTGGAGGCCAACGTGCTGTTCATGAATGTGATGGCGACGAAGATGCCGTTTGTGGGGCGGGGGTAGGTTTTAACCACTCCTTCGTCATCCTCGGCCACCGTGCCGAGGATCTGCGGTGGAAGCAGCTGCTTTTTTGGGTGAGGCAGATCCTAGGGACGGTGCCCTAGGATGACGAATTCTGGTTGGAGATAGGGGACCCACTCAAACAATATCAAAATCGCTGACAGCCACGTCGCCATCATCAAACCTAAAGGTCTCGATGCCGAAGAAGACATCGAAGCCGGTTTCAGTTTCGATTTTCAAAACACCATCATTGCCGAATTTTGAGACGGTGTAGTCGGCTGCGTTGCCCTGAAAGATGGCTACATCGCTGCCGTCGCGGCCAAACATATATTGAGTGCCTTTGGTATTAAGGAATGTGTCGTCTTCCCGCGTGCCGATGAGGTAGTCACCCTCTTCGCCAAACAGCACGGTCTCTTCCGTTGCCGTATCCACGCCGGTGCGAAACTGCATGGTGATGCCGTCGATGGTATTGATGCCTTGGAGCAGCATGGTGTTGCCAGCGCCATCGGCAATCTCCATGCCTGCATTGGTTGCCGTGAAAGTGAGGTCTTCCATGGACGTGACGTTTTCACTGCCCATAAAGTCCAGCGCATCTTCTGCGGTCGCAAAATCTCGCACCACATCGTCGCCGGGGGAAAAGACGAAAATATCCCTTCCTTTGCCGCCGAGCATGGTGTCGTTGCCCGTGCCACCATCCATGCGGTCGTCGCCAATGCCGCCGAACAGGGCATCGACCCCATCCTCGCCATAGAGCGTGTCGTTGTCTTCAGCGCCGTAGAGCCGGTCGTCGCCGGTGCCGCCGCGGGCAATGTCATCGCCGGTGCCGAGAAAAAGACGGTCATCGCCCTCTTCGCCTTCAACCTGCTGCACGCCATTGGTGGCCACAATGGTATCGTCACCGTCTCCTGCCATGATGAGCTGATATTCGTCGGGGGCGTAGAGAAAATCACCCTCTTCGGTGAGCAACACCCGGTCGAAGGCGGTGAACACATGGTCTTGCATGTGTTCGATGTCCGTATTGCGCTCGATAATGGCACCAAGGCTCGTATCCTGCACTAGCAGTATTTCGTCGGCGGTGAGGCGGTTTTCGTACCAATAGGCATCGCCGTCACGGGTGCGCACGAATTGGTCCACCACGACGGTATGGAACAACTCGCCCAGCTGCGAGCCAGGCACTGGGTCCTCCGCCAGACCGCCCACATAGGCATCGATATTGTCTACGCTGCCGTAAAGGTCTTCCAGTGTTTGCTGAAGGCCGGGGTCGCTTGTGATGTCCGCAAAGCTCTCTGCACGCTCCAGCCCGAAGCCCTCACGCATGGTGTTATAGTCGGCCAGACCGTGGTCGCGCCCCCGTTGGATGTTGAGGGAAGCGAGATCAAAACCGCCATCGCCGGGGTCACCGAACAGGAAGTTGCGCACATCATCGATGATCTGCGTATCCATGGTCTCGGCTTCGGAGACGGCCGCGCCGCGCAAAATATCGTCCATGCCCCCCTCAATGATGAGGCGATCGGGGCGGAAGAAGGCATCGCGCAGGGCCAGATGGCCGTATTCGCTCTCACTGCCATCTTCCTTCACGCGCATGATGGTGGACGACAGAAGCGTGTGGCCGATGCGGAAGGCGGCGGTGGAAAATTCCGTGGCGATCTGCGGGTCTACGGTGGGGTCGTAGCCCTCGTATTCGGGAAGGGCATCATCGCCCAGCAGCATGGGCAGGAACTCATCATAGGTGATGATCTGGATCTGCGCTTCCACCAGCTTCTTGGCCTCTTGGTATAGCGTGTCACCGTCCCAGCCGGGATTGGCCTGGCTGAGCTCTTCCACCAGCCGGTTATGCTCGCGGGCGAAGAGGGTGTGGATGGAGGTAAGGGCCACATTTTCATTGGCGCGCACGTCTCCGGCCAAAAAGGCGCGGGGGTCGCTGGTGCCTTCATTGTCCAGCCCCGCCGTGTTGAAACCCATTAGATCACCGTCGGACATGACCATGGTGCCGTCATCATTGCGCAGGGCATCGGCGCGCAGCTGATCGGAGCCGTACACCATGCCCGCATCCAGGTACGGCGTGATCTCGTTGAGGTGCTGTCGGGGGTTATCCGTGCCGGTGCCGGTGGTCTCGTCAAATTCGGAGCGGGAAAAGCGAATGGCTTCCATGCCCGTGCCATCGGGATCAAAATAGGGGCACCCCATGGGCACCGCGATGGGGGCCGCTGCATCGGGATCATGGGACGCAGGGGTGAGCGACATGTCGTGGTCGATGAACTGGCCCCACATCCACAGAAAATCGCTGGCCTGTTTGTCGTTGCCGCCGCTGGTGGTCTGTTCAAAGACGGCGTTGGAGATCTCACGGGCGGAAGGGCGGTTCTCCCCGCCCATGGAGGAAACACCGTCGCCATAGCCCGCCTCGGAAACGCGCGTCAGCTGCGTGTGGGTCTGGCCCAAATTGGGATCATCGGCATTGTTGCCGGAGCCATCAATATTTCGGTACTGTTCCATGTGATCCAAGCCATGCGCCCCCGCAGGTGGTTCACACTAGTGTGAGTTTGGTGAAAAAAGAGTTGGTGCCTGAACTTCTCGCTGCGCGTTTAAATTATGCTATTCCCATAAAGCTTCGGTGTTGTGTCTCTTCCCTTTTGAACAAGGCACGCACGTTCCACGTTTTATCCGCAGGGGTTATGTTTGGCTTTGTGAGTTCGACCGGTAAGCTAATGTGCGGCCGAATGGCCGTTCATCCCATACAGCGCATGAGATCAATAATGTCTGAGGGGATAGGTGTTTGGTCGATAATCAAATCAACTTCCGCGTGGAGTGTATCGCCTAAACTGACGTGACGACGAAACCGGACATCCTGCACCAGTGTTTTGTCCATTTTGATCCACTGGGAAGTACTTGCCATCCACAGTGAAAAATATTTTTTATCTTCACTTTCTTCAATAATGGCTGTTAAAATCAACAGGGATGAAAAATCCTCATTGTTGAGTTTTTCGAAGAAATCATCTATCGCTAGTTTCGGTGGAGCCACTTGAAATTCCCTGCACCCATCACATTTAACAATAACGTGGGCTTAGCCACTTGATTGCTTGGTCCTTCAACTTCCAAAATGGCGCGTGGTTTTATTGATTTGTTCAAATCAATCCGAATGAATATTATCTTCGGCTGATACCCTTCATGAAAAGCGCGCACTTATTTCGATTGGAGTCCCCAGCTTCCTGGCGGCGGAATAATACGTTTATGCAGGCAGTTCAATTTAAACAGTTTTTTAGGGAGGCCTAAAATATTTTTGCTAGCTGTATAAATTGTAATTGTGTTCTTGCCGCAAACATTCTTAAAGTCAAAGCATGGGCAATTCTCTTCCACCAGACACGATTCAGCTGATTGAAGCTTTCGCTGCTTTTGGCGAGACGCTCAATGTAACACATGCTGCTGATAAATTAAAGATTAGTCGCCCCACGATGTTGCGAAGACTGCGTACTTTGGAGAAATTGTGTGGTGGGGCAATTATAGACAAGAGCGATCCCAATAGATTTCGAATGACGGAATTTGGGGAAGCGTGGCTTGGTGAAGCCATGACATGGCTTGAGCAGGGAGATGCGTTACGTAGCCATGGCTTTGCGCGCTTGACGGGCCTCATGAGCGCCCAGTCGGGTGACGGTAAAGAGCCGTTTTATGCGCAACAACACGCCTTAAAAAATGTGTGGACACATGGTGTAGCGCTGTTTGACGCGGCCATGACGGCCTGGACGGATGCCAAGGGGAAAGCTGACAGCCCTTTACTGGCTGAAGCGCGGGCGGTTTCCATTTTATCCAGGCTCAACGGGCAGGCTTTCGTGATTGTCGAAATCGGCAAAAAGGCCCCCATGGTGGAGTGGCTGGGGGAGGCTTGGTGTCTGTCCTCAATTGGAAAGCCATTGTCTGCCACGCCCATGTCTTCGGCGGCAGACCGCTTTGTCACCCATGCCTATCGTCAGGCGCTGAAGACGGGTTCTCCTTGGTATGACCACGTGAGTGCTGACCTCCCCAGAGCCGCTTTGGGGCGGATTCAGCGGGCCAATTACCGACGACTAATACTTCCAGTTGAATTTCCGGACGGGTCGCCTGCGATCATGTCCATTGTCGAGCTGTCGGATGATCTGGTGATCGATGGCTATGAAGTACCGCGTGTGAACCAGTCCAACAGGGAGGACTGATCGAGAGGTATAACCAACTAGGTTCTCCCGTAACCTATGGGAGGCCCTTGATGGCCAACGATATTGAGTTTTTTGAAAATTATGTTGCTGAAGCGGCGCAATGCCTGAAGCGAATGGGTATCTTTATTCGCTGGGGCGATGACTTCCACGTTTTCAAGCGCATTTTGGCACGAAATGGCGAACGCTATGCTCCCGCGCCGGGCTTCGATCCGGCCAAGGAGCAGGGGCGCGGTTTAGAAGGCCTGTGGCTTGTGGCATATGACCGCGACCAGCGCCTGGTTCACACTCAGGCGAGCCGCCTCGTTTCCATCGAGCCCAATATGAAGGAACATCTTTCGTGGGGCGCCAATGCTTATGAGCCCGCGTATCTGCAGTTCGATTTGGATAATCTGGACGTTAACGTCTCGGATGATGCCATGGCTCTGTCGGGAAAGGCCGTTTATCACGGCGAAGCGTGGCTGTTGGGTGGTCCAAAGGGTATTCGCGGCGGACCAGCGCTCTACATCTTCAGCCGTATGATGATTGCAAAAGCCCTGGCGAAATGGAACGTGGACACCGTGTTTGGCCTCATCACCCCAAACACCGGCATTAAAGGCCTTGCGCAGCGCTACGGCTATATGCGCTGTGAGCAGGGGGCGATGCTGTTCAATGCAGAAAGCGAAATGCCCCTCGACATTTGGCTCGTCTGGATGCACGCCCAGGAAGCAAAGGGCCAATTGAGGCTTTCAGCCGATTACTTTGTGCGCATGCATGAAGCCATGGCCGAACGGCCGGCAAAGGTTGCGTAGTTTTAGCTGAAACTAAGTCTGTGAGACGGCAGGAGTATCCTGCCGTCCACATGAATACTCGCTCATGCTCTAGTCGAGATGCGGTAGTGAATTGACGAGCAATGACCAATTTACTTGCTCATATTCGGGGCGCTCGGCGTCACAGCAGAGGGCGGCGAGGCACTGCCCGCCCTTATCGTACAGCTCCAGCATTAACTGTGGTTGGGCAGTTGTTTTGTGCCTGGTAATCCAAAGCTGATCCAATTCACCCAAATCCACCACCATGGTGGCGTGGCTTGAATAGAGAAACAGCAGCTGCTCTTCCATTTCCATGTAATCGAGCCTCCCGCAATGGGCTTGCAACAGGCCGCAACGGGGAACAATGCGCGTAAATGAAATGTCATTTTGAATGAAATATTTGAAAACATGGGCGATCACGGCAGGCTTTGTTTGCCGGGCTTTGCACGCACTCAAATGCCGAAGGGATTTTGCTCTTTGAAAGCCGCCGTCTCCAATAATGTGGTCAAGGTGGTCTGACAGGCCCATATCAGCCCAGCTGTTGCGCATCTTAAGATAGGGACGAAGGGGTACCACGTTGTTCTGCCCCGAGGCTGTTCTGTTTTCCGTTTCAAGCAGCCGCGGAGCCCCTTTCCATTCGTGAAACGACGCGCAGGATGCGGCGAGAATAATGGCATCGTCTGAATGGGTGATATCGATGCGATGGATCACGGTTCCACATTTATCGAACACGTATAAAGCGGGTGGGCGGCGTCTATCCTCATCCACCTGGGACAGTCCCGTCAGGCATTCATCGCTTTTCTGCTCACTTTTGAGAGCCGTACGAATGGTGATTTGCTTTTGACGGCACTCAAAAGGCGTCCCGGCATCCTGAATCGGGCTGATCTGGCCAAAATCTGTCATCAGGGCGGCACCGCCCAGTGTCGTTGCCGTGACGTTTTGGAGTTCTGGAGCAACCATTTTATAGGGTTGAAGCCCATCGCTTAGCAGCCTGCTTTGATCACCCATGGATGTTTTGAGCGCATGGGCGGTTGCTATGGGCAGGGCGCACCCATGCTGCGCATTGCACCGGCTGCTCCAACTCCAAAGCCGCGTGTTTTTGGTGAAATCGGGCATTGCGCTTGCTCAAGTCACCCTAGTACACGTCGCGCAGATAGCGCTTTTCGCGTTTCAGTCGGCTCACATAGTCTGCCGCCGCTTCCGTTGACATAGATCCATTCTCGCTAATGACCTGATGCAGGGTTGAATCAACATCTTTGGCCATGCGTGTGGCGTCACCGCACACGTAGAAGTAGCCGCCTTCTTCGAGCCACGCGAATAGCTCTTTCCCGTTCTCAAGCATTCTGGACTGTACGTAGACTTTGTCCTTCTGGTCACGGGAAAAGGCCAGATCCAAGCGGTCCAACACGCCCTGCTTGCTCATGGCACCAATTTCTTCTTCATAGATGAAATCGTGCGCGCGGTGTTGGTCACCAAAGAAAAGCCAATTACGCCCCGATGCGGCGCGTTCACGCCGCTCTTCCAGGAAGGCTCTGAATGGCGCAATTCCGGTTCCCGGACCCACCATAATCATGGGCGCTTCATCGTCAGTGGGCACGCGGAAGGCTTTATTGGGCGAGACAAACACGGGAACACTTGTTCCAGCGCCCGTCGTATCGGCAAGGAAAGTGGAGCAAACCCCGTTATGCTGACGGCTTAGATGGTCCCACCGCACCGCCGCCACTGTCAGGTGCACTTCATTGTCGTGGGCTTTAGGGCTGGATGAAATGGAATAGGCGCGATGCTGAAGCGGTTTGAGGAGTTTTAGAAACTCGTCAATGGTGAAAGGCTTGCCGTTTGCCAGGTTCAAAAGGTCCAGCGTGTCCTGGTTCCACAGGAAGGCTTCCAGCGCTTCTTTATCGCCATTGGCCACAACGTTGGACAATTCATCATTGCCCGCCCGTGCTTCCAGTTCGCGAATAAACTCGCGATTGGGTGTTACGATCTCCAGCTTTGTTTTGAGGACCGTTTTGAGTGGTTCCAAAAAGCCAGGCGCTTCGTCCTCTGAACCGGCCCCGAAATAGGTGAGGAAAGCGTCCACCAGCTTTTCGTCGTTTACGGGAACAACCCCCAGCGCGTCCCCGGCTTCGTATCCAATGCCGTCATCGGCCAGTTCGAGGGAGAAGTGCCGGATTTCCTTGGCTGATGCCTTGCTCGACAGGAGCCTGTTTTCAATGATGCTCGATATGTAGGGGTTTTTGCGGCCCCATTTTTCCAGTTTCTTGGGGGCCGTGGCGGTATTGGTTGAAACCGCCCCCGCCGCGGCGCCCATGTCAACGTCTTCCGCCATGACGGGCAGCACTTCTTCAAGCCAGCCGTTTGCGGCATCCTCATAGTCCACATCGCAATCCATGCGCGCCAGCATGCGCTTTGCGCCCAATTGCTCAAAACGGGTATCGATGAGCTTCCCAGCCTGACAGAAATCGTCATAGCCCGTGTCGCCCAGCGCAAGCACCCCGAAATTCAGCGTTTCCAGACGTGGTGCTGTGGAGGCTGATAGGGCATCCCAAAACAACTCGGCATTGTCTGGCATCTCCCCCTCACCATAGGTGGAAACCACCACGATCGCTTGCTCCATGGCTGCGAGCGCTTCCATGGAAACATCGTCCATGGCTGTCACATGGGGTGTGAAACCCGTGGCCCGAGCCATTTCGGCTGCATCTTCAGCAACCGCTTCTGAATTACCGGTTTGGGTTCCAAACAGGATGTGGAGATCAGGTGCGTTGGCTTGTGCGCCGGCAGCGGAACCCTGTTGCATGGCCTGTTGGGCTTGCAAGCCAGCAGCAAAGCCTGCCAGCCATGATTGCTGTTCGTAGCTGAAAGGTGCCGTATCGGGAAAGAAGAATTTGTTCATGGTATTGGCTCCGCTATGCCGCCGTGAGCTGTGGCATTGATTGGCGCGCAAACAGGGCTTCAAAACTGGGAATCTCGTGCATGGACCGCCTGTTTTTAAGGTCCTGATGAAGGATCCAACTGTAAGTGCCAGGACTGTCGAGAGACAAAACGTTGCGCAGGCTGAGGGCGTCCTTAAAGTCGGCCAAGCGCTTGTTTGAAATCATCACCGCAAGCTCTGCGTTGGTGAAGTCTGCAATGGCGTCTTTGGCATGCCGCAACAGGGTGTTCATCAGGGCAAAGTCCTCGGTCAAAATGAGGTTCTTTGTGGCTTTGATAACCTGCGGAGCATCAAGCTCATTGATATTGGTGCGCTTTACCGCGATCTGCTGGGCCGCATTCATCACCGTCCAGTAGTTGAGAAGGCGGTGAACCTCTTCACCATCATCGATATCGGCGCTGGGAACGCGCCCGCTCAAGACAGGGCTGCCGGACTGCCAAGCGGTTTTGAGTTTCCTCACCTGCTGTGACGCCAGCGCGATGGCCAATTCTTCCAACAAATCCTTGCGGCTCTTCGCAGCAAGAATGGCGTCAGCGTCCTGATACTGAAGAAGGGCCTTTGGCATGAGGTAAAAGAAGTGGTCCTGCTCGCTCTCCCAATTATCAATTAAGCGTTTGGCAAGGGGTGAGCCCGTTGTCTCCAAATGCCAAGTCAGAAGGGTTTTCACCGCGCCATGGTGAATGTGGCCAAATTCACTCTTGTCGGTAATCGCGCCCGTCAGAACGGAATCTGTGCTGACATAGCCAGACAAGCGCCGATCCGGGTCATATTGATAGACAAAGCCGCCGGACATGCCATTGCCCATCCCCTTTGAAAATCCGCCCAGATTGAGCACTGCGCCATTGGTCATGTACTCGGCGCAAAAGTCACCAACGCCTTCCACAACTGCCGTCGCGCCAGAGTTCCTGACAGCAAAGCGGTCGCCCGCCTGTCCTTCGATAAACACCCGGCCACCGGTTGCCCCAAAGAGGGCAAAATTGCCAACAAGGACGTTTTCAGCGCCATTTACGGCTGAGCCGGGCTGACTGTGGCCGCCCGGTGACTGGACAATGATCTCACCGCCACATGCGCCTTTGCCGACGCCATCGTTGCAGGTGCCCCTATGCACCATGACCATGCCGTCATTGCAAAACGCGGCGTAAGACTGACCCGCCGAGCCCGACGTTTTGACAGTGACGGACCGGGCATCCAGATACCGGCGTCCCCGTCCATCGGTGCGGACAGCCGTGGTCTCGCCGGTCAATGTGCCGTGATTGAGCTTGCGCTCAATATCGATGGCCAGCTGACCGCCAACCGTTTTGTTTTGGTTTGACAGTTCGCGCGTTTCTTCGATGACGATGGTGGCTGCGCCTTTTTCAAACAATTCCAAATTGACGGCCTCTATAAAGCCATCGTCCAGCGAAAAATCCCGTTCGAGATAAATCGGGTCTGAAACCGATAGCTCATCCACCCTGGTCAGCATGGCGCGAAGGTTGAGCTTTCCAACGGACGCGGGATGATCCAGCAGGTGCAGCAAATCAGAGCGACCTCTCGCCTTCTGAAGCGAAGTGAAACCGAGATAGGCCAGAATTTCACGCACCTCGTGGGCGACGTTGAGCAGATATTGTGCCAGTGCCCGCGGGTCTCCTTCGAAGAGTTCCGCATTTGTGGTGAGCCCGGCGGGGCATTTTACATTGCAGTTTTTAGCCATGACGCATTTGAGCATCATCAGGGCTGTGGTTCCGAACTCGAAACTGTCGCCACCCAGCAAAGCGGATTTGACAACATCTGAACCGGTTTGATGGGCCCCGGAACAGCGCAGTTTCACCTTTTGGCGTATGCCGTTTACGCAAAGGGCGTGATGGACCTCCGCAAGGCCGATCTCGGCGGCACGCCCGGTATATTTGAGGGATGTAACGGCGGCCGCTCCGGTCCCGCCGGTTCCGCCCGCTATATTGATGACATCAGCCCCGGCTTTGGCCACGCCCACGGCGATGGTGCCAATTCCCTCAGAACTCACCAGTTTAACGATGACGCGAACCCGCGCCGCTTTTGCATCATGGATAAGCTGGGCCAGATCCTCGATGGAATAAGTGTCGTGATGGGGGGGTGGAGAAACCAGTTCGACGCCGGGGATTCCGCCTCTGGCGGCGGCGATTTCCACCGTAACTTTCGGCGCGGGCAGCTGCCCGCCCTCGCCAGGTTTTGCCCCTTGCCCGATTTTGATTTCGATTTCTTCAAGGCTCGGGTCGGCAAGATAGCCCGCCCAAACGCCAAACCGGCCTGAAGCAAATTGCTTGATGCGCGAGGCCCTTATGGTGCCGTAACGGGACAGATGTTCCCCCCCTTCACCGCTATTGGATAACCCTCCTACCATATTGGTTCCGTGGGCCACCGCTTCATGGGCCGTGGCCACCAGGGCACCATGGCTCATGGCACCGGACGCCAGCATGGCCGTAATCTCACTGGCGGGTTGCACGGAGTCCATGTCCACGGATGGGGGGCAATTGCGCAGCCGACTGATATAGTCCAGCGCTTCTCCGAAGACTTCCACGTGCAAAGACCCCTTTTCAATCCAGTGGCCGGCAATGGAGCTTGCAAAACGGTCAACCAAGGATTGAGCAAGGGCGTCCAACCTTGCCAATTCGTCAGCGTGCGGCCCGGTCAGTTGCAGGCGGTAATGACCGTCCCCGATCTCTTCGCATTTGAGGCCGCGAATGACGAAGTCATTATTGCCAGCGCGGTTGAACAACATCATTTCCCGGCGAATATCATCGGGTTCGATCAGAAATGTAATGTCGGCGGGAAAGGCCAGGACATCGCGCAGGGCAGCGGGCCGTTCCATGCGCTCCTTGGCAATATCACGGGAGAATTTCCGATAGCCCGGCGTGATCTCAAACCCGTCGATTGTCTCGTTCGACAGCATATCAAAGCTACTGTTTTCATAGCCTTTTTCATCAATACCAAAGGCATCCTGCATCTTACCCAAAGTCAGCAGGCGCATCATGTCAGCAGCATCTGCATCCTCTTCACCAAAGGCGATTTTTTCCTCCGTAAGGTCAACGAAGCCGCGAACCGCCGCCGCACCATAGGAGTGGCCGGAGCCTTCCGCGCGCTCCTTGAAAAGACCGAGCATGGGTATGTCACCGTCACTCTCAACAGATTGTGCCCGTTTGTGCCAATCGGCTGCTGAGCGTGCGATGGTTGAAAACCCGATGCCACCCACCGGTGTTTTCATGTTTGGAAAATAGCTGGCGAGCACGGGATCATTTGTGTCGAGGAAATTTGGCTCGAAAAATTCGCCACCGGAATAGCTCTCAACGGTGCAAAGCCCCACTTTGCCCATGGTCTTCATCAAGGATTTTTCGGCGGCCTTGACGAATTTGCGGAAGGCGTCGGTGGGGTTTTCGCCAAATTTTTCCTCCGCTCGCAGACGAACGCCAATGGGATATACAGCCGCCGCCCCAAATCCGAGCGCGCAGGCTATGTGGTGAGCGGAGGCAATCTGACCGCTTTCCACGATCATTGAGGCGTTCAGGCGCAGCCCTTCTTCAATGAGCCGCTGATTGACGGCAGATACCGCCAACGTCATGGGAATGGCGGCTTTGGCGGCGCAAACATGCCTGTCTGACAAAATGGCAATCGTTCCACCGTCCCGCACGAAGGCCTCCACCCGGTCACAAAGGGTATTGATGGCGGCCACAAGCGCGGCCTCATTGGCTTCGTCGCTGTTGAAATTCGGCTCAAACAGCATTTCAAAATCGGCAACGGCGGCGACTTCCTGTGACCGGATTTTCAACATCTCAGTCATGCGCAGGATGGGCGATGATACGATGATCTGCTTGGAACCGGTCTTGCCGCCAAAGGGTTTCGCGCCGATGGCCACCCTTAAAGTCATGCCGTCCGCTTCACGGATGGAATCCAGGGGCGGATTGGTGACCTGGGCGAAACGCTGGGAGAAATATTTGGCAACGCCGCCTTCATTGTCAGAAAGCGCATTGATGGCGTTGCCATAGCCCATGGCGGTCACCTTCTCGGCGCCGTCTTGCAGCATGGGATCCATCAAGAACCGGAAGCTCTCCTGATTATGGGAATAGGAGACATACCGCGCCGGTATGCATAAATCCCCCTCATAGCGTTTGGCCGCCAATTTTGGGTCGATCATCGCTTCGGGAAGTGCATCGATGGAAATTTGCGCTTCCTCAAGCAGGGCAGAATAGTCCTGCTCGGCTGCAAGCCTGGCCAAGGCTTCTTTAGTCTTGAAAACCTTTTTGGTGCGATGGTCGTAATAGAGCATCCCACCGGCCTCGATCCGCCCCCGGCTGAGAACCGTATCATCGGCAAACGCGATTTGGCCGGCTTCGGATGTGACGGCCAGGTATTCGTCAGTCTCAACGGACCGAAGGGGGCGCAAACCCAGGCGATCCAGCCGCGCCCCAACAACATCGCCATCAGCAAAAATCACGGCTGCCGGACCATCGTTCTTCTCTTCATAAAGGGAGAAATAGGCGAGCATGTCCCGGACATCGTCCGGCAGGGTGTCATCATTTTCCCAGGCGGGGGGCATCATGGAGACAATGGCCGTAATCAGATCCAGCTCATCCTCGATCACCCGGGACTGCAAGGTTTGATCCAGCCTGCAACTGTCTGACTGGCCTTTGGGCCTGATTATCGCGCTGTTTTTGGCACGGGCCACCGCTGCCTCTGAAAGCCGGTTCTTTTTATCGGTGTTCAATTCACCATTATGGGCCATCAGCCGAAATGGCTGCGCCATGGTGGGGTGCGGGTCGGTATTGGTGGAAAAGCGCGTGTGGAAAAATAGAGTGTGAACTTTATGGCGCGGGTCACTGAGGTCGCGAAAATAGGGGATGATCTCATTGGAGTTGAGGCGGCCTTTATAGACCTGTGTGCGCGAGGAAAGGGAGATGGGGTAAAGGCCCGCAAGATCAACTTCGCGATACGCATGGGCCTCGATTTCAAGGAGTGCTTTATGGATGAGGCGCTCAAACGCCTTTGGCTCCAACGCAGTGGCCTCATTGGGTGCTGCAAAAACCCATTGTTTGATAGGCAATTGGCAGGCCATGGCCCGCGAACGGATCGCTTCATTATCAACGGGCACGTCACGCACTGCCAAAACGTCAAGATCGTGCCGTTTCAGCACAGCTTCAATAATTTCGATGGCTTGCGGATGGAAATTCTTGTCGTCCGGCATGAAGAAGTTGCCCACGCCAAAAGCGCCGGCTTTTAGTTCCTTGCCGCAAAGCTCGGAGAAAAACGCGGTGGATAAATCCACGCTGATGCCAGCGCCATCGCCAACGCCTGCCGAAGACATGCCCCCACGGTGGGGCACAGCGCAGAGGGCTTGATGTCCCAACAGTAAAACGTCGTGGGTTTGTTGACTGTCTTTGCGCGTGATGAACCCGACGCCGCAAGAGCTATGCTCGGCGTTTGGATCATATAGTCCCGTCGTTGGCTCTGTCGTACTCAAGGGAAATTTCTCCGCTGACAAAAGAATCCGACACCCGGATCATGAATGTGGACCGGACGATACTGTTTTCGGCTCGCGGAAAAGACTGCACGCTGGCTGTCTCGTAAAAACCAAAGTGGACAAAAAAAGTCAAGTTTCCTGACCTAATTTTTTCAGTGCGGCCAATGCTGTGGATACCGCTTCGCCATCAAAATGCTTTCGGGCTGTCGCCTTCAATCTGACTTAAGTCGAACGCTGTCGCGCTGGGTTTCTGCGACCTTATTGAATCCACGCAATAAGCATGCTGGTTCCGGGGAGGGGAGAAACAAAGTGAGCGTGAGACTGGACAAATTGCTGCCTGTAGCGACCGACGAACTCTATGCGCGTTTACTGCTTTTGGGAAAATCCCATTGGGGAATGCCGACCCTGGTGATGGGAATCATCGTTGATGAAAACGGGTGGAAAATGCTGCTCAACAAATTTTACAATCACCACGACTTATCGGTGATTTAAGGCCTTTAACAATGAGCACTTATCTCGCACTCGTTATTTTCGTTTTGGGCTGTCTGACGGGGTATCAATACCGTCGCGTCTGGAAAGCCGAAGGGCCACGGTGGAAATTGTGGTGTTTTGGTTGTCTCACCGCTGGCGCATTTTTGACGGTCGGTTTGGTGCCCATAGACTACTCAAATTAGAGGGCAGCTTGGAACAGGCGGCTTGGGTATCGGACTTCGATCGCATGCGATCAAAGATGCGAAGGTCACCCATCGGCAAGGGAATTTTCAAGACGCGCCAGCATGGCTTTTTTGCGCGGGCAGGCCAGTCGATCTTTTAGAGGGCTGTTGGGATCAATCTCCTTTTTGCACACCAGACAATGGTCCGCATCGCCCACCGCGTTGAGCCCGCCACAGCTTCCCTTAATTGTCCGTCCCATGAAGATGACGCCCAGGGACATGCCCACCACGACGACCAAGAGCAGGCCAAATGCAAACAGAAATGTTGTCATAATTCGACCCTTTGCCCCTAGGCTTGCAGCGCCTCAAAAAGAGCGTTTTTGTGGGCTGTGAAGCGGCCCGGTCCATTGTCGAAATCACGATCGATGAACATGACAGCGATATTGTTTTCATCGGCGATTTTCATGCCCTCTTTGCGGCCTAAAATAAGCATGGCTGTGGCCCATGCGTCGGCCAGCATGCCGTCTTCGGCCAAAACGGTGGCGGAGGCGGAATGGTGGGAAATGGGCATGCCCGTGATGGGGTCGAGAAGATGGGAATAGCGCACGCCATTTTGCTCAAAATAATTTCGGTAATCCCCGGACGATGCCATGCCGAGATTGCTGATACCCACAATCTCCATGACACCGCTGCCGGTGGCCCGCGGGATCTCCACACCAACGCGCCAGGGTTGGCCCTTTTCATTGTGTCCTTTGGCGTAAAGGTCCCCGCCGATCTCAATCAGATAGTTTTGGATACCGGCGCTCTCCAGGGAGCGGGCAATCAAGTCCACTCCAAACCCTTTGCCAATGGCCGACAGGAAAACCTGTGCCTTTGGGTTTTTCTTTTTCACCGTATTGGCGGTAATGGACAGATTGTTTTGGTGTCCGGACTGTTTCATCGCCGCTGCAATTTGGGCACCCGAAGGTTTTGTCCCCACGGGCCCTTTTGCGCCAAAGCCCCACAGTTCAATGAGCGGGGTGAGTGTGGTGTCGAAGCGACCAAGGCTCAGCTCGTTTACGCGGGCGGCCGCGTTCATCACCTTCGCCAAAACGGGTGACATGACTATGTTGTCGGTGCTTTGCGATGCGTTGAACTGCGAAATTTCGGAGTTTGCGTCCCAGTTAGACAGGCGGCGATTCGCTTCGCCGAGGCTTTTTTCGATGAGGTTGCCCATTTTGGACTGGGTAATGCTGCCCGGAACGCCCACGGCGGTCACCTTATAATAGGTCCCCATGGTGGAGCCGGTAACCTGCAAAAGGTCCTGCTCGAACTTACACGCGGCCAGCACAAATGGCGCCATTAATAGGCTACGACGTGTGATTGACATATTGGCTCCCTCTGACCCTAAAGGCCTATACCCTATTCACTGAAACTATCTGCATAACTATGTCGTCGAATTGGTTTTCCAATTCAACTAAAATAAAATAAGAAGATAGTGGGAAGCCTGCAGTCGGAACTGGCAGACGCAAAGCGTCATGCACAGATCCGCCTGAGAAGAAGAGGGAAACGGCTCGTGTTTGAGAAGCCACACTTTGCGCTACGCAAAGGCCTTAACCTGCCCATCGTGGGCGGTGCCGATGCTATCGTTGACGAACCCCCGTATATCACCCGCGTCGCCATCGTGGGCGATGACTATACGGGGCTTAAACCACGCTTGAGCGTTGAGGAAGGTGACAAAGTTGTCGCTGGCACCCCAATCCTCAGCGACAAAAACGCACCCGATGTGAAAATCGTTGCACCAGCTGCGGGAATTGTAAAATCGATCAACCGCGGTGCCCGGCGTAAGCTCATCAGCGTCGTCATTGAATTGACGGGCGGCGAGACAGAAGAGCTGGACTTTTCCCAAATCGGTGACCCTGAAACGCCCGAAGGCCTAACAGAGCGGCTGTGTGCGGCTGGATTGTGGACGTCGTTTCGCACGAGACCCTATTCCAAAGTGCCTGAGCCAGACAAAAAGCCCGCAGCCATTTACATTACCGCCACCGATACAGAGCCTCTCGCGCCCGACCCGGGGGATATTATCGAGCGGGAGGTGGATGCCTTTGTTGCCGGGGCCAAAGCGGTATCACTCCTTTGCGATGGCAACACCTACCTGTGCAAAAGAGATGATGCGCGGGTGCCTGATATCGAAATGGGCAACATTAAGAGCGCGGTGTTCAATGGCCCCCATCCTGCCGGGCTGGCTGGCACGCATATGCACTTTCTGGAGCCGCCTTCGGCTTCCAAAACAGTGTGGACCATCGGCTATCACGATGTGATTGCTATTGGACGGTTGATGTTGACGGGGCGGTACGATCCCTCGCGCATTATTGCTCTCGTGGGTCCCGCCTGCACCAATCCACGGCTCGTTAAAGTGCCCGCTGGCGCTTCTATGGAAGAGCTGTTCTACGATGACGTGACCGGGGACATGCCTTTGCGCATGATTTCC
The DNA here is from genome assembly GCA_039198355.1 of Pseudomonadota bacterium. GTDB lineage: Bacteria > Pseudomonadota > Alphaproteobacteria > Rhizobiales > Rhizobiaceae > Pseudahrensia. The sequence continues at coordinate 25,924 of JBCCTO010000038.1, forward strand.
GGTTCGGTGCTCAGCGGGCGGGCGGGCAGCGATGCCAGCGCTTTTCTAGGCCGCTATGCAAGGCAGGCCACGCTTATTGAAGAGGACAAGGCGCAAATACCCATGGGTTGGATTCGGCCCATGTTTTCCAAATACGCCTTTCAGCCCGTCCTCGGGTCCTCATGGATGCCAAAACTGTATCCTCTCACCACCAATCTCAATGGTGGAAGGCGCGCCATGGTGCCCCTTGGGACCTTCGAAGAATTGATGCCGCAGGATTTTTTACCAACGCAACTCCTCCGCTCACTGTTGGTGATGGACACCGATCAGGCCCAGGCGCTCGGCGTTTTGGAGCTGGATGAGGAAGACCTTGGTCTAGTTGGCTTCGCCTGTCCTGCAAAATATGAGTATGGCGTGGCGCTACGCGACTGCCTGACAAAAATCGAGAAGGAGGGCTGATTTTGGCACTTCGCGCATTCTTCGACAGGATTGAGCCGAGTTTTGAAAAAGGCGGTAAGTGGGAGCGCTATTTCCCCATTTATGAAATGGTGGAAAGCTTCTTATACACGCCAAAAACCGTAACAACCGCCGCGCCCCACGCCCGCTCCTACATCGATATGAAGCGGATCATGACCTATGTGGTGCTGGCGACCATTCCCTGCATTTTTCTGGGTCTTTACAATGTGGGCTATCAAACGAACGTGGCCATTGCCGAGTTTGGGGCATCCGGTTGGCGCGCCTCAATCCTGGAGGCGCTTGGGATTGGGTTTAATCCCAACTCCATCTTCGCCAATATGGCCCACGGCGCGCTTTATTTTCTGCCCATTTACATCACGACGCTTGTGGCAGGGGGGCTTTTTGAAGTGGTCTTCGCCACCGTGCGAAAGCATGAGGTGAACGAGGGGTTCCTCGTCACATCCATGCTCTACGCCCTGATTTTGCCCGCCACGACGCCTCTGTGGCAGGTGGCACTGGGCATCATTTTTGGCGTTGTGATCGGTAAGGAAGTGTTTGGGGGGACGGGCAAGAATTTCCTCAACCCCGCCCTGACCGGTCGTGCCTTTTTATATTTTGCCTACCCCGCGCAATTGTCGGGCGATGCGGTTTGGGTGCCCGTTGATGGCTTTACCGGGGCCACTGCCCTGGCCGTTTCTGCGTCCGAAGGCGTACAGGAATTGGCCGCCCGGGGCATGACATGGTGGGACAGTTTCCTGGGGTTTGTGCCGGGCTCCATCGGTGAAACATCCACCCTGGCGGCCATGATCGGCCTTGTCTTTTTGCTTGCCACAAAGATTGCCAATTATCGCGTCGTTGTGGGCTGTATGGCCGGCATGATGGGGTTCAGCCTACTGCTCAACTGGATCGGCTCAGACACCAATCCCATGTTTGCCATGCCCTGGTATTGGCACCTTGTCATCGGCGGCTATGCCTTTGGCCTGGTCTTCATGGTGACGGAACCTGTCTCCGGCTCCCACACCAATGCCGGACGCTACATCTACGGCGCACTGATCGGTTTCATGGTGGTGATGATCCGGGTCATCAACCCGGCCTTCCCTGAAGGGATGATGCTGGCGATTTTGTTTGGCAACGTGTTCGCGCCCCTCATCGATTATTTCGTCGTTCAGGCCAACATCAAACGAAGAGCGAAGCGCTATGCCTGAAGAGACCCAAGCTAAACAAAACTTCATTAAGCGCTTCTTCGCTCAGCCGGCTGATTCCGTGGGTAAAACGGTGTTTACAGCCGTTTCACTGTGCCTGGTTGCCTCCATGGTGGTGTCTGCGGTGGCGGTTACCGTCCGCCCCTTGCAAGAGATAAATGCCCTCAAGGATAAGCAGATTAACATCCTTCAGGTGGCCGGCATTTACGACCCATCCGCTGATGTGGTGGAAGCCTTCACGGCCTTTGAGCCGCAAGTGCTTGAACTGAAAACGGGCACATTTACCGACAAATTCGATGCGGCCAGTTTTGATGACCGGGCCGCCGCTGACGATCCGGTAACTTCCATTGCGCTTCAAGACGATCCCGCCGGTATCGTGCGCAAGACCAAGTTTGCCACGGTTTATTTGCTGCGTGATGAGGCTGGTGAGATCGACAAGGTCATTTTGCCGATCCACGGCTACGGCCTGTGGTCAACGCTTTACGGCTTTATTGCGCTGGAAGAGAACGGCAACGACATTTTCGGCCTGCAATTTTATGAGCATGCCGAGACCCCGGGTCTGGGCGCCGAGGTGGACAACCCGCGCTGGAAGGCCCTGTGGAAGGGCAAGAAACTGGCTGACGAAAATGGAACGTTGCAAATCAGCGTGTCCAAGACAAAGCCAGCGGCGGGGGAGGAGTATCACATTGACGCTCTTGCCGGGGCCACCCTGACCACCGTCGGCGTGGACAATCTCTTGCAATTTTGGATGGGGGAAGCGGGCTTTCAACCATTCTTGGATAATTTGAAAGCTGGGAAAATATAATGGCACAAACCCGCAGAGAAATGCTGATCGACCCCATGGTCGACAACAATCCCATTGCCCTGCAAGTGCTGGGTATTTGCTCAGCCCTCGCCGTCACATCCTCGTTGCAGGTGGCGCTGGTCATGTCCATTGCGGTGACGCTGGTGACCGGATTTTCATCCATGTTCATCTCGATGATCCGCAATCATATACCGGGATCCATCCGTATTATCGTGCAGATGGTCATCATCGCATCCCTGGTCATTTTGGTGGACCAGTTGCTGAAGGCCTATGCGTTTGAAATCTCCAAAACCCTTTCGGTGTTCGTTGGGCTCATCATCACAAACTGCATTGTGATGGGCCGGGCGGAGGCCTTTGCCATGAAAAATCCGCCCATCGATTCCTTCATCGACGGGGTAGGGAACGGCCTTGGCTATGGGTTGATCCTCATGCTGGTGGGCACGGTTAGGGAATTGTTCGGGTCTGGCAGCCTGTTTGGCGTGACCGTTCTGGAGACCGTCAACAACGGCGGATGGTATGTGCCCAATGGTCTGCTGCTGTTGCCGCCTTCCGCATTCTTTATTATCGGGCTACTGATCTGGGCTATTCGGGCTTGGAAACCCAGCCAGGTGGAGCAGCGTGAATATAAAATTCAAACTGCTGAGGCCCACTGATGGAAGGCCTGCTCTCCCTTGCCGTTAAGGCCATCTTCGTTGAGAACCTCGCGCTGTCGTTCTTTCTGGGCATGTGCACTTTCATTGCCGTTTCCAAAAAGATCGCCACGGCCATCGGCCTTGGCATCTCGGTGATGATCGTTCAGGCCATCACGGTGCCGGCCAATAATTTAATCCTGAATTATTTGCTGGCACCCGGCGCGCTTTCCTGGGCCGGCTTTAGCGATGTGGACCTCACCTTCCTGGGGTTGATTTCCTATATCGGGGTTATCGCTGCGCTGGTGCAAATTCTGGAAATGGTGCTCGATAAGTATTTCCCCTCCCTCTACAACGCGCTTGGGGTGTTTTTGCCGCTGATTACGGTGAACTGCGCCATCTTGGGCGGCTCTCTCTTCATGGTGGAGCGGTCCTACAATTTCACAGAATCAGTCACCTATGGCCTGTCCTCTGGCTTTGGCTGGGCGCTGGCCATCACGGCCATGGCCGGGGTGCGTGAGAAACTCAAATATTCCGACATTCCTGACGGCCTTCAGGGCTTGGGGATTACGTTCATTTCAGCAGGTCTGATGGCCATGGCGTTCATGTCGTTTAGCGGCGTGAAATTGTGAGGGACTAGACATGGCAACTTTTGGATTAGGCATTGTTCTGTTCACGTTGATCGTGATTGCACTGGTCTCCGTTATTCTGGCCGCCCGGTCGCAGCTGGTTTCCACCGGTGATGTGCAAATCACCATCAATGGTGAAAAGACTGTTGCCGTACCGGCGGGGGGTAAATTGCTCCAAACGCTGGCGGAGCAAAAACTCTTCGTTCCCTCAGCCTGTGGCGGTGGGGGCACGTGCGCCCAGTGCCGGGTGAAAATTCACTCCGGCGGCGGGTCCATTCTGCCCACAGAAGAGGGGCACATCACCAAACGGGAAGCCGCCTGTGGCGACCGTTTATCCTGTCAGGTGGCCGTGAAACAGGACATGAACATTGAGGTGCCCGAAGAAGTCTTCGGCGTGAAGAAATGGGAGTGCACGGTTGAGTCCAACGAGAATGTGGCAACCTTCATCAAGGCGCTGGTGCTGAGACTTCCCGAGGGGGAGGACGTGAACTTCCGCGCGGGGGGCTATATTCAAATCGAGGCACCGGCCCACAGTGTCAAATATACGGAATTCGATATTGAGGAAGAATATCGGGAGGACTGGGACAAGTTCAATTTGTGGCAGTACGAATCTATTGTGAATGTGCCCATTGAGCGGGCCTATTCCATGGCCAATTACCCCGATGAAAAGGGGATGATTATGCTCAATGTGCGTATCGCTTCTCCGCCCCCCGGGTCCCAGGGCGTTCCTCCCGGCCAGATGTCCTCCTTCATCTTCAACCTGAAGCCCGGTGACAAGGTCACCATTTCCGGCCCGTTTGGTGAATTTTATGCCCGTGAAACCAATAAAGAGATGGTTTTCGTGGGCGGTGGGGCAGGCATGGCGCCCATGCGCAGCCATATTTTCGATCAGCTTAAGCGGCTGGAAAACCGGGACCGCAAAATCACTTTCTGGTACGGTGCCCGCTCCAAAAAGGAGATGTTCTTCGTCGAAGATTTCGATGAGCTGGCGAAACAGTTTCCAAACTTTACGTGGCATGTGGCGCTTTCAGACGCCATGCCAGAGGATGATTGGTCTGGCTATACGGGCTTCATCCACAACGTGCTGCATGATGAATATCTCAAAAGCCATCCGGCCCCTGAGGACTGCGAATATTACATGTGCGGCCCGCCCATCATGAACTCGTCCGTCATCAACATGCTGATTGAACTGGGTGTTGATCGCGAAGACATCATGCTGGACGATTTCGGCGGCTAGAACGTACCGCGTGGGATGCGGGATGCTTTGATAAGCAGCTGCCACATGCGTCTCAATGCAGACTTAGCAGCACCTCCAGATCGCGGGCGCCGAGCGGCTCCATGAGTTTTCGGTCGTCTGCGTTGAGCATATTTCCGTTCAAGATTTGATCCTTCAACAAGCGCGCTATTTCGCTGGTTGGCTGATAGTAGAGATCAGGATTGGCCTGACTGAGATCGGAGAGAAGACGCCGCAAGAGCACCTTTTTTCGTTCGGCATCGGTTTCGGACTTTTTTTCTTGCAACATTTCAGCACGATCCGTCGTTATCCAACACAATCCCAAGATGCGGTCGCATTTCGGAAAGGTCACCAGTCGTTGGCTGGGGCCAAAAGCCACAGATCACCGCAACGGCACAGGAAGGTGTTTGACCGATGATCGAAATGATGAAGCGCGTCCTGGGCTGGGATGCTCAAACGACAGCGGCGGCCCCAGTTCAGGCATACGATCCCGGTATCGCCCACTGCTTGGAAAAACTGAGCGCAGACCCTTACATAAAGCTGGCTGATGGCGACTTGCGGTTCATTTCGGTTTTTGACGACCTCCATTACGACCGTGCAGACATGGATTTGCTGTCTGAGCCCATGCGTCGGCACGCCATAAACAAACTTCTCCCCTTCGGCTATTTTCAATCTTCGGGCTCCGTCATTGAGCACCGCAAAAGCGGTGCGCGCATTCACATGCCAAAGTTTCGCGTGCTGGGTTGCTCCTCCTTCGATACGCTGCGGGAAACGAAGATGGGGCAACAGGATTATGCGTTGCTAACCCCAACGCAAGCGGCGGCCCAGATTATCACGCGCTACCCGGTTCAAGCCGCCAAAGAGCGCGTGGCAGCGCTGATCGTGCACCACCCAGCAAACCTTCTGCGCCTGTTTGATTCAGTGGAACCCGGTCCAAACCAATCCGCGATCCGTTCCATGCTTGGCGAGTTGGTGCATCTTCAAAAAAAGTCGATCGCTCAAACATCTCTGGGAAGCAGAAGAGCGCTAACGTAATAGGCCACCCGCTTCGATTTACGTCGATTTCTCCAAAGTCGCCAGAACCACTACAATTCAGCACCGTGCATCCCAACCCCGCGCAATCCCGCCACTTCATCCGCAACTGCGCGTTGCTAGTGAAGCGCAATAGGTGAGAGCCAACGCTCTCGTCGTTTGCCTGCGCAAACGAGTGCCGCTCATTGAGATCGAAAAAGTTGGACTTTATTTCGTTTTGCGAATTGAAGCTGGTGGACAAGATCAGAAATTTTTAGAACCCAAATCAACCGCCGAAAAGCTACAATTCCTAAAAGAAAACGATGAGACGTTTGACCCGCAATTGCTGTCTCAGGCTTTCGCTGAGATGGAGAATTGGAGCGATCAACTCCTTCACAATGATGAGGTCTTAGAAGCGCTTCAGTCCCTATCGGATGGCGAAGAACTTGCAGTTCATAAAATGCGACGACGTGGCCCCGCATTGCGAGGGCCCTCGCGATGAGCGAGATCGCAAAGACCTTCAATCAGGCTGGAAAGCTCAATGTTGATTGCCTCGAGCGACATGTTGCGCATTCTTCATCCAGCACATTTCAGCAACGCTCCAAAGATAGCACCCACCAAACCTCTCCGCGCGTGACGTTACGATTAACGGTTGAAGAGCACGCAAGGCTGACCGAGCTTGCGCATGGCATGACGCTTAGCGCTTACATTCGAGCATGTTTGTTCCATTCGGATGTTGCGCCTCGCAAACGTAAAAAGCGTGAACCCGTCAAAGATGAAAAGGCCCTTGCTGAATTGCTTGGTCTGCTCGGCCAGTCGCGTATCGCCAACAATTTGAACCAACTTGCTTATCAGGCCAATGCAGGGTCACTGCTCTTGGATGATCATTCCTTGGCGATGATCACCGAAGCCTATGATTATGTGCGCTTCATGCGCTCTCAATTGATCTTGGCTTTGGGAATTGGCGACATCCAGACGACGGTTGAACGCCCCCTATGATCCTCAAAGGAAGTCAAAGGGCGGGCGCTCGGGAATTGGCTTATCATCTGCTGAACACCCGAGATAACGATCACATCACGGTGCATGAAGTGTCGGGCTTTGTATCGGACGATGTGGTGGAAGCGTTGAATGAAGCCTACGCCATAAGCCAAGCAACGCGATGTCGGCAGTTTCTGTTCTCTTTGAGCCTGAATCCACCAGAAGGCGAAAACGTCTCAATCCGTGACTTTGAGACTGCGATTGCAAAGGCGGAAGAGCGCCTTGGTTTGTGCGGTCAGCCAAGAGCAGTCATCTTCCATGAGAAGGAAGACCGTCGTCATGCGCATTGCGTTTGGAACCGCATTGACATCTCGTCCATGACAGCGATCCAGCTGTCCCACTACAAGAACAAACTAACCAGCTTATCCCAAGAGCTTTATCTCGAGCATGATTGGGTACTACCTGCAGGATTGCGAAACTGGCAGGAACGAACGGCTGAGGGTCATGCAGATGACGACGTGGAAAAACACTCACAAGCCCAAGCCGTCAATTTCTCCCTTGCTGAATGGCAACAAGCCAAACGTGCGAAAGCTGACCCGCGTGAACTGAAACGTATTTTTCAGGATTGCTGGAAGCAATCTGATGGCAGAGGCGCATTTCAATCGGCTCTCGCAGAACAAGGTTACATCCTCGCCCGCGGTGACCGTCGCGGTCACGTAGCGGTGGACTGGCGGGGCGAAGTTTATGCAGTTTCTCGATGGGTGTGCGTCAAAGCCAAGCATGTCAGAGACCGGTTTGGAGAGTTGGACGGACTTCCCACTGTTTCCCAAGCAAAGGCCATGCATGCGGAGCAAGAGACGCAGAAACTAGAAGGCATTGCACAGAGTTTGCAGAAAGAGTTTACGGCTGTCGCAAACGCCTATCGGGCTAAGCGCACTCAGTTGGTTTCTGAGCAAAGGACTGAGCGCAGGAAGCTGAAGTCGGAACATGAAGGTCGGCGGATAGCAGAGACCAGACGACGCGCCTTGCGCTTGCCCACTGGTCTAAAAGCATTGTGGTTTCGTCTAACGGGTCGCTATGCCCAGATCAAACAACAGAATGAGATAGATTTTGAACAGTTCCAACAGCGCGATGAGGCGGAATGGCAGGCGCTCGTAGAACGGCATTTGCAAGAGCGACGGCAACTAAAGATGAAATTAGAGAGCGAGAAAGAGCACTTTCATCGGCAAGGTGATGAGATTGATCAAGCGAAGGAAGCGCTTGCGTTGGACCGTGATATTGCTTCCGCTTTGTCATCACCTGACATGTAGAAGACTCGACTTAATCTGACACCGCTACCTTTTCAGAGGACTGAGAAGGCAGCGGCGGGTCTCTTGAAGGAGACCTTGGTTACCCGTTTTGATGGTGGTGCGAAC
>JBCCTO010000039.1:0-31797 GCA_039198355.1 Pseudomonadota bacterium
ACTATGCAGGCTTTTTTGACCCCGGCTTTGGCCATGCCGCCGCGGGCGGGCAGGGCGCGCGGGCCGTGTTGGAAGTGCGCAGCCATGAGGTGCCGTTCATCCTTGAACATGGCCAAACGGTGGGCCGGTTGATCTATGAACGGATGGCGGAACACCCCCAGGCGCTTTATGGCGCAGATTTAAAATCCAACTACCAGGCTCAGGGCTTGAAACTGTCCAAGCATTTTATCGCAGAGTAAACTCCGCTTACCGTGCTGGCTCTTCTTGCAGCTTTTGAGCCAAAGTCCACGCCGTAACCACCTCATTGAGCGCACCGCGGCGGCTGTAAAGCGCCCGCCGCTGGCTGGCTGCATTGCGGCTTTTGTCTTCCAGCAATTCCCACATAAGAGCATTAGCTTGGCGAATATCGTCATAGGATTTTTCAAACGCGCCCATCCGATACTGCACCGTGGAACGCAGGCTCAGGAGGCTAATGACGTAATTATTCTCGGTTTTGACGTAACCGGCCTCTAGCAGGCTGCGGTTCAAGGCGGCCAATGCAGCAGGGTGATCCTCCAGGGCCAGCAGAAGATTTCCCCGGCGGCTGTGCAAGACCAAGCGGTGCGCCGCTTCAAAATAGGCCATGCGCGATTTATTTTGCAGCAATCCGTCGATCACACCCAGCGCTTCTTTGATGGCTCCAGCGCTTTCCAGCCGATTGGCCACGGCAATATGGGCATCGAGCCAGCCTGTGTGATCCCAATCAATTTGATCTTGCAATGCGGCTGCCCGGCGGGCTGCCACCAGTGATTGGTCTTTTGCCCCCACCGCATCGGCATAGGTGGAGCCCCGCGTGTAAAGGCGGGCCAGCGTCACGGTGCTGGGCTCATAATGGCGGTTCACCATGGCAATGGCTTCACGGTTTAACGCCAGCGCTTTGGCATTGTCACCCCGCGCAGCATAGACTTGAGCAAAGGTGGAGGTGAGTTCCACCAGCGAGGTGGAGTTGGGGCCCACCATACCGGCATAATCGCGCCTTATGCCTGCCAGAACATCCAGCGCATCGCTGCGCAAGGCAAAGTCCGGGTCTGACACGAATTCGTTGAACCGGCGGGATAGTTCCAGATAGCGCAGGTCTGGCTTCGCGGCACGCAGTCTTTTTGTTGTATTGGCAATCGTCTTGCGCAACCGGTCATCAGGGGGCAGCACCTGTTGGAGGGGCTCCATAAAGCTGGCGGAGAAGACCTGAAAAATATCCGGCTGCACGCCCTTTTTAGGCATTACCGTTTCCAGCCATGAAAGCATCTTGTTGCGGGCACCCTGTCTATCGCCGATGGAGGCGGCGTAATAGGCATCAAAGGCCATGGCCACAGGTTTAAGACGCGGTTCTGGCACCACATATTTGCGCAGCATTTCCACCGTCTTGGTGTTGGGCTCCGATTTATCCGTGTAGCCCATGGTCATTTCCACACCAGTGATGAGCACGGCCACGGCCCGGGCCTGAAGCGCTTGGCGGTGGGCATCCCTGCCTTGTTTGACCCATTGTTTGAGCAGGGGCCAAACTCTTTTCAGGCTTTGGCGGCTGGCCACCACTTCCTGCGCCAAGGCTTGCAACATGGCTTCGTTCAGGATCAGCGCCACACGGTCCGCCATGGGGCTGTTGATGGTGGTGTTACTGCGCATCTCTGCCAGCAATTGATCGGCGGCGGCATAGTTTCCCTGCAAAAACATCTGCAAGGCAGTGGCGCCCATGGGGTCTAACTTTAGGGTCTCTTGGGTATTGCCACGCTGCGCCGGCGGTATAATCCCATCGGCTGTCACCGATGCACCTTCTTGTGGCTGGGTGTTCAGGGCCAGCTGGTCGCCCATCTGGGGCCGCCACTGGGACAGCTTCTTCTCCACGGCCCGCACCTTATCATGGTTGCGGCCATGGATGGTGCGATAGACATCCCGCGCTTCCAAAGCATAGCGATAGGCTTCATCGGTATCATTGAGCGCCGCAGCCAGTTCCGCCCGGTTGACGATCAATCCGCCCAGATAACCCAGTTTCTTTTTGCTAAGCCCGCCGAAGTCACCGCCACTGCCCGTATCGCGCTCAATGGTGAGCAGCGCAATGAGATCATCCAGCACCACCAAAGCCTCATCGCTCCGGCCAAGGCGGTAGAGCGCCAGCGCGATGAGGTGGCGCACATTCATATAATCCTGATGGAGCGGCGGGAATTTGGCATCGGTGAGCACCCATTGCGCCTGTCGCAGGCGGATGAGCGATTCGTCATACCGCTTCACGCCCCGCAGGGCGGAGGCGATGCGCTGCAAATAAAGAGCGCGGGTGCCGGGGGTGAGAGCGGGGCGCGTGCCCAAATAGGCCATCAACGGCCCGGAGCGCTCATAGGCCAAATCAGTGGCGCGGGCGCGCAAGGCAATATCCATGTGGGCGTAAAGAAGCTCGCCATGGAGGCGCGGGTGCTGGTCTTTCACCGGCTCCAGCAGTTTGAGGGCCGCGCTCAGCGCCTCATTCTTGCGGCTGGCATTGGTGTTGGGCATAACCAGCGCCGCGCGCATGGACGCCTCCGCCCGATACCAACGATCAAGGGAGGTGACGGGGGCTGGGCCGGCAGCAATCTGATAATTCAGGGCCGCCTGGTTCAAGTCTCTCACATCGTGGTAGAACTGCCCTAGCAAAAGAAGAGTGCGTGTGTAGAGCGGGTCTTCGCGCTCTTCGTTCGTATTGAGACCGGCGAGAATTTTATCCAGGGTGCTTTTGCCGGACTGCCAGTTTTTGCCGTTTTTCACGCCATTTGCGTGGTGGCGATAGATATGCGCCCGCGCCAAAAGCGGCCCAAACCGCCCAGCCTGACCGGCAAAACGTTCATGCTCTGCTTCTCTCACCAGCGCGTTTAGCGCGCCCCAGGCAGCATCTCGCCCGGCCTTATCCGGCGCCGCCAGATACCGGGCCAAAACCGCATCAGCCTGGGCCACCAAGTGATTGGCCTCATTCCCCACCGAAGATTCTTTTGGTTCTTCTTTGTGTTTGACGGCTTGGTCCACACCCTCCTGACCGGCCTGCGCCATGGCCCCGTGGACCATAGCGACGCCACAGACCAAAGCCGCCGCCGCAGACGACGCGATACGCATCGAGAAAACCGAAACCACGCTCTTGCTCCCCAGGAAAGTTGAGCCTTACGCATAATACTGGGTAACGCCCTTCCTCACCAGTACCCACAATGACAAACCTTGTCATGCGGTCATCTGAAGCCCCATTGCTGAGGAGGATACACAAATGACGGTCACGCCAATGCACACAATCGCGGTTTCAAATTCCCATTGAAGCCCCCACCACAAGGCGCTAAACCCTCTCCAACGCACCCGTAGCTCAGCTGGATAGAGCGCTGCCCTCCGAAGGCAGAGGTCACAGGTTCGAATCCTGTCGGGTGCGCCATTCGTTTTTCCGACATGTTAAAACTCTCTAACACTTTGAATGGAAACGCTTTTTTTGGGTTCGAAAACCCCTCATTCTTGGTGTAGGGCAGACGGCCTGCAAAGGCTAATCTGAGCACCATACGACGTAGAGTTAGATTGCCAGAAGTCCAAAGATTCCAGGGGTTTGCGAGGAATCGCATGGAGAGTTCGAACATTTCATCAAAGCCATGACGAGATTGGCCTGAATTGGCGATCTTTTCGGCTGTCAGGAGCTTGTTCTTCTCCAGTTTGGCGAGCTTTGCCTCATAGGCGCGGATGACGGTTGGATTGTCCGCTTCAACGATACGTTCCAGCAATTGTTCGATTTTCGTATCCGTCTTCGTCAGGGACGATTTAAGGCCCGTTAGCGCTTGTTTGGCTTGTGCCAAGCGTTGGTTCCATGCGTCTTTGAACATCACATGAGCCAGGCTGTGTAGGCTCTCTGAGAGCTGCATAGAATGAAGCAAGGCTTCAAAGTCGCCTTCCAGCTTGTCACGGCGAATGGACTTGCGATAGGCAGTGCATCCCTTGTTGTGGCAGAGGTAGTAGGGATGCTTTTTGCCCGTCTTTGACTTGGACCAGCAGGTTGTCAGAGGCTTGTCGCAGCAGCCGCAAGACACAAAACCCCGGCGTGGGAAGTCTTCATTGATGTCTTTGCGGGCAGGCGCATAGCCGCCTGTGCGGAGGCGTTCCTGAATCTTCTCATAGGTCTCTAGATTAATAAGACCTTGATAGTGCCCCTTACGCAAAGACACCCCCCATTTCGGCGCTTCAATGTGGCCTGCATAAATGAGCCGCGTGAGGATTTCAGTGATGCGTTGATTGCGGATTTCTCCGCTGGGCAGATCGCTCGGATAATCGGGATGGGCTTCCAAGAAACGTTTTACTTCGACCTGCGTATCAAACCGACCAGAGGCAAAACCTTCCAGGGCTTCATGCAGTTGCGCAATAAGTCTCCTAAACGGCGCGTGGAGGTCGAGCTTCGGAAAGGCCGCATTGAAACTGTTCATTCCAAGGATGTGACGGTGATGAACCTCGTTCGCGATCAGTTGGTTGCGGGGCGAACGATACGCATCTTGACTGTCAATGATACGTTCTCGCGGTGCTTACCGGTGGTTGACCCACTGTTCTGTTACAAAGGCACAGACGCAGTCTCGAAGCTGGACGAGGTTTGCGTCAAAGTCGGCTATTCCAAGGCCACTCAGGTGGACAACGGCAGCGAATTTGTTGCTCGCGATATGGATTTGTGGGCCCACTAGAACTAACTCGTATAGGACTTCAGCAGGTCCGGAAAGCCACTTAACAAATACGAAGGGCCGCTCCGCGCAATTGGGAATATCCCCTGGATCCAGTTAATAAATTCAGCTTGCAAGACCAGCCCGCTATCCTGAGTGAAGCGATAAAACCCTAGCTCCCCGTAGGAGAAGGTTGGGTGACGGAGCGCGAAAACCAACAAATTCTCTCAAAAACCGGATGAGAGTTGGGGCCCAAGTCAATGTAGCGTTGGCTCTACTAACGCGTCCTCTTGCAGCAAAGCTTTAAGTTTTAGACAGGCCAATTCGCTCGGGTTCAGCTCTGACGTGTAGGTGGGCTGAAACGCCGGACAGCTCCACTAAAACCTACCCTTGTGAATGTTCTTATCAAAATCCAAGAATTCATTGTGTTAAAATTGAGCCGAGATGAACAAATATTTCCCAAAAAAAGTCGTTTAGAAGGAATAGTAAATCAGATAAAGCCCAGTGAGAGAATATCATATCAGTATACGACCGTTTTTAGACAGTAAGATATATGACCGTAATCTCAAGACTTCAAGGATAGCATCTACTATACAGCAGGTACAAACAGTTTCATATTATTTCTGGAGATTGCTTAGGCATACTCTCCAACATTTGTAATTCGCGTTGAACTTTCTTTTCCCCGTACGTCACTGATGCCCAATCAAGAATAGCTGTCTGTGTGGCGGCGGATTTGGTGAAAACAAGTGAACCCCAACTGCCTTCCGGGGAACTTTCAGGGTCTGCAATAAGGCCAAAATCATCATTCACCGTACCACGCCACATTAATATGCTATGAGGGTAGGTGTTTCGGTCTAAAATCTCTGCATAATTCCACACGTCATTTTCCACCCTGCCTGCGTTGAAAGGGTATGACTCGTTCCAAAACTCCACAAAAATAACGTCTGCATCAATCTTGGTTGCGCCTTGTAAAACGGCAACATCATGCCCCTCGGTGTCAATTTTCATCACACCGAATTCTTGCTGTTGGCCTGTTGTCAACACGTTATCCAATGTGTCTAACGGGACAGATACTGTTTGAGAAAAATCGATATTCTCGAAAGTGGGGTGATCTACAAGGGAACTTAAGAGTGATTCGTCAATGCCGTCCATGCTTGTAGTAGCGATATGCAACTCCGCACGGCCTTTTTTGTCCGAGGCCGCGATCGCATGGATAGTCACCTTTTCATCTCGGGCGAATCGAGCTTGCAGGTCGGGCAAAAGCGCGGAGTTGGGTTCAAATGCTTCGACAGAAAAACCTGATCGTCGCAAAGCACTGCTAAACTCTCCCCGGTTGGCCCCGACATCGATAGCGCGTTTATTGTCCAATAAATTACCCAAAATGGATAGCACATCCACCTCAGGGTCGAAGATTTTAGAGTCATAAAAATTTTGCGGCAGCTTTCCATTGCGTACATAGTCGCGGAGGTTTGCCTTTATTGCAGCGCGCTCGCGATCTGCCGTTTGAACCAAGAGCCTCAGTTGTGTGGTCTCATTATTGACCAACGTACGTGTCTCAATGGTGCGCTCGTCCACTGCGTTTCGGACAGACGAAAGTTTATCTTCAATATCGTTAATTGCTCCATTAATTCTCCTGTCGTTATGCTCAAGATTGCCAACAATATCTTTGATAGAGTTGTGAATTGAGGACAGCTGTGCGCTCAATTTCTCAATAATCTCTTGAAATTGTGTGTTAGAACTCTCCAAATTCGTCACGCGTTTACCGAGGGCATGGCAAGAAGCGTCAAATTCCCGACCTATATCGCCAATGACTTTTTTGACGTTTCTATTCTCACCACCCAAATCAGCAAGCTGCATGTCCGTGGTGGCGCGAATCTGATTAAGCTCTGCACCAAACTTTTCTATCATAAATGCAAATTGGTCGTTATTACTATCTAAATTATGTAGTCTCGCCTCTGTAAAGTTTTGAAGATTGGACAAGTGCTCGCGTTCAGCTGCGGCCATATCTTGCAGTATTTTGTGAAGCTCAATATTATCTTCAGCAATCGCTTTTTGACCAGCTTCTGCCTGTGCCTCTATCTTGTTGGATAGTCGTTGATTGGCTCCCGATAATTTATTCAAGTTCAACAACAAAGTCTGGCGAGTTTTTGCAATAATAAAGCCCAGCACCAATACGACGACCGAAAGTGCACTTAGTGCAAACATCAAAACAATAGTCACAGGTGGCAGGATTTCGCGAACAAACACTGCCGCAAGCGCGCACGCCAAGCCAAATAAGAGCAAAATGCCCAAAAAAAACACCTGCCGCGTGGACATGCGTTCAAATCGAGATCTCATGAATTCGATGAGGGTCATGATAAAACGGGTTACGGTACAAGGCCTGCTTTATGTTCAAGCTGGTCTTTGGCGATAAAAAGACCGTCGACCTGCAATATACGATGTTGGATAGGGTCAGCAAAACCATGTTCCATGGCGATTGGTGCAAACCCTGCTCTATCCATGCGCTCTAACATGGCTGGCAGTAAGTCCTGTCCCTCGTACAGAGGAACAAGTGAAAGCTCTAACTCCACCATGGTAACTTTGGGCATAATCGCCGTCGCACCTTGGAGAACTTGAGCTTCAAACCCCTGGGCATCAATTTTCAGAAATGCTGAATTCCAATTGTCTATTTCCGAACTCAAAACCACATCCAGCCGACGAACTGGTACCGTCTCCGTACCGACAATGGCAGACTCGGGCAGGGCGTTGGAATGGCTATCCAGCATGGGGAGCATGGAAGAAGACATGGAGTTGCCAGCCACCTGCATTGTCAACTTGCCCTCTTCACTAGCCAATCCGCAGCGATAGCCCTTCCAGCGTTTATCTGATTTGAAAGCTTTCTCCAGCGCTGCATAGGCTTTTTGCTGCGGTTCAAAGGAGACAATGTCACTGCGATAACCGCCTGCCCGAATGTTCCCAACAAACTGACCGACATTGGCTCCCACGTCGATAACGACATCAATGTTCAGTTTCTGTAACCAATGAGCCCGCAACTCCGGCAGGTCAAATTCGCTCGATGGGGTAAGCGGCACAAGGCGCAACCCCGCTTTCCCCAGCACCCGATGAATAAGGCCCTTAGCACGCTTTGGGATAAGGCTTGTCAATTGTTTCAAGGAATTACCCTTTGCTCATGCGAAAGCCACGCTGACTAGTTCTTGGGAGCCCGATGCGCATTTTCGACATACCATTGCGTGATCTGCGATAATCCTTCCTGTAGTGTCACCTTGGGCGCATAGCCCAGACTTTGAAGTTTGGTAATATCTGGACAGCGGCGCTGGGTGCCGCCAGCGGGCGCCTCACCGGCAATGATTTTGGGTGTGCGGCCAAACCAATTGAATATGTGTTCCACAAGTTGCCGGATGGTGATTTCTTCCAAGGTCCCAATATGATAAACGTTACGATGCTCTCCCTGGCGAGCCGTCAACAACAAACCGTCAATGAAATCATCCACATGGACAAAAGAACGCGTCTGACTGCCATCCCCCTGAATTTCAAAGGGCACCTCGCCAGTAGGGTGTTTTTCAACCTGCTCCTTGGCACGCAGCACTAGTTGCGGAATGACGTGTTCCCAACCCATATCTGGGGCATAGACATTGTGAGGACGGAAAATCACGGCCCTGTCAAAAAGGTCCCGGTTGTAATTGGCCAGCATGATTTCGGAAATAAGTTTAGATCCGCCATAGGAATAACGCGGGTTCCAAGGATCCGGGATCATCAGCGGCACGTCTTCGGGCGTAGGCACGATTGGCGGCGTCTGATAGGCTTCCGATGAGGATGCCAGCACAAATTCTTTTATATTGTTGCGCTGCGCGGCCTCTAAAACCCCATACATCCCGCGAATACCAACATCCAGCACAAGCTCTGGACGATTGTAGAAGTTTTCTGTGCCATTCAGGGCCGCTAAATGGAGAATGCTGTCACACCCTTGGGCGGCCTCGCTCATGGCATCAGCATCACGAACGTCAGCGGCTATCATTGTGATCTTGTCGGCTACACTCGCAAGACGGTCTTTGGAGCCGCGTAGATCGTTGTCCACAACACGCACTGTGTCGCCATCGGCCACGAGTTTGCGCACTAAATACGCCCCGATGAAACCTGTCCCACCTGTGACGAGATATGTTTTAGAGGTCACGCCATCTCTCCTGAATTTTCGCTACCCAGAGCAATGGATATCACGCCATCAGGCACTGTATCGGCCGCGTCATCGTGCATGCTCCACAAATCATAAACGATGCTCGGCTTCTTCATGTGTGCAGCAAGCGCCGCCACTTCCATACGCTGGAATTCGGGATGGTTGTTGAGAACCAATACTATGGATGCGCCGCTAAAAGCCGCCTCCAGTCTCTCTTCCAACCCGAATCCAAAGAAATCACGGGCATCTTTATCACTTACAACAGGGTCGTAGCCCACAAACTCGGCATCCGGGAATTTCTCTTCCAAAGCCTTAAATATGGGCAGCGCCATCGTGCCCCGCAGATCATCGGTGGGAGGCATACCCTTAAAGGCCAGCCCAAGAAGCGCGATTTTAGGCTTTGCTGCAAATCCGTCCAATTTTTTTGCACGAGCCTGCAAAACAGAGGCCACCTCGCCCGGTTGCTCTTCATTGGTCATGCGCCCAGCTAGCGTAATGGGCATATCCACACCCCATTGTTTAGCGGACTCGGCCAGAATGTGAGGATCTTTTTCAAGACAAGGCCCCCCCACTGGGCCGGGCAAGGCCACATTGGTGCGGGCATAACCTAATTTACCTGCGCGGATTACATCGCTGGCGGAAATACCCACGTGGGTGCAGAGTTTGGCAATTTCGTTGGCAAAGCCAAAGGTCAGATCACGGTAGGTGTTATCCACCAATTTCACCAACTCAGCCGTTTCAAGCTTTTCCAACGCAATGGTGGTAGGCGTCATCTGCCCAAATAATTGCTGACACCGCCAGCGGGTGCCTGCATCGTCTGCGCCAATGACTTGGGGTAGTTCGTGCAATTCGATCAGCGCCTTGCCTTCCAGCGTTCGCTCGGGGCAGAAAGCAATTTCGTAGTCTTTCCCTGCGTCATCCAACATCTTTTTGACAACGTTGCGGGTCGTGCCCAGCTTTACGGTGGAACGCAGAATAATAAGCGCTCCGTCCTCCATATGATCGATGACCTGTTGCGTTGCATTGTGCGCCATATCCAAACGCGCATTGCCATCGGCATCCAGCGGCGTGCCCACCGTTATGATGTAGACGGAGGCTTTGTCGCTTTTCGAAAGGCTCTGGGAAGCAGAAAATGCGCCGTTGGCGCGCACACGGGCCAATTTCTCTTTCAACCGCGGCTCCCAAAAGGAAGGCTCGTTACGCTCCAAGCCTTCCACCACATCAGCACGGCGCTCAACACCGTGTACCCGGAAACCTCGGTCCGCCATGGCAACGGCAAGGGTAAGGCCAACATACCCCAAACCGACGATGCAGACATGAGTATCGGCAAAACCGTCAGGTAACTCGCCACCGCTGGATTTTGATAAGGCCATTCGCTTTTCCGTATATTTTCACACCCTGCCCTGCGGGCCACTGCCTAACAGGCTCCATGTCAACTAGCAAACCCAAAGCGGTATGCGTAACCGATAATTTCCAAGTATGTTTTCAATGTGCTACTCTCGCTGGTTTTGGGCTGACTTTTAACAGCATATGCTCGCGAAAAGCTGCATATACCTGAGCCCAAACCCTCATCCAGTTTTCAAAAGAATCCGTTGGTTTGTTGCTCCGCTACTTAACCTTTTTCCCATGGGAAGTTAGAGCTTCGCCGTTTTGTTCAGCATCGTGTTTGGTCCTACCAACTGAATTTATCAGTTGGATCGAGGGACATTTCCGATCGCGCGGTGCACTAAATTTCGCCATTAGTCGCGGTCCGTTAGCTGGCGGACTTGGCCAGTAGACACTACCTAGTTCTTTTCCCAACTTTCCTTGGCGTCTTTGGCCACGTCGATCATGCGGCGCATTAGGCCTTCTACTTTGTCCATGGCTTTGTCGAGGCCGTCATCGGTGCCCTTGGTGGCTGTTGGGGCATTTTGTAAAGGGAGTGGGGTGGTGCTGGCCAGTTTGGCTTCCAACGAATCGATGCGGGCGGCCATACGCTCCATTTCATCGCGCCACGCCTGCCGCTCGTCCGCCGCCATGGAACAGACCATGGACCCCGCCGCTTCCCGACAGTAAGAGATCGCACCCGTTTGGCGATCCACACGGATGGAGCCCTTTTCAGTTTTCACCACGGAGTAGCGCTCATCGGGCGCCACGCTTTCCGCCATGGCGGCGGGAGCAATCATCAAGGCGGCGGCGAGAAGGGCGATACGCATGGCGTTTTCTTTCTTGAAACAAGCGACACTATTGCATGGCAAACGATTGGGCGGCGCGCCTTGTTCCACCTTCCCAAGCGCCGTGCCCTGTGGCAACACCCCTTTCGAAAATGACACCGGAGCCGTGCTTCGTGACGCACACAATTATCTATAAAATCAGCCCCCGTGCCGAATGGGAGGCGGCCCAGCAAGCTGGCACTTTCACGGGCGCAACCATTGATGTGGCCGACGGCTTTATCCATTTTTCCACCGCTGAACAGGCGCAGGAGACGCTGGACAAACATTTTGCCGGGCAGAGTGATTTGGTCCTCGCCGCCATCGCCACCGGGCCACTGGGGGTTGCCCTGAAGTGGGAGCCATCTCGCGGTGGCGCGCTCTTCCCCCATCTTTATGGGTCCTTGGACATGGCCCATCTGCTGTGGACGCGCCCCATCATCACCGCCACCGACGGCACCCATACAATGCCAGATTTAATCTGATGGACTTTCTCTACAAAACAATCGGTCGAAAGGCCCTGTTCACGCTGGATGCGGAGACGGCCCATGGCGCTTCCATTGCCGGGCTGAAGGCCGGGCTGCATCCAAAAACCAATAATGCGGCAGATCCCCGCCTTGCCGTTTCCGTGGCGGCCCTCGCCTTCCCCAACCCGCTGGGCATGGCGGCGGGCTATGACAAAGGGGCGGATGTGCCCCATGCCCTCATGGCCATGGGCTTCGGCCATGCGGAGGTGGGCACCATTACGCCCAAGCCGCAGGGCGGGAACCCCAAGCCCCGCGTCTTCCGTCTGTTGCGTGATGATGGTGTCATCAACCGGCTTGGCTTCAACAGTGAAGGCCATGATGTGGTCCGCCAGCGCCTGCAAAACCGCGCGCGGGCGGCCAAGGACGGCGTTCTGGGCATCAACCTGGGGGCCAATAAAACAAGCGAAGATTTTGCCGCTGATTATGTGGCGGGGGTGAAGGCTTTCGCACCGCTTGCCGATTATCTCACCGTCAACATCTCTTCGCCCAACACCCCCGGCCTGCGCGCCCTTCAGGGGGCGGACCCCTTGGCGGACCTTTTGGACCGGGTGGCGGACACCCGTGATGGGCAAGAAAAATCCGTACCGCTCTTCCTTAAAATCGCCCCCGATTTGGACGAAGGCGAGATGAAAGCCATCGCCAAGGCCTTGCAAGCCTCCCGCTTTGACGGGCTGATCGTTTCCAACACCACGCTGGCGCGAACCGGTTTGAAATCTGTCAATGCAGACGAGACGGGCGGTGTATCGGGTCGCCCGCTCATGGAACGCTCGACAATTGCGCTTGCCCGCATGGCCAAACTTATGGGGCCAGAGTTTCCCCTCATCGGTGTGGGTGGCGTGTTCAGCCCCCGCGATGCCATCACCAAAATCGAAGCCGGTGCCCATCTGGTGCAGCTCTACACCGGTTTGATTTATGGTGGGCCCAATCTGCCCGGCAAAATCATCAAGGGCATGGGCAAGCACATGGATGCGTTGGGCGTGAGTGATTGGCAGAGCATTCGCGGGTCCAGCACGGACGGATGGGCCGCCAAGCCCATGCCGGCTTAGGCGAAAGTCTCTCTCATCTTGCGCGGCAGACACACGAAGAGTGTCACCCCACGCATACCCAAAAAGACTAGGAGCGCCAGCCACAGGCCATGATTACCAAGGCTGGGCGCGGCAGCATGGTAGACGACCAAAAAACTGGCCGAAGAAAACAGCATCATATTGCGCATGTCCCGCGTCCAGGTGGCACCGATGAAAACCCCGTCCATCTGAAAAGCCAGCGCGCCGACCAATGCCGTGAGGGCCGCATAAGGCAAGAAGGCGTGCGCCACACCGCGCACACCTTCGTTGATGGTGAGGATGTCGATCAGCCATGGCCCGACTGCAAAGAAGACCAGCGTGGCAAAACCCGCCAGCACAAAACTCCAAATCATCGTCAGCCGCACCACGCGGGTGAGGCTCTTTTTGTGCTGCGCGCCCACGGCTCGCCCGGCCAATTGTTCCGCCGCCGTGGCAATGCCATCCAGAAAAAAGCCTGAAATGGTGAAGAACTTCATCAAAACCGCATTGGCCGCCAGTGTCGTTTCACCAAAACCTGCCCCCTGGGCGGTGAAAAACGCGATGGCCATGAGAAGGCACAGGGAGCGCACCATAATATCCCGATTCACGCTCATCAGTTTGCTGAGCGCCACGCGACCGCCAAGGGCAGACAGTGGAACCCGGAAAGGGGCGCCATAAGCCCGCCCGACGACATAAAGCCCAAGACCGGCTGCAATCGCTTCTGCCATAACCGTGGCCCAGCCCACGCCTGCAATGCCCCAATCGAGATAAAGCCCCAGATAGAGTGACAGCGCGATATTGGAGCCGTTCAGCACCGTTTGCAGCACAAGGCCGAGTCCGGCCCGACCCTGCCCAAGCATCCACCCCAGCACAGTATAATTGGTGAGCGTGAGCGGCGCCGCCAAAATGCGCACGGTGAAATAATCCCGCACCGCCCGCTCCACGGCCTCTGGCACCTCCATGAAATAAAGCCCCAACCACAGGATCAGC
This sequence comes from Pseudomonadota bacterium, assembly GCA_039198355.1. Taxonomy (GTDB): domain Bacteria; phylum Pseudomonadota; class Alphaproteobacteria; order Rhizobiales; family Rhizobiaceae; genus Pseudahrensia. The sequence continues at coordinate 13,594 of JBCCTO010000039.1, forward strand.
GGGGCGGCCAGCAGGGTGAGCAGGCCAAGCGCCCAGGAGAAGATCAATGAACGATAGAGCACAACCTGCTGGTCAGCGTCATCACCGCGACCAAAGGCTTGGGCCACCAGCCCCGTGGTGGAGGCCCGAAGGAAATTGAACGTTGTAAAGACCACATCGAACAGAATGGCCCCTACGGCCAGCCCGCCCAGCAGCGCCGCATCCCCCACGCGGCCCACCACACCCGTATCCACCAGCCCTAAAAGCGGTGTGGAGAGATAGGCCAGCGTTGTGGGCAGGGCGATGGCCAACACCGCCTTATTGGTGACGGCAAAAGGCTTGGCGGAAGCGTTCAAACTTTAGGCGCGGCGCGAGAAGAAGGAGAAAAGACGCACGATCAAGAAGATGGGCACGACCACAGCAGCGCCGAGCAAAATGTATTCTGCCCCTTCGTAAATGGCATCAAACCCCAGCCGCCATAAGCCGGAGAAGAAGTCGATGATGCCCTGAAAGAATCCCGCAGGCGTCCACCCCATGGTTTGCATGATGATGCCGACAATGACGGAAAACACGAGCAGCTTTACCGCCACCCGAACGGGGCTGTCGCCAAGAAATCGCGTTACTGCATTGGCCATGGGTCTTCTCCTGTCCGATCTCGGAGATAGGCCTGCCACAACGCGCGATCAAGGCGGATTACACAGTTCCAAAAAACGCAACGATCATGGCGCCCGTCACCAGAAACGTGAGCACCTGCCGCAGTTTCACAAACCACATCTGCACTTCACCCCGCTGCCCCGCCCAAACATCCCATGCGCCTTGGCCTGCAAAGGCGAGTGCCTGCACGCCAAAAACATAGGGTGCAGGCAGGAGCAGGCTGAACCAGCCCACCAGGGACGGCACCACGGATAATGCGAAATTGGTGGCCCCGTCATCGCGGTTTTGGTTGCGCAGCGCCATGCCCCAGCGTGTGCCGCCCAGAAAGGAGAGAATGACGGCCCCATAGGTTTTCAGCGCATCCATCACCAGCATTTCCTGTGGGTTTTGAGGCGCAAGAAACAGGGTTGCGATTGCCAGCGCGCCAAAGGGAATGAAACCGGCTAAAGATAACACCCAAGCCGTTTTGCGCGCCTTGGCCGTTTGGCTCTTGTGGCGGTGGCTGGCCATGGGGTCAGCCGGGTCCATCTTGTCCAGCAGGTCCGCCGGCTCATCATCATCAAACAGGGAAAAAGCCATGGCATGGCCTCGCATTTATCACATCAAGAGGAGAGCGCCCAAGTGTGGTGCCGGTTCCAGGATGCTTTAATTTTTTCGAAACACTACGCTGGCCAGCCAGCCCGTAAAGGCGGCCACGATGACGCATATAATGCCAAACCAGAACCCGTGCTCATGGGCGAAATCATAGGTGAATTGCTCAAAGCCTATTTTCTTCACGGTGAGCGGCAGGAACTGGGATTCAATAAATTTGCCTTTGTGGAACATGAAGGCTCGTGCCGTGTGCTGCCCGATGGGCACATTGGCGGGCACAGCCAACCGCGCTTTGAACAGGGAAGGGGTGAGAAAAGAAATCCCACCAGGGCTTTCCAGATAGAGGCTTTTGTCCGTTTTTAGCCGCTTAACGCTGGCCTGAAACTCCGCATTGAGCGGATCATCACTGCCGCCTTCCACGGGCTGGAAGGAGAGGTTATCGAGCCCAATTTGCAGAATGCGGGCATCTTCGGCACCGGTAATTTGGGAAAAAGGCTTGGTGGAGGCCACCGAATAGGACGAAGGCACGTCGATAAAATCCCGCGCGGTGCCGTTCACCCAAATGCCCAGTTTGCGCTCGCGACGGCGCACTGTCACCAGTTCCCGTGGCCCTTCCAAAACCACAACCAAATCATAAAGCCCGGCCTTCAGGTCTTCTGCGATGCCGTTTTCGATGGAGCCAAATACAATGATCTCCGTGCCGGTGAAGCTGGAGGAAATTTCCACCACCTCTTGGGAAAGGCCAATTTGAATTCCAGGCTTTTCTTCCTGCGCCATGGCCGTGGTGGCAAAGAGCAGGAACAGGGTGGTGAGGAGACGCGCGATCATATTAATGCCCGCCTGTGCCCAGTGAGAACAATTCATCCGGCGTGGTGACCAGGTCCCACCCCATGCGCAGACAAACGGCTAGCACGATGAGCCCCAGCAGAGCGCGCAGCTGTTCGCCCTTTAGTTTTTGCCCCGCATGGGCCCCGAATTGCGCGCCGATAACGCCGCCCACCATCAGGATGAAGGCCAGCACAATATCCACCGTCTGGTTAGTGGCGGCCTGGGCCACGGTGGTGAACATGGTGACAAACATAATTTGAAACAGCGACGTGCCGATCACCACATTGGTAGGCACGCGCAAAAGATAAATCATGGCGGGGACCATGATAAAACCGCCCCCAACACCCATGATGGAAGCGAGGATGCCCACCAGAAATCCAAGCACCAAAACGGGGATGACGCTGAGATAAAGCTGTGAGCGCTCAAAGCGCATCTTGAAGGGCAGGTTTGCGATCCAAGGCCGGTGGGTGGGCAGTGCTGTGGGGGCTACCTCTTCACCACTGGCGGCTGCCTTGCGCGCTTTGCGGATGGCCCCCAGGCTTTCGATCACCATCAACGTGCCGATTGTGCCCAAAAACAAAACGTAAAGAATGGAGATGATGAGGTCCAATTGGCCCGCTTCCCGCAGGGCGGAGAAGATGACCACCCCGGCGGCTGATCCTGCAATGCCGCCCACCAGCAACATGATGCCCAGTTTGATGTCCACCGCCGCCCGCCGCAAATGGGCCAATGCGCCGGAAAACGATGAGGCCACAATCTGGTTGGCTTCCGTCGCCACCGCCACGGCCGGGGGAATGTTGTAAAAGATGAGCAGGGGCGTCATCAAAAACCCGCCCCCCACGCCAAACATGCCCGACAGGAACCCCACACCCGCCCCCATGCTGAACAAGACCAGCACATTGACCGACATTTCGGCGATGGGGAGATAAAGGTTCACGAGCAAAACTTGCGAAACGGATGACGGACTGGCGCTGGCACCGACAATACGGGGTCAGGGACGACATATCAAAAGCGGTGCAAAAACAGGGCTTATGGGCGTGTCACCATGCCACCGGTTGAGGCCGGACGGTGCGGCGTTTCATGCGCTTCCCGTGTGGGGAAGTCAAACCCCTGCACCCCGTTTCTTGGTGGTTTTTCAGTCCAGTTCGGGTGAAGCGTGGTGCCAGTATTGCACCACAAATGGGCTATGGCCTGCAAAAACCCCTTGCAGGCGATGATTTTTGTTATGTAATAACATTACAATTGTTCTAAACACCCGCTCCCTTCTCACCAATGGATACCCCACAATGACCGAAAAACTCCCCGTTACAGTCCTATCCGGCTTTCTAGGTGCGGGTAAAACGACCCTGCTCAATAAGGTCCTCAACAATCGGGACGGGCGGCGTGTGGCGGTCATCGTCAACGACATGTCCGAGGTAAATATTGATGCAGACCTGGTGCGGGCCGATACGGAGCTGTCCCGCACGGAGGAGACGCTGGTGGAAATGTCCAATGGCTGCATCTGCTGCACCCTGCGGGATGATCTTCTGGCGGAGGTACGCAAACTCGCTGAAGAAGGGCGCTTCGACTATTTGCTCATCGAATCCACCGGCATTTCCGAGCCTCTGCCCGTGGCTGCCACATTCGACTTCCGCGATGAATTTGGTGAAAGCCTCTCAGACGTGTCCCGTCTCGACACGATGGTGACGGTGGTGGATGCGGTAAACCTGCTGCGGGACTACACCAGCCATGATTTCTTGAGCGACCGGGGCGAAACCCTTGGGGAAGATGACGACCGCACGCTGGTGAACCTGCTGGTGGAGCAGATTGAATTTGCCGATGTGGTCATCGTTAACAAGGTGGACGATGCCACACCCGGTCAGTTGGACGCCGCCCGTAAAATCATCCGCAGCCTCAACGCCGATGCGCGCATTATCGAAACCAGTTATTCCGATGTGCCCGCCGACGCGATCCTGAACACCGGTCTCTTCGATTTCGAAAAGGCCCATGAGCACCCCATGTGGGCCAAGGAACTCTACGGTTTTGCCGACCATGTGCCGGAGACCGAAGAATATGGGGTCACGTCCTTCGTCTATCGCGCCCGCCAGCCCTTCGATCCGGCCAAAATTCACGCTGTGCTCAATAGCGATATGCCGGGTGTCATTCGGGCCAAAGGCCATTTCTGGCTGGCCACGCGGCCCGATTGGGTGGCGGAGTTTTCCTTGGCCGGCGCCCTGTCCTCCGTAGCCCCCATTGGCCGTTGGTGGGCTTCCGTGCCAAAAGCCAATTGGCCCCAAGGCGATCATATCAAGCAATATCTGGATGAGCGCTGGCAGGAGCCTTGGGGTGACCGCCGTCAGGAAATCGTCTTTATCGGTTCCGGCATAGACTGGCCCGTGCTGAAAGCCAGTCTCGATTCTGCGCTCGTGTCAGAAGAAACAGCCACCAGTCTTGAGGCCCTGCCAGATATGCAAGACCCCTTCCCGCAGTGGCAAGCCCCAAGCCAAGCCGCCTAAGCGGCATGGCTCATTCCCATCGTCAAAACCGCAAATGGGTGGCACGGCCTTTCTGCTTAACTCAACGCAGCTCGCATTCTGTAGAGTGTGTCCATCGCTGATGGACGCGCTTTAGGCCTGAATGCCGAGGGCTTCCACCAATTTGCTATCCACTTTGCCCGTCACGGGGATACCGGCGCTGCGCTGGAATTCCATGATGGCGCGCTTGGTTTTGGGGCCGATCAAACCATCGGGAGTGCCCACGTTAAAGCCGCGCTGGTTCAGCATGGCCTGGGCCTTTTTCACAATGCTGGAGCCGGTGGCGGCGGCATTGCGTTCAGGCGTACCCTTGCCCTGCCATTCCTTGGGAACGGCCACACGGTTGGCGGCTTCGCTGATTTTACGGGGTGACCATGAATTTACGGCCACACGAGCATCGGCCAGATCATCCGGGTCCATGGCATTGGCCACTTCATCGCGTTTGGCGGCGGCATCGCTGTCCCCGGTCTTGGCGGCCAGTGCAAACCACTTATAGCTTTCAGACAGGTTTTGCGGAACGCCCATGCCCTGGCCGTACAGGATGCCGAGGTTGAACTGGCTGTCCTTGATGCCGTAATCGGCGGCCTTCTGGAACCAGCCCACGGCCCGGTCCATATTGGGCTGGATGGCGGGGGGATTACCCATGGCGTGAATGACGGCCAGATTGTGCATGGCCCGGGCATTGCCCTGATCGGCCGCTTTTTCATACCACTGGGCAGCCTTGGCCACGTCGCGCTCCACCCCAATGCCCTTCTCATAAAGCGACCCGATGGAATATTGCGCGGGTGCAAATCCCTTTTCGGCGGCAGCGGTGAAATATCTGGCGGATTCCGTCATGTTGCGTTTGACGTCCGTGCCGTCGCTGTAACGCATGCCCACCTGGAACAGGGCCTTGGGATCGCCGCTGGAGGCGGCAGCCACCAGAGCGCGGGAGCCGGCGGAGGCGGGCACTTCGATCCCGGCGCTGGTTGTTTGGGGTGCCGGTGCCGCAGCGGGCTGGGGTGCTGCTTGGGCGTCCTGCCCTTGCGCGGGCTGTTCCAGACCCGGTGAGGCCAGTGTGTCCCCGGCGGCTGGCACGGCGGCGGCGGCACTCTTTGGAGCGGCGGAGGGTGCAGCGGGCGCTTGTGCATTGGGCAACGCGCCCGACGCTGGGGGTGTTACATCCCGCGTGGCCCTCGCCACCTGTTGGGTCTCTTGGCTTGCGCCCTGTGCAGCAGAAGCGGCATCTTTTTTGGCCGCTGCTGGCGCTGCCTTCGGTTCAGCTTTCTTGGCCACCTGCTCAATGGCGGCGGGCTGTTTTTTGGCCAGTTTCTTCTTGTCGCCACCCATGAACATGCTGGCCCCCTGGAAGGCCACGATGGCGAGCAACAGGGCGGCGGCCCCCATAACGAGGGGTTTGCGCAAACGGCCCATGTCCAGTTTGGGCAGTTTGCCGCCAGCGCCGCTTTTCTTGTCGCCCTTGGCTTCGTCCCGCACCGCATTCATTTCCGCGGTGGTGGCCTGCAAAGCGCGGCGGGCGGCGGCGACGGCATCCGGGCGGCCATCTTCTGTCACACCGTCCAGATTGCCGGGTTCGCTGGTGCCTTCGGGCAGGGGCGGCGGCACGTCAAAGCCGCCTTGATATGTCTCGTCAACCCCCGGCACTTCGCCATCCAAGCGGGCCTTGGTCTCATGCAGTTCAGCAGATGCGTTTTGCACCATCTGGTGCATGTCTGGCGCCATGGAGCCGGGTTCCAGAGGGGCATCCTGGGATGGGTTGAACGGGGCAGGGGGCGTATCAAACACGCCGCCCCCCGCTGCAACGCCCCCCATGGCGCCCTGATGCATGGCATTTTCAATGTCGCCAGCAGGGTCCAAGGCCGGAGAGGCCACCTGCATGGCCTCACGGCGAGCTGCATCACCCAGAGCATTGGCAGCAAAATTGGTCTGCTGCATGGCATGGTCCACGGGAGAGGAGGGCTGCACCACGCCGTGGCGCACCGCCGGCCCATCGCCTGTATTGCTGGCCGCAATGGAATCCTCAATGGTGGCCAACCGGTCCACCACCTGGCCCAACATGCCCTGCATATCGGCCACGCTTTGGTAGGTCTGGGCATTGCCCGCATCTGCGGCCTCTTGCAGCGCGCGCAGGTCCTGCGAAAGGGCCGTAATGATTTGCGCAGGTTCGGAATTGGCCCCCATCAACGCCACAGCCTGCTGGGCAGCCTGCTGAGCCGCTTCCAGCGAGAAGCTCTGCTGGTTCATCAACTGGCTTTCAATCTGCCCCAGCCGCGCTTCCATAGGGGACAGGTCTACCGATGCACCGCCTGCTGCGGCCCCGTCATTCTTGTTCAGATGGCGGATGATCTGGCCAATCTGCGCTTCCAGATTGGAAATCTGTGCGCCGGTGGAGTGAATGCTGGCCGCCTCTTCAAAGCGCATGGTGAGGCGCTGGAGCTGCTCTTCCAAATGGCTGGTTTGGGTCTGGGCCGCATTCCGCGTCATCTGCTCGTTGATCTGACGCAGCTGTTCTTCAATGACACCCACATCGGGGCTGGCAAACATGGCGGAAGCGCCACCCAGATCGCCGTTCTCCGCATATTTCTCAAAAGAGCCGAGACGGTCGTTGAGGCCATCAATGCGCACTGCGATGTTTTGCAAATCGGTTGTGGTATCGCGGGCGGAAATTTCATCCAGCATGCCCGCCAGGTCCGCCATGCGCTCCTCCAACCGGCTGATGCCGGAAAGATCCATGGGCTGGGGGGCAGCTTTGGTGTTGGCATTGGAAACCGCCACCAGGGCCCGGGCCACTTCGTCGAGACGGCCTTCGATGGAGGCAATATCCTCAGCGCTCACACCGCCTTCCTGGGGTGCGCCCGCGTTTTGGGTCCACTCCTGCAGGGCCGACTGCTGTTCGTTCAGCATTTCCATCTTGGCCATCACTTCACCCAGGTGGTCTTCCAGCCGGGAAATGGCCGTGGTTTGCGAAGTGAGCGACAGGGCCTGAGGCAGGTCCTCCACGGTGGATTGCAGAGCATCCACCTGGCTTGCCAGACTTTCCACCCGGGGAGAGACAGCGTTGGCGGTTTGCAGGGACGCGCGGTTAAAATTCTGGGACAGGGCTTCAAACTGCTCCTGCAATGCATCCATGCGGGCATCCAGCCGCGTGTTGTAATCATTGGCCTGATTGCCATTGCTGGTGGCAATTTCGCGCCGCACGGCCCGGCGCAAGTCTTGATTCATCACACTGCGCAGGTCTTCCAGCTCTTTATGGATGCGCTTGAAGGCTTCTTCATCCAGCGTGCTGGATTGCTGCATCTGAGCCACCGCCCGGGCAATGCGGTCGATCTCGTGCTGCTCCACCGTCTTTTGGGTGACCACCGGTCTGGAAACCTGCTTTTTGAGCCCGGCCAGCTCCCCCTGAAGGGAGGACAGGGTGCGGGTGATGTTGTCGAGCTTGGCTTCCGTGAAAGAAGGGCGTGCAGGGGCCGCGGGCTGGGGCTTGCTGGCCTTGCCCTGCTCCATTTGCTGTTGCACCGCCGCCTGCAGGGCGGCGGTCTGGTTGAGCATGTGCTGGCGATTGGCGATCTCATTGGCCAGCATGGACAACTCGCTGGCCGTGGATGCCGCCTGGCCAGTAGTCATGGTGTTTTGGCCCGTCATATTCGGGGCCGGGGTATTGGGGGTCGCGACACCATATTGCGGCGCCTCCAGCGGCTGGGGCGCGGCTTGAGACGCCAATTGCGCGTTTTGGTTTTGCAACACAGAACCGCCAAGGGCGCCCGCGGGATAAGGGGGGTAGGGCTGAATGCGGGGTGACGAAGTTTGGCTGGCGGCAGCCTGTCCCAAATTGGCCTGCCCCGTTTGGGCACGCCCTGCGCGGGGCATTTGGCCCACACGCTGCTCGATAGCATCCACCGCCCTTTGCAGCTTATCGAGGCGCTCCATATCCGCTTGCCCGTCACTGCCGCCCGATTGGGGAAATTGGGAATAGCCCTGCCGCATCTGAACTCTCTCACTCCATTTCCCGCGCCGGGTGCAAGTGGTGCGCGGGGCGCCGACTGCCGTGCGGAATACTCAAGATTCGTCCATGGCAAGACCGTGGACGTTGCCGTCACATTCTTCTGTCATGGTAAATACGCCGTTAATCGGCCGTTGCGGGGCTGCAAGATTGTTGGGAAGCTCCCGATCGCAGGCAAATTTGACGTTTACGCAAACGTAAGAATTCTGGACAAACCATTTTGCCTGTGGCAGTCTGTCACGAATTCAGCCGGGCACGGGGGATTTCCCGTGATATTGTCCGGCCCAGTAAACGGCAAAAGCCGTCCCATAAGATCAATCAACGGGCACGCAGAATGACCCGACCCCTATTGCCAGAGGAGCCAGAGCCATGCCGACCTATTCCGCGCCCGTCAAAGACACCATGTTCATCCTCAACGATGTGCTCAACATCACCCGCTACAACAATCTGCCAGGTTTTGAGGATGCCACGCCGGATATGAATGAAGCGATTTTGTCTGAAGCCGGTAAGATGGCGGAAGAAGTGCTCCAGCCCCTCAACGAAGTGGGCGACAAGGAAGGCTGCACCTGGACGGAAGGCGAAGGCTTCAACAACACGGTCAAAACGCCCACGGGCTTTAAAGAAGCCTACGATCTCTACCGTGAAGGCGGTTGGGGCGGGCTGGCCTTCCCGGAAGCCTATGGCGGCCAAAACCTGCCTTCAACGCTCAACACCGCTGTGCAGGAATATGTCTCCTCCGCCAACATGGCCTTTGGCATGTATCCCGGCCTCACCGCCGGTGCTGCTGCTGCGCTGGTGGAGCACGCTTCAGAAGAGCAGAAGCAGGCCTATGTGCCCAAAATGTTGTCGGGCGAGTGGTCCGGCACCATGAACCTGACCGAGCCCCATTGCGGCACCGATCTGGGCATGATGCGCACCAAAGCTGCCCGCAACGACGATGGTTCCTTCTCTATCACCGGCCAGAAAATCTGGATTTCCGCCGGTGAGCACGACATGTCGAAAAACATCATCCACCTGGTTCTGGCCCGCATTGAAGGCGAGCCGGACGGTGTGGACGGCATCTCCCTGTTCATCTGCCCGAAATATATTTTGGACGAAGACGGCAATCCCGGCGAGCGCAACCGCCTGTCCTGCGGGTCGCTGGAACACAAAATGGGCATTAACGGCAACGCCACCTGCGTGATGAATTACGAAGGGGCCAAGGCCTTCCTCGTGGGTGAAGAGAACAAGGGCCTTAAGGCCATGTTCGTGATGATGAACGAGGCCCGTTTGGGTGTGGGCGTGCAAGGTCTGGCCCAGGCCGAGGTGGCCTATCAAAACGCTGCCGACTGGGCCCGCGAGCGCATCCAGGGCCGCGCCCTCACCGGCCCTAAATTTCCCGACCAAAAGGCCGACCCCATCATCGTCCATCCCGATATTCGCCGGGTGCTCATGTCGCTGAAGAGCTTTAACGAAGCCGCCCGCGCGCTGGTGCTGTGGACGGCGTTGAAGGGCGACCTGTCCCACCGTTCCGACGATGAAGACGAAAAGCAGACGGCTGATGATCTCATGGGGCTGCTGACGCCGGTCATCAAAGGGGTGATTACGGACAAGGGTTTTGATGCCACCGTACAGGCGCAACAGGTCTTTGGCGGCACCGGCTACACCAAGGATCAGGGCGTGGAGCAATTCGTGCGCGATTCCCGCATTGCCATGGTCTATGAGGGTGCCAACGGCATTCAGGCGCTGGACCTTGTGGGCCGCAAACTGCCTTCCAAGGGCGGGCGCGCCGTCCAAGCCTATTTCAAGGAAGTGGGCAAATTCTGCTCCGCCCATAAAGATGATGAAGCCATGAAGCCCTATGTGGAGCCCCTCTCCAAGGCGCTGGCCAATCTGCAGGAAGCCACCATGTGGCTGGTGCAAAACGGCATGAAGAACCCGGACAATGCGGGCGCTGCCTCCACCGACTACATGCACCTGTTCGGCCTGGTGGCCTTTGGTCATATGTGGGGCCTCATGGCCGTCTCCGCCAACGCCAAACTGGCGGAAGGCGCGGGCGCTGACGAAGAGTTTTACAAAAACAAACTCGTCACCGGCAAATTCTTCATGGAACGCATCATGCCTGAAGCCCCCGCCCATCTGGCCCGCATCCAAACCGGTGCCGACACCATGATGACCCTCAATGCGGAGGCGTTCTAGCGCAGGCGTGGCGCATGTGTTTTAGGCGCGGGGGCGCCTAAAACCGTAAGGGCAATTCAAGGGAGGAATGCATGACTGATCCAACAGAAATTCTTGGCACCGCCACGCCTGCGTGGCGTCGCGAAGAAGATGTGGCCATGGTGCAGAACATGGCGCGTAAATTCATGGGGGCGGAGGTTGCCCCCCATTACGACGCTTACGAAAAGCAGGAAATGGTGGACCGGGACCGGTGGACCATGGCTGGCGAAGCCGGACTGCTTTGCGCGTCCATGCCGGATGCTTATGGCGGGGCCGGCGGCACCTATGCCCATGAGGCGGTGATTGCGGAGGCCATCGGCCATGAAGGTGTGGACGGGTTCGGCCTTGCCCTGCACAATTCCATCGTTGCGCCCTACGTCCTCCATTATGGCTCCGATGAGCAGAAGGAAAGATGGCTGCCGCGCATGGCCACCGGTGAGTTGATCGGGGCCATCGCAATGACGGAGCCGGGTACGGGTTCCGACCTTCAGGGCGTGAAAACCACCGCCCTCAAAGACGGCAATCACTACAAGATTTCCGGGTCCAAAACCTTCATCACCAATGGACAACACGCGAATCTCATCGTCCTGGTGGCCAAGACGGACCCAAGCCTCGGGGCCAAGGGTGTTTCGCTCATTATGATCGAAACGGACGGCCTGGAAGGCTTTGAGCGTGGGCGCAACCTCGATAAGATTGGTCTGAAGGCCAATGACACATCCGAACTCTTCTTCAACGATGTGCGCGTGCCCACCTCTCACCTGCTGGGGCCGGAAGAGGGACAGGGCTTTTATCAGCTGATGGAACAGCTGCCCCAAGAACGTTTGTTGATCGCCAATCAGGCCATCGCGTCCATCGAACGGGCGCTGGCTTTCACAGTGGACTACGTGAAAGAGCGCCGCGCCTTCGGCAATGCCATCATCGACTTCCAAAACACCCAGTTCAAACTGGCCGAATTGAAGACGGAGGCCTCCGTAGCCCGCGTATTTGTGGACCATTGTGTGCAGCAGCATCTGGATGGGCAATTGGATGCCACAACCGCCTCCATGGCCAAGCTGCACCTCACCGATTTGCAATGCCGCGTGATGGACGAATGCGTCCAGCTCCACGGTGGCTATGGCTACATGAATGAATATCCCATCGCCCGCCTGTTCCGCGATGCCCGCGTGCAGCGCATCTACGGTGGCACCAATGAGATCATGAAAGTTCTCATTTCAAGGAGCCTGTAATGGCCTTTGCCTTTTCCCCGGAAATGGCCCCACCCACCGCACGTTGGATGGGCATGGAGGTGCAGGACTTGGACACGGATGCCATGACCTGCACCGCCACGTTCAGAACCAGGCCTGAAATGCAAAATTTTGGCGGTGTGGTTCAGGGGGGTATTATCGCCACCATGATGGACGACGCCATGGGTTTTCTCACCTTTTTGTCGCTGAAGGGCGAGTATTCCATGGGCACCACAGACCTGCACACGCAGTTTTTGCGCGCTGTGCCCATGGGCGCAAACATCCGCGTGGAGGCGGAGGTGACGAAGGCTGGCAAAGTCATCGCCTTCACCCAGGCCACGCTTTACGCCAATGATGATGACGAGCCTGCCGCCCGCGCCACGGCCACCCAGCGCCTGCGCGCCTTCAAGGGTATGCAGTTTGAGCCCGGCAAAAAGGAGGGCTGACCCATGGCCGACTACACGCTCCATTGCTTTTTGGAATCCGGCAATGCCTACAAAGCTGCCCTCATGCTGCAATTGGCCGGGGCGGACTGGCAGGCACAGCATGTGGATTTTTTCAACGGCGGCAACCGCACCCCGGAATTTCATGCCATGAATGAGTTGGGCGAAGTACCCGTTCTCATCGACCACACCAAGGGCGATCTATCCATCAGCCAGTCCGGCGTGATCCTGTGGCATCTGGCGGATCGTTTTCCGCAATTTGCTGCCACCAATGCCACAGAACATCGTGAGGTTTTGCGCTGGCTGTTTTGGGATAACCACAAATTCACCGGCTATCTGTCCATCTACCGCTTCCTCAACAAATTCCTGGGCAAAGGCGAAACGCCCGAAGCAGAATTCATGAAGGCGCGCATGATAACCGCCTTCAAAGCGTTGGACCGGCGCATGGACGGGCGCGACTGGGTCGCCGCCGATCATATGACCATCGCCGATATCTCCTTGGCCGGATACTGCTATTGGCCCGATCACTACGGGACTGACTGGGCCGACTATCCAAACATCAAACGATGGCTGGCCCGCATTGCGGACCATCCCAATTACAAAACACCTGAAGAAATCCTCCCCGCATCTGCGGCGGACGCATAAGGAGCACGACCATGCCCGAAGCATTCATATACGATCATGTGCGCACCCCCCGCGGGCGCGGCAAGAAAGACGGCTCCCTCCACGAGGTGCCCTCCAACGCGCTGGCCGCTTCCGTTTTGGAAAGCCTGCGTGACCGCAACGAGCTGGACACCCAATTGGTGGACGATGTGGTGCTGGGCTGCGTGGACCCGGTGAAAGAAGCTGGTGGCGACATTGCCCGCACGGCGGTGCTGCAAGCCAATTATCACGAAGACGTGGCAGGTGTGCAGATCAACCGCTACTGCGCTTCTGGTCTTGATGCCATCAACTTTGCCGCTTCCAAGATCATGTCCGGTGCAGATGATGTGGCCATTGGCGGCGGTGTGGAGAGCATGTCCCGCGTGGGCATCGGCGCTGCCGGTAACGCCTGGCCCATGGACCCATCCGTAGCCGTTCCCGCCTATTTTGTGCCCCAGGGCATTTCCGCAGATCTTATCGCCTCCAAATACGGCTTCTCCCGCGATGACGTGGATGCCTATGCTGTGGAAAGCCAAAAGCGCGCGGCAGAGGCCTGGGACAAAGGCTATTTCAAAGATGCCATCGCGCCGGTGAAAGACATTAATGGTCTTACTCTTTTGGACCATGACGAACACATGCGTCCGGGCACGGACATGCAATCGCTGGCTTCACTCAACGCCTCCTTTGAAATGATGGGCGAAATGGGGGGCTTCGACTATGTGAGCGTTCAGCGCTACCCGGAACTGGAAGCTATCAAACACGTCCACCACGCGGGCAATTCCTCCGGCATCGTGGACGGCTCCGCCGCTGTGCTGCTGGGGTCTGAAAAGGGCGGCAAAGCCATGGGTTTGACACCCCGCGCCAAAATCCGCGCCTTCGCCAATATCGGCTCCGAGCCCAATATCATGCTCACCGGCCCCGTGGACGTGACGGAAAAACTGCTGGAACGGGCGGGCATGGAACTCGCTGACATCGACCTGTTTGAGCTGAACGAAGCCTTCGCCTCCGTCGTGCTGCGCTACATGCAGGCTTTCGACATTCCCCGTGACAAGATCAACGTGAACGGCGGCGCCATCGCCATGGGCCACCCCCTGGGGGCCACCGGTGCCATGATTCTCGGCACGGTGCTGGACGAGTTGGAACGCCGTGACCTGAACGCAGCGCTGGTCACCTTGTGCATCGGCGCTGGCATGGGCACGGCGACTGTCATCGAGCGGGTGTAACCAGATGAATTTCGATTTTCGTCATCCTTGGGCTCCGTCCCAAGGATCTGCGGTCTGACAAAGCGCCGTGTCGGGCGGGTATGTTTACATGCTCTCCAACCGCCCGCGCGGTGTGATCTACATCGGTGTCACGTCCGATCTTTTGGGACGACTTTCCCAGTACGACCAAGAACTGACCAAAGGGTTTGTTACCAAATACGGCTGTCTCTTGTTGGTTTGGTACGAACGGCATGACGATATCGAAATAGCCATACAACGCGAGAAATCGCTCAAACGTTACAAGCGTGAATGGAAGGTCAATCTGATCGAAGAACTTAATCCGACGTGGCTCGATATGCGCGACGTGTTTCAGGATAAAGACAATCCCTTTCAACCACGCTTCAAACCTAAATTTTAAAACTCCCCTCCGCCGCTAGGCGACCATCGCAGATCCTTGGGACGGGGCCCAAGGATGACGGTGTAAGGATAGAAGGAACTGAACTATGAAACACTTCACCATCACTATTGATGCAGAAAAATGCACTGATGGTTGTGGGACTAGCCCTCTTCCATCACCCGTCGGAGCGCTGAATTGATGCTGGTTTCAAGGTCAACGCCATCCTTCTGGAAGTGGGCGCTTACGTCTGGCGCAAGGCGTACAACCGCGCGTTTGTTCGCATGCCGTTTCATAAAATGGGCACGTTTTGCATCCTGCTCTGCCTTGGATAAAGGAACCAAATTGTCAAAATCCACAGGCTGGGCGTCTGGGTCGGCTTTTGCGGCGGCCAGTACACGGGCTTCTTCCTCATCGCTCAACTCGAAGTCGGGAGGCGAGAACATCTTAGTTTTGCTCATTCCAATAGTTCCTTTCTGCCCGAGAGGCTGTGCGCAGAGACACAAGTCTTTCACCGCCATTAAGGTCCACAAACACAACGTGGACCAGTTGACCGTCGATGAGACCAAGGGCGCGCTCACGCACTTCACCGTCCATAATATCCGACGGCAAGAAATGAACTTTGTCCCAATCAAAACGCTCAAACGCTCGAAAATCCAACCCGTGCTTGGCCAAATTGCTCAGGCGTTTGCGCTCATCCCATTCCACAATCTGACTGTTCCCTCACAGCCACAGGCCTAAGGTCGTTTTGCGGCCTAAAAAAGTCAAGGAAGTCTATCATGTCCGACTACAAACACTTCACCATCGAAACCGATGCCGATGGCATTGCGCTTGTCACCTGGGATTCTCCCGAACGGTCCATGAATGTCATCGACATTGACGTTATGGACGAGATGAAGGCGCTCATTGAGCAGGTCTCTTCCGATGAAGCCATCAAGGGCGTCGTGTTGACTTCCGGCAAGAAGGCCTTTGGCGCGGGGGCTGATCTGGCCTTCCTGCAAAACACCATGGACCAGTTTGAGGCCATGAAGGTGGATGATCCCCACGCGGCCATGCAGACCCTGTTTGACGGTGCCCTGCGCCTGAATACGCTTTTGCGCGGCATTGAAACCGGCAACAAACCATGGGTTTGCGCTATCAATGGCACGGCCCTGGGCGGTTGTTTTGAAATCGCGCTGGCTTGTCATGGCCGTGTGATGAGCGACGATGAAAGCGCCACGGTGGGCCTGCCCGAGGTGAAAGTGGGCCTGCTGCCCGGCGGTGGCGGGACACAACGTGTCGCCCGTTTGGTGAACCCTCAAGATGCCATGACCATGCTGTTGCAGGGTAAATCCCACCGCGCCACCAAGGCCAAGCAGTTGAATCTGGTCCACGCCGTAGCCCCCGCTGGGGAACTCATTGAAACCGCCAAGCAAATGTTGCGTGATGGTCTCAAACCCAAAGCGCCTTGGGATGAGAAGGGGTTCAAAGCACCCCTCAACATCTGGTCTCCCACGGGCGTGCAAATGATTTCGGCAGGCAATGCCCTGCTGCGCAAAGAGACCTATGGCAACTATCCCAACGCGCTCAACATCATGCGTGCCGTCTATGAGGGCCTGCAATTGCCCATGGACACGGCGCTGAAGGTGGAAAGCCGTTATTTCGCCAACACCCTTTCGCGGCCTGAAGCCAAGGCCATGGTGCGCTCGCTCTTCATCAATATGCAGGAACTCAACAAGGGTGCCCGGCGCCCCGATGTGCCCAAAAACCCGCCCAAAAAAGTGGGCGTGATCGGTGCGGGATTCATGGGTGCGGGCATCGCCTATGTTACCGCAAAAGCGGGCATGGACGTGGTTCTCATCGACCGCGACCAAGAAGCCGCAGACAAGGGCAAAGCATGGTCCGAAGAAACGCTCAACAAAGCCATCAAGCGCAAGCGTTCCACGGAAGAAAAGCGCGACGCGCTGCTCGCCAAAATCAACGCCACCACGGACTATGCCGCCCTCTCCGAGTGTGACCTCGTCATTGAAGCCGTGTTTGAAGACAAGGGCATCAAGGCGGATGTGACCGGACAGGTGGATACCGCCACCGGTGATAACAACGTCTTTGCCTCCAACACGTCGACCATTCCCATCACAGAATTGGCGAAGGCCTCGAAAAATGCGGAGAAATTCATCGGCATCCACTTCTTTTCCCCCGTGGACAAGATGATGCTGGTGGAAATCATCATGGGCGAGAACACCGGTGACGAAGCGCTGGCCATGGCCATCGACTATGTGACCGCCATCAAGAAGACCCCCATCGTGGTCAATGACACCCGCGGCTTTTACGTGAACCGCTGCGTCATCCGCTACATGCAGGAAGCCTGGTCCATGGTTACCGAAGGTGTCCCCGTGCCCATGATCGACAATCTGGCCAAAGCCGCCGGGATGCCAGTGGGACCTCTGACCCTCAACGATGCCGTTGCACTGGACCTGTCCAAAAAGGTTATGGACCAGACCCGCGCCGATCTCGGACACGCCTCCATCGAAGATCACCACTATGATCTCATCAATACGCTGGTGGAGCAGCATGGCCGCGTGGGCAAAAAGGCTGGCAAAGGTTTCTACGACTACCCTGCCAAGCCCGCTAAACCCCGCCTTTGGCCTGAATTGAAGGAGATGTTTGCCCAGCAGGATGTGGACAGCGTCTCCCATGACGACATCAAAGACCGCTTCCTCTACACCATCGCGCTGGAAGCGGCGCGCACGGTGGAAGAGGGCGTGGTGACGGATGTGCGTGAGGCGGATGTGGGCGCCATTCTAGGCTTCGGCTTCGCACCCTTCACCGGCGGTCCCCTGTCTTTCATCGACGAGGTAGGCTTGGTGGCCTTCCAAAACCGTGCGGAAGAATTAGCCAAGACCTTCGGCGCCCAATTCACTGTGCCGCAAATCATCAAAGACATGGCCGCTCAGGGAGAAACCTTCTACCCCACAGCCGCTGATGTGAGGGCTGCCGCCTAGGGGGCTGATTTTCTGAAATGAAAAGAAAGCGTCGCTCCGCACAAGGGCGGCGCTTTTTTCAGACTTCACGGGCACCGAGCGAAGATAGAGGCGCGGTGGTGCTCCAATCCCCAACAAAAAACCTGACCCGTGGGCCTAGCGCATTTGCGCCACATTTGTTTAACCTCCCCCACGCGCTTTGGGAGAAGCGCCCAAAGTTCTTCAAAACGTCTCGGGAGGAGACCCTATGTTTAAGAAAATGATCGCCGCTTTGGCCGGCGCCACCATGCTGTGTGGTGCAGCGCAAGCCCAGGAAGTGTTGGAGATGACCTCCTCCTTCGGCAAAAACCTGCCCATTTTGGGCACCGCTGCTGTGGATTTCACGGAAAAGATGAACTCCATTTCCACCGAAGTGAATTTCAAACACTTCGACCCCGGCAAGCTGGTGCCCACGCTGGAAGCGCTGGATGCCGTCTCTAACGGTTCCGTGGATGCAGCTTTCGCCACCTCCGGCTACTGGCAGGGTAAAATCAACGCCGCTTCCCTCTTTGCCGCCGTACCCTTCGGCCCGGAAGCGGG
>JBCCTO010000040.1:0-30193 GCA_039198355.1 Pseudomonadota bacterium
TCACGTTGCACTTGCAACGTGAGTCCACAGGCGGATCTCCCAAAACGTGAGAGATAGGCCGGTCAAGCCGGCCCAGGACGGTATCATTTCCCGCCTCACTTAAACCGGTCGCTGAACCACTCGCCTTCACGGTACAGATTGATGGCCAGTTCGTAGGATCGGCGGGCCTGCGCGTATTGCTGTTTGAGGGCTTCAAAGGCCTCCTCCGTCATGCGCCGGCGTTTGCGCTCCCTCAAGGCGCTGCGCACGGTTTTGTTCATGGCGCTGTTGATGCGCTCCAGCGAGCGGCGAAAGTCTTCTCGTTGGGGGCGCGATGTGTAAATGCCTCCCCCATAGCGCAAGCCCTGAAGGTAGGATTGGGTTTCGGCATCAGCAAAGGCGGCGATCAAGGCTTGGCCTTCCAAACTGCCATCCCCGCATGTCAACTTCGCCTCTTCGATAGTGCAGGGCGCTGCGGCGGACTGGGCTTGGGCCAGATTTGTGGGCAGGACGCACAGCAAAGCTGCCAGCCCGGTGGATCGAAGCCAAGTTAAACGCATGAGAATTATACCTTTTCTGCCCCCGGGCCTCCCCGAGGCCCAGCGCGCAGAAAAGCACTTTGCGCAAGCGCCTTCAAGCATGGCATAGCGGGGCCATGACCGAAGTTTTGTTCTACCATCTCACCCGCCAAAAACTGGACGACGCACTGCCTCTGCTGCTGGAAAAATCCGTCGCCAAGGGCTGGAATGTGGTGGTGCAGGCCACCAGCGAAGACCTCACCAAGCGGCTGGACGAGCACCTGTGGACCTACCGCCCCGAAACCTTCCTCGCCCACGGCGCGGCTGGCAATGAAAAGCCCGACCCCGCCCAATGCCCCATCTGGATCACCACAGACACGGCAAACCCCAACGGGGCGGCCATCCGCTTTTTGGTAGAAGGCGCCATCCCCGCCCAAGTGGAAAGCTACGAACGCGTCATCTACATGTTCGACGGGTTCGATGAGGACGCCGTTGCGGGCGCCCGGGAGCGCTGGAAGATTGAGAAATCCGCGGGCCACGTCCTGACCTACTGGCAGCAGGACGAAGCAGGGCGCTGGGGGCGAAAGGCTTAGGGAATGCTTAACCTCTACCGTTTGGTCGCAGTTTCAGGACATTGCTGATGAAGCGTCAGCACACTACCTCTTTGTCGCGGCTTAAGAAGAGACGTGTCCAGTGAAAGAACGGTCCATCTGGCTATACGATAGCGTGTGTATTCTGTGCGATGGCGCAGTGCGTTTCACCCTCGCTCAAGAACGCGCACCAACAATCAATTTTGTCGCCATTCAATCCGAACACGGACGGCGGCTTGCCAAGGCCCACGGCTTAGACCCTGACGATCCCGTTTCGTTTCTCTTTATCGAAAACAAGACGGCCCGCACGAAATCCGACGCCGTCATCGCTCTGGCAAAGCACCTGAAATATCCAGCCCGGCTTCTGGCCCTTGTTCGCTTCATTCCGCGCATTGTGCGCGACAAGGCCTATGATCTAATAGCCCAAAACCGCTACAAGATTTTTGGAAAAAGCGAGACCTGCCTTGTCCCCGATGCCGCCGTTCGTAGTCGGTTCACTGTTTGACCTGTTGCCCTGAATGGCATGACCCTATGGCACCGCTAAACCCTACATTACGTCCATGCCGCCATCGGTCTCGCTCTCATCCCACCCGTTTGCATCGTCGGCTTAATTCTCGGCCTCGCAGGCATTGGCTACACGAAAACTATTCACGAATGCATCGAACTCGATAATGATCTAGAGCTTGGTTACAGCGCGTTTGTTGATCTGCGTGGGTATTTCTTCAAGCCATTTATTCTTGTGAAACACGCGGATGGTTCGCCTGTGGTGGATGCGCCCTTGTATAGCGTTTATCTCACCAAAACTGCCGTCTATGGCCTAACTATGTCACATGATCGCGATGACTTCTGGTTCTTTTGGAACAAGGGGGAGGGGCTTGTTTTGTTGAGGGCGGAACCAGAGCGGTACGAGCGGCTTGTGGCGGGGGCGGGACCTGCAAATGAAGGGTATGGTCCGGGGTCTTACGGGCCGGGAATATTTTACATGGAATACGCGGCGCGGCCCGTCTACGGCAAGCAATGGTGCCAAACGCGATTGATGGCTTGGTAGTCTAACCCTCCAACTCCCCGCTCAACTCCAACCACTCCTCTTCTACTTCAACCAGTCTTCGCTCAAACTCCGCTTTCTTCGTCGCGATCTCACGTATTCGCTTCACATCCCGTTCCGTGCTGGCTGTCGCCAATAGTTTGTCAAGTTTGCGGATGGCCTCTTCGGCTTTCTTCATAATCCCTTCCAGCTGGGCGATGCGTTTGCGCGCGTCCGCCTGACCCTCCCGCCGTTTGGCTTCGTCGCGGCGGCGGTCGGCGGCGGACTTCTCCACCACTGGTTTAGCTTTTGGCGCTTTCTCCTCTTTGACAGAGACGGGGGTGCCGGGGCCTTTGAGGATCAAACGACGGTAGTCGTCCAGGTCGCCTTCATAGGGGCCGACGGTGCCTTCGTTGACGAGCCACAATCTTTCGGCGCTGGCTTCCACCAGATGGCGGTCGTGGGAGATGAGCATGACCGCGCCCTTGTAGTCGTTCAGCGCATGGACGAGGCTTTCGCGGCTGTCGATGTCCAGGTGGTTGGTGGGTTCGTCCAGAATAAGCAGGTGGGGCTTGTGGAAGGTGGCGAGGCCCAGCAGCAGGCGGGCTTTTTCGCCGCCGGAGAGGTTTTTGGCTTTGGTGTCCATTTTCTCCGCCCCCAGCCCCATGCGGGCCACGCGGCCGCGCACCTTGGCGTCCGGTTCGCCCTTCATGAGCGGGCGCACATGGTCCACCGGAGTCTGTTCGGGCATGAGATCGTCCATATTGTGCTGGGCGAACATGGCCACGCGGAGTTTGTCGGAACGGGTGACGCGCCCGTCCATCACATTGAGACGGCCCGAAATGAGTTTGGCGAAGGTGGATTTGCCATTGCCATTGGCCCCGAGCAGGGCGATGCGATCATCCGCGTCGATGCGCAAATCCATGCGTCCGATGATGGGCTTGGCCTCTTCATAGCCGGTGGATGCGCCATCCAGATTGATGATGGGGGAGGCGATTTCCTTCTCGGGGGAGGGGAAGTGGAGCGGGGCCACTTCCGTCTCCGCCACGGCGGAAATGGCGGCCATTTTTTCCAGCGCCTTCACCCGGCTTTGGGCCTGTGTGGCTTTGGAGGCTTTGGCTTTGAAGCGGTTGATGAAGGCTTCCATATGGGCACGTTTGGCGTCTTGCTTGGCCTTCATCTTGGTTTGCAGCGCCATGCGCTCGGCGCGGGTTTTTTCGAAGAAGTCGTAATCGCCTTTATAGGCAGTGAGTTTGGTGTTCTCCAGATGCACGATCTGGTTGCAGCATTTGTTCAGCAGGTCCCGGTCGTGGCTGATGATGATGACGGTGTGGCGATAGCGGGAAATGTAGTTTTCCAGCCAGAGCGTGCCTTCGAGATCGAGATAGTTGGTGGGCTCGTCGAGCAGCAGCAGGTCCGGTTCGGAAAAGAGGACTGCCGCCAGCGCCACGCGCATGCGCCACCCGCCGGAGAAATCGGAGCACGGCTTTTGCTGGGCTTCTGCGTCAAAGCCGAGGCCGAAGAGAATGGCCCCGGCGCGGGCTTCGGCGCTGTGCGCGTCGATGTCGATGAGGCGGGTGTGGATGTCGGCGATGCGGTCCGGGTCTGTGGCCGTTTCGGCTTCTGCCATGAGCGCGGCGCGCTCAGTGTCCGCTTCCAGGACGGTTTGCAGCAGGGTCTTTTCATTGCCCGGGGCTTCCTGCGCCACCTGGCCGATGCGCATATTGCGGCGCAGCTTGATTTCGCCCGTTTCCGGCCCGTATTCACCGGTAATCAGCTTAAAGAGCGTGGTTTTGCCGGTTCCATTGCGGCCCACAAAGCCCACCCGCGCGCCGGCGGGCACGGTCATGGAGGCATTGTCCAGCAGCAGCCGCCCCTGCATGCGGAAGGTGAGGTCGGTAATCGTCAACATGGCGATGCAGTGGGGCGGGGCAGGGGTGAAGTCAAGCGATGGCTAGGCGTTGAGGCTGCGAAAATAATCGCTCTGGAAATAGATGAGGTCCAGCGCGGGGGCATCGCCCGTCAGTTCATGCAAGATGGAATGGCATTGGCCGCGATGGTGGGTCTGGTGGTTGAACAGATGGGCCAGCGCCACGGAGCGCTTCAATGTGATGGGATCGGGCGTTGTGACCGGTGTGTAGGTGAAATCTTGCGCTAAGTCTTCATCGCTAAGAGATTCAATAAAAGCCTCAATTCGTGCATCCATCTCAATGCCAGCGCGTTGCAGGCCCGCGAAATCCTCATGGAGAATTTCATCGAGCGCATTGGGGCAGGCGCCCTCTTTCGTAAACCGGTGCATCCAGATTTGGTCGGCCACCAATAGGTGGTTCAGCGTGCCGTGCAGGCTTTTGAAAAAAGCGCCGCAGTCCCGGTGGTAGTCCTCTTGCAACAGCTTCTCCACCGCATCGAACAGACGGCCATTGGCCCAGGTGTTGTAGTGGGCAAACATCACAAAGTGATCGCGCATTGATTTGGCTCCCGGACGCGGCGTGGTACACAGCCCCACCTATACCGAACTGACGGACGAAGCCATGACCTTGAAACTCTATGAATTGTGCAGCGCAGATGCGGACCACATTTTCAGCCCCCATTGCTGGAAAATTCGCATGGCGCTTGCCCATAAGGGTTTGCAGTTTGAAAGCGTGTCCACGCCCTTCACCAGCGTGGCGGGCATTGAGGCTGGCGAAAAGCGCAAGGTTCCTGTGCTGCGCGATGGCGACACGGTGGTGGAAGAGAGCTTTGAAATCGCCCGTTATCTGGATGAAAAATACCCGGACGCGCCCAGCCTGCTGGGCGGGCCTGCCGGAGAGGCGCTGACGCAGTTCATCATTTCCTGGTCCATGGCCACGCTTCATCCGGAAGTCACCAAAGTGGCGCTGATGGATATTTACGAAAGTCTCGCGCCGGACGATCAAGTCCATTTCCGCACCACGCGGGAAATCATGCTGGGCTGCACGCTGGAGGAGTTTGCGGCCAAGTTTCCCAAGGATGGGAACGGTCTGGCCAAGGCACTGAACTCGGTGGAGAAAATGCTGGCCCGCCAGCCCTATTTTGGTGGTGAAAGCCCCATGTTTGCTGATTATGTGGTCTTCGGTGCGCTGCAATGGGCACGGTTGACCTGCAAGGAGCAGGTTGTGCCGCAGACGGGCGCGGTGGCGGAGTGGATGGACCGCTTGCTGGACATGTATGAGGGCATGGGGCGCAAGGCGAAGGCGGCTTAGGCGGCAAGAGAAAGGGGCTGTTGCCCCCATCTGCCCCTTGGTCTATAGCCGCGCCAAATCTCTGTTCCTCCCGAAATTCAGGATATTCCCATGGCTATTGAGCACACTTTCTCCATGATTAAGCCGGACGCCACCAAGCGCAATTTGACCGGTGCCATCACCAAACATTTGGAAGACAATGGCTTGTCCGTCGTCGCTTCCAAACGGGTTCACATGAGCCTGCGTGAGGCTCAAGCCTTTTATGCTGAGCATTCTGAGCGTCCCTTCTTTGGTGAGTTGACCGAGTTCATGTCCTCCGGCCCAACGGTGGTGCAGGTGCTGGCCGGTGAGAATGCCATCGCCAAAAACCGCGAAGTGATGGGGGCTACCAACCCTGCTGAAGCTGCTGAGGGTACGATCCGCAAGATCTATGCCGAGTCGCTGGGTGAGAACTCCGTTCACGGTTCCGATGCGCCTGAAACCGCTGCCCGCGAGATCGCCTTCTGGTTCTCCCAGAATGAGATTGTTGGGTAAATTTGGATACCCCGCCTCCCACTTGAGGGGAGGCCCAAGAAGCGGTGTCGAAGACACGGCTGATTGGGGTGGGGGGCGATAGTTACGCCGGGCTCTGGTGCTCTTCCACAGCATCCAGCCCCCCACCCGAAACAACAAGTTGTTTCGACCTCCCCTCCTGGGGGAGGTTTACTCCACATTACCAACGAAGCACGCGCTCACCACTGCGGCTTGGTCGTCTCACCCATCATGATAACAGGTTCCAGCTTCACAGACTGCGGCTGTGCGACGCCTTTTATGGCGCCGATGAGCATTCTGGCGCCCTGTTCGCCAATTTCGGCGCGGGGGGAGGATGAGGTCGTAATGGGCTGGTGAAGCACATCGTTTATTTGCAAACCGTTGAAGGCTGCAAGGCCCAACTGGCCGGGGACATCTATCCTGCGGGCGCGGCACTCTTCCAAGCCGCCAAAGGCCATATGGTCATTGAGGAAATACACGAGATCAAAGGCGGGGCCGTGCTTGTCCAACATGTTGGCCATACCGATGCGCCCACCGGCAAAAGAATGCTTACCGGTCACCCATTCCTGCCGAACCAGAGAGAGACCTTGTTCTTCAAAAGCCCGTGTGAAGCCACGACAACGTTGCTCGGCGCGCCGATCGAAACCCGGCTGCGGACCGATATAAGAAGGGCGCCGATAGCCCATCTCCACAAGACGTCGGCCCATGGCATAGCCGGATTCTTCATGGTCGATGCCCACACACAACTCTATGGGGTCTGTGGACCAAGACCAGATTTCCAAAACGGAAATATTGGCGCGACGCAATAGTCGGCGTGTGCGGGGCGTGTGGTGACCGCCCGCAAGAACAATGCCCGCTCCGCGCCAAGCCAGCATGCGTTCCACAAAAGCTTCTTCACGTTCGTTGTCATACTCGGTGGTGTCGAAGACCGTTTGCATTTTATTGCGCTCAAAGGTGGAGCGCATGGCGGAGAAAATATCGCTGAAGACGGAATCTTGCAGGGTTGGAACAGATACCCCCACCAGGCTGGAATTTGCCGTGGCCAGCGCGCCTGCAACGCTGGACGGCGAATAGCGTAAGGTGTCAGCGGCGTGCAAAATGCGGGCGCGGGTCGCAGCGCTTACCCCCTCCACACCCCGCATGGCGCGGGATACGGACATGATGGAAACACCCGCAAGGGCAGCAACATCTTCAATGGTTGCACCTTGCCGCGGCGTGCGTTTTCTGGAGGCGTTGGTTGTACTCACGGCGATTTGTGCGTTAGGGTTGACAGGTGAAAACGTCCAATGGACTGGAATTTTACGTTAGCGCTAACGTTATTCAAGGGATTTCTAATTGCCTGAACGTGCGTGTGCGGTTTTTATGACATCCTGCGATGGCAGGGACATCGTATGGGATAAGCCATATTAGGTCAGGGAAAGACCGGGCCGGGACGGGACAGGGTTGGGAGGCTCGCTTGCCGCAAATTCGCTTCGACAGCATTGAAAAGCGCTACGGCGCAGTGCTCGTGTTGCCTTCACTGGATCTGACTTTGGACGATGGTGAGTTTACCGTTTTGGTGGGGCCGTCTGGCTGCGGTAAATCCACGACCTTGCGTTGTCTTGCCGGTTTGGAAGATTTGAGCGGCGGTGAAATCTATTTCGACGACCAACCCATCTCCGGCCTTGCGCCCAAGGATCGGGACCTGGCCATGGTGTTTCAGGACTATGCGCTCTACCCGCATATGAACATCGCCAAAAACATGAGCTTTGCCTTGCGTTTGCAACGCGCGCCCAAGGCAGAAATTGACGAGAAGGTGAAGCGCGTGGCTGATATGCTAAATATCGGCCAATATTTAGATCGGAAGCCGGCGGAGCTTTCCGGGGGACAGCGTCAACGCGTGGCCATGGGCCGGGCTCTTGTTCGGGATGCATCGACCTTCCTTTTTGACGAGCCGCTGTCCAATCTGGACGCCAAGCTGCGGGCAAAAATGCGCACGGAGCTGGCCGAAATGCGCAACACGCTTGATAAAAACATGGTTTATGTGACCCATGACCAGATCGAGGCCATGACCTTGGGTGATCGTATTGTGGTCATGTCTGAAGGCAAGATCATGCAGCAAGGGTCGCCCGAAGAATTGTTCAAAACACCTGCGAACAAATTCGTGGCGGGCTTCATCGGTTCGCCGTCCATGAACTTTCTGGATGGTACGGTCACATCCCAGGGTGATGAAGTGGCTGTGGCGGGGGAGGGCTTCTCCATCGCTGTACCCGAGGCCATGGCTCATGCCTTAAACAGCCATGGGAGCAATGAGGTGACGCTGGGCATTCGGCCCTCGTCCTTTACCGCTAAACCCGCAGAAACCCAGCCCACGGTTGATTTGAAGCTGGCTGTGTCAGAATACCTCGGTGCCCATAGCGTGCTTGTGACACGCTGTGCCGATACAGAAGTTCTTGTCGAGTATGATTCATCCGCACCTCTTCGCCCCAGTGGCGAAAACAGCGGCATGATGACTTTCGGCATCAAGCCAGACGAAATGCACGTCTTTGACAGGAATAGCGGCGTAACGCTTTGATAAAGCGCCGCAAACGCCCAAACGGAGGAAACAGAATGCTCAAATCTCTCACAACTGGCCTTGTGGCCACTTCTATGCTGGCGGCAGGTGCCGGCTTTGCGCTGGCCGATGGCCACGCCAAAGGCCCCTATGCGGAATTTGCTGGTCAGACCGTGACTGCCATCTTCCCAGCTCACCCCCACTATAACGCCGTGATGAAGGTGCTGCCCGAATTCACCAAGGAAACTGGCATTAAGGTGGAAGTGGATCAGCTCCAATATTTGAAGCTGCGCGAAAAATCCACGCTGGAACTGACCAAGCGTCAGGGCGACTATGACCTGATGTCCTATGTGGTGTTTTCCAAGGCGGACTACGTGTTTGCCGACCAGTTGGAAAACCTTGCCCGTTTCTTCATGAACCCGAAACTGGCTGACCCATCCTATGATCCAGACGATCTGATCGACGGCTACGTGCAGAACATCGGCGTGGCCGGTGGCAAAAAGGGTTATCTGCCCGGCCCGACCGGTTCGCTGTTCGGTATCCCCTTCGGTTCCGAAACGTCGGTTCTGGCCTATCGCAAGGACATTTTTGAAAAGCACGGCATCAAGGTTCCCGAAACCTATGGCGAACTGCTGGAAGTGGCCTGTAAGATTCCACAGGTGGAAGAGGGCATGGGCGGCATGGCTTCCC
The DNA here is from genome assembly GCA_039198355.1 of Pseudomonadota bacterium. Taxonomy (GTDB): domain Bacteria; phylum Pseudomonadota; class Alphaproteobacteria; order Rhizobiales; family Rhizobiaceae; genus Pseudahrensia. The sequence continues at coordinate 9,066 of JBCCTO010000040.1, forward strand.
GCGCAGCATCCGGCCACCAGGCGTCCCACGCTTTCCTGCTGCACCTAGCCCCGCTGGGCGGCCGCGTGTTTGATGATAATTGGAACCCCATCATCAACAATGCCGCTGGTGTAGAAGCCGCTAAGGCGCTGAAAACCATCGTGGATTGCGGTCCAAAAGGCTCCCAGAGCTTCGGTCCTTCTGAGGCTGCTGCATCTTTCCGCGAAGGTAGCTCTGCCATGTTCATGGATTCCATCGCGTTTGCCGCTGGTTTCGAAGATCCTGAAAAGTCTAAAGTGGCTGGTAAGGTGGGTTATGCGCTGCATCCGGAAGGTGTGCGTCGTGGTTCCCAGACCGGCGGCTTCGGCATTGGCATCCCCCGCAACGCTCAAAACAAAGACGCAGCCTTCCTGCTGATGCAGTGGCTCACGTCCAAAAAGGGCGACCTGATGGTGGCCATGGCCGGTGGTAACCCATCGCGCTTCTCCACCTATGAAAACGCAGAACTGAACGCGAGATATCCCTATTCCGCGACCTTCGGTGAAGCGCTGAAATATGCCGATCCGGACTGGCGTCCCATCATCCCCGTCTGGGGCAAGATCAACGCCGATATCGGTACTACTATGTCCAAAGTGTTGACCGAGGGTCTCGACCCGCAGGAAGCGCTGGACGGTGTGGCTGAGCGCGCCCGCGCCACCATGAAAGAGGCCGGGTATTACACCTGGGCTTCCAACTACGTCCTTCTATACTTGGGCCGGCCCTCCTCTGGTGGGCCGGCCGCTCCTCTCACCTGCGGGTGAGGCTTTACGCAACCCGTCCCTCTCTTACGGTGTCGCGCACTCGTCAATTTGACGCTTCGCATCGCAATGAGGTCATCGATTTTGATGGCTTGATTACGGTGCACACCTGAACCGTGTTTGAATTTCAGCAGAATTGAAGGCCCCCATGACCGCCGCGTCCCGCCTCAACAGATTAACCCCTTATATGTTCCTAGCACCGGCGGTGCTGGTTCTGTTGGTGGCGCTGCTCTACCCCATTGGCTACATGATTTACGCCAGTTTTCTGGACTGGCGGCCCTCGCAATATATTGGCGAGGCGGAATGGGTGGGTTTCCGCAACTACATCAATATGTGGAATGATGAGGCGTTTCGGGAGAGTTTTGGCGTAACGCTAAAGTTTGCTGCCATCGTTGTAACTTTGGAATTGCTGCTGGGCGTGGGTTTGGCGCTACTGCTGGACCGCAATATTCGCGGCATGAGTGCCCTGCGCACCATTTTCATTCTGCCCATGATGATTGCTCCCATCGTGGTGGGTCTCATGTGGCGTTACATGTATCACCCCACGGTGGGCGTGTTTAACCGCACGTTGGAAAGCCTTGGAATGAAGTCCATCCCGTGGTTGTCGGACAGCACATGGTCGTTTGTGGCCGTGGTGGTGGCCGATGTCTGGCAATGGACGCCCTTCATCTTCATCCTCGCCCTTGCGGCGCTCCAATCCCTGCCATCCTCCGCGCTGGAGGCTGCGGAAATTGACGGGGCCAGCGAGTGGCAGAAGATGATTCACATCAAGATACCGCTCATGATGCCGGTATTGATCGTGGCGTTGCTGCTGCGCCTGATTGATGCTTTCAAAGTGCTGGAGGTAATCCTGGTGATGACCAATGGCGGGCCGGGGCTTTCGACGGAAATTCTGTCCCTGCGCATTTACCGCACGGCGCAGGAATTTCAGGAACTGGGTGTGGCGGCGGCCATGTCGAACTACCTGCTCATCCTGTTGATGGTGCTGACCATCGCCATGTTCTTGTACAATAAGGTTGTGGAGGCCCGCGCTGAGCGGATCCGGGCCATGGCGGAGGAAGATTAGGCCATGGCAACCCGCGCGCACGAGAAAACCAATCCCGCCTTTTACGCCCTCATGGTGGCACTGATCGTCATGGCCCTCGGCCCGATCATGTTGATGTTGGCCACGTCCTTTAAGTCCAACATCGACATTATCGACTCGTCCGTGCCGGCGTTTATTTTCACGCCGACCATCAAGAACTATGAAGCCGTGCTGTGCGATGTGCTGTGGTATGAGCCAGCCAGCGTTGATTTTTGCGACCCGACTTTTGGTCGTGCGCTGGGTAATTCGCTCATCATCTCGCTTGTTTCCACCGCCATTACGCTGATTTTAGGCTGCATGGCTGCCTATGCGCTCGTGCGCTTCCGTTTCATGGGCCGTGGCGCAGTATCTATGACCACGCTGCTCATGCGTATGGTGCCGCCTGCGGTGTTGCTGGTGCCGGTGTTTGGCATTTGGACCTTCCAGTTCGGGTTGGATGGTTCTTATACGGGCATCATTCTTGTCTACGTGGCCATGAATCTGCCGTTTGTGATCTGGATTTTGCAATCCTTCATCGTGCAGGTGCCGATCCAACTGGAAGAAGCCGCCAAAATGGATGGGGCCAATCCGCTGCAGGTGTTTTTTCTGGTGGTCCTGCCCATCATCAAGCCGGGTCTTGCGGCGGCGGCCATCTTCACCTTCCGCATTGCCTGGAACGAGTTTTTGCTGGCCAACGCCCTTGCCAACCGCAACACGCGCACGGTCCCGGTGACGATTGTGAACTCGATTACGGAGTATAACATCGACTGGGGGGTTATCATGGCTACCGGCATGTTGCTGGCCATTCCGCCCATCATCTTCACTTTCATTGCTTCCAAACAGATCATCACAGGGATGACGGCGGGTGCCGTGAAGGGCTGATGTTTGAAGCGGTTTATGACTGGCTCTGGTTGCCGATAGATACAAGTCGCCCCCACGATGTGAGCTTTGAGGTGGCGTGGCACGGTCGGCTTATGGTGCTGGCCTGGTCGTTTCTGTTTCCAGTGGGGATTTTGTCCGCGCGTTTCTTCAAAATCTGGTTTGGCCAGAAATGGCCGTTGGAGACGGACAGCCAAATCTGGTGGCGCACTCATTTAACCACGCAATATCTCGGGGGCATCGCCGTCGTGTTGGGCATGTATCTCATCTGGCGGCCTTGGGGGGAGGCTGTGGCGGCCAACATCCATCGGGTGTTGGGGTGGATTGTCGTCTTTTCCTGCTTCATGCAATTCATCGCAGGGTGGCTGCGTGGCACCCATGGCGGGCCCCAACGGGCGGCGAAAGGGGAGGCGTTTGACGGTGACCATTATCTCATGACACCTCGCCGCCGCCTTTTTGAATATATGCACAAAAGCGTGGGTTACCTGGCGTTGCTCGCCGCCGTCTTGGTGACGTTGACCGGCCTGTGGATTTCCAACGGTCCGCGCTGGATGTGGATTATCATTATTGCATGGTGGGTCGTGCTGGCTGTGCTATTCACCCTGCTGCAAAAGCGCGGCTGGGCCATCGATACTTATCAAGCCATTTTCGGGCCTGACCCATCCATGCCCGGCAATCAGCGCCAGCCCATTGGTATCGGCATACGCCGCCCCAACATGGACTTACGCGATGAACAGGGCCGCATCACATGAGCTTTTTTGAATCCTATGACAGCCTGTTCGACACCTATGTGATGGGTAATTCGCCTGTAAAGCGACTGGCCAGCGGCTTTGACTGGGTGGAGGGTCCCGTTTGGTTTGGTGATGGTGGGTATCTCCTGTTTTCCGACATTCCCAACAATCGCATCATGCGCTGGACGCCCGATGAGCGCAGCCGGACGCCCGCTGGCGACGGTGATTTGGGTCACGTTTCCACCTACCGTCAGCCTTCCAACTACACCAACGGTCACACGCGGGATCGGCAGGGCAGGCTGGTGTCGTGCGAACATGGTGGGCGGCGCGTGACGCGCACCGAATATGATGGCTCCATCACGGTGTTGGCGGATGGTTTTGAGGGTAAACCGCTCAACTCCCCTAATGATGTGGTGGTGGCGAGTGACGGTGGCGTGTGGTTCTCAGACCCCCACTACGGCATCAAAACCAACTATGAGGGCTATAAAAGCGAGCAAGAACTGCCCTGTCAGGTGTACCGCGTGGACCCTGATGGCAGCACAAAGGCCATGGTGGCGGATATGGTCTGCCCCAATGGCCTCGCCTTCTCGCCCGATGAAACACTGCTTTATGTGGCCGATACGGGTGCCATGTTTGATGCCAATGCCGAGCAGCATATCCGTGTGTATGATCTGGAGAATGGTGTGCCCGTGAATGGCCGTCATTTCCACACCGTTGAGCCGGGCTGCGCCGATGGTTTCCGACTGGATTCCGATGGGAATATCTGGACCTCTGCTGGGGATGGTGTCCATTGCATCAGCCCGACCGGTAAGCTGCTGGGTAAAATTCTGGTGCCAGAACTGGTATCCAACGTTTGCTGGGGCGGGCGGTCAAAGCATCAACTGTTCATGACGGCGACAACGAGTGTTTATACCATTCGGCTGAACCGGGAGGGGGTGTAAGCTCTCCATATCCTTCTCGGGTTCGTCATCCTCGGCCACCGAGCCGAGGATCTTCAGAGCTTCCCAATCACACCGCAGGTTTTGGAAACGGCATTCGCTGGAAACGCACCAAATTTCCTTACTAAGCCGTTTCTGGACCGTCTTGCAGATCCTCGGCACGGTGGCCGAGGATGACGAGCAAGGGTTTTGATCGAAGACTACTCCCACCTTTTCCTTGCAGCATCATCACTGTCCCGCGCATCGACCCATGAGGCTGCTTGCCCGTCCTTTCGATGCTCTTTTTTCCAGAAAGGCGCATCCGTCTTGAGATAGTCCATGACGAAACGGGCGGCGTCAAAGGCAGCGTCTCGATGGCGGCTGGTGGCGACGACCATGACGATCTGGTCACCGGGATAGAGTTTGCCATAGCGGTGGATCACGGTGAGGCCGTCCACCGGCCAGCGGGTGCAGGCCTGTTCTGCGGCAGTGCTGATCTGCTTTTCCGCCATGCCGGGATAGTGCTCCAGTTCCAGCGCTGTGAGCGTGTCTCCTTCGCCCCGGCACAAGCCCACAAAGCTGGCCACTGCGCCCACGTCATAACGACCCTCGGTGAGCAAATGGGTTTCGGCGGCAAGGTCAAAATCTTGCGCCTGAACGCGGATGGTAGGTTTTGCCATGGTTCTCTACCCGCCCGTCATGGGTGGGAAGAATGCAATCTCTGAAGGCGTGCCCAGGGGCTCATCGTGGTGGGCGTGGTTTTGGTCCAGCGCTACGCGGATAATGGAAAGGTGTTCGAAAGCGTGGGCATAGGTTTCGCCACGCGACTGTTGCCATGCTAGAAGGTCGGCCACGGTGGATAGGCCCTCGGGCAGCGTTATGTTCTCTTCGCTCAAGCCCACCCGCTCCCGCAACCACGCGAAATAGACCAGCTTGACCGGCGCGCCCACGGCTTAGTCCTCGATCATATGCTTGATGCCAGCGCGAAAATAGTCCCAGCCGGTAATCAGGGTCACCACGGCAGCGGCCCAAAGCAGGGCGAGGCCCACCTGTGTGCAATAGGGGAAAATTTTGTCCCCGGCTGGGCCTGCCAAAAGGAAAGCGAGGGAGACCATTTGCAATGTGGTTTTCCACTTGGCCAGTTTGGTGACGGGGACAGAGACCTTCAGTTCGGCCAGATACTCGCGCAAGCCGGAGACCAGAATTTCGCGGCTGAGGATCACAACAGCCGCCCAAATGGACCAGCCCGCGATGGAGCCGTCCGCCGCCAGCAAGAGCAGGCAGGCGGCCACCAGCAATTTGTCCGCGATGGGATCGAGCATTTTGCCCAGCGAGGACGTCTGCTGCCAAATGCGGGCCAAATAACCGTCGAAAAAGTCCGTCACGCTGGCAAAGATGAAGAGCCCCAGCGCCCACCAGCGGGCAGCATCTGTGGATTTCCCCCGCTCTTCCAGATCAAAGCACAGCACCACCAGCGGCACCACCAAAATGCGCAGATAGGTGAGCAGGTTAGGGATGCTCCAAGGCCCCGCTTCGCGCTTTGGTTTGGGAGAAGGGTTCATGGTGTCTCTGGCGATAGTCATGCGGTCCACTCCGCACCATGGTGGTTAAAACAACGCCCCATCCGTGTGCATCGCCCATGGCTTGATTGCAAGATGGTAAAGGGTTCGTAAGGCGCTGCTGCTATGAAATGCCACCACACGGGAAAGGGTTAGCATATGGAACCGTTTGAAAAGAAAGGCATGGAGGAAAAGGGGTTGGCCCATGTCTGGGCAGCTTTTGGATATTCCATGGATGGGCTCAAGGTTTTGATGCGCGAGGAGGCTGCAAGACTTGAGGTGGTAATGGTGGTGGTGGCCGCTGTAATCTTTGCGTTCCTGCCTGTGGGGTTTGAGCATTACGTCATTTTGGTCGCTCTGTTTTTGTTTGTGCTGCTGGTGGAAGCGTTAAACACAGCTGTTGAGCTCATCATTGACCGCACCTCACCGGAAATCAGCGATTATGCGAAGCAGGCTAAGGATCTGGGCAGTTTCGCCGTGTTCTGCGCGCTGACGCTATTTAATGGATATGTGTTGGTGACAGTTCTTTCCCTCACCGTTTTATAGGCACTCCTTAACCTCCCACCGGAGGGGAGGTCGAAACAACTTGTTGTTTCGGGTGGGGGGCTGGCTGGGTGAGCAACTCAAAGACTGCACCCCCCGCCGCAATCGCTACGCTCCTGGACCTTCCCTCCAGGGGAAGTTAAGAAGTGTCAGTTTCACCCACTTTGAAAATGGGCATGTATCCGCCGCGCCATGGCTTCGGAGACGCCGTCCACTTCCATGAGGTCTTCGACGGCTGCTTTGCCTGCCGCTTTGGCGCTGCCGAAATGGTGGAGGATGGCGCGTTTGCGGGCCGGGCCGATGCCTTCGATTTCGTCCAGCGGATTTTTGAGTTGGTCTTTTTTGCGCCGGGCCCTGTGGGTGCCGATGGCGAAACGGTGAGCTTCATCGCGCAGGCGTTGGATGAAATAGAGCGTGGGGTCGCGAAGCGGCAGGGAGAAGTCCTTCTTGCCGGGCATGAAAAAGCGTTCGCGCCCCGCATCCCGGTCCGGGCCTTTGGCAACGCCCACCAGCTGCACTTTGTCGGTGAGGTCCAACTCGTCCATCACTTCTTTGACTGCGGAAAGCTGGCCGGCACCGCCATCGATGAGCACCAGGTCGGGCCATGGGGGCAGGGTGTCCTCTTCGCCGACTTTTTGCGTGCCAGGCTGGCTGTCGCCATGTTCCTTGAGCAGGCGGGAGAAGCGACGTTTGAACACTTCGCGCATCATGCCGTAATCGTCGCCCGGCACGAGATCCTGATTTTTGATGTTGAATTTGCGGTAGTGATTTTTGGCGAAGCCTTCAGCGCCTGCCACGATCATGCCGCCCACCGCATTGGTGCCCATGATGTGGGAGTTATCGTAAACTTCCACCCGGCGGGGGCGACGGGGCAGGTCGAAGACCTTTTGCACCCCGTCCAGCAGTTTGTTTTGCGTAGCGCTTTCGGAGAGTTTGCGGCCCAGCGCTTCACGGGCGTTTTGCGCCACCTGTGCCACCAATTCGCGCTTTTCGCCCCGCTGGGGTCGGTAAAGCTCCACCTTGTGGCCTGCCTTGGCGGTGAGAGCTTCGGTCATGAGGGGCGCGCCCTCTAAATCGTGGGAGACGAGCACGAGTTTCGGCACGGGTTTATCGTCGTAGAATTGCGAGACGAACGCCTCCAGCACTTCGGGTGCTTCAAAGCTCTTGTCAGCCCGGGGGAAATAGGCGCGGTTGCCCCAGTTTTGGCCGGTGCGAAAGAAGAAGACCTGTACGCAAAATTGCCCGCCTTCTTCGTGGATGGCGAAAATATCGGCTTCTTTCAGCGTTTGCGGGTTGATGCCCTGGTGGCTTTGAACATGGGAAAGGGCCTGCAAACGGTCCCGGTAAATGGCGGCCGCTTCGAAATCCAAAGCCTCAGATGCTTCCTGCATCTGTTTGGAATAGGTGGATTTCAACTCGCTGGATTTACCCGAGAGGAAATCGCGGGCCTGTTTGACCATTTGGCCATATTCTCCGGTCGTTACTTCGCCTGTGCAGGGGCCAGCGCAGCGTTTGATTTGGTGGAGCAGGCAGGGGCGGGTGCGGTTCGAATAGAAACTGTCCGTGCAGGTGCGGATCATGAAGATGCGTTGCAGAGCGGTGATGGTTGTGTTCACCGCCCCCGCATTGGCAAAGGGGCCATAATATTGGCCCTTCCGGGTGCGCGCGCCCCGGTGTTTGAACAGGCCGGGGGCCTCATGGTCGCCGGAAATGAGGATGTAGGGAAAAGACTTGTCGTCCCGCAGCAGTACGTTGAAGCGGGGGCGCAAGCGCTTGATGAGGTTTGCTTCCAGCAGCAGCGCTTCCGTTTCCGTACGGGTGGTGACGAATTCCATATGGGCAGTCTCGGCGATCATGCGGGCCGTACGGTTGCCGCCGTGGCCTACGCCGCGGGCGTAGTTTTGCACCCGGTTTTTCAGGTTCTTGGCTTTGCCCACATAGAGCACATCGCCCGCCCGGTTCATCATGCGATAGACGCCAGGTTTGGGGGGCAGGCGCTTGACGAAGTCGGCGATAAGTTCGGCACCATGGAGATCGGAGGCGCTTTGCGTCTCTTCCCACATGACATCGCCGCTGTCGCGGGGTTTCGCCCTTGTTATGGTCTGCACCGATTCACTCATGGCGCTTATTTAGCAGCTTCTTGAGCGTAGGGCGGGTGTTAAAGCATCGCAGTGGCCACAAGATAGGCCGCGTAGAGAACCAAAAGGACCGCGCCCAACAGCCGGTTTATGGCGAAGCCTGCCAGAGTGACCACCGCCAGAAAGATTGTGGAAATGGCCATAACGGTCATGTCGAAGGGCACAATGTTATCACCCACCGGCACGTCACCAGCGACCACGGCGGTGATGCCCATGATGGCGGCGATGTTGAAGAAATTGGAACCCACCACATTGCCAATGCCCACGGAGGCGTTGCCCTGGCGGGCGGCCATGATGCCCGTAGCCAATTCCGGCAAAGAAGTGCCGATGGCCACAATGGTGAGGCCGATCACTTCGTCTGACACATTCCAAACTCTGGCAATGTCCACAGCGGCATTCACCGCCATGCTTGCGCCGAGGGGCAGGGCGATGAGGCCCACAACCAAAAGGGCGATGGTGATGCCGAGGGACTTTGGCAGTTCGCCCACATCATCCATATAGTCTGGATCCTGGTTCTGCCGCCGGGCGGTGATGTATTGCGTGCTCAGGAAAACGGTCAGGCACACCAGGAGAAGCAACCCACCCAAGCGGCCGATGGGGGCCATGACCAGTTCCAAACAGAACAGGGCCGTCGTGGCCAGCAAAAGATAGAGCGTGAATTTCAGGTCTTCGGACGAGCAATAGATGGTGGCAATCATGGCGGGGACGCCGAGCACTAAAAGCACGTTTGCGATGTTGGACCCGACAATATTGCCCACCGCTACACCGGGATTGCCGGTGAGGGCCGATTTCAAGGAAATCACCAGTTCTGGAGCCGATGTGCCGAAAGCGACAATCGTGAGGCCGATGATGAGCGGCGAGATGGTCAGGTGCTCGGCTAGGCCCACAGCGCCTTTCACCAGCCAATCACCGCCGTAGACCAGAATGATAAGACCGACGACAAAAAGCAGGTAAATCAGCATGAAGGGAGTCTCGTGTTCCTGCGCCAATGGACAGTGAGGCGTAACCTCCAACCGTCGTGCTTGTCGGCATTACGTTTGGCCGTAAATGGTTGAGAAATGCTGGATATTCAAGGTGGCGGCAGCCGGATTCCATGGTGCCTGATCTGGCTTGGTTAAGGGACCAAGCCGGTTCTGAGACACGTTAGGCGAGGCATAATGTTCTTAGGCCGCAGGTTTGAGTGCTGCTAAATCGGCGTGTTTGCTGTCGAATTCTGCAAGCCATTTCACCAGCATATCGCGCCCGTCACGCCAACGGCCTTCAAAGCGCAGGTCCATATAGCCCAGTGTGGCGGCGCAGGCGATGGCGTCTATGTTCATGTCTTCGCCCATGGCGGGCGGATTGGCGTTGAGCGCGTCCAGACCGCGCAGGATTTTGCCAAATTGGCGATCAAGCCAATCCTTGGAGATTTTTTCCGGCGGGCGCATGCGGTTTTCATAAACGTAGGACAGGCCGCAATCGCAAATGCCATCGCACAGGGCCTCCATGGTCTCCACAGATGTGGCTACTGCATGGTCGGTGGGGTAAAGTTTGCCGCCGCTTTCACGGTCCAGAAAACGGGTGATGGCGCGGCTGTCGTACACGGCGCAGCCATCACCCAGATCAAGGCATGGTATCTTCGACAGGGGATTGAGCGCATCCAGCTCAGCATCCCCAGCGCCCACATTGACCGGTTTGATGGTTACTTCAATGCCCGCATGCAAAGCGGCCATGGCGGCTTTGGCCACAAAGGGGGAGGGCGTTGCACCGTAGAGAATCATCGTCATGTCCTAATATCTCAGCAGGCGGCAGGAGCCGTTTCCTTCACGCCACGGGTCCAGCCCGCCCACGCAGAAGACGACGTGAAAGCCGTTGCCCGCGAAGCCTTGGCCCCCTTCGATCATGTAGAACACGGTGGGGTGTTTACCGTTTGTGAGCTGCGTGTGGGCGCGGCAATAGCGGCGGGGAATGAGAAATTCAGGATTGTCCCGCACCAAGCGCTCCCGCACGCGGGTGACATCGCTCATGTAAAAACCGCGATGCCAGGTGTTGTCTTCGGCCCAATTGAAGCGCTCCACAATGCTGCCCAGCACTTTCTTGTCGTGGCAGAGGGGGAAGGTTTTGTGCTGCAAAACCTGATCGAGCAGGGCGGCGTGTGTGGGTGTTTGAAAGGGCAGAGCCAGCAGCAGAATGGCGAAGAAGAGGCGAATTTTCGACATGGGGCAGAATCCGAAGCGGGACGACATCAATTCTGGCGCAGGATGCGGCGCTGGCCTGTGAAAAGCAATTGGCAGGTTTGTAATTCGTTAACGACAAGGTGCGCCGCTACCGCTTCGACAAATCCTGCACACGGTGGCCAGCGCCCTTGTCTTGCCGCATCACGCCCGCGAGCCAAGGCAGAAGCGTGGCCAGTTCATCGGGCAGCACATAGGGCGCATTGGCGATGACCATGCCGCAGCCATTGAGCATATCGGGCGAGCGTGGCTCGCGGATGTAAAGCTCCGCATTGAGCAGGTTGTTGAATTGCATATCGCGCAGAGTGCCCAGCCATTCGTCCGTATGGTCCCGCTTTTTGACGGGGTACCACAGGGCAACGATGCCGCCCGGCCAGCGCTTTGTGGATTTTTTGAGAAAGTCGATCATCCGGTCGAAGTCTTTGCCGTCTTCAAAGGGCGGGTCCACCAGAACGAGGCCTCGGCTTTCTTTGGGCGGGATATGGGATACCCCAGCGAGCCAGCCGTCAGCGGGGTAAACGCGGGTTTGCCAGTCTTCAGCGAAAAGCCTCTCTAAAACGGGGGCATCATCGGGGTGTTTTTCAAACACGGAAAGGCGGTCGGATTTTCGCAGCAATGCTTTGGCAATCAGTGGTGAGCCGGGGATGTTTTTGGGCCAATGCGCGTTCACCGCAGTGCGCCATGGGCCGATGAGGTTTTCGATGGCGGGGTTGGTGGTGGCAGCGAGCACCTTTTCAATGCCGAGCGTAGATTCGCCGGTTTTGGCTTGCTCTTCACTGTCGCGGGCGTAGAGACCGATGCCAGCGTGGGTGTCAAACAGACGGATGGGTTTGTCCTTGCGCTGTAAATAGAGTGCCAAGCGGGTGAGGAGGATGTGTTTGAACACATCGGCGAAATTGCCGGCGTGATAGGCGTGGCGATAGTTCATGGTCGTGTTTCGCTGCGGCGTGGTATGAATTAGGCTGTAACAGCGTGCAGCTTTTGCGAACAGGGATGGTCATGAATAAACACGTTTCGCCAGAGGGCCTCACCACTGTGCATGCCAGCGCATGCCCCCATGATTGCCCCTCTTGCTGCGCGCTGGAAATTGATGTTGCCGATGGCGCCATCGGGCGCGTGCGCGGCGCGCGCGAAAACAGCTATACGGATGGTGTGATCTGCGCAAAGGTCGCCCGCTATGCTGACCGCGTGAGCCATCCTGATCGGCTGCTCCACCCCAAACGGCGTATTGGCGACAAGGGAGCCGATCAATGGCAAAGGCTCTCTTGGGTAGACGCGCTGGATGAAATTTCTGAACAGTTTTTGAAAGCTGAGGCCCGCCACGGGCCGGAGACGGTGTGGCCCTATTATTATGCGGGCACCATGGGGCTGGTGCAGCGGGATTCCATCCACCGCCTGCGCCACGCCAAGGGCTATAGCGGCCAGCACGACACAATCTGTATCAACAATGCATGGAGCGGATTTTCTGCCGCCGCGGGGGCCATTGCAGGGCCGGACCCGCGGGAGATGGCGCTCTCCGATTGTGTGGTGATCTGGGGCACCAACGCGGTCTCCACGCAGGTCAACGCCATGACTCATGCTGTGAAAGCGCGCAAAACGCGCGGTGCGAAAATTGTGGCCATCGATGTCTATGACAATGACACGATGAAACAGGCTGACCTGGCGCTGAAATTACGTCCGGGGACCGACGGCGCGCTGGCCTGCGCGGTGATGCATATTCTGTTTCGCGATGGGGCGGCGGACCGTGCCTTTATGGCTCAATATGCGGACGCGCCAGAGGCTCTCGAAGCTCATTTGGCGGATAAGACTCCGTCATGGGCCGCCGCCATCACAGGGTTGGCAGTGGAGGAAATCGAGGCCTTCGCCGCACTGTTGAAAGAGCGACCGCGCGCCTATTTTCGGCTCGGCTATGGGTTCACCCGCTCTCGCAATGGGGCCACCAATATGCATGCCGCCTGTTGTGTGCCCACCGTGTTGGGCGCTTGGCAATATGACGGGGGCGGCGCGTTTCACAACAATGGCGATATTTTTGCGCTGGACGGGAGCGAAATCAAAGGCACGGGTTTTCTTGACCAAAAGACCCGCGTGATGGACCAATCCAAGATCGGACGGGTTCTCAAGGGGAACGCTGAGGCGCTCTATGGTGGGCCGCCGGTGACGGCTATGCTGATCCAAAACACTAACCCTGTCAGCGTTGCGCCGGAGCAGGCGCTGGTGAAACAGGGTTTTGCGCGGGATGATCTGTTTTGCGTGGTCCACGAGCAGTTCATGACCGAAACAGCCCACATGGCAGACATCGTGCTGCCCGCCACCATGTTTGTGGAGCATGATGATGTCTACAAAGGCGGTGGCCACCAATTCATCATCGCCGGGCCAAAAATGGTGGAGGGGCCGGGGGAAACGCGCCCAAACCACTTTGTGATCGAAGAATTGGCCAAACGGTTTGGGTTGGGTGACCGGGAGGGTTTTGGGAAGACGGAAGCGGAACTCATCGATGGCATGTTGCGCGCGTCCAATCGCGGCACTTGGGAACAGCTGAAAGCCAATCGCTGGTTGGACTGCCAGCCGGATTTTGACACCAGTCACTACGTGAACGGTTTCGCCCATGACGATGGAAAATTTCATTTCCGCGCCCGGTGGGACCGGGTGAAAGCGACACATCCACCGAAGGTCATGGGCCTGCAAGGGAATGTGGCGGCCATGCCGGGCCTTCCAGACCATTGGGCGGTGATCGAAGAGGTGGATGAGGAACATCCCTACCGATTGGCAACCTCACCGGCGCGATCCTTCCTCAACACCACATTTAACCAAACGCCGAAATCGGTGGCCCGCGAAAAGCGGCCCAGCGTGTTCATGCACCCGGATGATGGTGCGCGCGAAGGGCTGGAAGAGGGTGCCTACGTGCGGTTGGTGAACGACCGGGGCGGGTGTCTGCTGCATGTTGTCTTATCTGAAACAGCCAAACCCGGTGTTTTGGTGGCCGAAGGCATTTGGCCCAACGGGGCCCATGCCGATGGCTGTGGCATCAACACGCTCACATCAGCCCAAGAAACGGCTCCCCACGGTGGGGCTGCGTTTCATGACACGAAGGTGCGGGTGGAACGGGTGAGCTAAGGAGAATTGTAGGTTTCGTCATCCTTGGCCACCGTGCCAAGGATCTGCGGACTGTCCATTTGAGTGATGCTCATTAGTGCATCGAAGCGTTTCAAGCGCTTGGACCCCCATAAGAGGTGGTATTCCCCGTTTGAATTGTAGATCCTCGGCACGGTGGCCGAGGATAACGAGCGGTGTTGGAGATAGCAGCCATCTTTTGAAAGGAGCGAACCTCCTTTCAATCCACCCGCAATAGCACATCATCCACTGCCACATCCAAATCCTTCACCGCAGAATCCCCCGTCCAGCGGATGCGTTTGTTTGCGATCAGCGCCAGCGCGTGGGGGAAGAGGATGTGTTCGGCCTTGAGTACCCGCTCAGAGAGAGCTTCTGCCGTGTCGCCGGGGTGCACCGGGACGGTGGCTTGGGCGATGATGGGGCCGCCGTCCAATTCCGCATTCACGAAATGCACTGTGCAGCCGTGGACGCGCACGCCTTGCAACAGGGCGCGCTCATGGGTGTCTACGCCTCTAAAGGAAGGCAAAAGGCTGGGGTGGATGTTGATGATCTGGCCGCGCCAGCGGTTGATAAAGTCCTCCCCCAAAATGCGCATGTAACCGGCGAGGCAAACGATGTCCGCTTTGCTTTCCCGCAGGGCCGCGTCCATGGCCGCTTCATGATCCTCCCGGGTGTCAAATTCGCTCTGATCTACGACCCGAAAGGGGATGTTGTGTTTTGTGGCCAATTCCAGACCCGGCACATGAGGGCGGTTGGAGAGGACTTGCACGATTTCCACCGGATAGTCCGTATCCATGGCGGCCCGGGCCAGCGCGCCCATATTGGTGCCGCGACCGGAGATTAAAACGGCAGCGCGCAGCTTGCTCACGCCACGTTCCAATCGATCTTGCCTTCGTAGAGCACCTGCTCTGCGCCTTCCGCCCGTTTGTGGACGTGGCCCAGATAGGTGACACCTTCACCCTGCGCTTCCAGCAGGTCGATTATGGGTTCCATTTTGGCGTGATCCAGCACCAGCGCCATGCCGGTGCCGCAGTTGAAGGTGCGCAGCATCTCCACGTCTTCCACACCGCCGGTGTCTTTGAGCCAGCCAAAGATGGCCGGTGGTGTGATATTGTCCAGGTCAATGGTCACGGCCAGATCATCGGGCAGAACACGGGGGATATTTTCGGTCAAGCCGCCGCCGGTAATGTGAGCGAGGGCCGAAATGCTGCCCGACTTGATGGCTGCCAATACGGGTTTGACATAGATGCGTGTGGGGGTGAGCAGGGTATCGCCTAAGGAAGCGCCACCCACGGGGCAGGGGGATGAAAAGTTCAGCCCTGCGTTTTGCGCTATGCGTCGAACCAGTGAATAGCCGTTGGAATGGACACCCGTGGAGTCCAGGCCAAGCAGCACTTGCCCCTCACCCACCCCTTTGGGCAAAAGATCACCGCGCTCCACCGCGCCCACGCTAAACCCGGCCAGATCATAGTCCCCATCGCCATACATTCCGGGCATTTCTGCCGTTTCGCCACCGGTGAGGGCGCAGCCGGCCTGCTGGCACCCTTCAGCAATGCCCGCGATCACCTGTTCAGCCACGCCATTGTCCAGTTTTCCGGTGGCGAAATAATCCAGAAAGAGTAGTGGTTCTGCGCCCTGCACGATGAGATCGTTCACGCACATGGCCACGAGATCGATGCCGATGGTATCGTGCTTATGGGTCTCGATGGCAATTTTCAGCTTGGTGCCCACGCCATCATTGGCGGCCACAAGCAGGGGGTCTTGGTAACCCGTGGCTTTCAGGTCGAACACGCCGCCGAAACCGCCGATGGACCCGTCTGCACCGGGGCGCATGGTGGCGGCGATGAGGGGTTTGATGGCGCTGACAAGGGCATTGCCAGCGTCAATATCCACGCCAGCGTCGGCATAGGTGAGGGGAGTGTTCTTGCTCATGGCCCGCTTATAGGGCGACGGTTGGGAATAGTCTTGCACCCCGGCACAGCCAAGTGTGGAAAACCGTGTCTCGCCCTACCGAAGTGTAATGCGGTGGGCGATGTCGGCGCCATCGGAAACCGTTACCTGCTCAAAACCAGTCATGCGCAGCAGGTCGAGAAAGTTGAGATTCTCCGGGTTTTTGGCCTGTCGAAATAAGGGGGAGGTGCGGGCCTCTGCCGTCAAACCCGCCAACAGGGCGCGCAAACGATACAGGGTGTCATAACGGGTGTGGCCGGAGGCGACGATGATGAGTTTCTGGGCATTCGCGCCTTTGGCGAAGATGTGATATTGCGGCGGATAGGCCCGTTTCAATTGCTGGGCGTTCAACCCGACGGTGAAACCGATGCGCGTACGCTTGCTGGCATCCGGCATGGGGTCAACGGATGAAACATACACTTCTGACGTGTTGGGGTCGGGGTAATAATAGCCCGCGTGGCTGTCATTGGCCCGGGCCCCAGTTGTGGCCGCGAGCGCGAAAAACAGTGTGATGAACAGGCGGGCGAACATGGCAAAAGGTCCAGGCTGAAAGCTGCCCGAAGTGTGATGCCCGAGGCGCATTTGTGTCAATATCCATGCCTCTTTTGCCCGTAGTCTTGATAACGACACGTCGGAGGGCCAAATTCGCACTCCAAAATGACTTTTGCGGCCCAAAATTGTGACTCTTCCCAATCTCATCACCCTAGCGCGCCTGTTTATGGTGCCCATTATCGTTTGGGCGCTGCTGAGTGAGCAAATGGGCTTGGCCTTTGGCGTATTTTTGCTGGCGGGTGTGTCGGACGCGGTGGACGGCACGATTGCCCGCTATTTCAATCAGCAAAGCGCCTTTGGCACGGTGCTGGACCCGATTGCGGACAAGATCATGCTTGTCTCCGTTTTTGTGGGCCTCACCTATCTGGGCCACATTCCGCTTTGGCTGACAATCATGGTGGTGAGCCGGGATCTGCTCATTATTAACGGGGTTATGTTGGCCTTTGTCATGGCCCATGATGTGGAAATCAAACCGCTCGCCGTTTCCAAGGCCAACACCGTTGCGCAAATTGGGTTGGCGGCGCTTGTTCTGGGCCTTTTGGCTTTTGAACTCTCCGCCCCCACGCTGGTCGTGTCCCTGCAATGGTTCACAGCCTTGCTGACAGGGGCGTCCGCTTTGGCTTATGTTTGGGAAGGGTTGAAAGTCTTCTCTGCTGCCGAAGGGGCGGGCATGGGGCAGACGGGAACTCTGTCCGTTCATCTGGACGAGCAGGGGACCTCATCATCCCTGAAACAGGGTGTGCAAAGTGCGGAGCGGAAGCCGAGTGTCTGACAAGAGACTGTCTGTACAAAACGAGGAAAACCCGGTTCCGGCAGCTTTAGCCGGTCTTACGGAGGCGATCCGGGCAAGAACGGCGGATGATCGCGATGCGCCGCTTTTTTCGCCCAGTGCCCGGCGGCAAATCTGGTTTTGGCTGGGCACATTTATCGCCATCTGCCTGTTTCTCTACGTTTTCCGCTCCATTCTCCTGCCCTTCATCGCTGGGATGGCGCTGGCCTATATGCTGGACCCGGTGGCCGACCGGTTGGAAAGCTGGGGGGCGAGCAGGCTTTTGGCCACGGTCCTCATCTTGATGTTGTTCATCATCGTTTTTGCCCTGGGCCTCATTCTGCTGGCTCCTGTCCTTTCCAATCAGCTTTCCGGTCTGATTGAACGACTGCCCGGCTATATTGGCGATTTGCAATCCCTCATCACCAATTCGCAAAACAAGTGGCTGAACCAGTTGATTGGCGAAAGCGCTGCCAATATTCGGGGCAATTTGGACGAACTCTTGCAACAGGGGGCGGGGTGGCTCACCAAACTGCTCGGTTCCATCTGGAACTCGGGCAAAGCACTTCTGGATGTTATTTCCCTTTTTGTCATCACGCCCATCGTGGCCTTTTATCTGTTGCTGGATTTTGACCGCATGACGGGACGTATCAACAGCTGGTTGCCCCGCGATCACAAGCACGAGTTGGAAACGATTGCGGGTGACGTGAATGCCGCCATTGCGGGCTTTGTGCGGGGGCAGGGCACGGTTTGTCTGATCCTCGGCACGTTTTATGCGGTGGGGCTGACACTGGCGGGCCTCAATTTTGGCCTGCTGATTGGCATGATCGCGGGTCTTATCAGCTTCATTCCCTTTGTGGGCTCGATTATCGGGCTGGTTTTGGCGGTGGGCGTGGCTATCGTGCAGTTTTGGCCGGACTATGTCTGGGTGCTTTTGATTGCCGGCATTTTTGCCCTTGGTCAGTTTTTGGAGGGCAATTTTTTGCAGCCCAAATTGGTTGGCGAAAGCGTGGGCTTGCACCCTGTGTGGCTCATGTTCTCGCTCTCCGCGTTTGGTGTGCTGCTGGGCTTCACCGGGCTGCTGATTGCTGTGCCTGTGGCTGCCGCCATTGGTGTTCTGGTGCGCTATGCTTTGTCACGATATTTGGCCAGCCCGCTTTATCGCGGCCACGGGGCGGAGTAGTAAGGCGCATCTTCGCCACCTGTCTTGCGTATTGCTTTGGACGACCAACCCTTCCAGCTTTCCCTCGATCTGCCGGTTGTTGCGGGCTATGGCCGCGATGATCTGGTGGTGAGCGACGCCAATCGGCTCGCCGTCAACTTTCTGGAAGCATGGCCCGCCTGGCCCGGGCCCATTGCTATCCTTGCAGGGCCGGTGGGGGCGGGCAAAACCCATTTGGCCCGGGTTTGGGCGGAGCGCAGCGGTGCGCAGTTTTTGCAAACCCGTTTTGACGGGGAGCAAGACGTGCCGCCTCCCGGTCACTACGTGGTGGAGGACATTCGCCAGGGTGGCTTTTCAGAAACGTGGTTGTTCCATCTCATCAACACCGTGCGGGCAGGGGGCCACAGTTTGCTTCTCACCAGCCGCCGCTGGCCGGGGGATTGGGGCATTGCCCTGCCAGACCTGCGCTCTCGCATGAAACTGGCGCAATTGATGGAGTTGAACGAGCCCGATGATGCGTTGCTTACCGGCGTGTTGATGAAACTCTTTGCTGACCGCCAATTGCCTGTGGACAAAAGTGTGGTGGACTATGTGGCGGTGCGTATGGAGCGCTCCTTGGGCGCTGCGCAAACCCTTGTGGCAGAACTGGACCGGCTTTCGCTGGAAACCAAAAAACCCGTCACCCGCAGTCTCGCGTCACAAGCGCTTCGCATGATGGGTTTACCGGTCTAAGCTGACATTATCCAACCTGTTAGGTCCCAATCTGTGGCAACCGAATTAACCGACCCTATGAGTGAACAAGACGACCTGCTGACCAGCCCCGCCCGGTTCATGAACCGGGAAATGTCTTGGCTCCAGTTTAACCTTCGCGTGTTGCGGGAGGCTGAGAACACCAAACATCCTCTTTTGGAGCGGCTGCGGTTTCTGTCCATTTCTGCTGATAATCTCAACGAGTTTTTGATGGTGCGTATTGCTGGCCTCGCCGGGCAGGTGCGGGCCGGGGTTTCCAATCTATCTGACAATGGCCAAACCCCCGTGGAGCAGCTGGCCAATGCCACAAGAGAGATTGAGCGGCTGCAACATCGCCAGCACCAAGCGCTAGCGAGCTTGATGGATGAGTTGCAGGGGCAGGGCATTGAAATCCTGCACCAAAGCGATCTAAGCGATGAGGAGCGGCTTTGGGTGGAAGACTATTTCCTCTCTTCCATTTTCCCCATGCTTACGCCCCTATGCATCGACCCGGCGCACCCATTCCCCTTCATGCCCAATCTGGGGCTGACCATGGTGCTCAATCTGGAGCGCAAGAAAGACAGCAATGCCATGACGGCGCTGCTGCGTTTGCCCGAGCCGCTGGACCGGTTTGTGGCCCTACCCAATGCGCAGGAGGGGGAAGATGGTATGCCGGAAGCGCCGCGCCGGTTTGTGCCGGTGGAAGAGGTCATCAGCCTGTTCATTGACCGGCTGTTCCCGGGCTATGAAATGCGCGAATCCGGCATGTTCCGCACGGTGCGCGACAGCGACATTGAGGTGCAGGAAGAAGCGGAAGATTTGGTGCGCCTGTTTGAGACAGCTTTGAAGGAGCGGCGGCGGGGCGTGGTGATCCGTCTGGAATTTACGCCGGACACTTCCGAACATCTGCGCCGGTTCGTGATGAAGGAGTTGGATGCATCAGTGGAGGAAACCGTTGTGCTGGGCGGCATGCTGGCGCTGGATGATCTCAAAGAGATCGTCAATGCCGGGTCCAAACATCTACGCTATGACAGCTACAACCCACGCTTCCCCGAGCGCATTCGGGAGCTCAATGGCGATTGTTTTGCTGCCATTCGCCAGAAGGATTTGGTGGTTCACCACCCCTATGAGAGCTTTGACGTGGTGGTGCGCTTTTTGCGCCAGGCGGCCAATGACCCGGATGTGGTGACCATCAAACAAACGCTCTACCGCACCTCCAATGACAGCCCCATCGTGCAGGCCCTTATCGAAGCGGCGGAGAATGGAAAATCCGTCACTGCGCTGGTGGAATTAAAGGCGCGGTTTGATGAGGAGGCCAATATCCGCTGGGCGCGCGATCTGGAACGGGCCGGGGTGCAGGTAGTCTATGGGTTCATCGAACTTAAAACCCACGCCAAACTTTCCATTGTCGTGCGCCGCGAGCGGGGGGAGTTGGTGACGTTCTGCCATATCGGCACCGGCAATTATCACCCCACTAATGCGCGCATTTATACGGACATTTCCTTTTTTACCGATGATGCGGCCATCGCCATGGACGTGGCCAAAGTGTTCAATTTCATCACCGGTTATGCCCGCCCATCGGGGCTGAAAAAGCTGCTGATGTCGCCCACGAATCTGCGCAAGAGCCTCACGGAACTCATTGATGCGGAGCGCGCCCACGCGCGGGCAGGGCGCAAGGCGCAAATCTGGATGAAGATGAATTCTCTGGTGGACCCGCGCATGATCGACGCCCTTTATGCGGCCAGCCGCGACGGCGTGCAGATTGACCTGGTGGTGCGTGGCATATGCTGCCTGCGCCCGCAGGTGCCGGGGCTTTCGGAGAACATCCGTGTAAAATCCATCATCGGGCGGTTTCTGGAACACACGCGCATTTTCTGTTTCGGGAATGGCCACGGCATGCCCCACCGCAAGGCGAAG
This sequence comes from Pseudomonadota bacterium, assembly GCA_039198355.1. Classification (GTDB taxonomy): domain Bacteria; phylum Pseudomonadota; class Alphaproteobacteria; order Rhizobiales; family Rhizobiaceae; genus Pseudahrensia. The sequence goes on from JBCCTO010000040.1 coordinate 30,075, forward strand.
GTTTATGCGGGGTCTGCCGACCTCATGCCCCGTAATCTGGACCGGCGGGTGGAAGTGCTCGTGCCGCTGGAAAACCCCACCGTGCAAAAGCAGGTGCTGGACCAGATCATGCTGGGCAA
>JBCCTO010000041.1:0-29521 GCA_039198355.1 Pseudomonadota bacterium
AGACGGGTGACCTGCTGTGCGTTTTGGATGACGGCGTACGAGGCACCAGCCTGGCACAAGCCGAGGCGCAATTGGTGCAGGCCCAGGCGGATTTTGACGCCAATGAACGATTGTTGGAGCGGGGCTTCACAACTCAATCCCGCTTGAGACAACTCAAGGCTGCCTTGGATGCCGCCAAGGCCGCGGTTGCGACCGCAAAGCAGGAGGTTACGCGCACCGAAGTACGAGCGACCGCTGCGGGCATGGTGCAACAACCCTTCGCGGAAGTGGGTGATAACCTTGCTTCGGGCGGCGTCTGCGCGACTTTGCTTCAACCAGACCCCATGCTGTTCACCGGTCAAATCTCCGAGCGCAATGTGGCCAGTGTGCAAAAGGGCATGAAAGCCACCGTCGAGCTGGTAGGCCAACGGCGGGTGGAAGGCGTGATTTCTTACATCTCGCCCGTGGCTGACGCGAACACGCGCACATTTAACATGGAAGTCGAAATTCCCAATCCGGATCGGTCAATTCTGGATGGTTTGACCGCCGAGGCCCTGATCGATCTGCAACCAACCGAAGCCTATCAGGTGGAGCCCAGCTGGCTGACTTTGGCCGACGATGGAAAAATTGGTGTGCGGGCAGTGGGCGCGGGCAATGAGGTGGAGTTTCACCCGGTCACCATTCTGGAACAAGGGCCGGAGACCCTTTGGGTGAGCGGGCTTAAGCCCAATCTCAAAGTTATCACGCTGGGGCAGAATTTTGTAGTGCAGGGCGCGACCGTGGAGCCGGTGACTGCCGCTCAAATGGAAGCCCTGGAAAAGGCAAAAGCCGCGGAACAGGCCGCTCAGCAAACCAAGAAGCCTGCTGAAGGGAGCAACTCATGACCAACGCTCTCGCAGGGATCCTTTCGCGCCCCAAGACCGTCATCACCATCATGATCGTGATGATTATTGCCGGGGTGATGTCTTATATTTCGGTGCCGAAAGAGGCCAATCCAGACATTGATGTGCCGGTTTACATCGTTTCCGTTTATCAGCAGGGCGTGTCTCCAGAGGATGCGGAGCGGCTGCTGGTGCGGCCCATGGAATCCAAACTTCGGGGTCTGGATGGGTTGAAGGAAATCACCACCATCGCCGCCCAGTCCGGCGCCACGGCGGTGTTGGAATTCAACATCGACAGCGAAAAAGATAAGGTGCTTGCCGATATTCGCGACAAGGTGGACCAAGCGAAAGCTGATATGCCGGAGGAGGCAAGCGAGCCACTGGTTCAGGAAACCAACTTTGCCTTGGAACCCACCATCATCGTCACCCTCTCCGGCCCTGTGCCGGAGCGCACGCTGTATCAATATTCACGCCGCTTGAAGGATGAGATTGAGGCCATCAGTTCGGTGCGGGAAGCAACGCTGACCGGCAATCGCGAAGAGATGCTGGAAGTGGTGTTGGATTTGGCGCGGCTGGAATCCTACAACATCACCCAAGCTGAATTGCTGAATTCGCTGGCGCAAAATAACCAATTGGTGGCGGCCGGGTTCATGGACAATGGCAAGGGCCGCTTCAACCTGAAAGTGCCGGGCCTAGTGGAGAACGCGGCTGACGTTTACTCCATTCCCATCAAACAGAACGGTGAAGCGGTGGTTACGCTGGGCGACGTTTCGGAAATTCGCCGCACGTTCAAAGACCCTTCGGGCTACACGCGGGTGAACGGTGAGCCTGCCATCGCGCTGAAAGTGGTAAAGCGGATCGGCACCAACATCATCATCAATAATGAAGCTGTGCGAGAGCGTGTGGCAGCGTTTTCTAAGGATTGGCCCGAGACCATCAAAATCAACTATCTGCTGGACCAATCGTCGTTCATCAACGAGGTGCAGGGTTCATTGCAGGCCTCCATCATGACAGCCATTGCGCTGGTGATGGTAGTGGTGGTGGCCTCGCTGGGTTTGCGGTCCGGGCTCTTGGTTGGTCTTTCAGTGCCCGTCTCCTTTGCAGTGGGTTTTTTGATCCTCTCCAGCGCGGGCATGACCGTGAACATGATGGTCCTGTTCGGCATGGTGCTAACCGTTGGCATGTTGGTGGACGGGGCCATTGTGGTGACGGAATATGCGGACCGAAAACTGGCTGAGGGGATGCCGGCGACCGAGGCTTATACCCGAGCGGCGCAACTGATGTTTTGGCCGGTGGTCTCTTCCACCGCCACCACGCTGGCGGCCTTTCTGCCGTTGCTCCTGTGGCCAGGCGTGCCGGGCGAGTTCATGTCTTACCTGCCCATCATGGTCATCATCGTTTTGACCGCATCGCTCATGACAGCCCTGATCTTCCTGCCCACCACGGGTGCTTTGACGGGCTGGATGGCTGCAAATATCGGGCGAACAGGGGGTACGCTGCTCGTCTCCTCGGTGGCTGCGGGCATGTTCGGTTTTGCCGTGTTTGCTCTGGTGGAGAGCGGGGTTTCCTTTGGCCTCGATAGCCTTCTGGCCGCGGGTCAACAGGCAGCCGGCGGTGCGCTGCGTCTCGGTCCGGCGGTGATTGCCGGCATCGCGGTTGCTGCCGTCAGTCTGCCCATCATTTGGTCCATCATGGCTTTGGGCGAGCGCCGCAAAGCGGCTGGGGAGAGCGTTTCACTCATGTACACAGCGGAAAAGCCGCTGGTCATAAAAGATGTGCCCGGACCCATGCGGGGCTATTTGCGGTTTCTCAAACTGGCTTCCGGCAACATTATCGGCAACGTCTTGGTTATCGGCGCGGTCGTGGGCGCAGCCTTCGTGGTGATGGGTGTGCTGTTTCCAAAGTACAATAATGGCATTGAGTTCTTCGTGGATGAAGAGCCGGACGTGGCCATCATTCTCGTTTCGGCCCGAGGAAATCTCTCGGCGGCGCAGGCGCGCGATATCGTGAGTGAAGTGGACGAAGTGGTCCTTTCCATCACCGGCATTGCCAATTCTGTCATGACGGCGACCGCACCGGATAATGGCGGGCGCAGCAATCCGCTGGGTGGTGTTCAAGACAAGCCTGCCGATGTGGTGGGCGAATTGCAGATTGAGCTGGACGATTATTGCTGCCGCCGCAAAGCGGTTGAAATCTTTGAGGAAATCCGCACCAAAACGGCCAGCATTCCCGGCGTGAAGGTGGAGGTGCGCAAGATTGAGGGCGGTCCTCCCACCGGTAAAGATATTCGACTTCAGGTTAAGTCCACAGACTATGACGAGATGGTCGCCTCCGTGGCCCGCGCGCGCGACTATTTCAACACGTTGACCGGTGTTCAGGATTTGGAAGACGGTCGCCCCCTGCCCGCCATTGAGTGGGAGTTGAACGTGAACCGTGGAGAAGCGGGCCGCTACAATGCAGGCATCGCCGCCATCGGTTCGATGGTTCAACTGGTCACCAATGGCGTTGAAATTGGGAAATACCGGCCCAATGATTCCGAAGATGAATTGGACATCCGGGTGCGCCTGCCGGAGGCGGAACGCAGTTTTGCGACGCTGGATAAATTGAAGATCCCAACCATCAACGGTCAGGTGCCGCTTGCCAATTTTGTGGAGCGCACCCCCAAGCCCAAGGTGAGCTCAATCACCCGCAAGGATGGTCTCTATTCCATGGAGGTTAAAGCCAACCTGATTGCGGGTTTCGAGGTGGATGGCAAACCATTAACGCCCGATGACAAGGTGAAGGAAATTCAGGCGTGGCTGGATGGGCAGGATTGGCCCGCCAGCATTCAATTCAAGTTCAAAGGCGGTGATGAAGAGCAGAAGGAGTCGGGCGCATTCCTGATGCAGGCCGCAGGCATTGCCCTGTTCCTGATGTTCATCATTTTGGTGACGCAGTATAATTCGTTCTACCAAGCCATCATCACGCTGGCGACCGTCGTGCTGGCCATTGTGGGCGTGTTGATTGGGCTCATGGTATCGGGGCAAAAATTCTCCATCATCATGACGGGAACCGGCGTGGTGGCGCTGGCGGGCATTGTGGTGAACAATGCCATCGTGCTCATCGACACGTATAATCGCCTGCGCGCAGACGGTGTGGAGGCGCGCGAAGCGGTGCTCAAAACCTCCGCACAGCGGCTGCGGCCCATCATGTTGACCACAACCACCACCATTCTGGGCCTCATTCCCATGGCCATGCAGATCAACATGAACTTCTTTGAGCGCACCATTTCCTATGGGGGCATCACCTCCGTTTGGTGGGTGCAGCTTTCCACTGCTGTGGTTTCTGGCCTCGCCTTCTCCACCCTGCTGACGCTCATCATGATCCCAAGCCTTTTGGCCATGCCTGCCAATCTGGTGGCCCCGTTCAAAGCGGTGCGGACATGGTCCGTCGGTCGTCGCGAACGCAAACATGCTCAACGCATTGAATCTCAAGAGTTGGCGTTAGACGATCTCAACGCGATGATGCGTAATGCCAAAGCAAAGCTGGTGCCCGTGGCAGGCGTTGCGGCAGGTGCTAAGGAGCGTGAGGCTGGCGAGTCTGTTGATACGTCTTCTCACGCTCCCGCAGAGTCACAACAAGATGCTGAGATAGCGCCAAATGATCGGCATCCTGAGGATGCAAGCGTGGTTTCCCTGCCAGAACATCTGCGACGGGATAGTGGTAAACGCCCCCTGCCCGATGCGGCTGAATAAAATCGCCTATAGCCTCCCGCAACCAATCAAAAACAGAAAAGCATCACAACTCGCGTTTGAGATCAGCATTTTGCTGATCGAAAGGCAGCGAATTGTGATCCAGGTTGGGTGCGGCATGCTCTAAGGTTTGTCCACCTACGATGGTAGAGCCCTCGTTTTAACGCGCCCACGGCGCCAGCCTAACGGCCTTCGCCTAGCCCCTATTGGGCAGTGAAGTGCGGCAAGCGGTTACCGTATGCCTCTTGCCACCAGCGCGTTTTAAGCAATGAGTGGCACGCTCTCGGGAAATGGGAGTGGGGTCAGCTTGGAAACCAGCCGCTCTTCAACCTAAAGGCTGCAACTTGGGCTCCTTTGCATGTTTGTTAGACAGTCGCACCTTCGCGACGGGCGTAGTCTTTAATGCTGAATGGCACGGTGCTGAGATAGACGAGGCAGCCAACGGTTAAGACAGTCCAAGGGTAGCTGAACAGCAGCACCACAGCCAAAATCAGGCTCAGCATGACGGGGATGACCCAGCGCCGTGACACGCGGGCACCTGCCCTTTTGCCCGACCAAGTGGGAATGTTTGAAGCCATAAGAAAACCAATCAGCAGCACGTAGATTACCACGGCTGCGCTGATCCACCCATCTGGCTCCACGCCCAGCAGGCCCAAATAGACCGGCAGCAAGCATAACAATGCGCCGGCAGGAGCCGGGACACCGGTGAAAAAATCCACATGCCAATCCGGCTTATCCGGCGCTTCCAGCATAACGTTAAAGCGGGCGAGGCGCAGACAGCCGCAAATGGCGAAAACAAGCGCCACGGCCCAGCCAAAGGCGCGCAGGTCTTGCAAACCCCACATGTAGACTATGATGGCGGGAGTTACGCCAAAATTCACGAAATCAGCCAGGGAATCCAATTGCTCGCCAAAGGATGTGCTGGACTTTAAAAAGCGGGCCACGCGCCCATCCAGCGCATCCAAAATTGATGCGAAGACGATGGCCACAACCGCCAGTTCAAAGCGCCCTTCAAAGGCCATGCGAATGCCGGTGAGGCCGGAGCAAATGGCGCCAAGGGTGATGAGGTTAGGCACCAGCATGCGAAACGGCACATCCCGCAGGCGGGAGATGGATTGCGTATCTTCCCCCTGCTGCTCATCCTCTTCAAACAAGGCGGGAGGCTCCACACCACCTGTCTTGTCAACGATGGCGGGGTCTTCATCTTTTGGCGTGAATTCGGGGAAAGGCGGCTTCATGACCGACTAGATGCGTTGAGGCGTGGTGCTTGAGACATGGCTACCTTCGTGAGCTGCCAGAATGCTCTCCCCCGCAATCATGGTTTGGCCCAAAGCAACGCGCGGTGTTGCGCCTTCGGGCAGGAACACATCGCAGCGGGAGCCAAAGCGAATGAGGCCGAAGCGTTCCCCCTGCCCGATTGTCTCGTCAGCCTTCGACCAGCATAAAATGCGGCGCGCCACCAAACCGGCAATCTGCACCACACCCAGAGGGCCGTGGGGCCCTTCAATACGCAAGCTGTGGCGCTCGTTTTCTTCCGATGCCTTGTCCAAGTCAGCGGCCAGAAACTTGCCCGGCTCGTGGTGAGAAACGGTAATTTCCCCCCGCACGGGCGCGCGGTTCACATGGCAGTTGAACACATTCATGAAAACGGAAATGCGCATGACCGGCTCGCTGCCCATGCGCAGTTCTTGAGGGGGCACGAACAGGCCGATGGAAGAGACCACACCATCGGCGGGGCTGATGATGAGATCATCGCTGATGGGCACCACCCGCTCCGGATCGCGGAAGAACAAAGCACACCAGCCGGTGAGTATGAGGCCGATCCAAAACAGCGGCTCCCAGACAAAAGCCAAGGCGACGGTAACCACACCAAAGGCGGCGATGAAACGATAGCCCTCCTTATGGATGGGAACCATGGCATCACGAATGGACTGGACCACCGACATGGGGCGCGACCTCTTGCTTCGCGTTGAACAATGCAGCCCTGCCTATAGATAAGGCCGCCAAAAAAAGGAAGCGTGGCGCGGTAGCCTTAGGCTTTCGCCTTGCTCAGGCTGCGTTGAGTGAGACCTTCTTTATTTTTTTCGTGGGCATCGCGCAGGCGCTGCTCAGCCTCGCCCACTTCAAGCTGGCGGTTCCACATGGTGGCGTAGAGGCCATCCCTGTTCAGCAGGTCCACGTGTCTACCCCGTTCGGCAATGCGACCGTCTTCCAACACGATGATTTCATCAGCATCTATGACGGTTGAAAGACGGTGGGCTATGACGACGGTCGTGCGGTTTTCCGAAACCACGTCCAAAGCCTGCTTAATTTCCTGTTCCGTTTGGGTATCAAGGGCAGAGGTGGCCTCATCCAAAATGATAATGGGTGGGGCTTTGAGGAGCGTTCGGGCGATGGCCACGCGCTGTTTCTCCCCGCCAGAGAGTTTCAAGCCACGCTCACCCACTTGCGTATCAAAGCCCTCGGGCAGCCGCTCGATGAAGTCGCAGATCTGCGCCATTTCAGCGGCCTCACGGACTTCCTCGTCAGTTGCATCAACGCGGCCATAGCGAATGTTGTAAGCGATGGTGTCGTTAAAAAGCACTGTGTCCTGCGGCACCATGCCAATCTCCGCACGCAGGCTTTCCTGCTGCACATCGCGCACGTCCTGCCCGTCAATGGTGATGCTGCCCTGCTGAATATCATAAAAGCGATACAGCAAACGCGAGATGGTGGATTTACCGGCACCCGACGGTCCCACAATGGCCACTGTTTTGCCTGCGGGCACCTCAAAACTCACGTTTTTGAGGATGGGCCGATTGGCATCGTAGTGAAAATTGACATTGTCAAAACGGATGGTGCCACCTTCCACGGTGAGCGCTTTTGCGTCCGGGCGGTCAACCACCTCGGCTTTCACATCCAGAAGCTCAAACATGGCTTCAATGTCCGTCAGTCCTTGGCGAATTTCCCGATAAACGTAGCCTATAAATGTGAGCGGGATGGAGAGCTGCATCAGGAACATGTTGATGAGCACAAAGTCGCCCAAGGTCTGTTCCCCGCGCTGCACGGCCAGGGCAGACAAGATCATGCAAAGCAACATGCCGATGGAGAAAATGACGGTTTGGCCGAAATTGAGCCAACCCAGTGATGTCCACGTTTTAGTGGCGGCCACCTCATATTTTTCCATGGAACGGTCAAAGCGTTTCGCTTCCATGCGTTCATTGCCAAAATATTTGACGGTTTCAAAATTCAGCAGAGAATCAATGGCTTTGGAATTGGCATCCGTGTCGGAATCGTTCATGTCGCGACGAATGCGGATGCGCCAGTCGCTCGCTTTCACCGTGAAGTGGCTATAGGCCCACACGGTGATGGCGATGATGATCACGTATTCCCAGCCGAAGAAATAGGCAAAAATGCCGGCATATAGTGCAAATTCCAAGATGGTGGGAAACGCATTGAGAATGGTAAAACGCACCATCGTCTCAATGCCCTTCGTGCCCCGCTCAATAACGCGGGACAGCCCACCGGTGCGCCTGCCCAGGTGAAAGCGCAGGGATAGTTGGTGCATATGGACAAAAGTGCGGTAGGCCAGTTCGCGTACGGCATATTGACCGACACTGGCAAACAAAGCATCGCGCAATTGGTTAAAGCCGGTGGAGATGACCCGTGTGGTGGCAAAACCCACCACCAGCATAACGGGTGTCAGCAGCGCTAAAGGAAGCCAGTTAACATCTACCGCTTTGCCGTCCAGGGCATCTGTGGCGTATTTGAAAAAGAAGGGCACGATGGCCGTAATCAGCTTCGCCAACAGCAAAAAAATGAAGGCGTAAAGAACGCGTTTTTTCAGATCGGGCCTGTCTGAAGGCCACATGTAAGGCCACAGGCTGACAATGGTGCTGAGTGAAGTTTTGTCTTGAGGTGCTGGGGGAGCCTGATCGGCTTCAGGCACCATGGTGGAGACTGTTTGATCGGTCAAAATAAACTTTCCGGGCGATGGAGAAGCTGCGCGCTAGCGGCAATCGCCCTTACAACAGGAATCAAGAAAAAGGCTTGTGTGGGCCGCCACATCTCTCAGCAGCACATCATTGACGTGGTAACGCGAACGGGGAGGAACGGTTTCCGCAATGACCAACCCAGCCTTGATGAGCACCTTGAGATGCTGAGAAACGGTGGATTGGGCCAGCGGCAGAACTTCCGTGATGTCCTTACAGCCGCAGTGGCGGTGGCGCGCCACATGGCGCAAAATGTCGATGCGGGCCGGGTTGGATAGGGCCGCAAACACGACGGCCATGCGGGCGCTATCGTTTGGGCGGGTGAGTTTGCTGTTTTGCCCCTTATTCGCAAGCGGTTCGGCCATGTTATCCTTCCCGGTTCATCGTAACCTTACGATGAAGTTAGGAAGCCGGATGGCCTTTCACAAGGAGGAAGCGTGAAATAGCTGGGTGCGGCTATTGGGTGTATTTTTCAGGGATTTTGAAAATTTGCCCAATATAGATGCGGCTCGGGTCGCGAATTTGGTCCCGGTTGGCATTGTAAATGGTGGTGTAGCGGATGCCACGCCCATAGGTTTTGCGAGAAATGCGCCACAAGTTATCACCGGGCTTAATGATGACGGCACGCCCCGTCCGAATGACGGCTTGCTGTTCTGAAACCGGGCTTTCCACCGATTTTTGAACGTTTTCTTGGGTTGCCGCTGCCGTTTGGGCCGTATCGGCATGGATGATTCCTGCGTCCGCCTCTCCATCGTTTTGCACGATCACAGGCTTTGTAGAGGCCACCGTTTGAGGGTCTGTCTTATCTTCGATTACTTTCTTGAGCGCTGGTGCGGGCGTTGGCACGGTGCGCGCAGCGATTTCCGCTTGGGAAGTTTCTTCAAGCCTTTCGTGAACCAAGGGCACTTCGGCGCGGGCGGAAACTGTGCCGGTTTTGCGATCTAGCACATCGGCGCGGACCGTGTGCTCGCCACTGTTGAGGTTGAAATCCTTGGCGATGAGGAAACGGTCATCCACCGTACCTTTTGTGACGCCCAAGGACTTGTTGTTAATGTAAACGCGCACGGGTGTGCCGCGCTTCACAGCACCGGCAACGAAGACCTTTCTGCCCTCCACTTCCACCGCTTCCACCACCACCGGAGCGGGAGCCGTTGGGGCGGGACGTTTTGGTTCGGCTTTTTTTGCAGGCTTAGGCAGCGGTTTTACTGCTGGTTCAGCTTTCGCTACCGGCGCTTGCGGCTGAATTGCTTCAGGCTTTTTCGCGTCAACCTGCGGTGTTGGTATAGGTTTTGCGGCCAGCTGTGGCTTTGGCTGCACTTGCTCGGGTTCCATTTTTGCAGGTGCAGGCTTCGGCTTGCGGTCTGCCTTTGGTGCTTCTTTCGGCTCAATGGCGGCGACGGGTGCCGGGGCTTGCAGAGCTTTTGGTTTAGCAACGATGCGACTGGCGGCCCCGTCTTCCGTAATCATGGCCAGCACTTCAGTCTTTTGCTCACGGCCTGGAATGTGGACCACGCTTGACTGCGCAGATGCTATCTTTTCATCGCTGCCTTCGGGCATGGCTTGCAGGGTCAGAATATGATCCCCCGCGGGCAGGTTTTTGTTGGGAATGATAACAAAATCGCCCTCAGGTCCGCTTTTACTTTCGCCAACCACTGTTCCATCGGGCAGCAACATTTGAACGAGGGCGTCACCTGGGCCATTGCCCGCGACCACCATGGACCCGTCCTCTTCCACCCGCAGCACGTCAAACTTTGGTTTGGGGGTCTCAGCAATTGTGGGTTCAGGTTTGGCCGCTTGGTCTTTCACCGGCGTTTTTGCGCTTTCGTCAACAACCTGTTGGGTGCTCTTGGTCGTGTCCGGTATAGCCAGCTTGGCAACGATTTGCGGTGTCTGGTTCACCGCATCAAACCAACCGGTGACGTTGTCCAGCTTCACTACGCCGGTGGCTACGGCCACGGTACCTGCCGCCGCCGTGCCAGCCAGGAGCTGTGCCCCTAATTTCAAAAATGCTATCGCCATTGCTCTCGCCCAATTTCCCCGTGCGGTGTCCGCCCACCGTTTGTTAACCGTAGCACAGATTGTTGCCTAATGCCTAACGGGGCGAAAATGTGGGGTATTGAAGCAATTATGGGGAAAATTCGCCGTTCTAGTTGCAGCAGACGCCGAAGCACTGTTCACCAGTGGCATGACACACTCTATTGCTCACCTTTGCGTCTATTGCGGCTCTTCACCTGGGCATGATGCAGCTTTTGCAAATCAGGCTGCCTTGCTTGGCACTTTGATGGCCAAGGCCAATATTAGATTGGTTTATGGTGGTGGTGATGCGGGCCTGATGGGGACTATTGCCAAAGCCGTGCTGGCCGGTGGTGGCCAAGTGACGGGCATTATCCCCACCTTCTTCTTCACCGAAGCCTTCAAAGTAACGGCCGACGGCCTCGACGGGGCTAAGCTCATTGAAGTGCCGGACATGCACACGCGCAAACAGATGATGTTTGAGCGTTCTGATGCATTCATCGCCCTTCCCGGCGGCATAGGCACGTTGGAAGAACTGGTCGAAATGCTCACATGGGCGCAACTGGGGCGGCATAGCAAACCTGTGGCCCTCTTAGACGTCAACGGCTTTTGGGCACCGTTTACCCAGCTTTGCGATCACATGGCCGAGGCCGGATTTTTGCACAATGCGAAACGGGCTACACCAAAAGTTTTCGCTGGGGCCGCAGAAGCGATGGGTTTTTTCACGACTTACGGAAAAGACTGACCGTGTAGATCACCAACGCGAACCAGACGAGGCCGAATGTGGCCAGTTGGGTTGTGTCGAGCTCTTCACCCAGCAGCGTGAACGCCACCACGAAAATGATCGACGGCCCCACATAGCCCATCAGGCCGATGGTGGTGAGGCGCAGTGCTTTGGCACCAAAGGCATATAAAATGAGAGGGACTGCGGTGACAGGCCCACAGCCCAAGAGCCAAAGCGTGTTTTCCGTGGAGGTTAGAAAATGCCCTGTTCCCTGCCATGCCAGCCAAATTGCATAGGCAATGGCAAAGGGGGCGAGGATGGTCACCTCCATCAAAAAGCCCTGGGTGGGCCCCACCGGCTGGGTTTTGCGCAAATAGGCGTAAAACGCGAAGGAAAAGGCAAGAGTAAGCCCGATGAGCGGGAATTCACCGCCGAGACCCGTGCGCAGCGCCACGGCGCTGGCTGCAATGGCAACGGCGATCATTTGGAGCGGGGTGAGCCGCTCGCCCAGCAAGACCCCGCCCATCACCACGGCAATCAACGGTGTAAAGTAATATCCGAGAGCGGCTTGGGAGGCGAGATTTTTGCCCACAGCATAGATGTAAATGCCCCAATTGCCCGCAATGAGCAGCGCGGTCACGCCCATCATGAGCACGACGCGACGGTTGGAAAAGAGCGTGGGCAATTCCCCCAAACGGCCCTGAAGCGCCATAACACCGACTGCAAAGGGCACGGCCCAGATGATGCGGTGAGCCAGAAGCTCCGTGGGCGGCATGAAATTGGTGGCTGCGAAGTAAAGCGGCAGAAAGCCCCATAAAATATAGGCTGCCATGGCCATGCTGGCGCCGGTAGCGGGCGAGACGGAAGCATTGGGCGCGTTTGGCCGCGAGGGCGGCAGCATGGTGCTCACATTATTGGGCATGGGTGGCCTTAGCCTCACACTTCACCAAGCGATAGGTGATGGAATCGATGAGCGCCTGGAACGAGGCATCAATGATGTTGTCGGAGACGCCCACCGTCCACCAGCGCTCGCCCGTTTCATCGCTTGATTCAATGAGAACCCTTGTGATGGCTTCTGTACCGCCATTGAGAATGCGGACCTTAAAGTCCACCAATTCCAGAGGCGCAATTTCTGCCTGATAGCGGCCAAGGTCTGTGCGGAGGGCTTTGTCCAGCGCGTTGACCGGTCCATTGCCCTCTGCCACTGACATAATGCGCTTGCCATCCACGTTGATTTTCACCACCGCTTCAGACTGGGTAACGAGCTCGCCCATGGCGTTGTAGCGCCGCTCCACACCCGCGCGAAAACTCTCCACCTCAAAAAACTGGGGCACAGTGCCCAGCGCGCGGCGGGCCAGGAGTTCGAAACTGGCCTCCGCCGCTTCGTAGGCATACCCCTGCGCTTCCCGCTCCTTCACCGTGGCAATCAGCGTATCCAAACGTGGGTCATCCTTGCGCACGGCGATACCCCGGCGGGACAACTGATCGAGAAAGTTGGATTTACCCCCCTGATCGGAGACCATAAGGTGACGTTGATTGCCCACATCCTCCGGCTTCACATGCTCATAGGTGCTTGGGTTTTTGACAAGCGCTGAGGCATGGATGCCCGCCTTGGTGGCAAAAGCGGAGGAGCCCACGTAAGGGGCCTGGCTTTCGGGCGCTCGGTTGAGCAGTTCATCGAAACGATGGGAGAGGGAGCGAATCGTCTTGAGTCTTTCCGGTGCAATACCCGTCTCAAAACGCTCCGCAAAAGCGGGTTTGAGCATGAGCGTGGGGATGATGGTGACGAGATTGGCGTTGCCACAGCGCTCCCCAATGCCATTGATTGTGCCTTGAATTTGCCGGGCACCCGCATTGACGGCGGCAAAAGAGTTCGCCACGGCCTGGCCCGTATCATTGTGGGCATGGATGCCTAGATTTTCGCCGGGCACGGCCTCTTCAATCACGCTCTTTACGACGGCAAGCACGTCGATGGGCTGGCTGCCACCATTGGTGTCGCACAGCACCACCCAGCGTGCCCCCGCTTCATAGGCCGTGCGAGCGCAGGCCAGCGCGTATTCGCGGTTGGCCTTGAACCCATCGAAAAAATGCTCGCAGTCCAGAAGCACTTCTTTGCCCGCCGCTTTGGCGGCTTCGACGGACTGGCGGATGGCTTCAAGGTTTTCCTCATTGGTGCAGCCCAGCGCAACGCGCACATGCAGGTCCCAGCTCTTGGCCACAAAGCAGATCGCGTCTGCTTTGGATGACAATAGTGCCGCCAAACCGGGATCGTTGGAAACGGACACCCCTGCCCGCTTGGTCATGCCAAAGGCTGTGAAGGTGGCGTTTTGGGTGCGCTTCTCTTCAAAAAAGCCCGTGTCCGTGGGGTTCGCGCCGGGGTAGCCACCCTCGATGTAATCAAGGCCGAATTCATCCAGCATCTGAGAAATCACGATCTTGTCCTGCACGGAAAAATCCACCCCAGGGGTTTGGGCACCATCGCGCAGAGTGGTGTCAAACAGGGTGATGCGGTCGCGGGTCATTTTTGGAGTTCCGACAAAAGCGTTTCAACAAGCGCACTTGAGCGCTCCACAATCTTAGGAGCGTCTGAAGGAACCGGTTCGTCGTCATAATCAACGTTCACTCGTTCGTCCTGTAGTGCCTCAAACTCACGGGCCAGATCTCTAGGCAGCCCATCTTTGACAATAGCCAGCTCGTAAAATTTCATACCGACACCCTTGTGGGTCCCAATGCGTGAACCGGCCCCCTCATGTTTTTCGTCCAGATAGAGCTGCACGGCGTAAAAAGCAGCGTAGTAGGCGCGGCTCACAGCGCTCCAGGGGTCGCTGTCTAAAAGCGTTTGTGCGCTTTTGATCGTTATCAAAACGCGATCTCGGTTCATTGCAGTACCGTGAGCAGGTCAATGCCATCGCGCTTAATATTTCGAATGATGGGCTTATCGCCTCTGGCAAACATCTCCGCGCTTAGAGGAAGCGATTGGATGTGTAAGCCGCGCTCAAAGCGAAGCGGATAAGAAAACTCTCCAATTGCGCGCACTTCGTCGAACCGGCTTTCCACTGGACCGTCCAAAACCACAGCAATGTCGAAGTCACTATCAAACGTGTGGTCGCCGCGGGCACGGCTACCGAACAAAATGGCGGCTTGCAGGCGGTTCCCGTAAAGGCTCTGGAGGCCTTCCATGTAGGGACGCAACTTTTCCAACTGGTTCCTATTAGCTGCTTTCACCGCACCACCTCCCATGTCGTTATCCGCGCGCCGGTCTCAGGGTCTTTACCATCCTTGAGTTGAATACCTTGCTCCAGCAGTTCATCGCGGATGCGGTCTGCTTCCGCCCAGTTTTTGTCGGCAATGAGGGCCAGGCGTTGGGTGACGATGGCTTGCACATCAATCCCCGTTTCCTTTTCGGCCAAATCAAAGCCTATGAGCAAAGCGGCTTCTGCCAGCGCTGGGCCGGACATGCTGGAAAGCGTTCGCATGATGGCGGTGCAGTCGAGATCATCGGCCAATTGCATGGCAAAGGCCTTCACATTCCCTTCGCTTGTCGCTTCCTTTGCCTTGCGGCGCAGGCGCACGAGCAAATTCTCTGCCTCTTCCAGCCGCCGCACCGAGAAATCGATGGGTTCGCGATAGTGCGTCATCAGCATGGCGAGGCGCACCACCTCCCCCGGCCAGTTCCGACGGCCCACCTTGTCAGTGTGCAACACTTCATACACCGTGTGGAAATTGCCCAGGCTCTTGCTCATCTTTTTGCCTTCGACCTGCAAGAAGCCGTTATGCATCCAGATATTGGCCATGCGGTCGGTGCCGTGGCAGCAACGGGATTGGGCGATTTCGTTTTCATGGTGGGGGAAAATCAGGTCCAGCCCGCCGCCGTGGATGTCGAAGGTCTTACCCAGATGGGCCTCCGACATGGCAGAGCATTCTATGTGCCAGCCGGGGCGACCGTGGATGGTTTCGCCCTCAAAGGTGGCATCCCAGCCCGGTTCGTCGGCAGAACTCTCCTTCCACAGCACGAAGTCTCCGGCGCTTTCCTTGTGATCCTCCACGGCCACGCGGGCACCGGCCTGCTGGTCTTCCAGCTTGCGGTTGGAGAGCGCGCCATAGTCTTCCATGGAACTCACACGGAACAGGACCTCACGGCCCTTTTCCCCTTTGGCCACATAGGCATGGCCTTTTTGGATGAGAGTTTGAATCATGCTGACCATGTCGGCCTTACCGTCAGCGCGGGGCAGCACATAGTCTGTGGCGCGGGGCTGGTAAGTGGGTTCCATGCAGCCCAAGGCAGCCATATCTTCAAAGAACTGATTGGCCGTCTTTTTCGTTACGTGCCGGATAGCATCGTTGAGAGGTAGCTCGGGATAATCGCGCACCGCACGGGCGTTTATTTTGTCGTCCACATCGGTGATGTTTCGCACATAGGTGACGTGATCTTCACCATAGATGTGCCGCAGCAGGCGAAACAGCACGTCAAACACAATGACCGGGCGCGCGTTACCGATATGGGCAAAGTCATAGACCGTGGGGCCGCACACATATAGGCGCACGTTTTTGGGGTCGATGGGCTCGAACCGCTCCTTGGTGCGGGTGAGTGTGTTGTAAAGCTGGAGTGAGGTCACGGTGTTTCCAATGCGAAGGGTGGCGACATGTTTGGCCAAGGCTGGCCGGGGCTGGCCAGAACGTTCGATCGGAAAGGAAGACAGGAACGGTCAGACCAGCGGTGCGCTAGCAAATAATGATCCGGCAAATACAGATGGCCGAAGCCAAGGGTGCTCTATGTTCCATGGTGGCTATATCCACGGGAATCCCACATGCGTCAACCCGTGGAATATTGGCTCCATGCGGAGAGGAAAAGGGAGAGCGACAGCAGCGCCATGATGATGGCGATTATGCCATCCAGCACACGCCACGCTGCAGGTTTGCGAAACAGCGGCTCCAGCCAACGCGCACCGTAGCCGAGAGCGAAAAACCAGACGAAAGAGGCGGTCATGGCACCAAGGCCGAAAGCAGTGCGCTGGGGTTCGGCAAATTGTGCAGAGATGCCGCCCACCAGCAGAACCGTGTCGAGATAAACGTGAGGGTTGAGGAAGGTGAACGCAAACAGCGTGAGCAGTGCTCCACGCAGGCTGGGCTGGATGTTCTGCGCGGCCTCCATGGCGGAGGGGCGCAGCGCCCGCTGCAGAGCAAACAAAGCGTAAGCCGCCAGAAAGAGTGCACCAAACAGGGTGATAATGAGCAAGGCGGTCGGGTTCTGGCGCACCAGGGTGCCAAACCCGGCCACACCCAAGGCAATCAACATCGCGTCGCTGATGGAGGCCACGAGGCATAGAATAAAAACGTGCTGGCGCAGCAGACCCTTGCGCAAAATGAACGCATTTTGCGCGCCGATGGCGACGATCAACCCGCCACCGGTGACAAAGCCCTGAACCGCTGCGCTTAGCATGTGCCCGGCTTAAAAAAGGCTGAATTGTTCATCGGGTTCTTCAGGCGGCGGGTCTTTCACTTCCACCGGTTCCTGAACCTCCGGCCCCGCATTGGCAACCTTGTTGACGGAGTCGGAGACGGGTACGGGCAAAAAGTAGTCATTGGCCACCGGCTTGAGCAGTGGTGCGATGGCGTCCAGCCCATTGTCGCGGCAGTTGAGCCATGTATCGAAATCGGACGGTTGGATGACCAGCGGCAGGCGGTGATGGATGGGGGCGAAATTCTCGTTGGCCTCGGTGGTCACAATACATGCCGTGTTCACCTCGCTCCCATCACCACCAGTCCATGTTTCCAGCAGGCCACCAAAGGCGACGATTTCATCATTGGCGGGTTTGACGAAATAGGGCTGGCTTTTGCGGTTTTTGCCAAAGCGCTGCCATTCGTAAAAGCCCGTGGCGGGGATGAGGATGCGGCGGCGGCGGATGGCGTTTTTGAAACTGGGCTTTTCCGCCGCCGTTTCACTGCGCGCATTGATGATGAGCGTGAAACTGCCCGGGTCTTTCACCCACGCCGGTATGAAACCCCACCGCACCAGCAAACCTTCTCGCCCCCCATCAAACCCATGCTGCACTGCAATGATGGGCTGCGTAGGGGCGATATTGTAGCGGGCAGGCATGGTTGGACCCTCAGATTCAGGCCGCACGAGATTGAACCAGTCGTAGAGATCAGCCCATGTTACCTGAAGCGCAAAACGTCCGCACATGATTTTCGCTCTCCATTGTTGCAGGGGGATCGTTGCTAAGGGGGCGCTTGCAACTCTTGCTGAGCAAGGTTACGGCCAGCCATGGTTCAACGTCACTACCCTGAAGCGCCGCTGGTGGGCGTATGCACAGCCATTTGGCGCGGTGAGCGCATGGTGCTGGTACAACGGGGGCGTGAACCGAACCAAGGGCAGTGGGCCATGCCCGGCGGTCTTGTGGACGTGGGCGAAGCTTTGGCGGAAGCAGCCCGCAGGGAAGTCCTGGAGGAAACGGCGCTGAAAATCGCTCTACCCGCGCTGGTGGAGCCCTTTGAGATCATTCGCCACGACAATGATGGCCGCGTGGCCCATCACTACATCCTCATCATGCACGCCATTGAGTGTTTGGATGGCGAGCCCATCGCGGGCGATGATGCTGCCGCTGTGGGGTGGTACAGCCTTTCCGAGATGGAACAGTTGGATTTGACAGGCAACACCCTGGCGTTGGCCGCCACGGCAAAGCGGCATTTGGGGTTGGCGTAAATTCACGAGGATCGTTATATCGGCCCCATGCGTGCTGCCATCCTCTTCTCTATGCTTTTTATGTGCGCCCTGCCCGTTGTGGCGCAGGAGCAGGCCGAGGAGAGTGCGCCAGCTCCCACCGTGGCCGAGCCAATTGCACCCTATGACGACCAGCTTTTGCGCCTCTCTGAAGTTCTGGGCTCAATCCACTATTTGCGCGCCTTGTGCGGGGCTAATGAGGGCAATCAGTGGCGCGATGCCATGGGCAGTTTGATCGCCACGGAAGAGCCCGGTCCGAACCGACGTGCGCGGCTGGTCTCCAGTTTCAACCGGGGTTACCGGGCCTTCAGCACCACTTACACCAGTTGCACCCCAGCAGCGCTGTTGGCGGTGGACCGCTATATGAAAGAGGGAGTGAGCCTGACCAGCCAAATTACGGGCCGCTACGGGCGATAGTTATTCACAGCAGCGGCGCCTGTTAACCTTTTCACAAGTTGTGCATGGGGAACGGTTTTCATGGGCGCCAGAAAACCTTAATGTCACGCCACATTTCCAGGGCGGGTGATTGATGACGCAAGTCTGGCACCCATTACATTTCGGGCATTGCCCAGAAAGCATTTTGATGCACGCCGATGCCACAGAAAATCTCGACCTGTTGATTGCGGAAGAGAAAAACCGCGTTGCTCAGGAGGTGTTCCACGATGCCTGGCAGAGCGCCCTTGAAGAGGGTATTGAAGTGGAAATTCTGGCAGAAGTCGCGCTCGCCAACGCCCTTACCCTGTTGCACGGCAGCGAGGGTCTGGCAGCGGTGGAAGCGCTTTTGGAAACCGTGTCCACACGCCTGTCATGCGGGCATTTCGACCCCGAGCGCCGGCTGCAATAGTGTCCTCGCCGCGGTATCATTTTCGCCGTCGTTGGTGGGCCTGATAAAGCAGCATGTCGAAACAGGCTTAACGCTGTCTTTGTGCCGTGGTACCATTGCTCTCGCTCGGAACTCCTCTCACCCGGGCGAGGTGGCATATGCGCATTTTCGTTCATTTTTTTGCGGCTTTTCTGGCCCTAACAGCATTTTACGTGACTGTTTTGGCGCAGGAAAAAGGGCGCGTGAAAACGCAGCAATTCATTTTGCCCATGGAAGGGCAAGCTGCACCGGGTGAAGGCATGGGCGATCCGGCCGAGGACAGTATTCCTATCGACGCCCTGCCCTCTTTGAAACCGATCGATCCCAGCGACCCCAATGCTTCGGTGGAAGAGGACGATGCCGAGCAATTGGCGCGGGAGCGCGCGCGCCCTGTGCCCGAAATCTTGCGCGATATTGATGCTTTGCCTGCTCCGGTTCGCATCATGCGCGCGAAGTTACTGGAGCTGGCCCGCACCGGAGACGTGGAGAAGCTGCGCAGCCTGATGGGCAGCGGCGATAAGGCCACCCGCCTCTCCATTGGCGAAACGGAGGGGGACCCCATCGCCTATTTGAAAGAACAGTCCGGCGATCAAGAGGGGTTTGAAATTCTGGGCATATTGGTGGACGTGCTGGAGGCTGGCTATGTTCACATCAATGATGGGGAGGACGAGGAAATCTATGTCTGGCCGTATTTCTTTGCAGTGCCTCTGGACAAACTAACCCCGCCCCAAAAAGTGGAGCTTTTTACGGTGCTGACCGCTGGGGACGTGGAAGAATCCCAAGAAATGGGCAGTTACGTTTTTTACCGTGTGGGCATTACCCCCGATGGGCGGTGGGACTTCTTCGTTTCAGGCAGTTGACCGTGGCTCACGGCGTGGCCACATGGGTGGCGCATAAAAACCGGAAGTGAAACCATGGCCCGCCATCACCTGAAAGACCGCGCTGTGCTGACCATCAGCGGGCTGGAAGCCAAAGACTTTTTGGCAAACCTCATCACCTGCGCACTCCCATCCCCGAGTGAATTACATTTTGGGGCGTTGCTGACGCCCCAGGGCAAGATTCTCCATGAGTTTTTCATTTTGGGTCTGGAAGATGGCTTTCAATTGGACTGTTTAGCAGACCAGCGTGATGCGCTGCTCAAGCGGCTGATGTTCTACCGCCTACGGGCGAAGGTCGATTTAGCGCCCGCCGATCTTTCGGTTTTCAGCAGTTTTGTGGAAGGGGAAGACGGGTTTGCTGACCCACGTCACAAGGACATGGGTTGGCGGATTTTTGGTGAACCGCGCGAAGATGACGGGGACGATGCGCCCTATCACGCCCACCGTATTGCCTTAGGTCTGGCGGAACTGGGCCGGGACTTCATGCCTGAAACCACCTTTCCGCACGAAGTATCCATGGACCTGACGGGGGGTGTTGATTTTCAAAAGGGCTGTTACGTGGGCCAAGAGGTTGTTTCTCGAATGCAGCATCGGGGCACGGCGCGCAGCCGGTTTTTGATTGTCAATGGAGAGGCTCTTCCTGATCAAGGTACGCCAATTTTGGCGGGAGATCGCACCATCGGCACGATGGGCTCCCATGTTGGGAGCACGGGCCTTGCAATCATGCGGCTCGACCGTCTTTCGAAGGCTTTGGACGAGGGGGACAGGGTGAGCGCGGAGGACGGGCCAACGTTGACATTTTCCACCCTTCCCCTCGACGGCTTTCCATGGCCCGCATAACGCCCCCCCGCGCGTGGCAGCGCATGCTTTCGGGGCGGCGGTTGGATTTACTGGACCCGTCGCCTCTCGATGTTGAACTGGAGGACATTGCCCATGGCCTCGCCAGAGTGGCGCGCTGGAATGGGCAAACAGCAGGGGAGCATGCCTTTTCTGTGGCCCAACACAGCATTCTTGTGGCGCAGATTGTGGGGCATCTCCTGGGCAAAAAGAAGCGCGAAAGCCAACTCTATGCGCTGGTGCATGATGCGCCCGAATACGTGATTGGGGATATGATCTCACCTTTTAAATCTGTCATGGGCGGTGCCTATAAAGACGTGGAAGCGCGGTTGGCGGCGGCTATACACTTGCGGCTGGGGCTGGCCGCCACGCCGCCCGCGGCGCTGAAGAAAACCATCAAGAAGGCAGACCAAATTCTAGCCTATTTCGAGGCCACCAAACTTGCCGGTTTCGAACTGGCGGAGGCTCGGGACCTGTTTGGTAAGCCCCATGGCGTAATGGGGGAAAATCTCGATTTATCGCCTTGGCCTGCACAAGTGGCTCAACGCAAATTGTTAGATGCTCTTGCATCGGCGGAGCAGCTGCCATGACCCACTTCCTCATCACCCCTCTGTCGGCCGTGGAAAGCCACCGGCATCAGGCAGATCACATGGTCTCCTTTTGCGCGCCGGGCAAAGCAGATGAACAACCCGGCGGCATGGCCCATCATTTAATCCTTGAATTCAACGATATTGACCGGCCCATCCACGGCTTGCTGGAACCACAGCGGCACCATGTGGAGCGCTATTTTGAAACGCTGTCCGCTTGGGGGCGGGAAACGCCCGTGTTGTTGCATTGTTGGATGGGGATTAGTCGTTCCACCGCCGCAGCTTTGGCAGGCGCGGCCCTGTTTGACCCCGCGCAGGATATGGCAGTTCTGGCGCAAAGACTGCGGGGCCTTTCACCCATAGCCACCCCAAACCCGCTGTTGATTGCCCATGCGGACGCCATTTTGGGGCTGGAGGGTCGCCTGGTGGAAGCCGTGAAAGCCATCGGACGCGGGGCGGACGCCTATGAGGGCATTCCCTTCACGCTGGTTCATGCATCATGAGCAGCGCCACCTCCAGCAGTGTCGAAATCGGGCTGCACGCTGTGGTTCTGGCCGTAAGCGAGGACCGACCGCTCGTTCTTACCATGCCCAATGAAAATGGTGCGCTGGCTGCGCTGCCCTTTGGCCCTTTTCAGCCGGGTACGCATAAAACACTGGACGAGGGTCTGCGCAGCTGGGTGCAGGCGCAGACTAAACTCAATTTGGGTTATGTGGAACAGCTTTACACCTTTGGCGATACGGGCCGCATGAGCGGTGGCACGGCCAATGCCAATCTCGTTTCGGTGGGGTATTTGGCTCTTGTGCGCCTATCTGAGCCCCATGCCGCCTCCGTGAGCGGCACTTGGGCATCTTGGTATCGCTTTTTGCCTTGGGAAGACTGGCGCGCCACCATGCCGCCGCTGTTGCAAGAATCAATCTTGCCTACCCTCTCCCACTGGGTGGCTCAAAACCCGGCCCATGTTTCCGGCTCCACGGGTTTGGACAGGCAGGCCCGCTTCAATTTGGCGTTTGGCACGGGCCAATGGGATGAAGAGCGGGTATTGGAACGCTATGAGCTGATGTACGAGGCGGGGCTTGTGCAAGAAGCGCTCACCGATGGTGCGGTGTCAGCCCTTTTGGTGGAAACGCCACTGGGGCAACCCATGGTGCACGACCATCGGCGCATTTTAGCGACGGCCCTTGCCAGGTTGCGGGGCAAACTAAAATATCGCCCCATTGTGTTTGAATTGATGGGCGAGCAATTCACCCTCACGCAGCTGCAAAAAACCGTTGAGACATTGTCTGGCCAGACCATGCACAAGCAGAATTTCCGTCGCATGGTGGAGAAAGCGGATCTGGTGGAGCCCACGGGCGAAACCACGGCACAGACGGGCGGACGGCCCGCAGCCTATTTCCGCTTTCGCCGCGCCATCATGCGCGAGCGCCCTGCCCCGGGCTTGCGGGTGGGTATGCGAAATTAGAGCGCTTTGCGCCGTAAGATGCCGGTTTGCTGCGCGCGCATCACGCTGGGGCGAACCACTTGGCGGTTGTTACTTTCCTTGACCACGATGGGGCTTTCGAAAGAAACACCAATCTGGTCACCATCGCGGCGACGGATGAAGCAGTCCATCACGATACCTTCCGATGGGATTTCCAAGTTAAACCGCTCGGGCAAAGGGATGTCGTTCACCAATTGCAAACGTGCGCCGGTGGGCGACATATCGCGAATGATGCACTGGGTAGAAATAGCCCCATCGCTGTAGGAAATTTTGCCGGTTTTAAGCATGCGCTGGCGCGCGGCGCGCTCCCGCTTGTTATTGGTCAATTTCGTCATAGTTTTGCCCCTGCCCGTCTCGCCGCCTCACACATGGTGAGCGCGGCTATAAGCTGGCCTGAAAACGTCAATAAAAGGCTATAGTTGGCGAAATTACCTGTCAGGGTGAATCAAGCGTTGCCGATGACGATGTCTAAACCAAGGTCGAGCGTCGGTGCGCTCATGGTGATTTTGCTTGTGGAGATCATGTCCACACCGGTTTCCGCAATGGCTGCGATGGTCTCCAGGTTCACATTGCCCGACGCTTCAATGGGAATGCGCCCGGCCACCATTTTCACGCCCTCGTGCAGTTGATCGGTGGTCATGTTGTCCAGCATGACAACATCCGGCCCAGCTTTGAGCGCTATTTCCAGCTGCTCTAGTGTGTCCACCTCCACCTCAATTTTGATGAGATGGCCAGCAAAGACGCGGGCGGCCGATATGGCTTCCCGCACGCCACCGGCCACCGCGATGTGATTGTCTTTAATGAGGATGGCATCATCCAAACCAAACCGATGGTTGGCCCCACCACCACATTTTACAGCGTATTTTTCCAATGCCCGAAGGCCGGGAATAGTTTTGCGCGTACAGCACACTTTGGCCTTGGTGTGGGCGATGGCCTTTGCATATTGGGCGGTAAGGCTGGCAATGCCGGACAGGTGGCAAATATAGTTAAGTGCCACCCGTTCCGCGCTCAACAGGGCACGGGCGTTTCCCGAAATGCGCGCAACGTTTTGGCCCGGTACCAGGGTGTCACCGTCTTGCGCCAAAGCCTCAAACTTGGCTGTTGGGTCAATCAGCTGGAAAGCCGTGGCCGCAGCCTCTAAACCAGCAAGGACACCGTTTTCACGGCAGTTCATCACGGCTGTTGCCATGGTATCTGGCGGGATGGTGGCATCGCTTGTTACGTCCCCCGCCAGACCCAAATCTTCGCGCAGGGCCGCGCTGACGGAGTTCTCCACCATAAGACGGTGAAGATGGGGCGGATGGGGTTTCGTCATTGTCTTACTCTCAGGCGGATGCCGCTATGGGCTCAGCCAGCAATTCATGAGCCAGTTTGTTGGCCTGCTTCAAGGTGAGGAAAGAGCGCTTCGCCAAGGCCGGGTTTTCCTGGGGGAAATCCAAGCGATGATGGCCGCCCCGGCTCTCCTTCCGGACCAGAGCTGAGACAGCTATCATTTTTGCTGCGGTTATGGAGTTTTCAAACCGGGCACCTGTGTTTGCAGCCTCTAACTCCACTATGGTCCGCAGGCCTTTCAGCATGCCTTCTTCGGTGCGCAGCACGCCAAATTCCGCACTCATAACCTGACGCAGTTTTTTCATGGCGGCGCTGTCTTCCGGTGTTTCCGGCTCATTATCGCTTTCCGGCATCCGCTCTTCCCAAGGGTTGAGCTTTGGCGCAGGCAGGAGGCCTTGAATGTCCTCTGCAATGCGGGCAGCGAAAACCACGGCTTCTAACAAGGAGTTGGAGGCAAGCCTATTCGCCCCGTGGGCGCCGGTGGAGGTAACTTCTCCACAAGCCCAAAGGCCGTCCAATGTGGAGCGCCCGTTGGCGTCGGTCAAAATACCGCCCATGAAATAATGGGCCGCGGGCACCACCGGGATGGGCATGGTTTTGGGATCAATGCCCTCCTCCAGCAAATAGCCATGGACCGTGGGAAACTCTGACGCAAAGTCATGGAAGGCGGTGCGGCAATCCAAATAGGCACCGCGACCCTCCTTCACTTCCCGGAAAATGCCTCGGGCCACCACGTCACGGGGTGCCAATTCCGCATCTTCGTGCTGCTCCACCATGAAACGTTCGCCCGCATCATTTATAAGCGTCGCGCCGTGACCGCGCAGTGCCTCAGTCGCAAGGGGCGAAGGGTCCCTTTCCACGTTGATGGCGGTGGGGTGGAACTGAACAAATTCCATATCCGCCAGCGTTGCGCCAGCCCGGGCCGCCATGCCAATGCCACCGCCCCGCGCCTCAGCCGGGTTTGTGGTTCGGGCATAAAGGTGACCGATGCCGCCGGCGGCCATAACAACAGCGCGGGCAGAAAGTCGTATCTTATTGGGTCCGAGACCAGCCTCGTCCCGGGCGATGACGCCTTCCACATATTTTCCCTGGGTGACGATTTCTTGCGCCACATAGCCTTCCAAAACACGAATGGATTTGGTGTTGCGCACGGCAGAAACGAGAGCCTTCATTATGGCTTTGCCCGCCATATCACCTTTCACCCCCACAACACGGTTTTCCGAGTGAGCGGCTTCGCGGGAGGTCGCCAGTCGGCCTTCCAGGTCACGGTCAAAGGGCACACCAAATTCGAGAAGGTCGTGAATGCGGTCCGGGGCCTGGCTGGCCATGAGGCGAACGATGTTTTCATCCACAATGCCGGCTCCGGCCTCAATGGTGTCCGCCACATGCTTCTCAATCGTGTCCCCTTCGGAAACAGCAGCCGCAATGCCAGCCTGCGCCCAAGCGGAAGAAGCTCCGCGCCCAAGGGATGCAGAGGTGAGAACGGTAACAGGTCTCGGGGACAGTTTGAGAGCGCAGAAAAGGCCAGCCAATCCGCCGCCAACAATGACGACATCATCGGTGCCCGTCCACGTGACGGGGCGCAAGAAGGAGAGTTGTTCGGTCATGTAAGGAAATTAGGTCAGGAAACGATCAAGGGCGAAAAAAAAGCCGACAATTACAAAGATAGCTATGAGAGTTTGATTACGTACGGCCTCAATGCTTGCTTCCAGCTTCAGTTCGACCTTTTCGATCTTGTCGTTCAGGCGGGTCGACTCTGTAATTTGAACCTTTTGCATGATTTCCATGCTGGCATCGAATTTCTCCAAAGTTACCAGCGGTTCGCCAGCGGCAGTAGAAGCCTGCACGATTTCTCGAGCAACAGCTTCTGACTGCTCGCGAGATAGGCCGTGCTCGGAGAGCCGTTCTGCAATATCTAAGGACTGTAGTGTCATCGCTTCAAGCTAGCCTCAATTCTTCAAATTCACCATACGCTCCACCGCATGGCGGGCTTTTTCGGCCATGAGGGGGTCCACATTCACCTCCTCTTTCATCTCCAAAAGGCTGTCGAGAATTTTGGGCAGAGTAATGCGCTTCATGTGGGGGCAGAGGTTGCAGGGCTTAATGAATTCCACACCCGGTGCCTGTTCCTGAATGTTGGAAGCCATGGAGCATTCTGTCACCAGCAGCACTTTGGCACCCGGCTTTTGGTCCAGAGCATAATCAATCATGCCTTTAGTGGAGCCGGTAAAGTCGGCCACGCCCGTCACCTCAGTGGGGCACTCGGGGTGAGCGATGATCTGGATGGCGGGGTCCGCCTCCTTGTAGGCCAGCAATTCCTCTGCCGTGAAACGCTCGTGGACTTCGCAGTGGCCTTGCCAGGTGAGAATTTTCACGTCCGTTTGCTTGGCGACGTTTTGGGCAAGATATTCGTCCGGGATCAGCAATACGGTGTCCACGCCAAAGCTTTCCACCACCTGCACGGCGTTGGAGGATGTACAACAGATGTCGCTTTCCGCTTTCACATCGGCGGAGGTGTTCACATAGGTAACAATGGGCACGCCGGGATTGGCCTCGCGCAGCAGGCGCACGTCTTCACCGGTGATGGAATCGGCTAACGAGCAGCCCGCCTTCATGTCCGGGATGAGCACGGTTTTGGCGGGGTTCAGCAGTTTGGAGGTCTCAGCCATGAAGTGGACACCGCACTGCACGATGACTTGCGCTTCCACGCGGGTTGCTTCCATGGCTAATTGGAGGGAATCGCCAGCAATATCCGCTACACCGTGATAAATTTCCGGTGTTTGATAGTTGTGAGCCAAGATCACAGCATCCCGCTCTTTTTTCAGCTTGTTGATGGCATGAATGTAGGGCGCGTGGATGGGCCACTCGATTTCAGGAATGTGGTGTTTCACCTTTTCGTAAAGAGGCGCAGTTTCGCGTGCCACTTCTTCGGTAAAGCTCAGGTCCGGCATAGGCAAACGTTCATAGCCGTGACCAGTTTCAGTGATGATTTGCTCTTCCAAAACAGGCTTTAGGGCGGTGACGGACATGGCAAACCTCCTTTGAGGCATTGAATTGTGCGACGCTTCCGGCGCAGGTCTTATACTCCATATGAGTATAAGGGTTTTATAAAACAAGTCCGGTCAGCAAAAAGCGGCCCCGACCGGACTAGCGCTGCAAGTTATAGCAGTGTGAGCAGCCTTACAAGGTGCGCTTGTTACGGTTGTGTAAAGGTCACACTCACCGATCCCAGATCACCAAATTTTGCGGTGGTGGTTTTGCCCGTTTCGGCGGGTACGGGAGGGGTGCAAGTGCCGGTGGAGACCCACTCGCCGGCTTTAATTTTGCGCCCCTCTGCTGCAAATTTCTGCGCCAACCACAGAATGGAATTGATGGGATTGCCCATGACAGGTGTGCCATCACCGGACTGTTTGTGTTCGCCATCCACGTCCACATCCACTTTCGTGTTCACCAAGTCCTGATCGCGCCAGGCCACAATGCGCGGACCGATGATGAAGGCGGCGTTGCCGCCAAAGTCCATGGTGACACCAATGCCGTTTTGATACGGCGCGGAGCCAATGCAGCGACCGATGACTTCAATGGCAACGTGGACATCGGCCACAGCGGAGGCCGCATTTTCCGCGTTCAGCTCTTCGCCATCGCCGGGAAAGTCACGGGCCATTTTGAAAGCGTATTCAGGCTCAATCGCGCCCACGCATTCCGTGTTGACCACCTCGCCCCCACTTTCACGAACACCGTTCTTTGCCATGGGGCCATAAAATGGGGCATCAATACCAAACGCTTGTTGCGCACCTTCATTGGTGGCGCCAACTTTCCAGCCAATGGAAGGGGAGCCGTAGCCATCAAAAACAAGCGCTTGAATATCCATGGCATCTTCCATGGTGGGCGCAGGGTCCGGCAAATCCATGATGGTCTGTTTGCCAGTGCGGCGGGCGGCGATAATGTTGTCCGCCATGGCTTGCTTGTTCATGTGTTCGAATTCCCATGCAAAAATAATGCGCTTGGATAGACCAATTTATGGACGAGGCAAACGTTCCCGCCTAATTTGTGCACCGATAAACCAGTTGGCGTGGAAAAGCTGATGACAAACCCAGCCATACCCTCCACCAAACGCAGGTGGAACCCACCTGTTTGGCTCATCATCACCTGCGGTTGCATTATCGCCATGCTGGCGTTTGGACCCCGCTCCGTAATGGGCTTTTTTCAAGCGCCTATGCTGGCCGAAACCGGCTGGTCGTTCACGACATTTGGCTTGGCCATGGCGATCCAAAATCTCGCCTGGGGCATTGGTCAGCCGATTTTTGGCGCGGTGGCTGATAAGTATGGGGCATGGCGCATGTTGGCGCTGGGTGGGCTAATCTATGCCGCGGGTCTTGCGATCATGGGACATGCGGCCAGCCCCCTGTGGCTGCATATCGGCGGCGGTGTGATGGTGGGGCTTGGCACAGCGGCGGGTTCGTTTGGCATCATCATGGCCGTCTTTGCGCGCCATGTGGCGCCGGAAAAGCGCAGCATTGTTTTCGGGCTTGGCACGGCGGCAGGGTCTGCGGGCATGTTCTTATTTGCCCCCATTTCGGTGGCACTAATTGAGAACCTCGGCTGGTCTTCCACCCTCGTTGTGCTGTCCGCTCTTATGCTAATCGTGCCAGTACTCGCGCTACCGCTCTACGGTAATGCGGCCAGTTCTCCTGTGGCCTCGCAGGAATATGACCAGACGGTGCGGGAAGCGCTGAAGGAGGCGTTTACGCACAATTCCTATCTGCTGCTGATTGCAGGCTTCTTTGTGTGCGGCTTCCAAGTGGCCTTTATCACGGCCCACTTCCCCGCCTATATAAACGACATTGGTATTGAACCGGCCTATGCGGGTTATGCCATTGCCTTAATTGGGTTTTTCAACATCTTTGGATCACTGGCCTCCGGGGTCATCGGCCAGCGCTATTCCAAGCCTAACTTTCTGGCACTGCTCTATCTGGGCCGGTCCATTGCGGTGACAGCGTTTCTTCTGTTGCCGCAAACGCCCACATCGGTCATCATCTTTGCCATTGTCATGGGCCTTTTGTGGCTCTCCACCGTGGCGCCCACCAACGGGTTGGTGGCCATCATGTTTGGCACCCGTCATCTGGGCCTGTTGGGAGGGATCGTCTTCTTTTCCCACCAAGTCGGGTCGTTTCTGGGCGTTTATTTCGGCGGCTATCTGCGCGATGTGTACGGAACTTTTGACACCGTCTGGTGGCTCGGCGTGGCGCTCGGGGTCTTTGCTGCCATCGTCCATATGCCCATCAAAGAGGCCGGTGTTCCAAGGCCTGCGGTGGCCTGAAGCCAGTCTCGTCATAGGCCGACTTGATCGGCCTACCTCCTTGAGTTTTAATCGAATCTCCAAGGATAGAGATCCGCCTGTGGACTCACGTTGCAAGTGCAACGGTTTGGTTTTGTTCTTTTGGTGTTTTGAAGTTGATACATGCTCTTGGCTGGTTGTTGTATTGTGTGACGATGGCCCTCAATTGGCTGGGGGATTGGGCATCGAG
>JBCCTO010000042.1:0-28538 GCA_039198355.1 Pseudomonadota bacterium
ATCCGGGTGGGGGACTGGATTGGTCCGCGGTTCAAATGTTGATGTAAAGGTCAAAACCACCCATTTTCTCCTCATCACCGGACTTGTTCCGGTGATCCATTCCTCACCACCGGAAGCGCGTTCGGCCCGGCGGAATGGATGCCCGGCTTAAAGCCGAGCATGAGGAGAATGAATTTCGAGTTTTTAGGCCTACCGCCGCTCCGCAAAAAACGCCTTCAATAACTGAGCGGCTTCACTCTCTCCAATACCGCTGTAAACCTCCGGTGCGTGGTGGCAGGTGGGTTGCTTGAAGAAGCGCACGCCGTTCAACACACCGCCACCCTTCACATCTTCTGCACCGATGTAAAGGCGGCGAATGCGGGCAAAGGAAATAGTGGCAGCACACATGGTGCAGGGTTCCAGCGTCACATAGAGATCGCAATCGGGCAGACGCTGTGAGTTGAGTCTCGCACAAGCCGCCCGAATGGCCAGCACTTCGGCATGGGCTGTGGGGTCGTTGTGTTCCAGCGTTCGGTTTCCGGCACTAGCCAGCACTTCGCCTTTGCGCATGATGATCGCCCCCACGGGCACTTCCCCTCGCTCCGCTGCCTGGCGGGCTTCGGCCAAGGCGTGGTCCATGGGGGTGAGCGCATCAGGCATGGGGCTTTTGCTTGTGGGGTGAGCGGAAAGTCTCTAACGACATGGCTATGACAGCCAAACCCCAATCTCACAAGCAGCCTGGCAGCCGGCCCCACAAACCGAAGCCGCTCCAAGCGCCAACGGCGCCTGCCACGGGTGAGCGCATCGCCAAGCGGATGGCTCGCGCCGGGCTGTGTTCGCGGCGGGATGCGGAGCGATGGATTGAAGAGCGGCGGGTGAAGGTGAACGGCAAGGTGCTGGCCACCCCCGCCTGCGTGGTTACCGCCAAGGACCGCATTGAAGTGGATGGCGCTCCCCTGCCCATGGCAGAGCGAACACGCCTTTGGCTGTTCCACAAAAAGGCAGGGTTCGTGACCACCTCGCGGGACCCGGAAGGGCGCAAGACTGTTTTTGACACCTTGCCGGAGGACCTGCCCCGCACGTTGTCAGTGGGACGTTTGGACATCAACACGGAAGGGCTTTTGCTGCTCACCAATGATGGGGGGCTGGCGCGGGCGCTGGAATTGCCCTCCACCGGCTGGTTGCGGCGCTACCGGGTGCGCGCCCACGGGGTCGTGACGCAGGAAAAGCTGGATGAACTGAAGGACGGCATTGCGGTGGATGGCATTCTCTACGGCTCCATCGATGCCGAACTGGAGCGGCAGCAGGGCAGTAACGTATGGCTCACTTTCGCCATGCGGGAGGGCAAAAACCGGGAGGTGAAGAAAGTGCTGGCGGCGCTGGGGCTGGATGTGAATCGGCTGATCCGCATCTCCTATGGCCCCTTCCAATTGGGCGATTTGGCGGCAGGCCAAGTGCGCGAGGTGCGGGGGCGAACCCTGCGGGACCAGCTGGGGGCGCGGCTCATTGAACAAGCAGGGGCTAATTTCAACACGCCGGAGCCTGCGGCGAAAAAGCCTGTACCGGTCAAGAAAGACAAAGTGAAAAAGCCCCGCACACCGCGCGTGGACCCGTTGAGCAAGCTGGATACCAAGCCCCGCGACACACGCCCACCGTCCAAAGGTGGACGCGGGAAATCGGCTGGAAAGCGCCATGCGGATCGTCGGCGGTAAGTTTCGGGGCCGGTCTCTCGCCCCGCCTAAAAGCCAGGCCATCCGCCCCACAACGGACCGCAACCGCGAAAGCCTGTTTAACATTCTAAACCACGCCCATGGCGATCTGCTGGACGGCGCGCGGGTTCTGGACATTTTCGCGGGCACCGGGGCACTGGGGCTGGAAGCCCTGTCACGGGGGGCAAGCCATTGCACTTTCATGGAAATTTCTGCAGAGGGGCGCGGGATTTTGCGCCAAAATGTGGAAACACTGGGGCTCACCGGCGTCACCAAGATTTTGCGGCGGGATGCCACAAGGCCTGGGCAGGCCGGGGCGCTGGGGCCGTTTAATCTCGTTTTTGCAGATCCGCCCTATGGCAAAGGGTTCGGCGAAAAAGCGCTCACCGCGCTGCGCACCCATAGATGGTTGGCTGGTGAGGCCTTGGTCCTTTTGGAAGAAGCCAAGGGCCGACTGCCAGCAGCTTTGGAGGGCTTTGAACAGGTGGATCACCGCGCCATGGGGGACACGGAAATCGGCTTTTACAGGACCCAATGACAAAACCCATAACAAAATTGTAATTTTGCCGCGCCACCCCTGCCCCCATTTCATCGCAATGAACTGCCACGAGCCTGCGATAGCACCAAAAGCGGTGGCGGAATGAAGCAGACCTGCTTGCTGACTGTTGCGCACAAATGCCTATGGTGGTGCCAGCCCGACTTCGACCGAGATGAACAGGACAATTTCATGCTCCATCGCCCTGCCCTCACCCGTCTTCGCCCCTTGGCGCTGGCCCTTGCAGCCAGCGCAGCGCTGCTGACGGCATCGCCAGCATTGGTCCATGCGGCCAACGACACCACCAAGGCCGAGCAAAAGCTGGGACCGCAGGTTTCCTCCTTCTTTTTGGACAATGGCATGCAGGTGGTGGTGATCCCGGACCGGCGTGCGCCGGTGGTGACCCATATGGTGTGGTATAAGGCAGGTTCTGCGGATGAGCCTGCGGGTAAATCCGGCATTGCCCATTATCTGGAACATCTCATGTTCAAGGGCACGAAAACCACCGAGCCGGGCGAATTTTCCGCGCTGATCCAGTCCGTGGGCGGGCAGGAAAACGCTTTCACGTCCACCGATTACACAGCTTACTTCCAGCGGGTCACGCCTGCCCTACTGCCCGATATGATGCGGCTGGAAGCGGACCGGATGGAAAATCTGGTTCTCGATCAGGAGAAAATTCTGGCGGAGCGGGAAGTGGTGCAGGAAGAGCGCGCCCAACGCACGGATAACAATCCCGGCTCCATTTTGCGCGAGGCCATGGTGGCGGCGCTTTATCAAAACCACCGCTACGGCATTCCCATCATCGGCTGGAAACACGAGATTGATGGGCTGACAAAAGACGATGCCATCGCTTTTTACGACCGGTTCTACACGCCCAACAATGCCATTCTCGTGGTGGCTGGGGATGTGACGGCAGAAACCGTGCGCACGTTGGCGGAGCAGACCTATGGCAAGGTGAAGCGGCGGGCAGAACCGGGCGAGCGGGTGCGGGCGCAGGAACCGGAGCCTCGGGCCGCGCGGCGCATCACAATGAGCGATGCGCGGGTGCGCACGCCCTCTTTCCAACGCTACTACCTCGTGCCGTCTTACCGCTTGGCTGACGGCAATGAAGCAGAAGCCATGGACATTGCCAGTGAAATTATCGGCAGTGGCTCCACCAGTCGCCTGTACCGGGCTTTGGTGATCCGCGATAAAATCGCCACCAGCGCGGGTGCCTGGTATCAGGGCGGTTCTTACGATTCCACCTCCTTCGGCTTTTACGGGTCCCCCGCCCCGGGCAAGACCCTGGCAGAAGTAGAGGCCGGCATTGACGCAGAAATTGCCAGAGTGATTGCCGAGGGCGTGACCCAAGAAGAAGTGGAGCGGGCGCAGAAACGCCTGATCCGCTCGGCCGTTTTTGCCCAAGACAGCCAGTCCACTTTGGCGCGCATCTATGGTGCGTCGCTCACGCTGGGCTCCACCATTGAGGAAATTCAAAGCTGGCCGGACCGCATTCGCGCCGTGACGGTGGAGGATGTGAACAAGGCACTGGCCAAATATTTAAAGATCGAGCGGTCGGTGACCGGTTATCTGACCCCTGACAACAAGGAGGGCTAAACCATGAGCCATTCTTTGACAAAGCTGCAAAAACCCTTCCGCAAACTGGCCTTTTCTGTGGCTCTATTCGGCGCCGTGGCCACCGTCAGCCAACCAGCGCTGGCCGTAGAAATACAAACCGTCACCAGCGACAAGGGCGTGAAAGCGCTGTTGGTGGAGGATTATACGGTGCCGCTGATTGCGGTGTCCTACTCTTTCAAGGGCGGCAGCACGCAGGATTTGGCGGGCAAAGAAGGCACTGCCCGGCTGCTCACCAACATGCTGGATGAAGGGGCGGGCGACATCACCAGCCAAGCGTTTCAGGAAGCGCTGGACGATAATGGCAT
Organism: Pseudomonadota bacterium; assembly: GCA_039198355.1. Classification (GTDB taxonomy): domain Bacteria; phylum Pseudomonadota; class Alphaproteobacteria; order Rhizobiales; family Rhizobiaceae; genus Pseudahrensia. The sequence continues at coordinate 4,146 of JBCCTO010000042.1, forward strand.
GAGCTATTCCTTCAATGCGGGGCTGGATTCCTTTTCCGGCAGCATCAAAACGCTGGTGGATGTGGCGCCCGAATCCTTTGAACTGCTGCGCCTTATGCTAAACGAGCCGCGCTTTGATGAGGAACCGCTGGAGCGCATGAAAGCCTCGCGTCTTACCGGGCTGAAGCGGGCGGAAACCAACCCCCAGTCCATCGCCGGGAAGGCTTTCCGCGAGGCCGTGTTTGAGGGCCACCCTTACAGCCGCCCCACCGATGGCACTCTGGAGACCATGGGCGCACTCACCGGGGCGGACCTTAAGTCCTTCCACGAGCGGGTTTTTGCCCGCGATAATGTGGTGATCGGCGTGGTGGGGGCCATCAATGCAGATGATCTAAAAGCCATGCTGGACAAGGTTTTTGGGGATTTACCGCAAAAGGCACAGCTGACAAACGTGCCAGAGGCCAACCCGCAAATTGGCGATGTGAAGCATGTGAGCTTCGATGCGCCCCAGACCAATATTCGCATGGCGCTGCCGGGGCTGAAACGGGACGACCCGGAGTTTTTCGCCGCCTATATCATGAATCATATTCTAGGCGGCGGTTCCTTCTCCTCCCGCCTCTACACCGAAGTGCGGGAGAAGCGTGGACTGGCCTATGGTGTCTATTCTTATCTGGCCACCTATGACCATGCGGGCTTCACTGGCCTTGGTACCGCCACGCGGGCAGAGCGCGTGCCAGAGGCGCTAGAAGTGATGCAGGCAGAAGTCAGACGCATGGCCGAAGAAGGCCCCACGGAGGCGGAGTTGAAAGCGGCGAAGGATTATATTCGCGGCAGCTACGCCATCGCTAATCTGGATACCTCCAGCAAAATCGCCAGCGTACTGGTTGCCATCCAAGATGCCGCTTTGGGTCTGGATTACATCGACAAACGCGCGAGCCTTATCGATGCGGTGACCATGGAAGACGTGAAAGCCGTGGCCAAGAAGCTGCTGGATGCCAAGCCGACTGTGGTGACAGTGGGGCGGAAGACCTCGTAGGCCTGATGTAGCCAGTCACCCTCAACATATGCTCCCTCATCCTCGGCGCATGCCGGGGATCCATTCCGCAGAACCGAAACCGTTCTCGATGAAGCAGCATGGATTGCCGGGCCAAGCCCGGCAATGAGGGGTGTATGTTGGAGACTGACACCTTATAGTCAGATCGTCACAGAGGCCACGCTCCAACAACGAGATCAATCGCGCTCACCCCCCACGCTGAAGCCGGCTCCTTTCCCCGATGTGAAAGGAGAATTAGCGGCGGGCGGGACCGTGCGTTTGTCCACCCTGCTTTCACGCTCGCGCATGGGGACGGTCTTGATGACGTAGAACGCCACAATCACGGCACCAATGCCGAAGACGATGGCGCCCAGGCCCCATCCGATCAAAATGCCTTCTGCGCCGTAATAGGCTTTGCCCACCAACACGAAGGGAATGACCCCCAGCGTCGCGCGACCCCAGTTGAACAGCGTGGCGTAGAGGGGAAAGCCCAGATTGTTAAAAACGGTGTTGGCCACAAACAGGGCACCGTTGAACAGGAAGCTCCCCGCCACCAAAACGTTGAACAACGCGACCAGTGAGGCTGCATCTCCGGTAGCGCCAAACAGATTCACAATGCACGGGCTGGTGATGGCCAAAAGCGCCCAGACGGCAAGGCAGTAGACCAGCGTGAACAAAAGCGCATCGCGCAGGATTTGGTTGACCCGGCGGAATAGGAGCGCGCCATAGTTCTGGCTCAAAATGGGTCCGACTGCGCCGGACAGGGCAAAAATAGTGCCGAAAGCCACAGGCAAAATGCGGCCCACAATGGCCCAGCCTGCCACCGCATCATCGCCAAATTCTGCAATGGCCTGGGTGACGTATGCATTGCCCACGGGCGTGGCCAATTGGGTGGCGATAGCGGGGATGGCGATGGCGAAAAAGGGGCGCGCCTGGGCTTTCATGAAACCCCAATCGAAGGGCCCCAGCATGTTGTGGACCTTGATGACCCCGTGCAGCCCCACCGCCACCAAAATAACCCGCACGCACACGGTGGCCAGCGCTGCACCATTGATGCCCATATCAAGCGCAAAAATGAAAAAGGGGTCCAAGGCCAGTGCCGCCACCGCGCCCGACAGCGTCACATACATGGCGCGGCGCGCATCACCCTTGGCCCGCAGCAAAGCACCGAGGCACATGCCCATGCCCAAAAGCGGAATGGAAGGCACGACAATGCGCATGAAGCTAAGGGAGAGTTCCAACGTTTCTCCTCGTGCCCCTAAAACTTCCAAGCAGAAAGTGAGAGAGGGGTAGAGCAAGCACGCAAAGGCTGTGGTGATGAGAAGCAAATAGACCAGCGAATTGGTGGCCAGCCGCCCTGCCTTATCTTTATCTTCCGCGCCCAAAGCACGGCCCACAAGGGCAGCGCAGGCAATGGCCACGCCAATGCAGATGGAAATGGAAAAGAACATGATTGTGGCCGCATAGCCGATGGCGGCGGCCAGCTCCTGCTGGCCCAGCAGCGAGATGTAAAACAGGTTCAGCGCATCCACAAAGAAGATGGACACCAACCCCACAGAAGAGGTGGCCGTCATCACCACCACATGGCGCATGGTGCTGCCCGTGGTGAATTTGGCTTTGTTGTTGTTTGGGGCAGTTTCAGCCATGGGAACTTTCGGCGTGGACGTTACGCCTTTTCAGGAGACGGGTCCGCCGCTTCTTGCACGTCTTGACGGCTCACGCGAGGCTCTTGGTCCGTTTCCTCCATCGATGATGTCTGACCATAGCGCTTACGGGGCTCAGTCAGCGGTTCCGGCACCGGTTTACTGTGCAAATGCTGGCGGCCCGCCGTCAGCCCATCTTCCATCTGTTCGGTCAGGCGGGCGCGGTCCCGCTCGCGCACATCCTTGATAATGAGTTCAGCATCTTCGTGAGAATGGCCGGAGCCGGTCAATAAAGCGGCTCCCATCACCAAAGCGGATTCAAATGTTTCCCGGATTTGCCACATCCCCTCATGCTGTAGCAGGCGGATGGCGTGGCCACGGTCGTAGGAGCGCACGTAAAGGCGCTTGTCGGGAAATTCGTGGGTGATGAGTTCCACGATACTATCGGTCACGTCCTGTTTTGCTGTGCAGACGGCCACGAGTTTCGCCTTGGAAATTCCAGCCGAGCGCAGCACATCCCGGCGGGTGCCATCGCCGAAATAAATGCGGAAACCGAAGCGTTCGGCTTGGCGAATGCGCTCGGCGGAATTGTCGATGACGGTCACATGGCAGCCACCAGCGAGCAGTGTCTGGGCCGTTATTTGCCCCATGCGGGAAAAGCCGATCATCAGGATGTTGGACCCGGCACCGTCAAAATCCTCTTCCATGTGCTCTTTTTCATCTCCCCGCACCAAACGCTCGCCAAGGCGCTGGGAAAGGGGTGTCAGGGCCATGGAGAGGGTAACGCAGGCGATGAGGAAGGAGGATTCCTGATCGGTGATGAGGGAGACACCCATGGCAGCCGAGAAGAGCACAAATCCAAACTCGCCGTGTTGGGGCAAAAGGAAAGCTACCCGCACAGCTTCATTGTGGTCGGAGCCAAACGCCCGGCACAGGCCGTAAATGATGGCCGCTTTCAACGCCAGGGCGGCAGGAACGATGGCCAGGACGAGCAGGATATTGTCCCACACGATCCGCAAATCCACCGCGAGACCCACGGCGATGAAAAACAGGCCAAGGAGGATGCCGCGAAAGGGTTCAATATCCGCTTCCAGCTCGTGGCGGTAGCTGGATTCAGCCAGCATGACACCAGCGATGAAAGCGCCCATGGCCATGGAGAGGCCAGCAACCTGCATCAGCACAGCGGACCCCACCACCACAAACAGGGCGGCGGCAATCATCACCTCTTTTGCACCTGTATCGGCGATGATGTGAAAGAGCGGGTTGAGCAGGTAACGCCCCGCCAGCACCAGGGCCACAACGCTGGCCACCGCGATCCCAATTTGCATCATGCCCGCAGCGGAAAACTCCATCGTGCCCGCCGCCAGCAGCGGCACCAGCACCAGAAGGGGGGCAATGGCCAGATCTTGAAACAGCAAAATGGAGAAAGCGCGTTTGCCATAGGGCAAACGATCATCGCCGCTATCTTCCAGCAATTGCAGGGCAAAAGCGGTGGAGGACAGGGCAAGACCGGCCCCCACGATCACGGCCGCCTGCCATTCGAAATACAATGCCCAGGCGATGAGGGCGATGACGGCCATGCTGATGAAAACCTGAAGCGCCCCAAGGCCAAAAATTTCCCGCCGCATGTCCCAAAGGCGCGACGGGTTGAGTTCCAGCCCCACCAAAAAGAGCAACATGACAATGCCCAGTTCGGCCACATGCAGAACAGACTCGCCATCGTGGATATAGTTGAAAATGGGGCCGAGCAGCAGGCCCAGCCCCAGATAGCCAAGCACTGTGCCCAGCCCGATTTTCTTAAACAAAGGCGCAGCAATGGTTGCCCCGCCCAGCAGAACGACAGCGTCTAAGAAAATGGATGGACCTTCTGCCATGGAAGGCTCCTGCAGCGGTGGGGCGTGGTGTCTCCTAGCACTTTGGTTATCCGGGCGGCGATGTTCAAGCCCAGCGCATGGGGCGGGTGCATCGGACACGCGCATGGGAATGGCGCAAGACACCATGGGCCATTGCGTTTTGGCCTGTGAATGGGCAGACCAACACCACGTTGTTCAAAGTCTCAAACGGATATCGCCCTTGAACGCCCCTGCCCCGCCTCTGTCCGCCCCACACTCGTCGGCCCCACACTTGTCCGATAGTGAGTTCGATCTTGCCCCGCTGGAAGCGCGGGCCCAGCAGCTTGTGGAAGCTGCCCAAAGGGCTGGGGCTGACGGGTCCGATGCCATTGTGGCAGCCAGCCGGGCAGCCGGTATCGATGTGCGCGAGGGCAAGGTGGAAGAGGCGGAAGGGGCGGAAAATAACGCCTTGTCCCTGCGGGTTTTTGTGGGCCACCAAACGGCCTCTGTTTCTGCCAATCAGGGGGATGATCCCCGATTGCTGGCCGAGCGGGCCGTGGCCATGGCGCGGGTTTCACCGCCGGACCCGCTGGTGGCTTTGGCCGATGAGGCCCTTTTGGCAAAGACGTTTCCCGATCTTGATCTCTATGATCGTACGGAGCCGGACCACCACCAGATGGAAGCCCTGGCGCGGGCTTGCGAAGAAGCGGCTCTGGCTGTGCCGGGCGTGGCGAAGTCCTCCGGCGCTTCCTTTGGGCGGGCGCTGGGCGGCACCGTTTTGGCCACCAGTCATGGCTTTCTGGGCTCCTACCGCTCCAGCCGTTTTTCCCTTTCCGTCTCCGTGGTGGCGGGGGAAGGCACGGCCATGGAGCGGGATTATGATTTCGATTCCATGCGCTACTTTGAAGACCTGCGCGAGGCCGCCGACATTGGCCGCAAGGCGGGAGAAAAAGCCGTGGCGCGGTTAAACCCCCAGCAGGTCAAAACCCAAACCGCCACCGTTATTTTTGACCCCCGCATGGCGCGGGGTCTGGTGGGCCATGTGGCCGGAGCGCTGAACGGCGCCTCTGTGGTGCGAAAAACATCCTTTTTGCGTGACCGCATGGGGGAGATGGCACTGGCCCCCGAAATCACCATCGTTGATGAACCCCATATCGTGCGCGGGGCGGCCTCAAAGCCCTTTGATGGGGAGGGCGTGGGCAATGCCGATTTGGTTTTGGTGAAAGACGGGCGCATCGAAAACTGGTTGCTGGACGGGCGCAATGGGCGCGCCTTGGACATGACCACGAACGGACGGGCCAATCGGGCCGGCAGCGGCACCTCCCCCGGTTCCACAAACCTCACGCTTCTGCCCGGCAAAACCAGCCGCGCGGATATGATTGGCTCGGTGAAATCCGGCTTCTACGTGACCGAACTGATCGGCCAGGGCGTTAACATGGTCACCGGCGATTATTCGCGCGGGGCCAGTGGGTTTTGGATTGAGAATGGGGAACTCACCCATGCGGTGAGCGAGGTGACCATTGCTGGCAAATTGCAGGACATGTTTATGCGCATGGTGCCCGCCGATGATTTGGAGAAGCGCTTTGGCACCAACGCCCCCACCATCGCCATTGAGGGCATGACGATTGCCGGACGCTGATAATCACACTGTCAACCTCGCCGATCTTGCCCTGATGGAAGAGCTGGCCCGGGAGGCCGGGGCCATCGCCATGGGCTATTTCGGCGATGATCCGCAGGTTTGGATGAAAGAAGGCCAGTCCCCCGTCAGCGAGGCGGATTTTGCGGTGGACACGTTTCTCAAAGAGAAACTGCTGGCCGCACGGCCGGACTATGGCTGGCTGTCGGAAGAGACGGCGGATGACCATTCCCGCCACGAGGCCAGGCGGGTTTTTGTGGTGGACCCCATCGATGGCACACGCGGTTTCATCAATGGCATGAAACGCTGGTGTGTGAGTGTGGCGGTGGTGGAAGATAACCGCCCCGTGGCTGGCGTTTTGGAATGCCCGGTTTTGCAGGAAACTTTTTGCGCCGCCCTTTCCCATGGCACCACGGTGAATGGAGAGCGGCTGCATACCGAAGAGGCTAGCGAGAATGGCGCGCTGAGGCTGGCCGGGCCCCGCCCCCTAGCCAAACGCGATGATCTGGCGGACATGGAAATTGTTCCCTTTGTGCCATCGCTCGCCTATCGCATTGCCATGGTAGCCAACAACGCCTTGGACGGTGCACTGGCAAGGGGCAGTGCGAAGGACTGGGACTTGGCCGCGGCGGACATTATCGCCCATGAGGCTGGTGCCTGTTTGACCGATATGGACGGTGAAAGACTGGCCTATAATTGCAAGGACATTCGCCACGGCACGCTTGTGGCCGCTTCCCCTGCCCAACATGAGAAGCTGCTTGATATTGCCCGGCGGACCATGAATAAACCGGGCACGTAGGCGCTGCGGCACGAAAGAGAATCCATGAGCAATTCAAGCGATAAGAAGCAACTTCTCCACCTGGTTTTTGGCGGTGAGTTGGAAAGTCTTGAGGGCGTCACCTTCCGCGATCTGGAAAATCTGGACGTGGTGGGTATCTTTCCCGATTATCAAAGCGCGGCGGCCGCATGGCGAGGCAAAGCCCAATCGACGGTGGATAATGCCCATATGCGCTATTTTGTGGTGCATCTGCACCGCTTCCTTGACCCTGAAAAAGACTGATTTAGCAGCGACATATGGGCTGGGGCCCATGAACCGGGCTGAATTTAAGGAGTGTCCGCTTGGGTGATTTACTGGCCAGAACAGGGTTGCGCCTTTACCGTTTTGTGGGTCAGGCGCTTTACCCCTTTTCCGGCCCGTTTCTTGCCGCCCGCGCCCGGCGGGGCAAGGAGGACCCGGCGCGGAAGGCGGAACGCTATGGCTATGCAAGCCACGCCCGCCCCCCCGGTCCGCTCATCTGGTTTCATGCTGCCAGCGTGGGGGAAGCCTTGGCTGTCTTGCCTCTGATCGGGCGGTTGGAGGCTTGTCATCTCACCATCGTCTTGACCACCGGCACGGTCACTTCAGCGCAAATTGTTGAGGAAAAACTGTCTCCCCGCACGCTCCATCAATATGTGCCCATGGACATGCCCAAGGCCATTGCGCGGTTTTTGGATCATTGGAAACCCGATTTGGCGGTTTTTGCTGAATCGGAATTATGGCCCAACACGATTGAAGCCCTAGAGGAGCGGCGCATTCCCCAAGCGCTGGTGAATGCCCGCCTTTCTGACCGATCCCATGCCCGCTGGATGCGCAATGGTCATTTGGCCAAGCGTATCTTTGGCGGTTTGTCGCTGGTGGTGGCCCAATCCGAAATCGACGCTCAGCGGTTTGCCGATCTGGGCGCACGGAAGGTTTCCGTCTCGGGCAATCTGAAAAGTGATGTGGCGGTCCCGGCTTGCGAGCCAAAGACCTTGGAGGCGCTCCGTTCCGCCATCGGCCATCGGCCCGTCTGGCAAGCCCTTTCCACCCATGAGGGGGAAGAAGAAGCTGTAGCCACAGTCCATCGCATGCTAGCGCAGCATGTGCCCGATCTGCTGACTGTGATCGTGCCGCGCCACCCGGATCGGCGCGATGATGTGGTGGCAACATTGGCCAAACATCAACTGCCCGTAAGCCTGCGCTCCCGCCATGAACCCATCACCAACCAGACTGCCGTTTATCTGGGGGATACGATGGGGGAAATGGGGCTTTATCTGCGGCTGGGTGCCATCGCGTTCATGGGTAAATCGCTCAAGGGTGAAGGGGGGCAAAACCCCATTGAACCGGCGCTCACGGGCACCACGATCCTCTCCGGCCGCCACGTTCAAAACTTTCGGGAAACCTACCAAGCGCTGTTGGACAACCGCGCTGCCCGGCTGGTGCAGGATGAGACCATGCTTGCCCGCACGGTTTTGCATTTGTTGAAGAACGAGGGCGAGCGGGTCGCCATGCAAAGGGCGGCGTTGCAAACTGTCGCTAATCTCGGTGGGGCGCTGGAAAAGACATTCACGGCCCTGGAACCCCATGTGATGCCCCTGCGCATGCGCGCCAGTCTGGATCGCCTGGCGGTTTCTGAAACCGGGGGCAGCGCGCTGGCCTATCACGACGGCACGGCAACGCCTCCCGTGGTGGGTTCCTCATAGGAGGCCCTTTTGAGCGAAGCGCCGCCTTTCTGGTTTAAGAAAGCGGGGGCGGCGGCCTGGCTGCTTTCTCCCCTTTCGCTGCTTTACGGGCAAATGACGGCCAAGCGCATGCAGGCCAAGCCGGGAAGTTTTGCCAATGTGCCGGTGTTTTGCATTGGTAATTTCATCGTCGGCGGTGCGGGCAAAACGCCCACGGCCCTGGCGCTGGCCGCACTTGCCAAAAATATGGGGCTGAAGCCCGGATTTTTGTCCCGGGGTTACGGGGGCAGCGTCACCAAGCCTACTCTTGTGGACCCGACGGTGAATAACGCCCGCGATGTGGGTGATGAGCCGCTCATTTTGGCCCTGCAGGGCCCCACTGTTGTGAGCACCGACCGGCCCGCAGGCGCAAGAATGCTGGAAGAGCAAGGCGTGGACATCATCCTTATGGATGACGGGTTTCAAAACCCGAACCTTAACAAAGACTATTGTCTGGCCGTGGTTGATGCCGGACGGGGCCTTGGCAATGGTTTTGCCATGCCTGCCGGGCCTTTGCGCGCAGCGCTACGCCCCCAACTGGCGCGGGCCAGTGCCATCTTGCTTATCGGCCAATCGGAAGCGGGGACCGCCGTGGTGCGCAAGGCGGCGAAAATGGCCAAACCCGTCTTAACGGGCAGCATTCATGTGCGCCAACCGGATGAATGGAAAGGCACCCGCGTTTTGGCCTTTGCCGGCATCGCTGACCCCACTAAGTTTTATCGATCTGTGGAAAGCTGTGGTGCAGAAATCGTAATCCGGCGCAGTTTTCACGACCATCACCCGTTTTCTGCGGAGGAGTGCCGGGAACTGATGGCGCAGGCCCACAAAGATGAGCTGCAACTGGTGACCACCGAAAAAGACTGGGCCAGGCTCGTGCGCATGGGCGAGGCCCAAGAAGCGCTTCGCGCTGCCAGCAAACCCCTATGGGTCGATATGAGATTTGAAAACCCGCGCATGGAAGAAGTGATGCTGCGGGATTGCGTGACACGTTTTGAAGAAACAAAACTGACGCGCCGTTAAAGAGTGTCCAACTGCGATGGAATCGCTTGTCTTATGCGCTCACGTTGTCGGCCCGTGGACCTTCGCTACCCTAACCCAACCAAAGATGGCGCAACAAACTTTTGCCGGGTGGCTCTTTGCCACCAGAGCGGTTCAAGCAAAGCGTGACACGCACGACATCCTCAGGCGTTCTTTGGGCATCACAAACTGGCGGGTCTTGGACCTCGCGAATGCGCTATCGCGGATAGGCCGATGATTGGGGCACCGGTGTCGGCGTTAGCTGCCGAAGATGCTTTTCAGCACGCTTTTTCGTTTCTTGCGCAGCTTCGGGTCTTTTTCTTTCACGCCCACTTCGCCGATGGCCGCCGTTTCTGCTGGGGTGCGGTACTCCACAGGCGGTTGGGTCAGATAGCGGCGGGCTTTGGGCGCGAATTCGCCCTCACGGAGCGCTTTGCGGCGCTTGTATTCCTGCTGCCGGGCCACAATTTCCTGATAGCTTTCGGGGCGATCATTGTCGCCGAAAGACGCGTTCAATTCGCGTGCACGGTTGCGGCGACGGGCTTCCTCGCGGGCAGCGCGCAGTTCAGGGGAAAGCTGGCCGCCACTGGCCAGAATTTCCTGCTCACGATCCGCTTCATCGCGGATGCGGTTTTCCACTTCCTCGGGATTTTGAGGGAAAAAGGCGGATTGAGATGAAACGGTTTCGGCGGGCGTTGGCAAGGCGCTGGTGTCGGAGGGCTTCACCAGGCCTGGACGGGCAGCATAGTTGATTTTCTTCTTTTCACCGCGGGAGAGCGTGACCATGGCGCTCATGTCGCTCACCAATTGCTGCTCCTGGGTTACGCCAGTGCCGTAGGTCGTGCCAGAGCAAGCGGCCAAGGCGCCCATTGAAGCAAGTGCGATCATGGTTTTGATGTTCATCAACCTATTCCCGTCCAAAACCCTTTGGCGCCCAAGTGCGTGCACTTTGTAGCAAAAAACCCACCGATGGGCCTACAGCGCACACCATACGCAGATGGCCAGCCGCCACATGAATACGGCCAAAGTTCGGCCTCGTCTGCCCTCAGTGCAGCTTGGGGCGGAAATTAACGCTTATGCGGCCCTTTGGCAACAAATCGGGGGCAGCAGGCCCCCGAAAGGTTAACAAGGCGACTTAGCCTTCCAGTTCACGCATGGCGGCGGCATCGCGCAGGGAAATATCCGGATAGTCCGGGTCCGTCCCCACTTCGGGTAGAATGCGCCAGGAACGGGCGCACTTTTTGCCCTTTGCCCGCTGGTTGACCACAGCCACGCCCGCCACTTCGGGTAGGCGGAAGGCATCCTCTGGCCCCTGCCCTTCTTCAATGGAGATGGCGCTGGTGATGCAGATCTCGGCCATGTCCAGCCCGTTCACAGCGGCCAGCAGTTCGGCATTGGAAATGTGAACAACGGGGGCCGCTTCCAGTGACGCGCCGATATGGTTTGGATCGTCCTTCTCCAACCGGCGGGCCTGTTCCAGCGCGCCCAGCACGACGCGGCGCACCTGACGGACTTTCTGCCAGCGAGCAGCCAGCGCCTCGTTTTGCCATTCATCGGGAATGGTGGGGAATTGCTCACGGTGGACAGAACGGTTGTCCGGATAGCGGGAAGCCCAGGCCTCTTCCATGGTGAAGCACAACATGGGGGCCATCCACAGGGTCATGCAGTCAAACAGTTTCGAGACCACCTGAAGGGCTGCCTTGCGGCGTACCGAAGAGGGTGCATCGCAATAGAGGGCGTCCTTGCGCACGTCGAAATAGAAGGCAGACAATTCCATATTCATGAAGTTGGTCAGCGTGCTGAAAACTTTTTTGAAATCGAAATTGTCATAGCCATCCTGCACAACGGCATTGAGTTCGTGGAGGCGGTGGAGCATGAGGCGCTCCAGTTCCGGCATGTCGGCCAGCGCCACAGCCTCACCCTTGTCATGGGCCAGCGTGCCCAGCATCCAGCGCAATGTATTGCGGAGTTTCCGGTAGGAATCGATGGCGGTTTTGAGGATTTCTTTGCCGATGCGCTGGTCTTCGCGGTAGTCCACCGAACAGACCCACAGGCGCAGAATGTCCGCGCCAGACTGTTTGATGACATCCTGCGGCAGGGTCTGATTGCCAAGCGATTTTGACATTTTTCGCCCGTCTTCGGCCATGGTGAAGCCATGGGTGATGACCGTGTCGTAGGGCGCACGGCCCCGGGTGCCGGAGCTTTCCAGCAGGGATGAATGGAACCAGCCGCGATGCTGGTCGGAGCCTTCCAGATAGACATCGGCGGGCCATTTCAGGTCCGGGCGCTGTTCGAGACAGAAAGCGTGTGTGGAACCGGAATCGAACCACACGTCGAGAATATCGTCCACTTTTTGCCATGGGGCGGGATCGTCCACGATGCCATCGAGGAAGCGCTCTTTGGCCCCCTCCGCATACCAGGCATCGGCCCCTTCTGCGGTGAAGATTTCCTTCACGCGGGCCATGAGGGTTTCGGACTTGTCGAAGTCCGGGCCGGGAATGATCTGGCCTGTTTCTTCATGGCGGAACACGGAGATGGGCACACCCCAGGCCCGCTGGCGGGACAGCACCCAGTCGGGGCGGTCTTCGATCATGCCGCGCAGGCGGTTTTGGCCCCGTTCCGGCACAAAGCGCGTTTCGTCAATGGCAGCAAGCGCCGTTTGGCGCAGGGTCCCCATGTTGGACTGGCTGCCGTCACCCACAACGCCGTCTTTATCCATGTAGACAAACCACTGGGGCGTGTTGCGGAAGATGATGGGTTTTTTGGAGCGCCAGGAATGGGGGTAATCGTGCTTTACACGGCCCCGGGCGAACAAATTGTTCGCGCTGATGAGGGCTGTGATGACCCGCTGGTTGGCATCCCCCTTCTTGCCCTTGTCGTCGATAACACGGGCGGGTTTGTCATTGCCGGTAGGTCCGAAACCGGGGGCGTCGTCAGTGTAATAGCCCGCATCATCCACGGTGAAGGGGATGGTGGTGTCGATCCCCCGCGCTTCCAAATCGCGCGCCGCATCCATCCACGCCTCAAAGTCGTCCGCCCCATGGCCGGGGGCCGTGTGGACGAAGCCAGTGCCGGCGTCATCGGTGACGTGATCGCCAGCGAGGAGGGGGACGTCGAACTGGTAGCCGTCGAGACCGGCGTCGCGGAGGGGGTGAGCTAGAGTGCCACCTTCCATTTCCTTGGCGCTGACGGTGCTCAAGCGCTTGAACGTGACCTTTGCCTTCGCCGCACATTCTTCGGCCAGTTTATCAGCAAAGATCACACGATCGCCCGGCTGGGGCCCAAAGTCGTTTTCGGCGGTCTCCACTTCATAAAGACCATAGGCAATGTTGGGTGAGAAACACACAGCACGGTTGCCGGGAATGGTCCACGGCGTGGTTGTCCAGATAACAACGCTGGCCCCTTCGAGGCTCTTGTTGTTCAGGACTGGGAATTTGGCCCAGATCGTATCACTCTCATAGGTTTCATACTCAATCTCCGCCTCAGCCAGCGCCGTGCGTTCGACCACGCTCCACATGATGGGCTTGGAGCCGCGATAGAGTTGGCCGCTGGCGGCGAATTTCATCAACTCGTTGGCGATGATGCCTTCGGCGGCGTAGTTCATGGTGAGATAGGGCGTTTTGAAATCGCCGATCACGCCCAGGCGCAGGAATTCTTCCGTTTGCACGCCCACCCAATGGCTGGCGAAGTCGCGGCATTCCTGGCGGAATTCGTTGATGGGCACTTCGTCCTTGTTCTTGCCCTTGGCGCGGTATTGCTCCTCGATTTTCCATTCGATGGGCAAGCCGTGGCAGTCCCAACCCGGCACATAATTGCTGTCATAGCCGCGCATCTGGAAGGAGCGGGTGATGACGTCTTTGAGGATTTTGTTGAGGGCGTGGCCGATGTGCAGATTACCATTGGCGTAGGGAGGGCCGTCATGGAGCACATATTTGGGGCGTCCGGCGGCGTCCTCGCGCAATTGGTGGTAGAGATCGTCTTTCTGCCAGCGGGCGACGATTTCGGGCTCTTTCTTGGGCAGGCCCGCGCGCATGGGGAAGTCGGTTTGGGGCAGGTTCAGCGTGGCGGAATAATCGCGCACGTCTTCAGTGGTCGTATCGGTCATCGGTGTCTCGGCCATTCGTGGCGGATAATTGGAATAGGGTTGATCGCGTAAAGTGCGCCCGGTGCCAGCACGCTCAGGCTGTCACCGGGTTCGTAATTCGAAATGCTATGGCGGCGCGGTCAATCATGGGGCGTTCATACCGTGGGAAAACCCATACTACAACTTGGGTTCTTCCAATTTGTCATAGATAGCCTTGCGCATGGCGCGGGTGGCGAGGCCTTGGGAGAACCAACCCATGGTGAGACCCATTTGTGCGGTCATGCCAGGCCAAAGTTCTTTCTTGCGGCTAGCGGCGGCCTTGAGGATCATGTTGGCCAGCTTCGCTGGCTCCATGCGCTTTTTGGCGTCGGCACCGGGGGGCGCGTAGCGTTCGGCGTGGTCGGTGCGGATGGGGCCGGGATAGACGGTGAGGATGCCCACGCCCCGCTTTTTGAAGGGCTTTCGCACATTGCGGGCATAATTGGCGATGCCGTCCTTGGTGGCGGCATAGACGGATGCGCCGGGATAACCCACGGCTTTGGACAGGCTGGAGATGAAGACCATCTTGCCGCCCCGGTTCATCATGCTTTCGCGCACCAGCATGGAGGAGAGGATCATGGGGCCGGTGAAATTGACGGCCACCACTTTGGCTTGAGCCTGCGATGGCAGGTCTTCGAATTTGCCCACGGCGCTAATGCCTGCGTTCAACACGACCAGATCGAATTTTGACCCGGCCAAGGCGCGCACCAGCCGGTCCAGCGACTCGGGCTTGGCCATATCCGCCATGCGCACCATGCAGGCCCCGCGGGAGCGGATAGCGAGGTTGTCCAGCGCATCCACATCTAAATCGACGGCCACCACCTCATGGCCGTTTTCCAAAAGCTGTTCGGTCATGGCACGGCCCAGGCCGTGGGCGGCACCGGTTATCAAAGCTCTCACAGATAGCCCTCCCGGTTGCGGGAGAAGCGGGCAAGGAAGGCGAAAGTGCGGGTGATGTCCCGCTGACGCTCACTGGCGCGGATGGAGGCCATAATGGCGCGGGCCGCCTTTTTGGGTGACATGAACAGGGCTCGGGCAATGCCGATGTTCAGCCCTGCCTTACCGTGCATGCCCGTGCGGGTGGCGCGGGGGTGGATCATCTGCACGGAGGCCCTGCCCCGCCATTCCTCGTGAAGCGAGCGGGCGAAACCAGCCAAAGCGGCCTTGGTGGCGGTATAGGTGGCGAAATTGCCTTGCGGCTTTTTCACGGCTGTGGAGCCGATGAAAACCAGTTTGCCGGTGCGGCGGAACAGCCAAGGCCCCATGGCTTTGGCAATGCAAATATTGGCGGTGAGGTTCACGTCCACCTGTTTGGCAATGGAGGAGGGTGTTTCTTCTTGCGGGATGCCCACCCAGCCGGTGCCTGCGTTCAGGATGGCCAGGTCCAGCCCGTTCCACTCCAGATCGCGCATGGCATTGGCGATGTTTTGGGCCGCCGCCATAGGCTGTTCCTGATCGGCGCGGATGTAGGTGACGTTGGGAGAGCCGAAATGGGTTTCATCATCGCTGATGGTCTGCCGCCCGGTGGCCAGCACGCGGTGGCCGCGCTTAGCATAGTTTTTGGCCAGGATCAGCCCGATGCCATCATTGGCCCCGGTAATGAGAATGGTGTGGGAGCGGGGTTCGGCTTTAGCCATGGGAACCGCCCGCAAAATTCAGCGCCTCGTCCAAGGCAGACAGAGGCATTGCATTTTTCAAGGCAGCGCTGGCGGCTTGACTGTCTTGGTTCATCTGCGCCACCAGCGCTTCGGAACTATCGAACTTTTCCTCGCCGCGAAGATAGTCAAACAAGCTGACGCTTACCTGCTCCCCATAAAGGTCGCCTTTGAAATCGAAGACGAAGGTCTCCAGCCAGGCTGCGCCATTGTCAAAAGTGGGGCGACGGCCATAACTGGCTACACCGTCATAAAGCATGCCGTCAGCGCAGCGAAAACGGACGGCGTAGACCCCGTGGGCCAGTTTGCAAGAAGGGGGCAAAATGAGATTGGCCGTCGGGTAACCCAGCGTGCGGCCAATCTGTTGGCCCTTCACCACCTCGCCAGAAACCGTCCAGCGATAGCCCAGCAAGTCAGCCGCACCCGCCATATCGCCCGCTCCGAGGCAACGGCGGATGCGGCTAGAGGAGACGGGTTCCTCTTCATCGTCATGGTGGTGGGCATCGACGATGGTCACCCCAAAGCCGTGGCGTTCTCCTGCCTCTTTTAGAAAAGCGGGCGAACCCTCGCGGCTTTTGCCAAAATGGAAGTTGAAGCCGGAAATGACGTGGGCTGCGCCCGCATTATCCACCAGATAGCGGGTGACAAAATCCTCCGCCCGGGTGCCAGCCAGTTCTTTGGTGAAGGCCAGCGTCAAAAGCCCGTCGCAGCCGAAAGCCTTTAACACTTGCCCCTTCATCGGCGGTGGTGTCAGGCGGAAGACGGGGCTTTCCGGCTTGAACAGGGTGCGGGGGTGGGGCTCGAAGGATAGGGCAAAGCACTTTGTGTTCAGCCGCTTTGCTTCTTCCATGGCATAGGCCAGCACATGCTGGTGGCCCCGATGGACCCCGTCAAAATTGCCGATGGCCAGCACCGCACCGCGCAGCGCGTCCGGCAGGGGCGCGGCAAGGTCATGTTCAACAAATGGGGCCTGTGGTGCCGTCATGGGTCAGTCGATCCAGACCAGTCGCGGCATCCAGACCGTGGGATCGGCATCGTGCGCTTTTAGAAAGGCGTGCAACCTGTCTTCATCGGGCGCATCGGCTGGGCCATAATCGGCGCTGTGGATGCCGGCGGAGATATAAAGGAGCGGAAAGCCATTGTCCTGCGCGCCCTTCACATCGGTGGGCATGCCATCGCCAATGGCCAGCACATCGGCCTTTTCCTGGGCGGCCCCGGCGATGGTTTCCAGCTTTTCCATGGCGAGATCATAAATGGGCTTGTTGGGCTTGCCCGCCACCAGCGTGGTGCCACCGAGCTCCTCATAGAGCTTTGCCAAAGCCCCGGCGCAGTAGATCAGCCGGTCGCCGCGCTCCACCACAATGTCCGGGTTGGCGCAGATCATGGGCACGCCCCGGTCCACCAGCGCTTGCAGACGGGATTGGTAATCATCGGGCGTTTCATGTTCGTCATGCTCTAAGCCGGTGCAGACGATTGCGGCGCAAGCGTTCTCTTCCACCAATTTAACATCCAGCGTCTCGAATAAGGGCAGGTCACGGTCAGGGCCAAGATGGTAAAAAGGACCGTCCGTACGGGCAATTAGATGACGGGTGGCATCACCGGATGTCACCACGGCATCGAACACGCCATCCGGCACGCCCAGTTCCGCAAATTGCTTGACGACGCCATCGGCGGGACGGGGAGAATTGGTAATCATCACCACCCGGCCGCCGTACTGTCGAAACCGTATCAGAGCCTGCGCCGCATGCTCATACACGCGCACACCATTATGCAGCACACCCCACACATCGCAGATGATGTTACCGTAGCTGGCCTTCACCTCGCTCAAAGAGCGTATTCGGCCTGAAGGGCTGGTTGAGGTGGTCATCACAATTTCCGTGGGTTGTTTGTGAGGGCGGGCGCGGCACCGCCATCGGGTAAGGGCATGGGCGACAAGCGTCAAGAATATATGCGCCCGCCCAAGGTGCCCACGAATTTTCCTTCCCCTGCCCGCCCGTTTGCGGCAAAGGTTAACGGACGGCGTGATTTGCATGGCATCGCTGAAGAAAGCCGATCAGCCGTTTGCGGGAACGAGGGGCCGACCGGCTCGACACCGGTTTGCATACGGAATGAACGATCACGAAACGGGCGGCTTTATCGGCTGGACCACGCGCATCATGATGGGCCTGATATTGCTTGGCGTGTGCGCAGGGGTGGTGATTGCCCTGCTGCGCTTTGAGTTGATGCCCTCCGGCCAAGCCCTGCTCACCGGCCTTTTGATCTTTTTCAGCCTGGCGCTGCTGCAACGGCAATTTTTCATCGCTCGGGATGTGAACCATCTCAAAGAACAGGCCTGGGACTTGTCCACCTACGAACAGGACATGGATCGTCGCATGAATGCGCTGAAGGAGGAGGCCAAAGGCGATGGGCTTGGCGGTAGTGGCTCTTCACCGCTGATGGAACTGATGGGCGAGCGCGTTTCCGCGCTGGAAGACAGGTTGGAAAAGCTGGAGGCTGACAACCGGTCGCTGAAAAAGCAATTGGCCCAGCGCCCTGCCCTTGAGCCAGTGCCAATGCCAGAGCCAGTGCCAAGATCGGAACCGAGCTCAGAGCCAATGCCGGTGTTTGCACAACCCATGGCCAAAACCGGCAAAGAAGACTCTTTGCTGCCAGAGGATACGGAACCCAACGCACCCGCGATACCCAGGGAACAGGATGCGGATGCATTCGATCTGGCAATCACCCAAGCAGCACAGGTTATTTCATCGGCCAGCGGTCCCGCCAGCGCAAGCGGCCCGCCCGCTGCCCGCGTTCATTCCGCCGCCACCAGCAAAAAAGGGCCATCGGATCGCGTGTTGGCGCGGCGGGAGGAGGATCGCAAGGCGCTCAAGTCAGCCCTGACGGACAATCGTTTGAACCTTCATTTGCAGCCCATTGTGGGCCTGCCCAATCGCTCGCCGCTTTACTACGAAGCCTTCATGAAATTGCAGGATGGCGGCAGCGTACACATGGATGGGCGGCGCTTTTTGCGCATGGCGGAAGATGGCGGGCTCATGCCCATGATTGATGCCAAGGTGATCTTCTCCTCCGTGCGCATGTTGCGAACGCTCTCCTCCATGAAGAAAAAGGCCGGGCTGTTTTGCAATTTGTCCCCCAAAACACTGGCCGATAAGCGCACGTTCAACCAGATCATCGCCTTTTTGGAAGGCAATGGCGCGCTGGCTGGCGCGTTGGTGTTTGAGGTGAACCAAAGTGCCTATGGCTCCCTACGGGCCAAAGAAAAGGAGCGGCTGGGGCAGATTGTTGATCGGGGTTTTAGCCTGTTGCTGGACCAGGTGGGCGACTTGAACCTGGATGGCGCGGCGTTGGCCCAAAAGGGTTTCCGCCACATCAAAGTGCCCGCTTCGCTGCTGCTCCACGCGAGCCAAAGCGGACACCGGGGGGCCATTGAACCAAGCCGTCTGGTAACCGCCATGGGCGAGCACGGCATTTCCGTCATCGGCACCGAAGTGGAGCGGGAGGCCCACGCGGTGGGCCTCATTGATTTGGATATTACCATGGGCCAAGGGCATCTCTTTGCCCCACCCCGCCCTGTGAAAGCGGAACTGCTGGAGCCCAGCGGCGTGGAAAAGGCGCAAGCGACCGGTTCAAGCCAAACCCGCGCACCGCAAATGGCGCCCAGGGCTAAAACAACCGCAGCCGGTGGCACATGAGCCGTTTACACTGAAAAGCCCGGCTTCCATTGGAAAGCCGGGCTTTTGCAACGATCGCTATGGGCGACGTTTATTGGGCGATGCGCAATTCTGACAAGGATTGCAGAATGTCATCAAAGGCTTGGACGAGCGCGGCATTGTTGCTGGCGGGGAAGTAGAGCTTGGAGCCCCCCACATCTGAGGATGCACAATCCTGCAACATGAGCTGCACCGCAGACCCGTTGGGCACGTCGAAGGCGATGGTATAAATCGTGATCCCCGCCGCCTTTGAGTTGGTGCAGGTCTTCTTCAACTCATTATCCATGGCTTGACGGAAGGTGGTAAAGGAGTGGCTGGGGTTTGAAATGGCCGTAAAGCCATCAAAAATCCGCTCGTTTACCGTGTGACCCCAAGCCCCGTAGTAGGATTTGTTCTTGTCCGAATAGCCGTAATAGAAGCCATCGATGGGATAATAGGTGTTGTTCCCATCACTCATCACAATCATAACCTTGCGGTTTTTCGTTTCTTCATAGGGCCGACCATTGGTGAAGGGGCGCTCTGGAGACAATGTGCGCCAGCCCCATGCCACGCCCTGTTGGATGTTGGTGGCACCCACAGCTTGCATGCCCGAAATACCCGAGATGATTTCTGATTGATTGGTGGTCAGATCAGTTATCGGCTGTGAGTCACACAGGTAATTGGGTCCACCCGGAGCCCCCAAGGGCCGGGGCATATTATCATTATTGTTGTTCACATCGCGGGGGTCAGGGCTGTTGCCAGAGCTATCGGCAAAATACTTCCACGTCCATTTTTGACGGCCATACTGATCGTCATTGCTGATGCCTGTGAAAGCCTTCGCTCTGGGGTCGCCCAATGATGCCGGGAAGTTGTGGTCGTCGGCAAGATAATTGTTTTGGAATGTTTCCTCCACGATCTCGTCCTTGTCGACCCATTCGGTGACGGTGATGCTGCCGCCAATATAATTGCCGTTGCGGTACTCGATACGGTCGTCCCGTTCCGGCCTGTAGGACGAATTTTGGGGGTGGATGCGCCGGAATCTCGCCCCTCTGTGATCGTTATAGCCATCGCTCCACTGTTTGCAGAGGCGTTGGCTGCGCAACTGACCATTGTTTTTGCGTGCGCCCTGCCATGCCGTACAGATAGCCTTGACCGTTTGCTGCTCTTCGACCTTGTCGTACTGGCCGGACCAGTCATCGGGTGTGTCTGGCGCGAAAGAGGGCACGAACAGAGTATCGGGATTGCCTGCATTGGGCTCCACATCCTGCGTGGAATAAGGGTAAGGGCGCGCCTCCACGCATCCGCCCCAGCTAATGCCAGGAAGCTGATCGTAGAGCGCAAAGCGGGTGAGAGGATTGCCGTTTTGGTCTTGCCACTTGCCGCCCGCCTGCGTTGCCTGCGGGTCCAAAGCCCAGTTCAGGTGCTCGTGGTGGTATGAAGCTACCCCGTCCGTATCCAGCCATGAGGCATTTTGATTGTTGGGGCCGTATTTACTGCCCACATTCACGAAGGAGGAGAACGGCACCAGTGAGAACGCCATGGGGTCCTCGTCAATTCGGTCTTGCACGCCGGCAAACATGGAGTTCACCAGGTTGGAAGCAGCCGAGCGCAATGTGCCAATTTTACCCCTGCTGCCCATGGAGCCGGAATTATCCAACACCAACGCCACTTCAAACCGGGTGTTGTTGCATTTCACATTGGCGGTAGCGTCGAGCGTGACAAAATTTTCGTCCCGAACTTTCGTGTCACCCTGGCCGTCCTTTTGTTTCAGATAGCCGGTCACGTTGTGAATGAAGTCAAAAAACACCTGGTGGCGCAGGGTTGCCACGCCCGTAGCACCGGAAGCGTTACAGTCCCCGTCGCCAATATCAAATTCAATTTGTCCCGTGGAAGGGGCAAGATTGGCGATATTGGCCTGGAAAACAGACTTGCCCAACGGTTCTGCAATCTCCTTGCGCCTTAGAGCGATTTGGGGTGCTGTTAAAGAGCTGGAATTTGGGATTTTTGCAGCGGCATATTCCTTTGCAAATGCAAGAGTTGCCGCATCCACCGCGGCCTGGAAGTTGACACGGGCACGATACATTTCGCCCATATCCACAGCTGTGCCCACGCCCATCAAAAGAAGCGGTGTCATGAACGCGGTCAAGACCATCACATTACCACGCTCGTCGCGCTTAAAGCCCTTCCAGCGCAAGCTCTTTGCCAGTGAAATCAACATGGTTCGTTCTCCTGCAGTCCATTGGATACGCCTCCCCTGCGGAGGCGGAACGGACTGGTTCACAGCGCAAACTGACAGGCAGGATTTGAGATTGGCTTGAAAAGATCGGTTAAATTTTAGCTATCGACGCCAAACCGCTGCAATCACGGGCTTGTGAGAGGGCTGGCGGCTTCTACGGCGCCCAAAAATTTTGCCCCAGAGCAGAACCTTTTCTTGACTCCCAAACCGCCTGTTCTTATCTCCACCGCGCGTTAGCACTCCCGCTAATGAGTGCTAACAGCGCTTTTCAATACATGATGTTCAGGCGTGTCCCATGGGGCGCCGCAACCAATACAGGATCAAACACATGGCAGACTTGAAGTTCCGCCCGCTGCACGACCGTATCGTCGTTCGCCGCGTTGAAGCCGACACGAAAACCGCTGGCGGCATCATCATTCCCGACAGCGCCCAGGAAAAGCCCGCTGAAGGTGAAGTGGTCTCCGTGGGCTCCGGTGCCCGCGATGAAGCTGGCAAGCTGGTCCCCTTGGACGTGAAAGCCGGTGACCGCGTGCTGTTTGGCAAATGGTCCGGCACGGAAGTGAAAATCGGCGGTGAAGACCTGCTGATTATGAAAGAATCCGATGTGATGGGCGTGATCGGCTAAATCAGCCGCGCCCCTTCCCTATTGAAATTCCGGGGTCGAACGATCCCAATACAGGAGTAAGTCTCAATGGCTGCTAAAGAAGTTAAATTCGGTTCCGATGCCCGCACCCGCATGCTGCGTGGCGTGGACATTCTGGCCGATGCTGTAAAAGTGACACTTGGCCCCAAAGGCCGCAATGTGGTTCTGGACAAATCCTTCGGCGCACCGCGCATCACCAAAGATGGTGTGTCTGTTGCCAAAGAAATTGAGCTGGAAGACAAGTTTGAAAACATGGGCGCACAGATGGTGCGCGAAGTGGCTTCCAAAACCAACGATATTGCCGGTGACGGCACGACCACAGCAACCGTGTTGGCCCAGGCTATCGTGCGCGAGGGCGCAAAAGCTGTAGCCGCTGGCATGAACCCCATGGACCTGAAGCGCGGCATCGACAGCGCTGTGGACGACGTGGTGGCGGCGCTGAAAGCCATGGCCAAGAAAATCGACACCACGGAAGAAGTGGCCCAAGTGGGCACGATTTCCGCCAACGGCGAAGCTGAAATCGGCTCCCGCATTGCCGAAGCCATGGAGCGCGTGGGCAATGAAGGTGTCATTACGGTGGAAGAAGCCAAGTCGCTGGAATCCTCCCTCGACGTGGTGGAAGGCATGCAGTTCGACCGCGGCTACCTCTCCCCTTACTTCGTGACCAACTCCGAAAAAATGCTGTGCGAGTTGGACGACCCGTTCATCCTGTTGCACGAGAAAAAGCTCACCTCCCTGCAAGCCATGCTGCCCATTCTGGAAGCTGTGGTGCAGTCCGGTAAGCCCCTGCTGATTATCGCTGAAGACATCGAAGGCGAAGCCCTGGCCACGCTGGTGGTGAACAAGCTGCGCGGTGGCCTGAAAGTGGCTGCTGTGAAGGCTCCAGGCTTCGGCGATCGCCGCAAAGCTATGCTGGAGGACCTCGCCATCCTCACCGGCGGTCAGGTGATCTCAGAGGATCTGGGCATCAAGCTGGAAACCGTTACGCTGGACATGCTGGGCACCGCCAAGCGCGTCTCCATCTCCAAGGAAGAGACCACTGTTGTTGACGGTGCCGGTGCCGCCGCCGACGTGGAAGGTCGCGTGGGTCAGATCAAACAGCAGATCGAAGAAACCACGTCCGACTACGACCGTGAGAAGCTGCAAGAGCGTCTGGCCAAACTGGCTGGCGGAGTTGCCGTCATCTCTATTGGTGGTGCCACGGAAGTGGAAGTGAAAGAGAAGAAAGACCGCGTGGACGATGCTTTGAACGCCACCCGCGCCGCCGTGGAAGAAGGTATTGTGCCCGGTGGTGGTGTGGCCCTGCTGCGCGCTTCCGCCAACATCAAAACGGCCGGTGACAATTCCGACCAGGATGCAGGCGTGAACATCGTGCGCAAGGCGCTTCAAGCCCCGATCCGCCAGATCGCCGCAAACGCTGGTGACGAAGGTTCCATCGTGGTGGGCAAGATCATGGACGACGGTGGCGAGACCTTCGGCTATAATGCGCAAACGAGCGAATATGGCGACATGATCTCCATGGGCATCATCGACCCCGTGAAAGTGGTGCGCTCCGCTCTGCAGGACGCCGCCTCCATCGCGTCCCTGCTCATCACCACCGAAGCCATGGTCGCCGAAGCCCCCGCCAAAGAAGGCGCCGGCGCCCCCGCCATGCCTGACATGGGCGGAATGGGCGGCATGGGCGGAATGATGTAAGGACGCAGTTGCGCCTAAACATCAGGCTGAACTATCTTAATGCGAAAGGCCGGTGCGAAAGCATCGGCCTTTTTTTGAACGCCCACAAATCTTGCCACCCGAACTTCCGATACCCACAAGGCGCTACAGCAAGACTGCACACGGCATGAAAGAAATCTGTTTGAGGTAAGAATTGCTCTTGCGTTTAATTTTTCTCCCGCATAAGTATGGAAAAAATTAAACGGAATGCCTAATGCCAGCCTTCAGCACCTCCATTGTTGACGAGAGTTTTGCAGTCGAAGAGCGTCTTGCAGACTTTGGTTTGAACAAAGCGCAGTTTTTGGCCATACGGGATTCAGCTAGGGCTGCAACTGACGACGCTAGTCCTCTTATGCCTTTAAACGCACCGGGCACACTAGGATACATCCATGGTGTTGAAGCGCTACGCGGCCAAATCTTAGACAGCATTTGGCAGATCGACAGAACTCTTGGCGTTGAAGCTGTCGTGAATCGCGAACGTGGCATCCGAATAGGTTATCAAAATGTCGATAGAGCCTGCGATCCCATATTTAAGCTGTAGAAGACTCGACTTAATCTGACACCGCTACCTTTTCAGAGGACTGAGAAGGCAGCGGCGGGTCTCTTGAAGGAGACCTTGGTTACCCGTTTTGATGGTGGTGCGAACCTAACCATTGAAACGAAAGACAACCACA
>JBCCTO010000043.1:0-27170 GCA_039198355.1 Pseudomonadota bacterium
CGACCGTCGCAACGACCACTGCAGACACGGGCGATGAGGCAGTCACCGAGGACGAGCCGGAATTGGAGTCCGAGACCGAACTGGAAGCCTCAGCTGATCCGCTGCATCAACCGGCTGGTGGAACCCACCTCGGGCACAGTTGTGCTGAACGGGGAAACCATCTCCGGCCTTTCCTCCGCAGGCCTGCGCAAAGCGCGGCGCACCATGGGGATGATCTTTCAAGAATATGCGCTGGTGGAACGGCTGACAGTGATGGAAAACGTCCTGTCCGGTCGCCTCGGCTATGTGGGTTTTTGGCGCTCCTTCCTGCGCAAATATCCCCAGAAGGACGTGGATGAGGCCTATCGCCTGCTGGACCGGGTGGGCCTGCTGGCCATGGCTGACAAGCGGGCGGACGAACTTTCCGGAGGCCAGCGCCAGCGCGTGGGTATTTGCCGGGCGCTCATCCAAGACCCGAAATTGCTTTTGGTGGATGAACCCACCGCCTCTTT
Organism: Pseudomonadota bacterium; assembly: GCA_039198355.1. Taxonomy (GTDB): domain Bacteria; phylum Pseudomonadota; class Alphaproteobacteria; order Rhizobiales; family Rhizobiaceae; genus Pseudahrensia. The sequence goes on from JBCCTO010000043.1 coordinate 492, forward strand.
GGACCCCAAAACATCCCGCCAGATCATGCGCCTGATTTGCGAGCTTTGCGCGGAGCGAGGCCTCGCCGCTATTATTAACATTCACGATGTAGCGCTGGCGCAAATGTTTGTTGCCCGCGTCATCGGCCTGCAACTGGGCGTGGTGCAATTTGACGGCCCACCCGATGCGCTCACACCCGACGTGCTTACCGCCATCTATGGCGAGGAAGACTGGCAGGCCACCATTGAAGACGCGGGCGACGAGGATGAAGACGAAGCCGCTGCGGTGGCCGCCCAATGAGCGGCGCATTGGCCACAGGCGTGCGGCTGGAAGACCGCATGGGGCGGGCGTGGAAAAAGCCGCCTTTCATCACCAATCCTGTGCTGCGATACACGCTGCTGGGCGCGACGATCATCTATCTGTATCTCGCGGTAAACTCCATCGAGGTGAACTGGGCGCGCGTCTCCGAAGGACTGGTGCGGGGCTGGGAATTTGTGAAGGCCTTCGCCAACCCGGACTTCACCTCTCGCTGGAACGATATCCGCGACGGGATCATCGAAAGCATCATCATCACCATCGCCTCCACCGTGGTGGGCATTGCCATTTCCATTCCCATCGGGCTGGGGGCGGCCCGCAATATCGCGCCCCTGCCCATCTATCTCGTATGCCGGGCGATCATCGCTCTGTCGCGGGCGCTGAACGAAATCATCGTGGCTATTCTTCTTGTGGCCATTTTCGGCTTCGGGCCGTTGGCGGGCTTTCTTACCTTGGCTTTCGCCACCATCGGTTTCCTCTCCAAATTGCTGGCGGAGGAGATCGAGGACATGAGCCGCTCTCAGGCGGAAGCCGTGCGGGCCACCGGGTCGTCGTGGCTACAATGGATCGACTATGGCGTAAAACCGCAGGTCATGCCCCGCCTGATCGGGCTTTCCATCTACCGGCTGGACATTAATTTCCGCGAATCCGCCGTGCTGGGGCTGGTGGGCGCTGGCGGCATCGGGGCCACGCTGAATACGGCCTTTGATCGCTACGAATTTGATACGGCAGCAGCGATTTTGCTGATTATCATCGTCATCGTGATGGTGCTGGAATATCTCTCCGGCATCATCAGAGCGAGGGTTCAGTAGATGCCTGTTATCGAGAACTCTCAAGGTATGCCCGGCTGGCGGCTGCATACGCAGCGCCAATCCCTCACCCGCTGGTTTGGCTGGCTCTTGGGCGTGGCCATCTTCGTCTATTGCTGGAATGTCATTTCCGAGGCCACCACATGGTTTTTCGTGTGGGATGCGCCACGTATCGCAGGCGACATAACCAGCCGCGCCATGCCGCCCAAATGGTCCTACATCGACCAGTTGTGGAAGCCTATTTGGGACACGCTGAACATGGCCACGCTGGGCACCATTCTGGCCCTCATCATGGCCGTGCCAGTGGCCTTTTTGGCGGCGCGGAACACCACGCCATCGGCGGTTTTCATCCGCCCCGTCGCGCTGCTGATTATCGTCGCCACGCGCTCCATCAACTCCCTTATCTGGGCGCTGCTTTTGGTGGCCATCATCGGCCCCGGCGTTTTGGCAGGGACCATCGCCATCGCTGTCCGGTCCATCGGTTTTTGCGCCAAGCTCCTCTACGAGGCCATCGAGGAAATTGACGTGAAACAGGTGGAAGCGGTGACGGCTACTGGCGCCTCCCGCTGGCAGGGCATGGCCTATGCCATCGTGCCGCAAATCGCGCCTGCCTTCGCAGGCATTTCGGTCTTCCGCTGGGACATTAATATTCGCGAATCCACCGTGCTGGGCCTTGTGGGCGCAGGCGGAATTGGGTTGCAGCTGCAAGGCTCCCTCAACACGCTGGCGTGGAACCAGGTGGCGCTCATTTTGATCGTTATTCTGGTCGCGGTGGTCATCAGTGAATGGGTTTCGGCAAAGGTGCGCGGTGCCATCATCTAACCCTCTTTATCCGGACGAACCGTTCTTCGAAGGGTTCGACACGCAATCGGCTTTTGCCTTTTACCATGCGGTGGCCCACCGGCTGCCCAAGGCAGAATTCCCGACCACCTCCAAAGCCGCTTTAGGCTTGTTGGAGATGGCTGAGCATATCGACACATTCTGCTTTGATGCATTCGGCGTGTTGAATGTTGGCTCCACCCCCATCCCCGGCGCGGTGGAGACAGTGCAGGAACTGCGCGGGCAAGGAAAACGCCTCTTCGTCATCACCAATGCGGCCACCTTTGCCAAGGACGCTTCAGTGGCCAAGTTTCAGCGCCTCGGTTTCGATTTCGCGCCGGAGGAAATAATCACCAGCCGCATGGCGGCAGAGGCCGCGCTCACCAAGCACGAAGACATGCTGTGGGGTGTCATGGCCCGCAGCGATTTCAAAGAAAGCGACCTGCCGGTCCGCTCCATCCTGCTCACCCACGACATAACCACCTATGATGCGGCAGACGCTTTTCTCATGCTCTCCACATGGGATTGGACCAGCCAGCAGCAGCGCCTGTTGGAGCAGTCCCTCTCCAATAAAATGCGGCCGGTGATGGTGGCGAACCCCGATGTGATTGCGCCGCTGGAAGAGAGCTTCTCAACAGAAAGCGGCTATCTGGCCCATCGCATTACCGATCTTTTGGGCGCGCAGGTGGAATGGCACGGCAAGCCGTTTCCTTCGGTCTTTGACATGGTGATGGACTCTCTGCCGCGCGACACCGACCCCAAACGCATCGCCATGGTGGGCGACACGCTCCACACGGATGTGCTCGGTGGCGCGCAGGCGGGGTGGTCCACCGTGCTGGTCTCCGACCACGGCCTGTTTCGCGGGCATGATGTGAGGGCCTACATCCAGCAGAGCGGCATGGTGCCCGACTGGATCGTGCCGTCGATTTAGAAATCAAGCTGCCGATATTTGTGTAGGCCTAACCTCCCACCGGAGGGGAGGTCGGAGAGCCGCAGGCGATCCGGGTGGGGGGCTCGATTTCAGAGCTATTCACCCATCCAGCCCCCCACCCGAAACGGCAAACCGTTTCGACCTCCCCTCCGGTGGGAGGTTGAGAGTGCACGGATTTAGCCAACAGCTTCTAAAAATCCAAATTCGCCACGCTCAGGGCATTGTCCTGAATGAATTCGCGGCGGGGTTCCACTTCTTCGCCCATGAGGCGGGTGAAGAGGTCGTCGGCTTTGGTGGCTTCGTTGACCTTCACTTGCAGCAGCGAGCGGGCGTCCGGGTCCAGGGTGGTTTCCCACAACTGGTCGGGGTTCATTTCACCCAAGCCCTTGTAACGCTGGATCTTGATGCCCTTTTCGCCAGCACTGAAGACCGCCGTAAGCAGGGCGCGGGGGCCGGAGACAGGGGTGCGCATGTCCCGGCGCACCAGCGTAGCGGTTTTGGTATAGAGAGCCTGGAGGCCTGTTGCGTGCCCGTTGAGCGCGCGGGCATCGGCAGAACCGATGAGGGATTGGTCGATGACATGGGCCTCGCGCACACCGCGCACCATGCGGGCGAAGACGAGAGAGTGGTTACCATTTTCTTCTTGGCGCAGGGAGCCTTCCCAAGAGGCTTCCGTCTCCTCTGCGATGGCATTGAGGCGTTCGGCCACCGAAGTGGCAATGGCTTCCGCGCGGGCGACGTCGGACATAACTTCTGCATCCAGCGCGCCGCCGATGGCGGCCTGTTCCACCACATCGCGGTTGTAGCGGGTGTGGAGACCATCCAGCAGGCTGCGCACGGCCATGGCCTTGTCCACCGCATCGCGCAGATCGCCAGCGGCCAACACTTCGCCATCCGCCAATTCCAGCCGCGCTTCGTCGATACCGCCCTCGATGAGGTAATTCTCCATGGCTTCCTCGTCCTTCAGGTATTGCGAGGATTTGCCCCGCGTCACCTGATAGAGGGGCGGTTGGGCGATGTAGAGATAGCCGCGTTCTATCAGTTCCGGCATCTGGCGGAAGAAGAAAGTCAAAAGAAGCGTGCGGATATGGGCGCCGTCCACGTCAGCGTCGGTCATGATGATGATCTTGTGGTAGCGCGCCTTTTCGATGTCGAATTCTTCGCGGCCAATGCCGGTGCCCAGCGCCGTAATCAGCGTGCCGATCTGGTCGGACGACAGCATCTTGTCGAAGCGAGCGCGCTCCACGTTCAACACTTTGCCGCGCAGGGGCAGGATGGCCTGGTTTTTACGGTCGCGACCCTGCTTGGCGGACCCGCCAGCGCTGTCCCCCTCCACGATGAAGATTTCGGATTTTGCCGGGTCCCGCTCCTGACAGTCTGCCAGTTTTCCGGGGAGCGAGGCGATGTCCAGCACGCCCTTGCGGCGGGTCAGTTCTCGCGCTTTACGCGCAGCTTCCCGGGCGGAGGCGGCTTCGATCACCTTAGTAACAAGGACTTTGGCCTCGGCCGGGTTTTCCTCAAACCATTCCTTGAGGGTTTCGTTCACCAGGCTTTCAACCACGGGCCGCACTTCTGAGGAGACCAGTTTGTCTTTTGTCTGGGAGGAGAATTTCGGGTCCGGCACTTTGACGGACAGCACGCAGGTGAGGCCCTCGCGGCAGTCATCGCCGGTCAGCGAGACCTTCTCCTTTTTCAAAGCCCCAGACGCATCTGCATAGCCCGTCACCTGCCGGGTCAGCGCGCCGCGAAACCCTGCCAGATGGGTGCCGCCGTCTCGCTGGGGGATGTTGTTGGTGAAGCAGAGGACGTTTTCATTGTAGCTGTCATTCCACCACAGGGCGAGCTCCACGGTGATGTCGTCCCGCTCCGACTTCAGGTAAATGGGCGTGTCAATGAGCGGGTGTTTGGCCCGGTCCAGCCAGCGGACGAATTCTTTAAGGCCCCCTTCGTAGAAAAGTTCCGTCTCCTTGCGCTCCGTGCCGCGCTCGTCGGCCAAAATGATGCGGCAGCCGGAATTCAAAAAAGCCAGTTCCCGCAGACGGTGTTCCAGCGTGTCATAGTCGAAGCGCACGTTGGAGAAGGTGTCGGAAGACGGCATAAAGGTGACTTCGGTGCCCGTATAGTCCCCCGCGTCGCCCAGCTCTTTCAGTGGGGCATCGGATACGCCGTGGGTGAAGGAGATTTCGTGCCATTTGCCATTGCGGGCGATTTTCAAAAGCAGCGAAACGGAGAGGGCGTTCACCACGGAAACGCCCACACCGTGGAGCCCGCCGGAAACCTTGTATGAGTTTGAATCAAACTTCCCGCCCGCGTGCAGCTGGGTCATGATGACCTCGGCGGCGGACATTTGCTCTTCCTCATGCATGTCTACGGGAATACCGCGGCCATTGTCCGTTACGGTGACTGACCCGTCCGCATTGATGGTGACGGTCACCCGGTCCGCGTGACCGGCCAGCACTTCGTCGATGCCATTATCCACCACCTCATAGACCATGTGGTGCAGGCCGGAGCCGTCATCCGTATCGCCGATATACATGCCCGGGCGCTTGCGCACGGCATCCAGCCCCTTGAGCACTTTGATGCTGTCGGCACCGTAGTCTTCGGGCTGGTTTTCACCGGTATTTTCGCCACTACTTGGGGGGGTATCGGACATGATTTGGCCTTCCGTTCGGGCAGGGCGAATCATGCCTTGCCGACCCCTTCAATATAGGTTGGCAGGGGGGCGAAACCAAATTTTGAGAGGGAGATAAGTGCCCTGTTTAACAGGGGTTTTGGAGCTAAGGATGTGCCGATACCTCTCCCCTATCGCCGTCATCCTTGGGCACTGTCCCAAGGATCTGCGATTTCGCCGCAATTGCTACTGGTTAACGGATGAACATGATGTCTAAAGCGCAGATCCTCGGCACGGTGGCCGAGGATGACGACCGGGGGACGTGAAGACTAAGCCGCCACCCGCATTTTGGCAGCCTCGTATTCGCGCACGAGACGGGCCACCAGTTCGGCAGCGGGTACCACGTCTTTGACGGCACCGACGCCCTGGCCAGCGCCCCAGATGTCTTTCCAGGCTTTCACCTTGTCGCCACCAAAATCCATGGTCTTCACATCGCCTTCGGGCAGATTGTCTGGGTCCATGCCGGCGGCCTCAATGGAGCCGCGCAGGTAGTTGCCGTGAACACCGGTGAAGAGGTTGGAATAGACGATATCGTCCGCGCCAGATGAGGCGATCATGTCCTTATAGCCGTCCACCGCCCGGGCCTCTTTGGTGGCGATGAAGGCGGAACCGATATAGCCCATATCGGCGCCCATGGCACGGGCGGCCAACACAGCATCGCCCGTGGCGATGGCCCCGCCCAGCAGGAGCGGGCCTTCGAACCACTCCCGGATTTCCTGAATGAGCGCGATGGGCGACAGGCGGCCTGCATGGCCTCCGGCCCCGGCGGCAATGGCGATGAGACCGTCGGCGCCCTTTTCCACGGCCTTTTTGGCAAACGTGTTGTTGATGATGTCATGCAGGGTAATGCCGCCATAGGAATGGATGGCATCGTTCAACTCCGGCCGCGCGCCCAAAGAGGTGATGACGATGGGCACTTTGTATTTCACGCACAGTTCCACATCCTCTTCCAGCCGCGTGTTGGAGCGGTGGACGATCTGGTTCACGGCAAAAGGCGCGGCGGGCTTATCGGGGTTCTCGCGGTTATATTTGTCCAGTGTCTCGGTGATTTCGTGCAGCCATTCGTCCAACTGGCTCACCGGACGCGCATTCAACGCGGGAAACGAACCCACCACTCCAGCCTTGCACTGCTCAATGACCAGCGGCGGGTGGGAGATGATGAACAGGGGCGAGGCAATGGCCGGGATGGACAGGCGGTTTTCAAGAATTTTAGGCAGGGCCATGGCATGGGTCTCGCAGGCGCGGTGAATTGAACCGCATGGATGGCAAGTTCTTACGTTTACGTCAATAATTTCCGTGGCCGCACCTTGATGGTAAATGGCGCTTACGCGCGCCTGTTCAGACAGGACGGGCCGCGCTATACCATCGACCACGACCATTAGCGGCGATGGGCGACCCTAAAGCGGTTGACCACAAACGGTTGGAGAGACGATTGGCGGGATTTGAAGACTTGATCCGCAAGGCGCTTGCACAGCAGAGCGCCACGGACCCTGCTGCACGGCAAAAAATTTACACCTCTTCGCGCCAGGCGCTGGAACGGATGTTGGGGCAAAATCCCACTATGAGTGAAGCGCAGGTCACCACCCAACGCCAAAGGCTGGAGGGGGCCATAAACGCCATTGAAGCGGAATATGGCCCCGCGCAAGCCGCCGCTGCACCGAAGCCACCACGGGCGACTACCACTGCACCCACACCACCCACACCACCTGCGGCCCCAACCGTAGCGCCCTCAGGTGCATCGGTGGGCGTATCAGGGGGCGCATCGGTGGCGCCCCAACCGGTCTCAGCGCCTGCGCCCAAGCCCATGGCCGCGCCACAGCCCACACCCAAGCCCGCAGCGGCTGCGCAGGCGGGGCCCAAGCCTGCGCAGCCAACGACCAAACCGGTGGGGGCACCGCCGCCCATGCCACGCTTGCGGGAAGAGCCGGTTTTGGCGGAACCGATTCCTGGCCCTGTGCCGGAGCCGATTATTGGAAAACCCGCAGACAGTGTGCGGCTGGATATGGGGGATCGGGTCGCGCCCCTCGCGCCGGAACGGCCGCTGGAAGATTACACCGCAGAATACTGCGATGAGCTGACCACCCAGCGCAAGCCCTATGCGAAACTGTTCCTTTGGACCATTATCGTCGTGGGAATTGGCGTTGCTTTGTGGTGGGCCATCACATTTGGCCCTGCCCTCCTGCGCCAGCAATTGGACGGTTCCGTGCCAAACCCCGCTACCACCATCGAATCCGGCTCCTTTGTGCCGGGCGGCGGTGATGGTTGGCTCAATGTCTTTTTGCCTGCGGAAGACTCCCAGAATGTGGATACGGAGGGGCGCGGCACGGCGGACCTCTTTCAGGACGCCAACACGACGTTTCTGCGCATGGCTTCCAATGCGGGAAGCACGGCCAACACCATTCGCATCAAAATGCCCCGGGGGATCATGCAGAATATTCGCGGCAAGGTGGCAACATTTGAATTGACCATGAAAGGCCCCGAAGAAGACGGCCACCAGTTTGCCATTTTCTGCGAATTCGGCCCCATGGGTGAGTGCGGTCGAAAACGCTTCCGCATCCGCCAAAAGGTTGAGGCCTTTGTGTTCGATGTTCTGGTCAACGATGCTGCGTTGCCCAGCACACAGGATGCCTATCTGGTCATCAACACGGACCTTTCCTCCGTCGGCAAATCCGTAGACCTGCTGGCCATCCGCGTGCGGACTGGGGACTAAGCTCCCGCTGCGTTGAGAAATGCGGGGCCCTGCCCCAAAATGTTTTCGTCCGGCTTGCCCACCACTTTCTCGTCTTTTCCCGCATAATCCATCCTGCCCAGCACATGGCGCAGGAGGTTGATGCGGGCGCGGCGTTTGTCGTTGGAGCGGATGATGGTCCAGGGGGCGTGGTCCGTGTGGGTGGCGGCCAGCATTTTGTTGCGGGCAGCGGTATAATCGTCCCAAAGGTTCAGCGCCTTGATGTCGATGGGGGACAGCTTCCAGCTCTTTTTGGGGTTATGGCGGCGATCGTGGAAGCGTTTGATCTGCATTTCCTGGCCCACATTGAGCCAGATTTTGAAAAAGGCGATGCCCTCCTCCACGATCATGCGCTCCAGCGCGGGGGTTTGCTGCAGAAACTTCTCATGCTGCTCCGGCGAGCAAAAGCCCATCACCGGCTCCACACCGGCGCGGTTATACCAGGAGCGGTCAAACATGACGATTTCTCCCGCCGTGGGGAAATGGTCGATATAGCGCTGATAATACCACTGCCCCTGCTCCGTCTCCGTGGGCTTGGTGAGGGCGACCGTACGAGCGTGGCGGGGGTTGAGATATTCCCGCAACGCATTGATGGAGCCGCCCTTGCCCGCCGCATCGCGCCCTTCAAACAGGATTAGAATGCGTTGGCCGGTTTCCTGCATGTGGGCTTGCAGTTTCACCGTCTCCAAATGGAGACCATCGAGGGCTTCCTCATAGTCTTTGCGCTTAAGACGTTCTTTGTACGGGTAGCTTCCCGCTGTAAAAGCTTCATCCTCCACCCATCCGGGCAGTTTTGGGTCGTCCAAATCCAGTTTACGCTCCTTACCGTCAATGGTGAGCGTGATGGTGGGGGCCATATCTTCCATGGGTCGCGCATTCCAGCTTGTCTTCCGGCGCAGGCTGGCACAGGCGACAGCATTGCTCAACTGCCCGGCAAGAGGTGCCGCTGAAAACAGTACAGCTTTGGTTGTTGCGACGGTCCGGGGAACCCATTAAACGGGCCGCACTGTCAGTCCGCTATCGTGTGGTCTGTCCTCAAACATCATCGGTATCATCATGTCCCAGACTGTTGCTTCCCCTGCGCTGGACGGGCTGAGCGTTGAAGCGTTCGCCGCCGCCATTCGTCACCATTTGCGCCATGATCTGGCCATTGAAGAGAATGCTGCCACGCCCCATGACTGGCGGCTTGCCCTGTCGCTGGCGCTGCGGGCGCTGGTGGTAAACCTGTGGCTGGAAAGCGAGCGCAAGGCGCGCGAAAGCGCGGCCAAGCGGGTGCATTATCTGTCGATGGAGTTCCTCATGGGCCGTTTGGTGGAAGATGTGGCCATGAACTTGCGGGTGGATGGCATCGCGCGGGACGCCATGGCTTCTTTGGGTCAGGATTACGAAACACTGGTTTCCCTGGAACCGGACGCGGCTTTGGGCAATGGCGGCCTGGGACGGCTGGCCGCTTGCTTTTTGGATTCCCTGTCTGCCCTCTCCCTGCCCGCTTATGGTTATGGCATCCGCTATGAACACGGGCTTTTTGTGCAGTCCTTCGAGGAGGGCGTTCAACAAGAGGCGGCAGAGACGTGGCTGGCCCATCGGCATGTTTGGGAGTTCAAGCGGCCCCATTTGCGCCATGCCATCGGCTTTGGCGGCGCAGTGCGCAAGGGCGTTTGGGAACCTGCGGAGACGATTATGGCGCAGGCCTATGATACGCCGGTGATCGGCTGGAAGGCGGGTTTTGCCAATACGCTGCGCCTGTGGGCCGCTGAAGCGCCCACAGCCTTTGACCTGACCGCCTTCAATGGCGGGGACTATCGCGGTGCAGCGGCGGCGGAAATGGACGCGCGCACCATTTCGCGCGTTCTTTACCCCGATGACACCACACCCGAGGGCGAGGAATTGCGCCTGAAACAGGAATATTTCTTCACGGCTGCTTCCATCACGGATCTGCTGGCTCGCATGGTGGACGAAGGCCGCCCCCTTTCAAAACTGGCCGAGTTTGCTGCCGTGCAGTTGAACGACACTCACCCCGCCGTGGCGGGGCCGGAATTGGTACGTCAATTGGTGGACGTGCACGGCATGCCCATGGAAGAAGCGCTCACCGTAGCTCGGCAGACGCTGGCCTATACGAACCACACGCTCCTGCCTGAAGCGCTGGAGCGGTGGAGTGAGGCACTGTTTACCCGCTTGCTGCCCCGGCACATGGAAATCATCCGCATCATCGAAAAGGCCCATGCCAACACCGGAAGCACCGTGCGCATTTTAGAGGACGGGCAGGTGAAGATGGGCGAACTGGCCTTCATCATGGCCCACAAGGTGAACGGCGTTTCCGCCCTCCATTCGGATTTGGTGCAGGAGACGGTGTTTGCTGATCTTAATGGCACCTATCCAAACCGCATCATCAACCAAACCAATGGCATCACCCATCGCCGCTGGCTCTACAATTGCAACGCCCCTTTGCGTGGTCTTCTAAACGAGACTATTGGCACGGACTGGCAAGATGATCTCACCGCTTTGAAAGCGCTGGAACCCCATGCTGATGATGCCGGTTTCCGCGATGCATTTGCGGCGACGCGTTTAGCCAATAAACAGAGCATGGCCGGATGGCTGAAAGACCGCCACGGCATCGTGGTGAATGAAAACGCCATGGTGGATGTGCAGATCAAGCGGCTGCACGAGTACAAGCGCCAATTCATGAACCTGCTGGAGACGGTTGCCTATTGGAACGACCTAAAAGACGGCAAGGCCGTCAATCCTGCACCTCGGCTTAAAATATTTGGCGGCAAGGCGGCCCCCGGTTACGTGGTGGCCAAGCAGATTATCCATCTCATCAACGATGTGGCCGCCGTGTTAAACGGGGACCCATCCACGCGGGACATGCTGCAAGTGGCCTATCCTGCCAATTATAACGTCTCCATGGCAGAAGTGCTTATCCCTGCCACGGACCTGTCGGAACAGATTTCCACCGCAGGCAAGGAAGCCTCCGGCACCGGTAATATGAAATTTGCCCTCAACGGGGCACTCACCATCGGCACGCTGGACGGGGCAAATGTGGAAATCCGCGAGCATGTGGGGGCGGATAATTTCTACCTCTTCGGCATGACAGCGCCACAGGTGGTGGCCCGGCGCGAGGAAAGAAATTTTGCCCTCAACGCCATCAAGGCCAGCCCGCGGCTGGCGCGGGTGCTTGAACAAATTGAGAATGGCGCTTTTTCACCCGGTGACAAACGGCGCCACGCTTCACTGGTCCGACGGCTCAAGGAAGATGACTATTTCCTCGTCACCTGCGATTTCGACGATTATTACCGCGTGCAGCGCCATGTGGATGCGGACTTTGCCGATCAAGCCAATTGGTGGCGCAAATCCGTGCTGAATACGGCCCGCATGGGCTGGTTTTCGTCTGATCGTACAATTTCGGGCTATGCAAAGGACATATGGAACGTTCATCCTATCGCGTGAGTTGGTCTGTGCGGGCGAATGCTAACAAGCACGCCTGCACAGAATGGGATGGAGACGGCGTATTTCTGCAAAGCGCAAACTTGAGGCTGCCACGCAACATATACTGAGCAGCGCGTTTTACCATCAGGCCGACCGCCTGCTGGCCGGTACCATGGACACACCCTTTGATTTTCTTGGGCCCCAGCGAGATGGCGATGGGGACGGTGGGGATAGGGTACGGCTGACCGTCTTTATGCCCACGGTAGAGCGTGTTGCCGTGGCCGATGGGGAGGCTTTGCACCCGGTGCCCGACAGACCGGGGCTTTTTTCAGGTATCATTCAGAACCAGCCTTATCGGCTCCACCTTTCCCACCATGGGAAGAGCTGGACCATTGATGACCCGTACCGCTTTCCCTCCCCCATCGGAGATTTGGATCTCTACCTTTTTGGCGAAGGCAATCACAAACGGCTGTGGACCATGCTGGGCGCCCATGTGCGGCAGGTGGAGGGCGTGGACGGCATTCATTTTGCCGTCTGGGCACCCAACGCCATGCGGGTTTCCGTGGTGGGGGGCTTTAACGGTTGGAACGGGCTGGCGCACCCCATGCGGCGGCTGGGGGGCAGCGGGGTTTGGGATCTTTTCATTCCCGGCCTTGGTGAGGGTGAAGCCTATAAATTTGAGATCATGGACCGGCACGGCACCGTGCTGCCCCAAAAGGCGGACCCGTTTGGTTTTGGTGCGGAACATCCGCCCGCGACCGCTTCCATCGCCCGTTCTTTGGATGGGCATGATTGGGGTGATGAAGACTGGCTGTCCCGTCGGGCAGAATTACAAAGGATTGACCAACCCATTTCCATCTACGAAGTGCATCTGGGCTCCTGGGCGCGCGTGGTAGAGGATGGCAATCGTCCCCTGTCCTATCTGGAATTGGCACAGCGGCTGGTGCCCTATGCCAAGGACATGGGCTTTACCCATATCGAATTGATGCCCGTCAGCGAGTTCCCCTTTGACGGGTCCTGGGGCTATCAGCCCATCGGGCTTTACGCCCCCACGATCCGCTACGGCACGCTTTGCGAATTTCGCCAGTTTATCAACGCGGCTCACCAAGCGGGGCTGGGCATTTTGCTGGACTGGGTGCCGGGGCATTTTCCGGAAGACAGTCACGGTCTTGGTCGGTTCGACGGCACAGCGCTTTATGAACATGAAGACCGCAAGGAAGGCTTCCATCCCGATTGGAACACGCTGATCTACAATTACGGGCGGGCGGAGGTGGCTAATATGCTCACCGCCAATGCGCTCTACTGGTTACAGGAACACCATGTGGACGGGCTGCGAGTGGATGCGGTGGCCTCCATGCTCTACCGCGACTATTCCCGCGCCGAAGGGGAATGGGTTCCCAATATCCATGGGGGGCGTGAAAATTTGGAAGCCATCGCTTTTTTGAAAAAGGCCAATGAACTGGCCTATGGGGCCGATGACGGGATCATGATGGTGGCGGAGGAATCCACCGCCTTTCCCGGTGTCTCCCGCCCCACCGACCAAGGGGGGCTGGGCTTCGGGTTCAAGTGGAACATGGGCTGGATGAACGACACGCTCTCCTACATGGAAGAAGACCCGATCCACCGCAAATACCACCATCACAAGATGACGTTTGGGCTTCACTACGCTTTTTCTGAAAACTTCATCCTGCCCCTTTCCCACGACGAAGTGGTGCACGGTAAACGCTCGCTACTCACCAAAATGCCCGGCAATAAGGGCGAGCGGCTGGCCAATCTGCGGGCTTACTATGGTTTCATGTGGGGCCATCCGGGCAAGAAACTTCTCTTCATGGGCGGTGAATTTGCCCAGGAGCAGGAATGGAACCACGACCAGTCGCTGGACTGGCACGTGCTGGACGATCCGGCCCACGGTTTTGGCCATAGGGGCATTCAAAACCTGGTGCGCGATCTCAACGGCGCTTATCGCACTCACCCGGCCCTGCACCAATTGGATTGCAAGGCGGAGGGTTTTCAATGGGTGGTGGGCGATGCGGATGCTCAATCCTGCTTCGCCTTCCTGCGCTTTGGTGAAGGGACTGCCCCGCCCGTGCTGGTGATCTGCAACATGACCCCTGTTGAGCGGGGTAACTGGCAGCTGGGCGTGCCGGCTCCGGGGACGTGGCACGAGATCATCAACACGGATGCGGATGCCTATGGGGGCGGGAATCGGGGCAATACGGGGCGGGTGAAGACAACAGCACATGGCGCGCACGGGTTTGAGCAGTCCCTCACGCTCACCCTGCCGCCGCTCACGACCCTGTTCCTCACGCCGGGCTCATAGGAAGGAAAAGCATCATGGCCATTGATCTGGAATCCCAACGTCTCGCGCAGCAGACCATGGCTTTCGTGTTAGCGGGCGGGCGCGGCAGCCGCTTGATGGAACTGACACAGCGGCGGGCCAAACCAGCCGTCTATTTTGGCGGCAAAAACCGCATCATCGACTTTGCCCTATCCAATGCCACCAATTCCGGGATGAAACGAATTGCTGTGGCCACCCAGTACAAGGCCCATAGCCTTATTCGCCATCTCCAGCGGGGTTGGAGCTTTGCCCGGGCTGAACGGAATGAGAGCCTGGATATTCTGCCCGCCTCCCAGCAATTGAACGAAGATAATTGGTATCGCGGCACCGCCGATGCGGTGGCGCAGAACATGGCGATCATCGAAGGCTATGGCCCCAAATACATTATCATCCTGGCGGGCGATCATATCTACAAGCAAGACTATTCCCTCATGGTCAAACACCATGTGGAAAGTGGGGCCGATGTCACCGTGGGGTGCATTGAAGTGCCACGCATGGAAGCCACGGGCTTTGGGGTCATGCATGTGGATGAGCACGATACCATCATCGACTTTGTGGAAAAGCCCGCAGACCCGCCCGCCATGCCGAACAATCCGGACATGGCTTTGGCCAGTATGGGCATCTATGTTTTTGAAACCGAAAAGCTATTTGAGTATTTGCGGGCCGATGCGGCGGATGAAACGTCCAAAAACGACTTTGGCCACAATGTCATTCCCAAAATCGTGGCCGATGCTGGCGCACGGGCCGTGGCCCATCCGTTCAGCCGCTCCTGCGTGCGCAGTGAGAATGAAAGAACAGCCTATTGGCGTGATGTGGGGACTTTGGATGCCTATTGGCAGGCCAATATGGACCTCACCAATTTTGAGCCCAAACTGGACCTGTACGACCGCGAATGGCCCATCTGGACCTATTCAGAACTCACACCCCCCGCCAAGTTTATTCACAACGAAGACGGGCGGCGGGGCCATGCCCTGCAATCCATGGTGTCCGGTGGGTGCATTATCTCCGGGTCACAGTTGGAACACTGCCTGCTGCATCGGGGGGTTCGGGTGAACTCCTATTCCCAACTGGACGGCGTTATCATCCTGCCGCGGGTGGAAATTGGGCGTAATGTACGGTTGCGCAAAGTGGTGATCGATAGCGATATCACCATTCCCGAAGGACTGGTGGTGGGGGAAGATGACGAACACGACGCCGCCCGTTTTCGCCGCACGGAGGACGGTGTTTGTCTGATTACCAAAGCCATGCTCGACGCGCTGGACAGCTAAAGTGAATATCCTCTTCGTCGCTTCTGAGTGCGCGCCCTTTGTCAAAACCGGCGGTCTGGCGGATGTGATCGGGGCGCTGCCAAAAGCTTTGGGTGCTCTGGGCCATTCGGTGCGCGTCTTGCTGCCCGCCTATCCCGCCTTTGACGCCATAAAGAAAAACGGCGTGGCTGTGTTGGCCCGATTGGACCTGTTTGGCGGTCCCGTGCAGCTGATCGCTACCCAAGCATCGGGCATCGATCTTTTACTGCTTGATGCACCTCATCTTTATGATCGCGGCGGTACGATTTACCTTGATGCGAACGGGGAAGATTGGGCGGACAACCACCTGCGCTTTGGCGGCCTTTGCCAAGTGGCCGCGCAAGTAATGCAAAGGGGTGCGGGTGGATGGAAGCCCAATGTGATGCACGCCCATGACTGGCAAGCGGGGCTTGCCCCATTTTACCTCAAGCAAATGGGTGCGCGCTTTCCGACGATTACGACCATCCACAACATTGCCTTTCAAGGCCTCTTCGAGGCGGAAACACGCCATAGGCTCGGCATCATCGATGCCAGTTTCACCGTGGATGAGACCGAATATTGGGGGAAGTTGAGTTTTCTTAAGGCGGGCCTTACGGCCAGTGATGCCATTACCACCGTTAGCCCCACCTATGCGCGCGAACTCATGCAGCCCGCTTTTGGCATGGGCCTCGAAGGGGTATTACAGCACCGGCAAGACAGTCTTAGCGGTATCCTCAACGGCATTGACACAGAGGTGTGGAACCCGGCTACGGACAAACATCTGGCTAGCCCTTACACCGGCCGCAGCTTCAAACGGCGGGCTGCCAACCGGGCCGCTTTGGAAGAGCGTTTCGCTCTTACGCCTCAGGGGGATGCACCGCTGTTTTGCGTCATCTCCCGCCTGACCCGCCAAAAAGGGCTGGATGTGCTGCTGGATGCCATCCCCCATCTTCTGTATTGCGGCGCGCAATTGGCCGTTTTGGGCACGGGAGACCGGGATTTGGAGGAGGGTTTTACACAAGCCGCGCAAACCCATAGCGGGCGCATTGGGGTGGATGTCGGCTACGATGAAAGCCTCGCCCATCTGCTGCAAGGGGGGGCCGACAGCATTATCATACCCTCCCGTTTTGAACCCTGTGGGCTCACGCAACTCTACGGTTTGCGCTATGGGTGCCTGCCCCTGGTGGCCCATACGGGGGGGTTGGCGGACACGGTGGTGGATGCAACACCGCAAACCCTCAAGCAAAAGACCGCCACAGGCTTTGTCTGCACGCCCGGCCATGGGGATAGCCTACGCGACACCATAACCCGCGCCTGCGATCTGTTTGCGCAACCCAAAAAGTGGGCGCAGATGCGCCGCACTGCCATGGGGCAGGTTCTGGATTGGGAACAATCAGCGCGGGAATACGAGGCGCTTTACCGCTCGCTTTTGTAGGGCATCTCGCATGCCCAGCAGAACACTCATGCATCCAAAAATGCGTTCGAAAACAGCATAATGCTGTTTAAAGCGTCTCGCATTCCATATGAAACAGTGGAGCATCAAAAAATGCGTTCGAAAAAAGCACCTTGCTGTTTGAGAGACAGCAATTTTTGATTCAGGTTAAATGCGCAGTGCTCTAAGAGGCAGCAGGTTTTGATCCAGTTTGAATGCGCAGTGCTCGAGCACAGACCAATGAGCGTTTGCCATTGAGATGGAGCGGGGCCATATCGTTGTGCATACGGTTATTACCTGGCGCGCCCTTTCACCCCTATGACTTCTCCTCCCTTCAATGGCACGGTCTTACCCGGTTCGCCCCTTCGTTTGGGCGCGCGGTTTGAGCAGGGTGGCGTCAATTTCGCGGTCTTTTCCGCCCACGCGGAGGCGGTGGAACTGTGCCTGTTTTCCCAAAGCGGTAAGCAGGAGACAGCCCGGCTCATGCTGCCGCAGCGCACGGGCCACATTTGGCACGGGTTTGTGGAAGGGCTCGGCCCAGGGCAGGTCTACGGCTACCGGGTCCACGGGCCCTATGCCCCGGAACAAGGCCACCGGTTCAACCCCCACAAATTGCTGTTGGACCCCTACACGCGGGAGGTGCGCGGAGCGTGGGATAATCACGACAGCCGCCTTGGCTACCGCCTTGGCCACGCGAAGGAAGACCTTAGCTTTGATCGGCGGGACAGCGCCCGCCACGTGGCCAAATCGATGGTCTCCCATCCCGCTCTGTTTTTGCCGAAGGAGCGGGAGGTGGGTGTCCCGTTTGAAGAGAGCATCATCTACGAAGCCCACCCCAAGGGGCTGACCATGATGAACCCCGCTGTCCCGGAAAAGCTGCGCGGTACGTATGAAGGCATCGTCCACCCGGCCATGATCGACCACATGCTAAGGCTTGGCATTACCGCAGTGGAACTGCTGCCGGTTCACCACTTCATCGATGATGGGTTTTTGATCGAAAAGGGCCTGCGCAATTATTGGGGCTATAACAGTGTGGGTTTCTTTGCCCCGGAACCGCGCTATTTCGGACCACTGGGCTATCACGGCTTTGCAGCCATGGTGGACAAGCTGCATGCCGCTGGCCTCGAAGTGATTTTGGATGTGGTTTACAACCACACCGCGGAGGGGGACCAACGGGGGCCAACGCTGAGTTTTCGCGGTCTGGACAATGCCTCCTACTATCGGCTGCAAGACGACAACCCGCGCTTTTACGTAAACGATACGGGCTGCGGCAACACGGTGGATGTGTCCAACCCCCATGTGCTGCGGCTGGTGATGGATTCTCTGCGTTTTTGGGTGGAGCAGATAGGGGTGGACGGCTTCCGCTTTGACTTGGGCACCAGTTTGGCGCGGGAGGGCCATGGCTTCGACCGGCGGGGCGGTTTCCTGGATGCTGTACGGCAAGACCCCGTGTTGGGCGCAGTAAAACTGATTGTGGAACCTTGGGACATCGGGCCGGGCGGCTACCAGTTGGGCGCTTTTCCTGCCCCCTTCGCAGAATGGAATGATCGTTTCCGCGATGGCGCACGTTCCTTTTGGCGCGGCGATCAAGACAGTACCCGTTTTATGGGGTCACGCCTTTTGGGGTCAGCGGAAGCCTTTGACCATGCAGGGCGGCCCGTCAGCTCCTCCATCAATTTCATCACCGCCCATGACGGCTTCACGCTGGCGGACCTGACCCGCTTTAATGAGCGGCACAACGAAGACAATGGCGAAGACAATGCAGACGGCCATGGCAATAATATCT
Source organism: Pseudomonadota bacterium (assembly GCA_039198355.1). Taxonomy (GTDB): domain Bacteria; phylum Pseudomonadota; class Alphaproteobacteria; order Rhizobiales; family Rhizobiaceae; genus Pseudahrensia. The sequence continues at coordinate 18,992 of JBCCTO010000043.1, forward strand.
CCGACAATATGGGTGTGGAGGGTGAGACGGACGACCCGAACATCCGCGCAGCGCGGGCGAAGCGACAGCGCAACATGCTGGCAACATTGCTCCTGTCCCAAGGCACGCCCATGCTGCTGGCGGGGGATGAATTTGGCAATTCCCAACAGGGCAATAATAATGCTTATGCGCAGGACAATGAAATTGGCTGGCTGAATTGGGCGCAGGCGGAGGACGACCTCACCACATTCACACAACGGGTGATCGCCCTGCGCAAAGCACACCCCTGCCTGCGGCAAACACGGTTTTTGCACGGCGAGAGGCGTAGCACCGATGGGCTGAAAGACGTGGTGTGGCTGGATTTTGAGGGCCAGGAATTGGAATGGCACGGCGAAGGGCCGGACCGCTTTGCACTGCTGGTGCGCATGGCGGCGGGTGCCGTTGATCGCCGGGGGCAGCTTGAGGGAGATGATGCGGTGCTCATCGCTATCAATCGCAGTGATGATGAGCCGCAACTGGTCTTGCCGGAGGGGGATTTTGTGTGCGTTTTGGATACACGCCACGTTCTCGGCGAACCGTTCGGCGCGCGTGAGACCATCACCATGGCATCCCATTCAATGATGGTGTTTGAAAAAATTCCATGAGCGAGAGCCAACTTCCCAAAGACCTTCGCGCCTTGGCGCAGCGCCACGGCATCGCGCTGAGCTACAAGGATATGGCTGGGGTGGAGCGCCATACGGGTATTGAGACGGCGCTGGCACTTTTGCGGGCTGACGGCGTGGAAATTGACGACGCTCACCGGGCCGCCCAGGTGCTCGCCCATGAACGTGCCACGCAGTGCGACTTGCCAAGTGTGCTTGTGGTGGAGGGCTTAAAGCCGTCCGCACACCAGTTGGGGCGTGGGACGGGTGATTGGCACTTGGCCTTCGATGCCGACACGTCGCCGATAGGGGCTACGCCAAGCTATGGGACGGCAAAAGACGGTGTGGTGACCTTGCCGCCCCTGCCCCATGGGGTGCATCACCTCATGCTGGACCACCAGGGCATTGGGCAGCACATCATCGTCATCGCTGCCCCCCTTTCTGCCCCGATACTCCCGAATAAACTGTGGGGCGTCACCGGCGCGCTTTACGGGCTTGGGCACGAAAGCGGCCTGTTGGGCACCTATACCGATCTGGGTGATTGGGGCGCTGCCTTGGGGGAGCAGGGGGCTGCGTTTTTTGGCATTAACCCGATCCACGCGCTGGGCTTCTTTGAAGAGGAGATCAATAGCCCTTATTCTCCCAGTCATCGCGGCTTTCTCAACACCAATCATTTGACGGTGGAGCGACACAGCGCTCCCACCAAGGGTGGTGGTCTGCTCGATTATACCACCCAATTGCCGCCACAAAAGCAGGCGTTGAGACAAGCCTTCACCACCTTTGAGGAAACCGCTCCCGCTGCTGCTCAAGCGGCCTTCGCCGCATTTGCACAAGACGATGATTTGGATGTGAGGGCGTTTGCCCAGTTTGAATGTCTGAGCCGCCATTTCGGCTCCGACAGCCGCCTCTGGCCTGCCGATGTTTGGTCGCATCCGGTGGAAGATCGCGAAATACGCTTTCACATCTGGATGCAATGGGTGGCTGGACAACAGCTGAAACAGGCTCAGGAAAGGGCGCAGGCGGGCGGCCTTTCTCACGGCCTTTACCTTGATCTGGCCGTAGGCGCGCGGCGGGGTGGGGCTGAGGATTTTCTGGGCCGTCATGTCATGGCATCGAACGTCTCCCTTGGCGCGCCGGGGGACCATCTTGCTCCAGCAGGGCAAGACTGGAACCTGTGCGGGTTTTCGCCGGCCAAACTGGTGGCGGACGACTATGGTGCATTCCGCCAAATTTTGCGGGCAAATTTCCGGCATGCCGGGATTGTTCGCATTGACCATGTGCTGGGGCTGGCCCGCTCGTTTTGGATACCGGACGATGGCAGCCCCGGTGGTTACATCGCCCACAATTTTGAAGCCATGCTGGCCGTGGTGGTGCTGGAAGCGGCGCGGGCGGGGACAGTGGTTGTGGGGGAGGATTTGGGCCTGGTACCGGAGGGGTTTCGCGCTGCCACCGCCAAGCGCGGTCTCTACGGCTACAGCGTGCTGCAATATGAGCGGGGCCAGGATGGTACGCTTTGCGATGGGCAGACCCTTCGCCCCCAAAGCCTCGCCTGTTTTTCCACCCACGACACGCCCACCGTTGAAGGGTTTCGGGTGGGGCGGGATATGGACTGGTGGGAAAAACTGGGATGGGTGAGCGGAGAAGATGCGCGCACTGCCCGTTCAAAACGCACGGACGACGTGGCCCGCCTAGCCAACCCACAAAACACCCAAGCAGCGGGATTTCGCAAAGCAGTCCATGAAAAACTGGCTCGCTCCCCCGCCCAATTGGTGGCCGTTCAGCTGGACGATCTTCTGGGCCATGAAGAGGCCCAAAACTTACCCGGCACCATTGATGAACACCCCAATTGGCGGCGGTGTTACGCTCTACAACCCAATGGATTGACCGGTCATCCCACCATCCAAGAAACCGCTGAACTGATGGAAAAGGCCGGGCGCAGCCGACGCTAATCCATTGCCATTGCAAGGGGACACATCCTACCGCGTGTCTCATTTAATTGGAGCCACGAATTGCGCCAAGGCCGCGCATTTCATGGCCCTACTCGAACCTAGAGCATGCCGCACCCAACCTGAATCACAATTCGCTGCCTTTCGATCAGCAAAATGCTGATCTCAAACGCGATTTGTGATGCTCTTTGGTTTTGATTGGATGCGGAAAGCTCTCATATAACGAGAAGCGTTTTAGGGCACTGCGCATTCAAGTTGTATCAAAAATTGCTGCCTCTCAAACAGCCATAGGCTGTTTTCGAACGCATTTTTTGATGCATCTCTGTTTCGAGTAAAATGCGAGGTGCTTTAGTGAAAGCCGAAGCGGGCTGGGTAGGTAAAATGCTCGTCGGCATTTTGCTGCCGATTTTTGGGCAGGTTTAGTTTTCCCGCCAGATCAAAAGTGCAATGGCGCAGATGGCGCGTGACCGCGTCATTGCCGCTTAAATTGGCCAGGAATTCCCCCGATACGGGCTCCCCCACCGCCACACGAATGGTTTTCCCCATCAAGCGGCTCGTCTCGTGGAAGTAAAGCGCCAGACGCATGGTGTAGCTAAAGTGACTGGAAATCTGGAACAGGCGTGAATTTTGGCCGGCAAAATAAAGCGGCACCACAGCGGCCCCGGATTTGCGCACCAGTTTTGCCAAAAAGGATGACCATTGGGGGTCAAGCGCAGGGCCACCAAAGGGCTTTTGGCTGGTTGCCACACCGCCCGCCGGAAACAGCCCCACGGCCCCGCCTGTGGCCAGAATATCCAACGCGGCCTTGCGGGTTGCCAGATTGGTTTTCATGGCCTCGCGGGTGGGCGCAAAATCCACGGGCAAGAGGTGTTGCGCTGCCTTGGGCGCGCGGCATAACACAGCATTGGCCATGACCTTGGTGTCGGGTCGCATTTGTTGGGCAAGCCAGGTGAAAACAATGCCGTCCAACACGCCATAGGGATGGTTGGCAATGAAGATTGTGGGGCCCTTGGGCAGGGATTGGTGGAGCGAACCGTGGTCGATGCGGATCGTGAGGTTCATCAAATCAATGGCAGTGGTGAAGAAACACGCCGTGTCCTCCAACGCCGCTGCGTTGGCTTCATAAAGACGTTTGAGCTTCAACTGGCCTGAAACCGTTCAACAGACCGTATGATGCCTCGGGTGAGGCGCGTCTGCTCCGGTGACGTATAGGAGAAATCTATGCGGGGCGATGGGGTTATGTGGCTTACGGCTTGGGTCATTGCGGGTCGAAGCACGGGATGGATTGTGGGCGGGCAATAATGACCTTACCCGTAACTTTTATGACAGTGTGCCAGTGGTCTGCTCCAGGAGAGCGGATGCACGCGCCGTAGCGTCTTTCGTTTAGAGCATGCCGCGTCCAACCTGAATCACAGTTCGCTGCCTTTCGATCAGCAAGACGCTGATCTCAAACGCGATTTTTGATGCTCTTTGGTTTGGATTGGATGCGGGAGGCTCTAATTGGAGCCATGAATTGCGCTAAGGTTGCGCATTTCATGGCCCTTCCTTGGTTTTGATGGGAGCACTACGCATTCAATCGGAATCAAACACAGCGGCCGCCATCCACTTCCATGCACACACCTGTAATCATGCTGGCTTCGTCAGAGGCCAGATAGCAGGCGGCATTGCCCAAGTCTTCCGGTTGGGAAAAGCGGCCCAGGGGGATTGTCGCGAGAAACTTCGCCCGCACTTCTGGCGTGTCCGCGCCCATGAAGGATTTCAAAAGAGGCGTTTCCCCAGCCACCGGGTTGAGGGCGTTGACGCGGATACCATCGGCGGCCAGTTCGACGGCCATGGATTTGGTGGCGGTGGTCACAAAACCTTTGGTGGCATTGTACCAGGTGAGGCGCGGGCGGGGGCTCACGGCGGCGGTGGAAGCCACATTGACGATGGCCCCGCCTCCCTGCCGTTTCATCACCGGCACCACCGTACGGCCTGAAAGATAGATGGATTTGGTGTTGACCAGCAGCACCCGGTCAAAGTCCTCTTCGCTGATGTCTTCCATCGCGGCGGGCAGGTGGGTGGTGCCCGCATTATTCACCAAAATATCGATGGTGCCGAACGTCTCTTGCGTTTTGGCCACCAGCGCCTCCCAGTCGGAGAGTGCCGCCACATTGCAAGCAAAGGCAGCGCAGCGTTCGCCCCGTGCGTCCGCCACCGTTTGAGCAGCGTCGCCGTTCAAATCCGCCACCATGACGCGCGCGCCTTCGGTGAGGAATTTGTCCACAATGCCCAAGCCAAAGCCCTGGGCTCCGCCGGTGACGATGGCTGATTTGCCCGCAAGTCTCATGCTATTGACCGTAAGCCACGGCGGGTAGCCAGGTGGTGAGTTCCGGCAGGGCAAAGACGATGCCCAAACCGATAAGCTGCAAGATCACAAAGGGAATGATGCCGCGATAGATGTGGCCCAAGGTGACGTTGGGCGGACACACGCCCTTCAGGTAGAAGAGCGCAAATCCCACAGGTGGCGTGAGGAACGAGGTCTGCAATGTCACCGCCACGAGGATGGCGAACCACACCACCGATGGGTCACTCACCACGCCATAGCCTTCCACCGGAATGTTCAGCGCCAAAACCACGGGCAGCATGAGCGGCATGATGATGAGGGTGATTTCAATCCAGTCCAGCAGGAACCCAAGCAGGAAAATGATGAACAGGATGAAGAGGACCACCATGTAGGGATTGTCGAAAGACCCCAGCACCATGTTTTCAATGATTTCATCTCCCCCGTAACGGCGCAGGATGAAGGCGAAAAAGTTGGCGGCAATGAAAATGCCCACAATGTAGCCGGATGTGTTCAACGTCTGGCGCATCACATCCTTGAAGACTTTCATGTTCAAGCGCCGGTTCAGCACCGCCAAGACGGTCGCCCCCATGGCCCCAAGACCAGAGGCCTCTGTGGGCGTGGCCAAGCCAAAGAAGATGGACCCGAGCACCAGCAAAATGAGCAACAGGGGTGGGACCACGGAGAGCACCACTTCCAGCACGATGGCGGCAGAGATAGTCTCCCTATTGGCTGGCACCGGCATGGCATCGGGTTTGAAGAGGCCATAAAGGATGATGAAGGTGATGTAGAGGCCGCCCAGAATGAGGCCAGGAAACAGGGCGCCCATGAACAGATCGCCCAGAGAAATGGCCAGCTGGTCCGACATGATGACCAGCATGATGGAGGGCGGGATGAGGATGCCCAGTGTTCCGGAGGCGGCGATGGTGCCCGTGGCAATGGGTTTATGGTAGCTCTGCTGCATCATGGCCGGCAGGCCCATAACCCCCAACAGCACCACCGAAGCGCCAATCACGCCAGTAGAAGCCGCCAAAATGATACCAATCAGCATTACCGTCAGCGCCAGCCCGCCCCGAAGCGCGCCAAACAGCACCTGCATGGATTTCATCATACGCTGGGCCACGCCGGACTGGTCCAGCATCAGCCCCATGAATATGAACATGGGCAAGGCCACGAGCACCGGGTTCTTGATGATGCCTCCGAAAAATCGGCTGGAATTGGCCGACAGGCGCACGTAATTGATCCGCGTGCGCTCCCAGTCGATATATTCCGAGATGACTTTGCGGAATTCATCCAGCACGAATTCGCCCAGCACGGCAAAAATCAGCGATACACCCACCAGCGCATAGGCCACGGGAATGCCGCGAAACAGCATGAAAATGAAGGCGAGGAACATGAACAGAACCATCCACTGGTTCAGGTCCATGATCGTGCCCATGGCGGAAAGAATGAACATGCCTTACGCCTCCCGCGTGGTGCTGCGGGAGCGCACAAATGAAATGACGATCAACAGCATCATCAGGCCAAAGCCCATCCACATGGTGTAATCCATAACGTCCTGGCGACCGATGGCACGCACGTTGAGGTCCGGCTGGGTAATGCGTGTGAACCACCACAGGACGTAGTAAGACAAGCGCTCCAGCCCGAACCATGCGGCGGGCAAGGCACCGATAATGTATTTCCACAAGGCGGGGGTGGTGATGACCGTAAGGTGGCGATGAAGCGCGGCCACGCTGGCTATGATGGCAGCCACAAACCCGATAGGCAGGGCAGCTTTGAGCAAATAGAGCATGTGCAGGCCGTTGGCGCTGTCAGACCCCTCCCCGGCACGCCATGATGCGATGGCGTAATGCATTAAGATATCGGCCATGAGGATGAGAAAGGGGAGCAGCAGCCAGCCAAGGGCCACAATTTCGATTTTGGATTTTTTGGCGGGCGCGTAGTTTTGATGGAGAATGTCCACCCGCACATGGCTTTCCGTCGTGATGGCGTAGCCAAAACCCACCAGCATGGCCATGCCGTACATCCACCATTGGGCATCATCCAGCCAAGCCTGATTGAAGCCGAATTTGCGAATGATGACCTGCGTGACAATGGCCACCATCAGGACTGGGAACAGCCAGGCAAAAACATTGCCAATGCCGATCATCAACCGGTCACCCCAAACATGGTTTTCCCGGTTCCGCTCACCCGGATCGGTGATGGCAAGGGACTGGTTGGCGGCTTCTAGAGTGTCACTGCTCACGGTGTGATGCCCCCTTAAGGTGATCTATCGACGCTTGGCCATATCGAGGTCGATCTGAACCGGCCCGGCATTAAAATAATGGCACTCCCACCTCCTCTGGGAGGGGAGGTCCGAGAACGCAGTGATCGGGGTGGGGGGAGCGATGACCGGTCTAGCTTCCAAGCAAACTTACGACATCAGCCCCCCACCCGAAACGGCTGTGCCGTTTCGACCTCCCCTCCGGGGGAAGGTTGTGCAACACCGCACGAGAGTGAAAAAAGCCCGCCTTACCCTTAGGAAGGCGGGCCGAAACAAGAACGCCTTAGCGCTTCATGTAAATGTTGGAGGACCAAACGCCGTAGCCTTTGCGGTACTCCTGAAGGTCATCCCAAACCTTTTTGAAGAAAGGATCGTTTGCAGCCAATTCAGCAGCCACTTCGTTCCAGTTCTTCTGGAAGGCTTCGAGAATTTCAGGCGACCACTGCTTCAGGATCACGCCGTTCTTCTCCTGATTTTCCACCATGGCTGCGTAGTTCGTGGCCTCACCTTCCGCATAGTTGGTGGTGATGTTGGCCAAGCAAGCCACGCGGATTTGCGCTTTTGCGGCATCAGAAAGGTCGTCATAGACGTCTTTGTTGATGAGCAGCTCAAACATGGTGGCGGGCTGGTGCCAGCCGGGGAAGTAGTTGTATTTGGCGATTTTGTGGAAGCCCAGGCGCGCGTCGATCTTCGGCATGGAGAACTCGGTGGCGTCGATGGCACCGCGCTCCAGGGCGGGGAAGATGTCGGATGCACCCAGCAAAGATGTGGAGACGCCCAGCTTGTCCATCACTTTAGCGCCCAGACCGAAAAAGCGCATGTTGAGACCCTTGAGGTCTTCCACCGTGTTGATTTCTTTTTTAAACCAGCCGGAGGTCTCCGGCGCGATCACGCCGCAGGGTGTAGCCACCACGTTATAGCCGTTGGTGTCATACATTTCCTGCCAGAGCTTAGCGCCGTCATCATACAGGATCCAACCGAGAAACTCGCCCGCTTCCGGGCCGAAGGGTACGGCGGCAAAGAGGGA
>JBCCTO010000044.1:0-26203 GCA_039198355.1 Pseudomonadota bacterium
AGAAAAACCGACCTCGATGCCCAATCCCCCAGCCAATTGAGGGCCATCGTCACACAATACAACAACCAGCCAAGAGCCTGCATCAACTTCAAAACACCAAAAGAACAAAACCAAACCGTTGCACTTGCAACGTGAGTCCACAGGCGGATCCAAGTCCTTGGAAATCCACGCAAGTATGAAGGAGATAGGCCGATCAAGTCGGCCTATGACGCAGTGGGGTTGGTTTGGCTGACCGCTGCTTCCCAGCCTAGGATCGCCCGTTTCCGGGTCAGACCCCAGTGATAGCCCGTCAACTGACCGCCCTTGCCCAGTACCCGGTGGCAGGGCACCACAAAAGAGATGGGGTTGCGCCCCACAGCGGTGGAGACGGCACGGGTGGCATCGGGCCGGTCGATGGCCTGAGCCAGCCCGGAATAGGTGGTGGCGCTGCCCACGGGCAGTTTCAGCAAACCTTCCCAAACGCGGATTTGAAAATCGGACCCGATGAGCACCACCCGCAACGGGTTGCTTGCTTGCCATTGGGTTGGGTCGAAAATCCGGGCCATATAGGGCGCGGTTTGAACGGCGTCTTCAACATAGTTGGCGCGCGGCCAGCGCTTTTGCATTTCGGCCAAGGCTTCAGCGCGGGAATAGGCGCCCTTGCCGCCGTTTTTCTGGTGCCGCGCGCCGCTGTCTGTACCCACATCCACAAAGGCAAGGCCTGCAAGACCACGGTCCGTGGCCATCACCAGGGCCTCGCCAAACGGACAGGGGTGAAACCCATAAAACACCGTCAGCCCTTCCCCCTTGGCCTTGTAAGCGCCAGGCGACATGGCCTCATGGGTTACAAATAAATCGTGCAACCGCCCCGGGCTAGAAAGACCCAATTCGTAACTGGCTTCCAAAAGGGGCAGCTCTTCTTCCCCCAAAAGCCGCTTGGCATGGTCCAGCGTTACCGCCTGTAAGAAGCCCTTGGGCGAAAGACCCGCCCACCGGGTGAAGGTCTTTTGCAATTTCGTTGGGGAAACGCCGGTGAGGTGGGCTAGTTCATCCAGTTCCGGCTGTCCCTGCCAGTTTTCAGCAATGTGCTGCAACACCTGCCGCACGATGCTGTAATCCTGCTGCGCCTCTGTGAAGAGGGGCGAAGGGGTAAGGTTGTCCGCCGCGTTGTGGATTTGAGCCAGCATGATGATCTCCATGGCCGGTTGGCTTAGGAAAACAATCTAAGACGACGCCGACCGACTGGGCCACCCGAAACTTGCCAGGCTACCTCTTGGCCTTGTGCAGGGCTTGTCGGAGCGCGTCCGCAAAGCTCTCTTTATCGCGGGGGTTAAGAAAGGACCCCAGCGCCACGGCTTCTTTGCGGTTGGCCAACCGCATTTCCGTAATCCCAATTTCCTCATGCCGGTCCACCTCCAGCCGGGTCCCGAACTGGGGGAAGGCATGGTCTTCAGCCCGGCCCTTGGGGGAGACTTTGCGCAGCCGCACATGGGAGCGGGAGACCTCCACGTCTTCATAGGCATTGGCTGCGCGATAGCTGGCGCGAAAGGCCCAATAGATCATCAGCACATCCAGCCCCATAAAACCCAAAATGGGCCAAAAGCCCAGATAGGTAAAAACGCCCCCTATCGTGAAACAAACCGCTCCGATAAACCCCATGAGAATGCGAAAGCCCTTCGTGCCGAGAGACCGATAGGGAGTCAGCCGGGCGTTGAAGACCAGTTCTCCATGGGAAAAGGATTCGCTTGAGGCGGCGGCGCTGCTCATAAACTGACGTGCTTTTTGTTGGCTCCGGACAGAGTTTAAGAAATTTCCATGATAAAAAAAGAGGGCAAAGGGTCAGGGCAAGGCAAGGGCGAGAAAAAGTCGCAAAGGCGCCGGAAGAGCAAGCCTTTGCCACGGGCAAGGTATACCCAGGCGGAACTGACGGCCATTTTTGAGCGCTTTCGCCAACAGCGCCCTGAACCCAAGGGCGAGTTGAACCACACCAATCCCTACACACTGGTTGTGGCCGTCCTCTTGTCTGCCCAAGCCACCGATGTGGGCGTGAACAAGGCCACAGCCAATCTGTTCAAACTGGCCGACACGCCCCAAAAAATGCTGGCTTTGGGGGAAGAGCGTGTGCGGGAAGAAATTCGCACCATTGGCCTTTACCGCAACAAGGCCAAGAACGTCATGCTCATGAGCCAGCAATTGATCGATGAATTTGGCGGTGAGGTGCCCACCGATCGGGACACGCTCACGCGCCTTGCCGGTGTGGGGCGCAAGACGGCCAATGTGGTGGTTTCCATGGCCTTCGGGCAGGCCACCATGGCGGTGGACACCCATATTTTTCGCCTGGCCAACCGCATAGGCCTTGCCCCGGCGGATAATGTGGACGAGGTGGAACGCATTTTGATGAAGCGCATCCCCAAGGATTATCTCTATCACGCCCATCACTGGCTGATCCTGCACGGGCGTTATACCTGCAAAGCCCGCACGCCCCTGTGCGACCAGTGCATTATCGCTGATCTTTGTAAGTCCAAGGAAAAAACCTGTTGCGTGCCCATCCCGGTGGTGGAATTGCCCGAGCAAGACGTTTCTCACCCCGTATAGACATGAGCCTGTTTTGTTCTTTTTTCACCCACGCGGCGACGCCGCTCTGCTAAAAGAAATCCGTTGAGTGATTCGCGTCCCACCTTCCGCTGGCCCCGACCTTCCGGGAAAGCCTATCGTCGCAAACCGACCACCGGTGCGGCGCGGGGTGAATCACGCCCACCCGTGGATGATGAAACCCTTTTGGCAGACTTTGCTCAAAGACAAACCCTCCCCAGCAGCGCACAACGGGCGTTTGAAGGATGCTGCATTCATGCGGTGAACGGGGTGGAACTGGTGGCGGACCCGGAGGGAGTGGCCTATTGGCCTGCCGAAGACACGCTTTTGGTGGCGGATCTGCATTTGGAAAAGGGCTCGTCCTTTGCGCGGCGGGGGCAGCTCATCCCGCCCTATGACACGCTGGCCACCCTGCGACGGCTGGAGGCCGTGGTGCAAAAATGGCAACCGGCCCGGGTGGTGGCGCTGGGCGATTCTTTTCACGATGCGCAGGGGGCTGAACGGCTCACCACCGCTGCTCGGGCAAGCCTGGCCACCATCATGGCGGGGCGGGACTGGGTGTGGATTAGCGGCAATCACGACCCTCTGCCGCCCAAGGGTATCGCCGGTACCGTCATGGAAATCCTGCAAACCGGCGGCCTGACCCTGCGCCACGACCCCACGGTCGATGGGCCTGCGGGTGAAATTGCAGGGCATTTGCACCCCAAAGCGCGCCTTTTGCGCCAGGGCCGCAGTGTCCGCCGCTCCTGCTTCGCCGCCTCTCGAACCCGCATGATTATGCCCTCTTTCGGGGCCTATACAGGCGGTCTTTCCATATTCGACCCAGCCTTTAACGGCCTGTTTGACGGGCGCAATTTCCACGCACTCATGCGCGGCAGTGGTGCGATTTATCGCATCGCGGCGGTGGATTTGAGTTAAAGCATCTCCCGTTCCATACAAAACAGTGATGCATCAAAAAATGCGTTCGAAAACAGCACATTGCTGTTTGAGAGGCAGCTTTTTTTGATTCAGACTGAATGCGCAGTGCTCTGGGGCATTGCTCGCTTATCGGAATATTGCCCGCAGATCGGCAATTTTATCGTTCACCAACCAGCCGTAATAGTTCTCTTTGGGCAAAGTCTTGCGGGATTTTCCCTGGTTCTTTTCTGCCAGGGCGGCAGCGCGGGCTGTCACATTGCCTAGATTATAGAGCGTGGCGGTGATGCCGGGGTTTTGGGAAATATCCATGCCGGCGATGGAGCGGTAGAGGTCGATGGAGTTTTTCAGCACCGCCGCCATGTAGTAGAGCGTGGAATCCGGCTCCATAATGGTGTTGTAAATCACCGGCGCATTGCGCACGGAGAGTTTTGGCTCCCGGGGCACGCGGGCGCGCACGATGTCGTTCACTTTCAGCGCTGTGAGCGGGTTCAACTGACCAAGGCCAAAGGTTTGGCCCGCATAGAAAGGCTGGAAGAAAACACGGCCCAGCCGGTCATTGGGCCAGCGGCGACCGGCCACGGACTTGCCGCGATAGTAAATGTCCCAAACCGCCTCCACACAGGTCCAGTAATCATAATTGCTGGGAATACCCCGGCAACGCTGAAAGCGGGGCTGGCGGGTCAAATCGGTAATGCTGGTGCCTTTGTATTGAAAGCTGAGGTCCTGGTTCAGATAAGCCAGCGCCTTTACATAATAGCTTTGCAGGCGGTCCTTGGCGTCCACATTATAGGTGTGCTCGCCCACCAGCGCGCCTGCGATATGCACGGGGTCGATGCCAAAAGTGCGGGCAGCTTTGACGATTTTGCCCCGCAGTGTTGCGTCGCGAGCCAGCAGATTGCGGATTTTCTGGTATTTCTTCTCAAACGTTGTGCCCCGTGAGCGCTTAACGGACCCGCCGGGAATTTTGGGCTGGGTGGCGCTGCGATTGCCCGGCGGCACCACCGTCACCGCGTAGGCGGGCGCTAGGAAGCTGGCCCAGAAGGCCAGTGCGAAAAGCGGAATGAGGAGCGGACGCAAGTTCATGGGAAAACGCTTAGGGGACTTGTGCGTCACACCGCAAGTCTCATGTGGCAAGCGCCTCTAAAACACGTCTATCCCAGTGCTTGCAGCACACTTACGAAAGTGCTTGCAGCACACGGGCCCATGACCGCGTGCCCTTGTGATAGCTCTTCACCTCATATTTTTCATTGGGCGAATGGATGGCATCGTCTGGCAGCGCAAAGCCGATCAGCAGGGAATCCATGCCCAACTGGCGCTTGAAATTACCCACGATGGGAATGGACCCGCCGCCCGCTATGATGGCGGCGGGCTTGCCCCATTCATCTTCCAGCGCAGAGGCCGCCAGTTTCAACTCCGGCATGTTGTAATCCAGCTGCGTGGCCGGGCCGCGGCCGTGGGGCGTCCAGGATACGGTGCAGTCCTCCGGCAGGCGCTCGGCCACATGTTTGCGAAAGGCGGCGGCCACCTTATCCGGGTTCTGCTTGCCCACCAGCCGGAAGGAGACTTTCGCGCTTGCCTGCGCGGCGATGACGGTTTTGAAGCCCTCGCCCGTATAGCCGCCCGTAATGCCATTCACTTCCGCCGTGGGCCGCGCCCATGTCTGTTCCAACACGGAACGGTTGGCCTCGCCCGAAGGCATGGAGAGGCCCACATCGCCCAAAAATTCCTGGGCTGAAAAACCAAGCCCGTCCCACATTTGTTTGATGTCATCGGGGGTCTCTTCCACCCCGTCATAAAAGCCTTCCAGCGTCACCGCACCGCTCTCATCATGCAGGTCCGCCAAAATGCGGTTGAGCACATGGATAGGGTTTTGGGCCGCGCCCCCGTAATAGCCGGAATGCAGATCGCGGGTGGCGGCGTGGATGGTCAACTCGTCGGAAGACATGCCCCGCAGGGCGGTGGTGATGGCGGGCGTGTCCTTGTCCCACTGGCTGGTGTCACACACGAGGGCGATATCGCAGGCGAGTTCCTCTTTCGCGCTTTCCAAAAACGGCTCCAGCGACGGCGAGCCCGATTCCTCTTCGCCCTCAAACAGGATGGTGACTTTGCAGGGCAAAGAACCGGTGGCCTCAATCCAGCCGCGACAGGCTTCCACAAAGGTCATCAACTGGCCCTTGTCGTCGGAAGAGCCGCGGCAATAAATGCGCTTTGCCCCGTCCACATCTTTGATGGTGGGTTCGAAGGGTGGTGTTTCCCACAGCTCGATGGGGTCCACGGGCTGCACATCATAGTGGCCGTAAAACAGCACATGGCGTGCATCGTCCGTTCCGGGTCCGGCATGGTAGGCGACCACCATGGGGTGGCCGGGTGTATCGCGCAACGATGCGTCAAAGCCCAGGGCCGACAACTGGTCCACCAGATACTGACCCGCCTTGCGGCATTCATCTTTGTAGGCCGGGTCCGTGGACACGCTCTCAATGCGCAGCAGCGCAAACAACCGCTCCATGGAGGCATCCAGATTATCATCAATTTTGTCCAGAGCGGCGGAAAGGTCAGACATGGGGCGCTCGCAAAGCGTTTGAAAATTTGCCCCACCGTAGCCAAGCCTGCCCCCATAAAAAAGACCCTGCTTTTGACAGATCAGTGTCAAAAGCAGGGTCAGGACGCTCGTCGCCAGACCCGGTTCAGGAGAGGGGAAAAGACCAGGATCACTGTGCGCTCACCAGCCGTTTGATGGGGGTGTGGCTGGCCGCCGTCGCGTCATCGGCTTGAAAACGAGGTGGGTTTTGATCGCGGCGGAAACAAGGCAATTTCAGGCCTTCTGAACGGGCATCCGCTTACTTTTGAGTGAGTTTTCGTGAACACATGAAAATCACCACATTCCCTTGGCGGCAAAGCCCGTGCTACGCCACTCCAAAGCCTCAACAGGGCCGAAAACGAACGGAGTTTCCATGCAAAAGGGCGATCATCTTTATCTGGTGGATGGCTCCGCGTACATCTTTCGCGCCTATCACGCGATGCCGCCCCTGACGCGCAAGTCCGACGGTCTGCCCATCGGGGCGGTCTCCGGTTTTTGCAACATGTTATGGAAGCTTTTGCAGGATGCCCGCGATACCGCCCGCGGCGTGGTGCCCACCCATTTTGCGGTCATCTTCGACCATTCCTCAACCACGTTCAGGAATGAGATCTATCCTGAATACAAAGCCAACCGGTCCGAACCGCCCGAGGACCTGCGCCCGCAATTTGCGCTGATCCGCGAGGCCACCCGCGCCTTTGACGTGGCCTGTATCGAAACCGAGGGCTACGAGGCCGACGACATCATCGCCGCCTATGCCAAAGAAGCTGTGGCGGCGGGGGGTGAGGTGACCATCGTCTCGTCTGACAAAGACCTGATGCAGCTCATCAATGATTCCGTCGTCATGTATGACACCATGAAGGACACGGTGGTGGATGCCGAAGGCGTGTTTGCCAAATTCGGCGTGGACCCGTCCATGATGATCGACCTGCAGGCGCTGAACGGGGACAGCACGGACAATGTGCCCGGCGTGCCCGGCATCGGCCCCAAGACGGCGGCGCAGCTGCTGGATGAATACGGCACGTTGGAAGAATTGCTAGAACGGGCGGGGGAAATCAAACAGAACAAACGCCGTGAGAACCTCATAGAGTTTGCCGATCAGGCGCGGCTGTCCAAACGGTTGGTGACGCTGGACGTGAACACGCCGCTGGACGTGCCGCTGGAGCATATGCGGCTGGACGCGCTGGACGGCCCGAAACTCATCGCCTTCCTTAAAAGCATGGAGTTGAACACGCTCACCCGCCGCGTGGCCCAGCAGACGGAGACGGATGCTGCCGCGGTGGATGCGGCTGATCTGGACGTGAACGGTTTCGAACAGCGCGGCCCGGAGTTTGACGGTAATGCCAAAGACGAAGCCCCCAAAGACGGTTTCTTCACACCGGGCGGGTTGGCGGAAAAACGGGTCGATGCTGCGGCGGGCGTGAAAATCGACACCTCGGCCTATGAAACCGTGCAGACCATGGAGCGGCTGCAAGAGTGGATCGACCGCGCCCGCCATCTGGCCGTGGTGGCGGTGGACACGGAAACGACTTCGCTGGATGCCATGCATGCCGACCTTGTGGGCGTCTCGCTGGCTGTTTCGCCAGAGGTTGGCAAGGTGGAAGCCTGCTACATTCCGCTGGCCCATGTGGAGGGTGATGGCGATATGTTCGGCGCTGGCCGCCTGCCGGACCAATTGAACGTGAAAGAAGCGCTGGCGGCCCTCAAACCGCTGCTGGAAGATGCCGGCGTTTTGAAAGTGGCCCAAAACATCAAATATGATTGGCTGGTGCTGTCGCGTTACGACATCCATGTCGCCCCCTTCGACGACACCATGCTGCTTTCCTATGTGCTGGATGCAGGGCGCACCAAACACGGCATGGATGCCCTCTCCCAATCCATCCTTGGCCACACGCCCATCCCCTTCAAAGAAGTCTGCGGCTCCGGCAAGTCCATGATTTCCTTTGCCCACGTGGCGTTGGATAAGGCCACCACCTATGCCGCCGAGGACGCCGATGTGACGCTGCGCCTGTGGCAGGTGCTCAAGCCCCGTCTGGTGGCGGAAAAAATGACTGCGGTTTACGAGCGGCTGGAGCGCCCATTGGTGGATGTGATTTGCCGTATGGAAGCCAATGGCATCGCCGTGGACCGGCAAATCCTCTCCCGCCTTTCGGGCGAACTGGCCCAGCGCGCCGCCGCTTATGAGGACGAGATTTACGAATTGGCGGGGCAGAAATTTAATGTGGGCTCCCCCAAACAGCTGGGTGAAATCCTGTTCGACCAGATGGGCCTGCCCGGCGGCAAGAAGACCAAGACCGGCCAATGGGCCACCGGCGCGCAACAATTGGAAGATCTGGCCGCGGCGGGCCATGAACTTCCCCGCAAGATTGTGGATTGGCGACAGCTTTCAAAACTGAAATCCACCTATACGGACGCGCTGCCCGGCTTCATTAATCCTGAAACCAAACGGGTCCACACGTCCTACGCCATGGCATCCACCTCCACGGGGCGGCTGTCATCGTCTGACCCGAACCTGCAAAATATCCCGGTACGCACCGAGGAAGGCCGCAAAATCCGCACCGCTTTCGTGGCGGAGCCGGGCAATAAATTGGTGAGCGCAGACTACAGCCAGATCGAATTGCGGGTGCTGGCCCATGTGGCCGACATCCCGCAGCTTAAACAGGCTTTCGCCGACGGCATCGACATTCACGCCATGACAGCGTCAGAAATGTTTAACACGCCGGTGGAAGGCATGGACCCCATGATCCGCCGCCAGGCCAAGGCCATCAATTTTGGCATTATCTATGGCATTTCCGCCTTCGGTCTTGCTAATAATCTGGGCATCGAGCGGGGCGAGGCGTCGGACTATATCAAACTCTATTTCGAACGTTTCCCGCGCATCCGCGATTATATGGACGACACGAAAGCTTTCGCCCGCGAGCATGGTTATGTGGAGACCATTTTCGGACGCCGCGCCCATTATCCCGAAATCCGCTCCTCAAATCCGCAGATGCGGGCCTTCAACGAGCGCGCTGCCATCAATGCCCCCATTCAGGGCAGCGCCGCCGACATCATCCGCCGCGCCATGGTGCGCATGGAAGTGGCCTTGGCCGCCGAGCGCTTATCTGCCCGAATGCTTCTTCAAGTGCATGATGAACTGATCTTCGAAGTGCCCGAATACGAAGTGGACAAAACCATCGAAACCGTGGTGCGCATCATGGAAGAAGCCCCCATGCCCGCGCTGGACCTGTCGGTGCCACTGCAAGTGGACGCCCGCGCTGCCGATAACTGGGACGAAGCGCATTAGCCGACAAGTGTCGGCAAATGCCTTTGGTTTGCGCTCACGACGTTTTGGAATGGCCAAACGCGGGCGCGGCGCGAAAGCGCCGGGCGGCTCTTCGCCACCGAAGTATTTCGAGCGAAACGTGAAACACTCTTGTCGAACCGTCTTAGAATCGGGTAGGGGCCGGATCCACCACAACCGGCCTGCCATTTTCTACGCGGTAGACCACCAAGCCCCGTTGGGGGCGGCCTGTGGCGCGGAAGCGGAAAATGCCGCTGGCGCCGCTAAAGCCGCTGGGGCTTTGGAAAGCATTGGCGGTGAAGGGCGCTTGGGGATTTCGTTGCGCCAATTGGGAGGCGAGGCTCACCGCGTCATAGGCAAGGGCAGCCGTGGCGCTGGGGCGCGCACCGTAGCTTGCCTGATAACGGCGGGCGAATTCTTCAAAATTGCGCTTGTCTGAACCGGAAAAGAGCGCGTCCTGCAGGGCCCTGCTGGACAGGTTCATGTCTTCCCACTGGCCGGAGCCCAAAATTTGTTTGCCAGCCAATTGCGCCCCATTGGCTTGCAGGGCTTGCAACAGTTTTTGCGGTGTGCCCCGCCCGTCTGGCATGTAGATGGCATCGGCTTGGGCCGTGGCCAGCGCCACGGTACGGGCGGCCAGATTGATGCTGGCGGCATCATTGTTGTAGCGGGCGATAGAAACCACCTGCCCGCCGCTTTCATCCACTGCGGTGCGCAGGGCCGCTTCCACCACACGGCCATAATTGCTTTGGGGCAGCAGGGCGACGATGCGACGTTGGCCTTGGGAGGCGGCGTATGAAATCGTCCGGCTCACATCTGCTTGGGGTGGGAACGTGAGCAGGTAAGTGCCGCGCCCAGCACGGGATAAATCTGAGGTGAAGGCGAGAAGTGGAATGCCCGAAGGCTGCGCAACGCCCTTGGATGCGCTCACATTGGCTGAGAGCAAGGGACCCATAATGAGCGATGCCCCTTCATCGCGGGCCTGTTCTGCCCCCAGCGCCGCTTCGGGGGTTTGCCCTTGTGTGTCTTTCAGGATAATTTGCAAGCGCCCCTGCCCGAAATCACGTACGCCCAGGCGGGCCGCGTTGGCCATTTCGGCGGCAACAGCACCCAGCCCTCCCTGACTGCCCGTGGGCAAAAGCAGGGCCACACGCACCGGGCCATTGCCGATGGCCTGACCTTTGAATTGCCGCGTGGGCGTACGCAGGCTACCGGCACCGCCCGCAGCCTGGCCCGTTTGAGTGCCCGGTTGGCCCGTCTGTGGCGGGGTGGCACTGCTGCTCGGCGCCAGCGCACCCGTGCCGGTTTGGCAGGCGGACAGGGCCAGTCCGCCTGCCACCAGAGCAAAGGCTCGCACAGCATTTGATAGGTTTATCATGGCCCCTGCACTTTCTCATCGCGCGCCTTTGGACCTTCGTCCCAAGGCGTTCTCTTTCCTGACAGATGATGAGCGCAAAAGTAAACCGTGGGACGCACTGCGAGCGCACCAGCCTGTGGTCAAATGCTTGCGCCGAGCACGCCGCCCGCGCACAATGCCGCCATGAAAAGGGGACACTTCACCATTGGTGACCACGCCTTCACCGCGCCAGAGCTGGCGGCGGGGCTTTACGTTGTCCCCACGCCCATTGGCAATTTGCTTGACATGACATTGCGGGCGCTGGACGTGCTGGCGGCTGCGGACGTGATCGCGTGTGAGGACACGCGCACCACCGCGGTATTGCTGCGTCGCTATGGCATTGATCGGCCCAGAGTGTCCTACAACGAGCACAATGCCGATACCCGTGGGCCGGACCTGCTGCGCCAGATAAGCGAAGGTTCCGCTATCGCATTGGTGAGCGATGCTGGGACACCCCTGGTAAGCGACCCAGGCGCGCGACTGGTGGTGCAAGCCTTGGAAGAGAAACTCGCAGTCATTCCCCTACCGGGTGCCAGCGCCCCGCTGACCGCCCTCATGGCCAGCGGTTTTGTGGGGCGTGGCGAGGGGCAGGCCGATGATTTCCGTTTTTGCGGCTTTCTGCCGCCCAAGCAAAAAGCCCGCCGCGAACGGCTGGAGGCGCTGGCCGACAGCGATGCCATCACGCTTTACTTTGAGAGCCCCGCCCGCTTGCTCGCCACACTGGCCGACATGGCCACCGCCCTTGGCCCTGACCGCGCTATCGTTGTGGCCCGCGAAATCACCAAAATGCACGAGACTTTTCACCGGGGTTGTGCTGAGAGCCTGTTGGCAGAATTTGCGGCCATGGATCGGGTGCGCGGCGAAATCGTGATCGCCATCGCACCTGCTACCACCCCAACACTCACAGATGAGGCGGTGGATGATATGCTCAAAAACGCCCTTCAATCCGCCCGC
Organism: Pseudomonadota bacterium; assembly: GCA_039198355.1. Taxonomy (GTDB): domain Bacteria; phylum Pseudomonadota; class Alphaproteobacteria; order Rhizobiales; family Rhizobiaceae; genus Pseudahrensia. The sequence goes on from JBCCTO010000044.1 coordinate 11,698, forward strand.
ACCAAACAGGCCGCCAAACAGGTGGCCGAGGCCACCGGCCGTTCCGCCAAAGCGCTTTATGAACGGGCGCTGGCCTTAAAGTCTCCATGACCAGCGCCAGAAAGCGGGAAGCGGAACAGAGGGGGCGGATGGCGGAAGACACAGCCGCTGCCTATCTGCGCGCCCAAGGTTATGAGATCGAATCCACACGCTATCGCAGCAAAAACGAGGGTGGCGGGCGTGGGCGAGAAGGTGAGGTGGACATCATCGCCCGGCGCGATGATCTAATCCTGTTTGTGGAAGTGAAGGCCCGCAAAACCGCCCAATTTGCGCTGGATGACATTACCGTCCGTGCCCAGCGCCGCATTGAAACGGCGGGCGAGAAATGGATCGAAAGCCAGCCCGATGGGGCAAGCCTGTCCTGGCGCTACGACGTAATCGCCATCGTTCCGGGCAAACCGCCGCTCCACTTTGAGAATGTGTGGTAATGCTAGACCGCAGCAACCCCTTCCCGTAAAGACTGCCACCATGACCGAGCAAACTACCACCGATACGAAAGACGCCCCGCAGGCCAAGCCTGCCACCAAGAAGGTCTTCATCAAGACCTGGGGTTGTCAGATGAATGTCTATGATTCCACGCGCATGCAAGACGCGCTGGAAGGCGACGGCTATGCCCCCACGGACAAGCTGGATGAGGCAGATCTGGTGTTGCTCAACACCTGCCACATTCGCGAGAAAGCGGCTGAGAAGGTCTATTCTCAACTGGGTCAAATCCGCAAAATGAAAGACGAGCGGGCGGGCAGTGACCGGCCCCTCACCGTGGGCGTCACCGGTTGCGTGGCCCAAGCCGAAGGTGAAGAGATCATCCGCCGCGAAAGGTCTGTGGACCTCGTGGTGGGTCCGCAGACCTATCACTGCCTGCCGCAAATCGTGAACCGGGCCAAGACGGACGGCGCACAGGTAGAAACGGACTATGCCGTTGAAGACAAGTTTGAGCACCTCACCCTGCCCAAGCGCAAACAGGTGGCCAAACGGGGCGTCACCGCGTTCCTGACCGTGCAGGAAGGCTGTGATAAATTCTGCACCTTCTGCGTGGTGCCCTACACGCGGGGTGCCGAAATCTCCCGCCCCCACGCTCAAATCATCACCGAAGCCAAGACACTGGTGGATGCGGGCGTGAAGGAAATTACCCTGCTGGGCCAGAACGTGAATGCCTGGCATGGCATGGGGCCCAAAGGCTTTGAAATGCGGCTTGGAGAGCTGCTCCACGATCTGGCGCAAATCAACGGCGTGGAGCGGCTGCGCTATGTCACCAGCCACCCGGCGGACATGGACGACAATCTCATCGCCGCCCATGGGGTGCTGGATAAGCTCATGCCTTATCTGCACCTGCCCGTGCAGGCGGGGTCTGACAAAATTCTCAAAGCCATGAACCGGAGCCATACCGGGGCCGAGTATCTCGACATTATCGAGCGTGTCCGCGCTGTGCGCCCGGACATCGCCATTTCCGGCGACATGATTGTGGGCTTCCCCGGTGAGACGGATGAAGACTTTGAGGCCACCATGGAAATCGTGCGCCGAACCAATTACGCCCAGTGCTTTTCCTTCAAATATTCCATGCGCCCCGGCACTCCCGGCGCGGAGATGGGCGATCAGGTTGAAGAGCCGGTCAAGACCGAACGTCTGGCGCGCCTGCAAGCCCTGCTCAACGAGCAGCAGCAGGCGTTTAACGCTGGGTGCGTGGGTAAGACCATCGACGTGCTGATTGAAAAAACGGGCCGGGAGGCAGAACAGTGGATTGCCCGCTCGCCCTGGCTGCAAAGTGTGGTGATCCCCAAATCCGCTGGGCAAATTGGTGATATCGTTTCCGTGACCATTGCCGCGGCCCATGCCAATTCCCTGCAAGGCAAGCCCGCACCAGAATTGGCTGACGCGTAAAGAATCCATCTCGCTCGATTGTTTTGGATCGGATTAAGCAAGAAGCGCTTGGAGTGAGGTAATTAGGTAACGCAGAGGTCCTTTTCCGCGCTTTAGGGGCAGTTCGCGCTGTGGTATGGCTTGCAAGAGAGCGGTTTGGTTCATAAATCCGCGTCTCTCTTAACAGCCAAGGAAAAGCCCTTTGAGTTCCACTGACAGCCTGCCGGATTTTGTGACCAATCCTGACCGAAAGCCGGTCAATAAGGCATCAGGAACAAAGGCGGCCTCTACGAAAATCCAGACCATCCTCACCCTGCCGGATAACGCCACCGCGCAGGCGCTGTTTGGCCAATATGACCAAAACCTGGCCGTGCTGGAGCGGGACTTGCATTTGCGCGTCACCAGCCGGGGCAATGAGGTTGTCATCGACGGCGATGAAACTGCCGTTCGGCAAGCGGAAACTGTTTTGGATGCGTTGCAGACCCGGATTGAAGAGGGTGAGGAAATTTTACCAGCGGATGTGGAAGGGGCTGTGCGCCAGGTGGGGCAGAAGAATGCCTGCGTGGATGTGCCGGAAAAGACGGGGATGCCCGCGCAGGACAAACTGGCTGCGCCCAAGCCTAAATTTGCCGCCGCTTCCATTTCCACTGCCCGCAAGACCATCCATGCCCGCACACCCACGCAGGATGCGTATATCCGTGCCATGGCCAAGTCCGAAATGGTGTTTGGCACCGGCCCCGCGGGGACGGGCAAGACCTATCTGGCCGTGGCCTATGCGGCCTCTCTGTTGGAGCGGGGCGCTGTGGACCGCATCATCCTTTCCCGCCCCGCTGTGGAAGCGGGGGAACGCCTGGGCTTCCTGCCCGGCGACATGAAAGAGAAAGTGGACCCCTATCTGCGCCCCTTATACGATGCGCTCTACGACATGATGCCCGGCGACAAGGTGGAGCGGGCCATCACCTCCGGCATTATCGAAATCGCGCCGCTGGCCTTCATGCGGGGCCGGACACTGGCCCATGCGGTGGTAATCCTCGATGAAGCGCAAAACACCACCACCATGCAGATGAAAATGTTCCTCACCCGGCTTGGTGAAGGCTCCAAAATGATTATCACCGGCGACCCCAGCCAGATCGACCTGCCCCCCGGCCATACGTCCGGCCTTGTGCAGGCGCTGGACGTGTTGTCCCGCGTGGAAGGCATCGACACGGTGGCTTTTGGGGCGGGGGATGTGGTGCGCCACAAACTAGTGGGCCGCATCGTGGATGCCTATGACAAGGCTGCCAAAACCGTTGGCGATTCCCAAAATCACGGTCGCCCCCAGCGCCGTCCATAAGATGGAAATCGAATGCAGTATTGAGGCGGGGGACTGGCCAGACGAGGCCGCCCTTTTTGGGTTAAGCCATACTGCCGTAAAAGCGGCAGCATCGGCGCTTGGCAACAAGGTGCTTGAAGGCGGGGAAGTCTCGATCCTCTTTGCAGATGATGACTTTGTACAGGGCCTCAACAGCCGTTATCGGGGCAAGGATAAGCCCACCAATGTTTTGTCTTTCGCCTCAAACGAAGGTGGTGGTCCCATCACGCCCCTGCTGGGCGACATTGTTCTGGCGCAGCAGACGATCGCCCGCGAAGCGCTGGATCAAAACAAATCCTTTGACCATCATCTCACCCATCTTCTGGTTCACGGTTTTTTGCATCTTCTGGGCTACGACCATGAGACCGAAGGCGAGGCCGAAGCCATGGAAGACAAGGAGCGGCAAATTCTCGCCACCCTTTCCATTGCAGACCCCTATGGCGATGCCCCATAGAAGAATATTGCGGCCATCTGGGCTGCCTCTTGACGGACACCATGACCCTTTCACGACCAGACCCCGCCACCGACCAACCCGCCGAACCGGCGGGGGATGGTGATGAGACCATAAAACCCCAAAGTCCTGCCTCCGAGGAAATCTCCTCCGGCGTGCAACCCGGCAAGGAATTGGTGGTCATCCAAACTGATACCAAAACCGAAAGTTGGGTGACCCGCTGGCTCATCCGTCTGGGCCTGCGCTCCGGCGCGACCCTGCGGGATGATCTTACCGAAGCGCTCACAGGCGAGGGCGAAGGGGGCGATCAGTTTTCGCCCGAAGAGCGCGCCATGCTGCAAAACATCCTGCGCCTGCGCGAGCGGCGTGTGGTGGATGTGATGGTGCCCCGGGTGGAAATTCAGGCGGTGGATGAAACCATCACGCTGGGTGAAGTGCTGCTGGAGTTTGAGGAATCAGGCCATTCCCGCCTGCCCGTCTACAAAGAAACGCTGGACGACCCCCGCGGCATGGTGCTCATCAAGGACCTGCTGCTGCACATGACCAAGCGGGCGGCGGAACCGCCCCCCAAAACACGTAAACCTGCAAGGAAAAGCGCAAAGACCAAGAAGGCAGCCACTACGCCCACAAAACAAGCGCCGGAAGGCATTGAATTGGACATGAACCGGATCAACCTGTCCATGCAGTTGAAGGACATGGACGTGATCCGCCGCGTCCTCTTCGTGCCCCCCTCCATGCTGGCCTCCGATCTCATGGCGCGCATGCAGGCCACCCGCACCCAGATGGCGCTGGTGATCGACGAGTATGGCGGCACCGACGGTCTCGTCTCCCTGGAAGACATTGTGGAAGAGGTGGTCGGCGAAATTGAAGACGAGCACGATGATGACGAAGCCGATGCGCGCATCACGCTGACCAGTGACGGGGTGTGGAAAGTGGATGCCCGGGTAGAACTGGAGCGGCTGCAAGAGGAAATCGGCACCGCCTTTGACCCCGGTGAAAAGGCTGAAGACATGGACACGCTGGGCGGTCTCGTCTTTGCGCTGGCTGGCCATGTGCCCGTGCGGGGCGAAGTGGTGACGGGCGTGCCCGGTTTTGAATTCCGCGTGCTGGATGCTGACCCCCGCCGCATCCGCACCGTGCAACTGGTGCAAACCAGCCTGCGCGACAAACGCCGCAAACTGGCGGCGGGGCATGGTGCTTCATCCAGCCGTGCGGTGACGGATAAGGCCGCTAATGATGGCTGATTTTTCAGCCCATAGGGAGGGGCCCAAACGCGGCGAGAGCGGGGCGGAGATCGACCGGCTCATCCAGCTTCTGGCCCGCCTGCCGGGCCTTGGTCCCCGGTCGGCGCGGCGGGCGGCGTTGCATCTCATCAAGCGTAAAGAAGGGCTGATGGAGCCGCTGGCTACTGCCATGACAGAAGCTGTGGAAGCGGTTCAAACCTGTTCCATTTGCGGCAATCTCGACACCACCAACCCGTGCCAACTCTGCACCGACCCGCGCCGGGACCAGTCCACCATTATTTTGGTGGAAGATGTTTCAGATTTGTGGGCGTTGGAACGGGCGGGGGTGATGAATGCGGCCTATCACGTGCTGGGCGGTACGCTTTCCCCGCTGGACGGCATTGGTCCTGATGATCTTACCATCGCCCAACTGGTGGACCGAGTAGCCAAAGGCGGGGTGAAAGAACTGGTCATCGCCGTCAACGCCACCGTGGAGGGCCAAACCACCGCCCATTACATCACGGACCAGCTACGCGGCACGAAGGTCTCCATCTCCCGCCTTGCCCATGGGGTGCCGGTGGGGGGCGAATTGGATTATCTGGACGAAGGCACGCTCTCCGCCGCCATGCGCGCCCGTACGAAATTCTAGGGCACAGCCCCTGATTACCCTCATTACCGGACTTGTTGCGGTAATCCATCCCAACACAATGAATCTCAACGGTATGGATAGCCGGAACAAGTCCGGCTATGAGGGAGACTAGATTGGATAGCGTCACGCACCACAGATAAGCGTCACTTTCATGTTCACAAACCTCTTCTACAGCTTGCGCGAAGCCAAAGTGCCCATCTCCCTGCGGGAATATCTCACGCTGCTGGAGGCCATGGAGAAGCAGGTGGCATTATGGGACGTGGAGGAATTCTACTTCCTCGCCCGATCCGCGCTGGTGAAGGACGAGCGCAACATTGACAAGTTCGACCGCGTCTTCGCGCAGGTCTTCAAGGGGTTGGAAGCGGTAAGTGGCACGGAAGCTGTCAACGAACAGGCCATCCCGGAAGAATGGCTGCGCCGCATGGCGGACAAGCATCTAAGCGACGAGGAAAAGGCCCAAATTGAGGCGCTTGGCGGGTTTGAAAAGCTCATGGAGACGCTGAAAAAGCGGCTGGAAGAGCAGGAGAAGCGCCATCAAGGCGGGTCCAAATGGATCGGCACTGGTGGCACGTCTCCCTTTGGCGCGGGCGGCTATAACCCCGAAGGCGTGCGCATCGGCCAGAAAGAGGGCCGCCACGGGCGGGCCGTCAAAATTTGGGACAAGCGCACCTTCCGCGATCTGGACGACACAATTGAACTGGGCACGCGTAACATCAAAGTGGCGCTCAAACGCCTGCGCCGCTGGGCACGGGAGGGAGAGGCGGATGAATTCGACCTCTCCGGCACCATCCGCGCCACGGCGGAAAACGGCTATCTGGACGTGAAAACCCGCCCCGAACGGCGCAACGCCGTCAAATTGCTTTTGTTTTTGGACGTGGGCGGTTCCATGGACGGCTATATCCGCCAGGTGGAAGAACTGTTCTCCGCCGCACGGGCAGAGTTCAAACACATGGAGTTTTTCTACTTCCACAACTGCCTTTATGAAGGCGTGTGGAAGGAAAACAGCCGCCGCTGGGGCCAGCAGATGGACACATGGGATGTGCTGCGCACCTATGGCCCCACCTATAAATGCATTTTCGTGGGCGATGCCGCCATGAGCCCCTACGAAATCGTCTATCCCGGCGGCGCGGTGGAACATTGGAACGCCGAGGCCGGTGAAGTGTGGCTGCGCCGCGCCCTCGACCAATGGCCCTCAACGGTATGGCTGAACCCGGTGCCTGAAAAAGGTTGGCGCTACACCCAGTCCACCGCCCTCATCAAAGACCTGTTCGACCAACGCATGTACCCCCTCACTCTCTCCGGCATCGGCGATGCTATGAAGGAATTGACGCGGTAAGGCGTTCTTCAAAAGCGCTCCCGCCACCGCTGTTTCACAGCGGCGGATGGAGGGGGCGTGGTGTTGACGGTGCCCTATTCGTCAGACGGTGGCAAAGCGACTATCTCGAACCAATACTGCTTGACGGCAGACACCACGTTCATCAACCCGTCAAAGGTCACCGGTTTGGTGATGAAGGAGTTTACGCCCGTGTTATAGGTGCGAATGATGTCTTCCTCCGATTTGGACGTGGTGAGGATGACAATGGGGATGCGTTTGAGCGCCTCATCGGCACGGATTTTTTCCAGTGCCGTGCGTCCGTCCATGCGGGGCATGTTCAGATCCAGAAGGATAAGACCCGGCAGCTGCTCGTGTTTGAGGTGCTCCCAGCGCCCTTCCCGACGCAGATATTCCAGCAAATCCACACCATCCTCGCAAAAATCCACCGGATTGCGCAGTTTACTCTCTTCCAGCGCCTCACTGATGAGCATCCGATCATCGGCATCATCATCCGCCACCACTAGTCTTAAAGTCATCTCTATCCCCTGAATTGACTTGTAATTCTGGACTGAAAGGCGCCCCTAACGTGAAGGTTGGAAACGCCCATGAATCCAGAATTAAAATTCTTCCTCGCCCACCGGCAGTGTCACGATAAAGGTTGCGCCCTCATTGGGGCGGCCATCAGCATCGATGGTGCCGCTGTGGCGCTCCACAATTTTGCGCACCGTGGCCAGACCAACCCCCGTGCCCTCATATTCCAACCGCCCGTGGAGGCGCTGGAAAATGGTGAAAATCTGGTCTTTGAAGCGGTTTTCAAACCCAATGCCATTGTCGGCAATCTTAAAGACCAACTGGCCGTTGGTTTCCTCCCCCGTCACAGAGATTTCCGGATCCACACCGGGGCGCGAGAATTTCAGCGCATTGCCGATGAGGTTTTGGAAGAGCTGGCGCATTTGCGTCTCATCCCCCATCAGGTCAGGCAGATCACCAACAGTGACCTTGGCTCGGGTCTCCTCAATGCGCACGGATAGATCATTGAGCACACCGGCCAGCAGTTCATTGGTGTTGATCTCAATGGGGTCCTTACCTTTGGTGGTGATGCGGCTGTAGCTGAGCAAATCATTGATGAGGCGGCGCATGCGACCGGCGGCGTCTTGCATCCGGTCAATGTACATCTGGCCCTGTTCGGGCAGGTCGTCGGCATGTTTGCGCTGAAGCCGATCGCCAAAGGCTTCAATCTTGCGCAACGGTTCCTGCAAATCATGGCTGGCCACGTAGGCGAAGTCCTGCAACTCGCGGTTGGAGGCTTCCAGCTTCGCGTTATAGCTTTCCAGTTCCCGGGCTTGCCGTTCGGATTCCGTAATGTCCGTATAGGTGGCAATGGTGCCCCCGTCGGCCATGGGTTCGTTCATCACCGCGATGACACGGCCATCTTTCAGGCGCTGTTTCACCGTGGACCGTTCCATCAAAGTGGACCGGGCTTCCCGCTGTTCCAGGGCCACCTCCGCCTCTTCCGGCGTGTAATTGCCCAGGGAAACGGAATAGGTGAGAATTTCGCGCAGGGTTGCGCCGGGTTTCACCACATCGGCGGAGAAACCATAAAGGTCGAGATAACGCTGGTTCGCCACGATCAGGCGGTTGCCCCCGTCGAACATGCAAAGGCCCTGGGTCATGTTTTCCAGCGCCGTGTCCAGATGCAACGATTTGGCGTTGATCTTTTCGGTGGCCTGTTTCAGCGCCAGTTCGCGGCGTTTCAGTTCCGTCACATCGGTGCGGGTGCCCACGGTGGAACCGTCCGGCATTTTACGTTCCGACACCAAAATCCACCGGCCATCGGCCAATTGCATTTCGTGGGGTTCGGTGGGGTTGGCGTGCTGGCACAAGAGGTAGTCTAGCACTTCCTGGCGTTCCACACCGTCCACATCGTGCAAGCCACGGGCCACGGCGCGGCTCTTCATTTGTTTATAGGTAATGCCGGGGGTGATGATGTCGGCAATGCCTGGGTTCAGGTCCACAAAGCGGCGGTTATACATGACCAGCCGGTCTTCCCGATCCCACAAGGTAAAGCCATCGCTCATGGCGCTGAGCGCCTGATCTAACCGCTCCCGGGCCATGTCTGCGATCTGGTGTCCCACCACGCCCTGGTGGCCTTCTGTTTCACGCAGGGTCTCCACCACGGAACCGTTGGTGAGGCAGGCCCGGCGCACCTCGATGAGGGAGCCGTCCAACCGCTCATGCATCATCGTATAAGAGCCACCGGGGCGCAGGTTTTCCATGGCCCGGTCCACCTGAATTTCCACCTCATCGGTGGACGTTCCCCGGGCACGGGCCGCCATGCGAATGAGGTCCATGAGCGTGATGCCCACCAGCGATGCATCGGGCGCCAGCCCGCACAATTCTGCATAGGGTGCGTTGGAGGCAACGAGGCGAAATTTATTGTCGAACAGGGCAAGGCCGGCGCCTGCACCACTTAAAATATTGCCCAGGGATGCCTCGTCCACCACAAGATCATCCAGGTTTTTGGCATTGTTTTGGGGCAGCAAATACCCGGTTTCAGCATTGGCGAGCTTGCCGGGTGCAGCCACACGCTTGCTCACCGAAACATGCGCAGTACCCTCAGTTTCCACACGTACTGTATTGTTTTTGCTCATTTTTTCCCTCGGCCACGGGCCGACCCCTGCTACGACGTCTTGTCCCTAAGCACCTGATCTTCGGCGCCTTACCCCTCCCGTTGAACACCACGGTCAGTTAAGGCTGCATTAACGCATTTTGCGTGTGCGCCGACTGCGGCGCGAATGCCGCGGCGGGGATGTGCAACATTTTACTCAATGGCAATCTCTTGCGGTCACTCTCCTCTCGTCTTCAGGGGGACAGTGTAATGCGTAACCAAACTTCCACCGGCATTGCGACGCCAAAAAATCGTTCTACAGATGTGGTGAGCGACTTTGACGAGTCTCTTTTTGTCTCCTGTATTATCGCAGGCGGCATGGGGGCGGGACTTCTGGTGCCGGGACTGGCTGATGCCCTGGCGCCCGCCGTGCTTTCATCGCTTTTTGTGATTGTTCTTTCTTCGCTGGTGCCCTTCCGCTCCATGCTGTCGAAAGAGTTGCTCAATTTAAACGGCAGTCTTTTGCGCGTGGTGGGCTGGTTGCAGTTGGCGCTGCCGGTTTTGGTTTACACCCTCTCCATTGTGCTCAATGTGCCCAAGGATATTTTGCCCTTTGTGCTGTTGAGCGCGTGCTCCGGGGCCGTGTTTGCTTCCCCCGCGCTGGCACACCTGTTTGGATTGGACCGGGGTCAGGCAGCACGCATTATGATCCTGTCCACGGTCCTCATGCCCATTTCACTGTCCATTTTTGTGGGGCCGCTGGTAGGGCTGGACAATTTGGTGGCTTTTGAAGTGTTTGGCATGCGCGTGGCCTTCTTCTTGCTTCTGCCCTTCGTCTTCGTGCTCATCCTGCGGGCTTTTGAGCGTTTGGCGAACCGCAATAAGGAGCAGCATGTCCAAGAGGCCGCATCCGACCGCATCGACACCTACGCCACCCGCGTGGGCATGATGGCACTGGCCGTTTTTGCCGCTGGCATTATGCAGGGCGTGGCAGAGGGGTGGGCCAATGATCCCGGCTTTACCATTGCCCTTTTTGCAGGGGCCTTGACCGTCAATCTGGGCATGATGTTTGCCACCCGCCTTGCCTTGCATCCGCTGGGCAGTGATGTGGCCCACACCGCCTCTATTATTGCCATGACGCGCAATGTGGGGCTGGCTTATGCCATGACGGCCTCCTTCTTTGGCCCGTCCCTGGCGCAATATGTGGCGCTGTGTCAGGTGCCGCTGTTGATCGGCCCGGTTGTCATGCGGCTGCACAAGGGTGCCGCCGATGCTCGCGTCAAACGGCGGGAGGAGGAGGATGCGCAGGCGCATCTTCATCACGTCGCTCCCGCCACCGAACGCAGCGCAATTTAATCAAATTTAACCAAGAACCCAGGTTCGCCACGCCCTTAACGGCTCCCCAACGGGCCGTATTGGAAAGTGGCGGGCAGGGAATGCAGGAATTTGCAGGGAAAATCATGACCGACATGACGTCACAACTGCCGGCCACAAAACCAATAAGCGCAGGCAACCCCATTGCCGACTATGCCGAACAGGTGAAAACCTATCACGCTGCCAAGCAGGCGGCGAAAGCCGAGCAGGCCGAGGTCCGCGAGACCCTGCAGCGGCGGGCCGTTGACCGCATGGAGAGCGACGGCTCCATCGCGCCGGTGTCCTACTCCGATGCGCAATACGAAGCAGCCTATAACGAAGCGCGCGAGAATATTCGCGAACAGTATAAAACCACCCGTCAGCGTCGCGGTGCCGTGCGCTATCTGGCAACCTTCGCTGGCCTCGCCATTGCTGGTTTGACGACGCTTTACACGCTCAATGGGGCCTTCGCACCGGAGTTGTACAAGCGCGAATATTCGGAAAAAATTGCCGACGCTTTCGACAATAAATCCAATTTCGGTGTCTTCGATCTCAACATCGACATTCGCAATTTGCGGGATGCGCATATCGCCAAACTGGACAAGACACCCGACGTGGTGCTGCTGGGCGCGAGCCACTGGCAGGAAGCCGATGTGGGGCTGGTGACCGACCGCACCATGTATAACGCTCATATCCACCGGGACTATTATGAAGACCCGCTGGCCATGATCGAAATGTTCGAGCGGCACAATAAATTGCCTGACACGATGATCCTGACGATCCGGGACAACCAGTTCACACCCGTGGCCAAGCGCACGGATTTTCTGTGGCTGCCCGGCATTCCCTACTATCGCCGCATGGCCAAGAAGCTGGGCCTGAAAGCCCACCATCCGGTGACAGTGGCCCCCGTGGACACATGGCGTAATCGCCTGTCCCTCGACATCCTCCACACAAATGTGAAGCGCTGGTTGGAAGCGCCGGTGAAACCCGGCCCCACCAATGTGAACAAATCGCCCACGCTGGATATTCTCCTGCCAGGCGGTTCCATCATCTGGTCGGAAGAGCACGATAACATCTTCACCAAAGAGCGAATGATGAAGGAATCGTTGGACTTTGCGGCTTTCAAAGCCGTGAACCCGCCGGAGATTGACCCCAAGGGCGTGAAGGCCATCGATACGCTGCTGCGCCATCTGCACAAAAAAGGCGTGCGGGTCTATCTGGCCCATCCGCCCTATAACCCGGTCTTCTGGGACGCTGTGCAGGGCACGCCTTACATGAAGGGCGTGGCCAAGGTGAAAGCGCTGGTCAAAGGCTGGGCGGATGAGTTCGGTTGGGACATGGTGGGCGGTTTTGACCCCGCACCGCTGGGCTGTACGCCGGACCAATATATCGATTCCGAACACGCCAATCGCACCTGTCTTTCCGCTATCTTCCGCGATTTCATGGAGAAAGACCGCAAATATCGCGGCCTTCCACCACTGGAAAATGCGGAACAGGACCAAAAAGACCGGGCGCCTTCCGTCACCGACACCATGCCCATCGCTGCATCACCCACGCTTGGTCCTCGCACCAAAAAGGTGGCCAAGACGGATGGTGAGCGGCCCCAGGCACCCGTGCTGCAAGTGGCCGGGAGCAGCGTGGAAGAACGCCCTGCCGCCGCCGTGGAAGCCAGCCGCCAGAGCGGAGACTGGCGCAGCGAGAGCGCATCGCGCGTTGTCAATATTCAACTGCGCGCCAGCTTCGACTGACGCGCAGGAAAAACCTGAAACTGCCCCGATATTATGCGGCCGCGCCTGTGGCCTGAACGTGAAAGCCAGAACCGATGATCTTTAACTCCTTCGAGTTCATTACCTTCTTCCTGCCGCTGGCCCTTGCGGGCTTTTTGCTGGCCGACCGCATTGGCGGGCGTGAAACCCTGCCCACCTATGTGGCCGGGATTTCAATCCTGTTTTATGCGCAATTCTCGCACTTGTTGGCCGTGATTCTGTGCTCTTCCATCCTGTTCAACTACCTCATCGGTAGTGCCATTTTGAAAAAGCGGGCGGACGGCAGCAGCGGCAAGATTTTGATTGCGGGTATCGTCGCCAATATCCTGGCGCTGGGCTATTTCAAATATGCCAATTTCATGATCGACATGGTCAATGATCTGGCCCGCCTGGGCGTGCCCCATGCGGATATTATCCTGCCCGTGGGCATCTCGTTCTACACCTTTGTGCAGATTGGCTATCTGTTGGATTGCCATGGCGGCGGCGTCGAAGAGCGGCCAACGCTGATGCGCTACACGGTTTTTGCAGCCTTTTTCCCCGCTGTCACTGCCGGTCCGCTGGTATTGTCAAAGGAAATGTTTGGCCAGATGGAGCGCTGGACAGCGCTTGAGCCGCGCCGCATTGGGGTGGGTCTTGCCATCTTTGCCGCCGGTCTGTTTAAAAAGGTCGTCCTGGCCGATGCCATTGCGCCTTTTGCCGATGGTGCTTTTAATGGTGTGGCTGCCGGTGAAGTTATCAACTCCACCACGGCGTGGGCCGGGTCGCTGGCTTACACACTGCAGCTTTATTTTGACTTTTCCGGCTATTCCGACATGGCCATTGGCTTGGGCCTCATGTTTGGCCTGCGCCTGCCGCTGAACTTCAACTCGCCCTTCAAGGCCACGTCCATCAGCGATTTCTGGCGCCGGTGGCACATGACCATGACGCGCTTTTTCACCACCTATCTTTACACCCCCATGGCCATGAAGGGCATGCGCAAGGTGATGGCCAAGGCGGGTGCGGGCGACAAGGCAGCAAGTCAGATGGAGCGTTATATTCGCACCGCCGGTGGGCCTGTCTTGTTTACCTTCATTATCGCCGGCATCTGGCACGGTGCAGGCTGGACCTTTGTGGTCTATGGCGTCATCCACGGTGTGGCGCTGGCCATCAACCACGCCTGGCGTGAGTTTAAGATGCCGGAGATTAACCCGCTGACCGGCTGGCTGTTGACCATGGGTGTTGTCGTCTCCGGCCTGGTGGTGTTCCGTGCCCCCGATATGGCGACCGCCATGACGTTTTGGGTGCAGATGTGGACCTTCGGCGCCCTCAGCCCCACCACCACCGGCGTGGAACTGGAACTGGCCGACGCATTCGCCTTTATTGTTGTCATGGGTGCCATGGTGCTCTTCATGCCCAATACCCAACAGCTCACCGGCTCTGACCGGGTGTCCAGCGATGATACGGATACGGCAGGTCTGCCTGCCGCCATGCGCTGGAGCCCATCGGCCGGATGGGCGGCTGCCACAGCGCTGGTTCTGGTGGTGGCCATGGGTAAATTGGGGGCCGATGCCTCGTTCCTCTACTATCAATTCTAGAGGCGATCACAACGCTTTTAAAAAACGGGCTGCCGGAACAATCCGGCGGCCCGTTTTCTTTTGTTAGAGCACTACGCATTCAACCTGAATCAAAAAAAGCTGCCTTTCAAACAGCGATATGCTGTTTTCGAACGCATTTTTTAATGCATTACTGTTTCGAGCAGAATGCGAGATGCTTTAGCTGTAGAAGACTCGACTTAATCTGACACCGCTACCTTTTCAGAGGACTGAGAAGGCAGCGGCGGGTCTCTTGAAGGAGACCTTGGTTACCCGTTTTGATGGTGGTGCGAACCTAACCATTGAAACGAAAGACAACCACA